>CAYOBN010000069.1:0-27328 GCA_964402175.1 uncultured Planctomycetaceae bacterium | reverse complement strand
CATGGCGGTCCAATCGCGCGCTGCGCGCGCGAGTGGACCGCCATGGCGCGCCGCGCCGCAAACTCGTACCTGGTACCTACCTCTTAGACGGAGGCTTTGAAGGTGCGGAGGACGTCGCGGCCGATGATGATGCGTTGGATCTCGCTGGTGCCTTCGCCGATCGTGCAGAGTTTGGCGTCGCGCCACATGCGTTCGACCGGGTACTCGCGGCTGAAGCCGTAGCCGCCGTAGACCTGGATCGCGTCGTAGGTGACCTTCATCGCGATCTCGGAGGCGTAGAGCTTCGCCATCGAGGCCTCCGGGCCGTACGGCTGGTGGGCGTCCTTCAGGCGCGCGGCGTGGTAGACGAGGTGGCGGGCCGCTTCGATCTGCACCTTCATGTCGGCCAGCTTGAACTGCACGGCTTGCTGGTCGCTGAGCGTGCCGCCGAAGGCTTCGCGCTCGGTCGCGTGGCGGGTCGCGCACTCGAAGGCGCCCTCCGCCAAGCCGAGCGAGAGCGCCGCGATCGAAATGCGGCCGCCTTCGAGCGTCTTCATGAAGGTCTTGAAGCCCTGGCCCTCCGGCCCGAGCAGGTGGTCGCGCGGGATGCGCGCGTCCTCGAACACGAGGCTCGCCCAGTCGGAGCCGCGCATGCCGAGCTTGACCTCGCCCTTCTCCATCGAGAAGCCGGGTGTGTCACGCGGCACGACGAAGGCGCTGATGCCCTTCGGCCCGAGGCTCTTGTCGGTGACCGCCGTGCAGATGAACACGCCCGCGTGGTTCGCGTTGGTGATGAAACACTTGCGGCCGTTGAGGATGTACTGGTCCCCGTCGAGCACCGCCGTCGTGCGCGTGCCGCCGGAGTCCGAGCCCGCCCACGGCTCCGTCAAGCCGTACGCGCCCATGTACTCACCGGAGATGAGCTTGGGCACGTACATGCTGCGCAGCTTCTGCCCGCCCCACTTGAAGATGGGATAGGTGCCGAGGCTCACGTGGGCCGCGAGCGTCAGCGCCGTCGAGCCGCACACCTTCGCGATCTCCTCGACCGCGATCGCGTACGCGAGCGTGCCGCCGTCCGAGCCGCCGAGGGCCTCCGGGAACGGGATCCCCGGCAAGCCGAGCTCCACCATGCGCTCCCACTTGTCCTTCGGGAAGCGGTGGTGCTCGTCGATGTCGTGCGCGATCGGCGCGAGCTCTTCGCGCGCGAACTCGCGCACCATGTCGCGCACCATCACCTGCTCCTCGGTCAGATCGAGGCCGTGACGGATCGCGGGCAGCTCGTAGGCGACCTCGCCGAGGTCCAGCCCGTTTTCGGAGAGTTGTGTCATGTCGCTCACTCGATCTCGATGTGCCAGCCCTCGGTCCGGCGGGTCCCGTCCTGCGGGCGCCCCTTCTCGTCGCGGTAGAACTCCTGGGAGCGCCCCGCGCCGACCCAGTCGATGAGCGCCTGGCGCGAGAACTTCCACTCCCGCCCGATCTTGCGGGCGGGGAGGTTGTCCGTGTGCAAGACGCGATTGAAGGTCTTGACGCTCACACCGAGGAGCGCCGCCGCTTCTTCGATGTTGAGGATGTCGCGCTCGGGTCGCTGTGTCATGGTGGACCCGGGGCTCAGCGCAGGAGCGCGCGGGAGATCACGATGCGCTGCACGTCGCTGGCGCCTTCGTAGATCTCGGTGATGCGCGCATCGCGGAAGAGGCGCTCGACGTGGAAGTGGTCCGTGTAACCGGCGCCGCCGTGGATCTGCACCGCTTCGTCCGCGCAGAAGTTCGCAGCGAGCGAAGCCGCGAGCTTCGCCTCCGAGGACTCCCGGTTGCACTCCATGTCCCGGTCGCGCATCCACGCGGCCTTACGGACCAGCAAGCGCGCCGCCTCGAGCTTCATCGACATGTCCGCCAGCTTGAACTGGATGGCCTGGAAGTGGCCGATCGGCTTGCCGAACTGCTCGCGCTCCTGCGCGTACTTCACCGACGCGTCGAGGCACGCCTGCGCGATGCCGACGGCCTGCGCGCCGATGCCGATGCGCCCGCCCGCGAGGGTGTCCATCGCGATCGGGAAGCCGCGGTCGACCTCGCCCAGGATCGCGTCCGCCGGCAGGCGCACGTTGTCCAGGATGACCTCGGTCGTCGCCGAACCGCGGATGCCGGTCTTGAGCTCGTGTTTGCCGATCGACACACCCGGTGTCTCGCGCGGCAGCAGGAACGCCGTGATGCCCTTCGCTTTCGGCACGTCGGGGTTCGTGCGCACGTACACGAGGAAGAGGCCCGCGCGGTCGCCCGTCGTGACCCACATCTTCGTGCCGTTGAGCACCCAGTGGTCGCCGTCGCGCTTCGCCGTCGCGCGCAGCGCGGCCGCGTCGGAGCCCGAGGCCGCCTCGGACAACGAATACGCGCCGAGCACCTCACCCGTCGCGAGCTTCGGCAGCCAGCGCTCCTTCTGCGCCTTCGTGCCGAACTTCATCAGCGGGGCGCAGAGCAAGCTGTTGTGCACCGACACCGCGACACCCGTCGCAGCGCACGCACGGTTCAGCTCCTCCAGCACGATCGCGAGGGCGAGCGAGCCCATCCCCGCACCGCCGTACTCCTCGGGCAGCGTGAGGCCCCAGAACCCGAGCTCACCGAGCTGCCGGTACACGGCATCGTCGATGTGCGCCTCGCGGTCGTGCTGTGTCGCGAGCGGCATCAACACGCCGTCAGCGAAGTCGCGCGCGGCGGTCTGGACCATCGCCAGCTCTTCACCGAGCTCGAAACACAGCCCCATCGTCGTTCCGGTCGTCGTCATCGCGGCGCTCACTGGTAGTCGTAGAAACCCTTGCCGGACTTACGCCCGAGGCGCCCCGCCGCGACGTAGCGGCGCAGCAGCGGGCACGGGCGGTACTTGTCGTCACCGAGGCCCTTGTGCAGGACCTCGAGGATGTCGAGGCACACGTCGAGGCCGATCAGGTCCGCCAGCGTCAGCGGGCCCATCGGGTGGGCCATGCCGAGCTTCATGACGGTGTCGATCCCCTCGCGCGTCGCGACGCCTTCCATGAGGCAGAAGATCGCCTCGTTGATCATCGGCATCAGGACGCGGTTCGACACGAACCCCGGGAAGTCGTTCGCTTCGACCGGGACCTTGCCGAGCGCCTCGGAGCACTCCATGACGCTGCGGGTCGTCGCGTCGCTCGTCTCCTGCCCCCGGATGACCTCGACGAGCTTCATCACGGGCACCGGGTTCATGAAGTGCATCCCGATGACGCGGTCGGCGCGCTTCGTGAACGCGCCGATCTCGGTGATCGAGATCGAGGACGTGTTCGTCGCCAGGATCGTGTCAGGGCGTGCCGCCGCGTCGAGCTGGCGGAACACCGCGCCCTTCACGTCCTTGCGCTCCGAAACGGCCTCGACGACGAGCATCTCGTCGGAGAGATCGGCAATTTGCGTCGTGGGCTTGATCCGGCCGAGGGCGGCGTCGGCGGCAGCCTGGGTGAGCTGCTCCTTCTTCACGACGCGCGCGAGGCTGCCGCGGACGCTCTCGACGCCCTTGCGCAATGCGTCTTCGTTCGCGTCGATCAGGAGCACGCGGCTGCCCATCGTCGCGAAGACCTGGGCGATCCCGTTGCCCATCGTGCCGGCGCCGACGACGGCGACGGACTTGTAGTACGGCTCTGCGCTCATCTCACACCGCCTCCACGCCGAGGGACACCGCGTTGCCGCCGCCGAGGCACAGGGACGCCATCCCCGTGCGCGCGCCGCGCTGCTGCATCGCGGACAGGAGCGTGACGAGGATGCGCGCGCCCGAGGCCCCGATCGGGTGCCCGAGCGCCACGGCGCCGCCGTTCACGTTGACCTTCGCCGGATCGAGGCCCAGCACGCGCTGCAGCGCGATGGCCGCGACGCTGAACGCCTCGTTGATCTCGTGCAGGTCGAAGTCCGCCGGCTTGCGGCCGTGTTTCGCCGCGCAGGCGCTGATCGAGCGCTCGGGCGCCATCATGACCCACTCGGGCGCGCAGCCGCCGGTCGCGTAGTGCGTGATCCGCGCCAGCGGCTTCACACCGAGCGCCTTCGCGCGGTCCGCGCTCATCACGACGAGCGCCGCAGCGCCATCGTTGATCGACGAAGCGTTCGCCGCAGTGACCGAGCCACCCTGCGGCTTGAACGCCGGTTTGAGGCCGGAGATCGATTCGGCGGACATTCCGGCCCGGGGGCCTTCGTCCTGCGTGAATTGGATCGGGTCGCCCTTACGCTGCTTGATGGACACCGTGAAGCGCTCGGCGTTGAAGCGCCCGGCGGCTTCGGCGTCGGCGGCGCGGCGGTGGCTCTCCGCGGCGTAGGTGTCCTGCTCGGCGCGGGTGATGCCGTGTTTCTCCGCCACGAGCTCACCCGTCATGCCCATGTGGAAGTTGTTGTAGACGTCCCACAGGCCGTCCTGGATCATCGCGTCGAGGAGCTGCGCGTGGCCGAGGCGCGCGCCCGCGCGCGCGTCGGGCACGAGGTACGGCGCGTTGGTCATGCTCTCCATGCCCCCCGCGACGATGCAGTCGGCGTCGCCCGCGCGGATCGCCTGCGCCGCGAGCATCACAGCCTTCAGGCCCGACCCGCAGACCTTGTTGATCGTGAGGCTGCCGACGGTGTCGGGCACACCCGCCGCGCGCGCGGCCTGACGCGCCGGGTTCTGGCCGAGGCCGGCCTGCAGCACGTTGCCGAGGATGACCTCTTCGACGTGGCCGGGCTCGATGCCAGCGCGGCGGATCGCCTCGGCGACGGCGAGGCCCCCGAGCTCGGGCGCCCGGAACCCCGCGAGGGCCCCCTGGAACTTGCCGATCGGGGTCCGACAGGCGCTGGCGATGATGACGTCCTTCAAGGCGGCTCCGGCGCCGGTGCGGCGGCGGTCTCGGGTGGTCGGCGACCCTCGATCGGCCCGGGTCGGCGGGCCCCCGCGCACACCCGGGTTTTCCCGGCGCGTTGCGAGGGCAACGATGATAGGTTCGCGCCCCCCGCTGGCCTAGAGGCAGCAGCCCGGAACGGAAGGCGAAGGGGGCTCAACTGGACTCCATCGTCTGCCGGCGCGGGGCCGACGGCGGGACGCGAGGGCCGGCGGAGGCCCCCTCTGGCGCCGCGAGCCCGCTGCAACGCAGCGCTCTAACCCCCCATTCGGCGGGCACTTAGGGCTGCCCCGGACAAAACCGCGGCCCGCGCCGAGCGCACGGTTGCAGCGCCCCGTGTCCGTTTTCTATCCCGAGGCCCAGTCGGGGCACTGCGCGAGGGGGCGCCGCCCCGCCCCACCCTTGGACGAGGCCCAGCTCATCGACGGCCTGCGGGCGCGGCGCGAAGACGCCGTCACCGCCTTCTTGGAGCGCTACAAGCCGCTCCTCCTGCACTGCGTCGCGCACTTCGAGGCCGACGTCGCGGTGCGCGAGGACCTGTACCAGGACCTCGTGCTGTTCGTGCTGGAGCGCCTCGACCGCGACGCCTTCGACGCCGAGCGCGGGATGTTCTCGACGTGGCTGTACCGCGTGGCGTGGTGTCGCTGCGTCGACGTGAAGCGGCGCGAGGGCGCGCGCTTTCGCCCGCGCGTCGCTGTGGCGGGCGACGAGCTGCCCGACCGCGTGGACGAAGCGCCCAGCCCCGACGAAGTCGCGGCGGCGAGCGAGGTCGGTGGCGTCGTGCGCGAAGCGTTGCGCGAGGTCACCGAGGAGGACCGCGCGCTCCTCGAGCGCCGCTTCGTCAACGGAGAGACGATCCACGACATCGCCGACGCGCTCGACATCTCGATCGAACAGACGAAGTACCGCATCCGCCGCGCGACGCTGAACCTGCGGCGGGTGCTCCTCAACCACTTCGCGTTGGAGCAGCTCGCCGCGGAGTGAGCCCTGCGCGCGGGAATCCCCGGGATTCCTGCCCCGCGCGCGGCCTCGGCTGCGGATGTTTCGGAAAGGTGCCGCCCCCCATGCACGAAGGTCCCCTCTCGCACCTCCAACTCCCGGATTCCCTGGCCGAGCTCGCCGGCGACGACCCGCGGGCGACGACGCTCCTGACCCGCTGGGACGAGCTGCCGGAGGCCAAGGTCAGGGAGCTCCTGGCGCACCCGGTGCTGGGTCCGCGGCTCGCGCGGCTGCGCGCGGCCGAGGCCTGGCTCGGGCGCGGGCTGCGCCGGCGCGAGGTGCGCGAGGCGAGCGTGCCGCCGGCCGAGGACCTGTACAGCTTCGGCGGCGGGCCCGCGGAGGGCGGCAGCGCGCGCCTCTTGCCGCTCGACCGGCGGCGCGCCGTCGAGCGCCACTTGGATTCGGCCCCCGAAGAGGCCGCCTGGGTCGCGGGCCTGCGCCAGCGGCCGCCGTCGCCGCTGCTGTTCGACGCGCCCGCGCACGACTTCGGCGACGAGGCGCTCGAAGAGGACACCCTCGACGACGGCGAGCCGCGCCGCCGGCCGAGCCTCGCGCGCTGGGCGCCGCTGGCCGCCGCGGCGCTGGCGCTGGTCGTCGGCATCGAAGCCGTCCGCGTGCGCCACGACGTCGGGACGCTGCCCGAGCGCCCGCTCCTGCGCGCCCCCGTCGACGAGCCGCTCCTCCATCCGCGCGGCCGAGTGCTCGCTGCGCCGGACGGCGCGGTGGGCCTCTTTGCGAGCGCGCCGCGTTACGTGCTGCGCGCGGTGCCCGAGGCGACGGCCTACCGCGTCGTCGTCCGCCGCCACGCGGGCAGCGCCTTCGACGCGGGCACGGTGACGTTCACCGCCGAAGCGACAGAGCCCGCGGTCGCAGGCGCGCCGCTCGCGCCGGGGCACTACGAGTGGGAGGGCTTCGCGACCCGCGGCGGCCTCGAGCACTCGCTGGGCACGTTGAGCTTCCAGGTCATCGAAGCGCCGGAGGTCTTGCAGCGCCTCGCGCGCGAGACGCTGCGCGACCAGGTCCAGAACCTCGATGCAGCGGGCTTCGAGACCGACGCGTGGCACCGCGCGGCGCTGCTCGGCAGTGGCAGTGCCCGCTGAGCTCCGGCGCTGGTTCGTGTCTGCCTCTGCGGCGCTGACGCTCGCAGTGGGCGGCGTCGCTGCGCCGATTCAAGATGACGCGCAGGCCGATACCGCTGTGCGCATCGAAGAGCTGCTGGCTGCGCTGGAGGCGTGGCGCGGCGGCGACCCTTCGGCGGCCGCGCGCCTCGACGCCGCCGCAGCAGCGCTGGTACGCGAAGACGGCCGACGTGACGCAGCGGACGTCGCCGCGTTCTATCGCTCGCTCGATGACGCGTCGCTGCGCGCGGGCGTCGAGTTCGACCGCCGCTTCGAAGCTCTGCGGCTGCGTTGGGTCGCTTGGGACACCGCGGATCAGAGCGGCGAGGCCCCGCCTTTCCTGGCGTTCGCCGCAGAGCTCGAGGCCGAGCTCGTCGAGCTCATCGCCGGGTCGGAGCACCTGCGCGACGTGATGCCGTGTGCGCGCGCGGAGGCGCTGCTGGCGCGGCTCCTCTTGGCGCTCCTCGAAGCGCCCGAGCGGCGCTCGGTCGACGACGACGCCGCAGAGCTCCTATCGCGGGCAGAGACGCTGGCGCGGCGCAGCGAGCGCCGCTTCTCGAGCGCGGGTTTTGCGACGCCGCGCCTGGAGCCGCTCTGGTTGATCGGCAGGCTCGCACGGACGCGCGGCGCGCCGGACGAAGCCCGCGCGGCGTTCCTCGACGCGGCCGCGATCGCCGAATACGTGCAGCGCGACGACTGGCGCGAACGTGCGCTGCTGGGTTTGCTGGCGCTGGAGCGCGACGCAGGCGACCCGCGCGCCGTGCGAGCCGTGATCGAGAAGCTCGCGAGATTCCGCGATCCCAAGTCATCGTGGGCGCTCGCGCGCGAGCACGCGGCGAGCCTCCTGCACGCCGACCGCGCGGCCGAGGCTGCCGCGTTCCTGCTGGACCATCCCCCGCTCGATTCGGCGGACATGGGCCTCGGCGACGACGTCGGCCCCGAAGCCCGAGAGGAATGGCTGGCGCTGTCCGCGTCAGCGGCGCTGCGGACGGGGCAGATCGCTGCTGCGCGCGGCTTCGCCGCGGAGCTCGAGGGCAGCAGCGAACACGCGATCCTCGCGCGCGCGGCGCTGGACCTCGTCGAGGGGCGTCAGAGCCAAGTCCTCACGCGGCTCGCGCCCCTCCTCGCCGGTGAGGTCGGATGCTCGCGAGCCGGCGAGACGCTGGCGCGTGTGCAATGCGGCGAGGCGCTCCTCGCGCTCGGTCGTCCTGTCGATGCTGCCGCGATGCTGCGCACGGCGCTCGATTCGGCGCGCCGCTGGGAGTCCGAGCGCGCCACGAGCCGCGGCTCGGTCCTCGGCGAGTGGGTCGGGGTGCACGCGCTGGCGCTGCTGGCGCGCGCGGAGCTCGCCGCGGGTCAGGCCCTCACTGCGGCGCATGTCGCGCTCGTTTGGCAGAGCCGCGGCCTGCGCGAAGGCGCGGCCGATCCGACGCTCGCAGAGCTCCTGAGCGACGCCGCTGCGACCAGCCTGGGGCTCGCGACGTGGGTCGTCGGCCCCGACTTCAGCGTCGCGCTGCACGTCGACCCCGCGGGTGTCGCGAGCGGAGAGGTGCTGCCTTTGGGCCGCAGCGCGATCGAGCGCGGTGTGCTGCGCCTGCGCCAGGCCACGCTCGCGCGCGACAGCGGGACCGAACAGGCGCTGGCCGCAGAACTTGCGCGCGCCTTGTTGCCGCGCCGGCTGTTCGAGGCCTTGGCGCAGCGCACCGCGGCGTCTTCGGGCGCGAGCGAGCTGGCGACGGAGTCGCTGACCGTCGTCGCCTCGGGGGTCCTGGAGCGGCTGCCGTTCGGCCTCTTGGCGCTCGCAGGCGGCGCCCGGCTCGCGGACCTGCAAGCGCTCAGCGTGCTGCCCGGTCACCTGCCGCGCTGCAAAGCCGAGCCGCTCGAGCGGCGCACACCCTGGGTGCTCGCGGGCGCGCCGTGTGATGCACGCGGCGCGGCGCGGCTGCCCGCAGCGACGCGCGAGCTGAGCGAGCTCGCGCAGTTGGTCGAGGTCGAGCGTGTCCTGCAAGGCGCGAGCTGCACGCCGTCGGCGCTGCTGCGGGCGTTCGGCGGGCGCGCGCCGGTCCACGTCGCGACGCACCTCGTGCCTTCACAGGACCCCGTGCGCGACCTGCACGCCGGTCACGCACCGATCGCGCTGGAGTGCAGCGACGGCGCTCTGCTCAGCGCGCGTGAGCTGGCTGGGCGCGCCCCGGCGTTGCCGCTCGTGGTGCTCTCGGCGTGCGCGACGGCCGACGGCGAAGTGCTCGACGGAGAGGGCGGCTTGGGCCTCGCGCGGACGTTCTTGGCCCACGGGACCCGCGGCGCCATCGTGACCCTCTGGCCGATCGACGACGGTGCGGCGCGGGCGTTTGCGCTGGCGTTGCACGCCGAGCTCGATCGCGGCGCGACACCGGCCGCGGCGACGGCCGCGGCGAGCCGCGCGCTGCGCGCGAGCGGGCGACCCAGCCGTGACTGGGCCGCGTACCGCTATTCAGGCCAGTGAGAGAGGCTCAGGAGCGGGGCACGTCGTCCGTCGCGGCGCTACCGTGGTTGGCCTCGCTCGGGAAGGGCATCTGCACCTCGAGCGTACGGTCACCCGCAGGGGTCACGACGACGCGCGTGCGCGCCGCGCGACCGCCCGTACGCATGCCGCGCGACTCCAGGACGAACTCGACGTCGTCTGCGGGGAGCGCACAGGACCACGAGAACGTGCCGTCGTCGAGGATCGCGACCGTGCGTCCATGGCGCGCGCCGACCGCCCGCTGTTCGAGGCGCAGCCCGCGCACATAAGCGCGCCGGACGTGTTCGTCCGTGAGCTCCACCGACTCCCCGACGCGCGCGAGGAGCTCGTCGCGGAAGCTGACGAGCTCGGCTTGTGCGATCTCGATGCGTCCGCGCAGTTGGAAGACACGCCGGACCTCGACCACGAAGTCCTGCACGCGCACACGGCGTTGGCCTTCTTGCGCGGCCACGGCGACGGGCTGCGACGAGGCCAGCAAGCGCTCGCCGCGCGCGATCGCCACGAGCGACTTGCCCGTGACACCGGAGACCTTCCACTCGCCGTTGCTGTCGGTGCGGGCGCTGGCGCGCAGCTCCTGCGACGCCGCCTCTTGCAGCAGCACCTCGACATCGCGCAGCGGCTCGCCGAAGTTCGAGACGACGCGCCCGAAGAGCTCGAGCTCGACCATCGCGCCTGCGCTCGACGCGGGGGCCTTGCGAGGCGCCTCCCGGTTCGCGGCGGTGCGCTCGGCGGTGCGCTCGATTGGGCGCGAGGCCTCGAGTGAGGGCGCCGAAGGGGCGACCTCGGGTTTGGCTTCGGGGGCAGCGGTCTCCGTCACGGCGGCGACGATCACGGGCGCGCGCAGCGGCGCCATCCGCGTGCGCTCACCCTCGAGGACCACCAATGCGCGGGGCTCGAAGGGCGGGACCCCACCGTTGGGACCGTCGCTGCGGAACGCGACCTCCATGCGGTACTTGCCCGGGACGAGCTCGAAGCTGTAGTTGCCCGAGGTGTCGGTCTGCGTGATCGCGCGGCACGACTCGTAGCCCGGTGCGTCGTACACGACGCGCACGAGCGCGTCGCTCGCCGGCGCTCCATCGCGGCCGAACACCTCGCCTTGGACGCGGCCCGCGCGGACGAGCGCGAGCTCCTGCGCCTGCGAGCTGCCGTCCGCGAGCACGACAAAACACGGCGTGCCGATGCCTGCGGGCGTCGCCGCGCCGCGGCAGAGGTCGGCGTACCAGGGCGCGAGCCAGCCGTCGGGCAGACCCGCGCTCGGGACCTGGAGCTGGTAGAGGCCCGGCTCCAGGCCCGCGAGCTGCACACGCCCGTCTGCGTCCGTCGCGCCGGTCACGAGCGGGCTGGCCTCGCCCTGCTCGACGACCGCGACCGTGATGCCCGCCAGGGGCGCGCTGCCGGTGTCGGTGACGCGCACGGCGACCGTTCCCGGCGCCGCGGCCACAGGCTCGCCCGTCGCAGCGACGGGCTCGGCATTGCGCGGCCGGCCGACGCCGAGCAGGTCCTCGAGGACCGCCTCGCCTTCCGAGGCAGTGGTGTCGGAGCCCGCCTCCGGAGCGCTCTCGTCGGCGCTGGACCGCGCGCGGTCGCGGATCGGATCGAAGTCCGCGAGCTTCGGCGCGGAGCGCTCGAGGCCCGGCCCATCGAGCGCGATCCGGTCGAGCGCCGCTTGTTCGTCGCCGCTGCCGGTCCGCAGGGGGACGATCGCGATGCCGCCGTCGCCGCCGTCATCGCCGGATTCGCCCTCAGCGGGCGTCAACGTGTTGTCCGCAGCGATCGCAGCCGGTTGTGCTTTGCCGGCGCCGCCCACCGTGTCGGCGGGCTGACTGGGCGTCGCCCCGTCAGGCACCGCTGCGCCTTGCCCGACCTGCTCCCCCGGGGGCGGGGTCGTGAGGTTCATATAGGCGACGCCGCCGACGAGGAGGGCGAGTACGGATCCGGTGAGGACTCTCATGGTTCGAAGCGAGCGCGTGGCCGAAATGGACTTACGCGGCACCCTACCCCGTTTCGATCGACCAAGTGACCTCACCGAATCGTTAGGTGTTGCACAATCCCGACATGGACCATCCCGCCGCTGTCCAAGAACGAGAGCGCGCTGCATCGCGCTGCGACAACCGCGGCGTCGCGCTGTTCCTCGGCGGCGGCGGCGCTCGCGCCTCGTACCAAGCGGGTGTGCTGCGTGCGCTCGGGCGACGCTTCCCCGAGCTCGCTCCGCCGCTCTTGACCGGCGTGAGCGCCGGCGCGATCAACATCGCACACCTCGCCAATCGCAGCGGCTCGTTCGCTGCGGCGTGTGAGTCCTTGCACGAGCTCTGGAATCGGATCGAGGTCCAGCGGGTCTTCGAGGCGCGCTCACTCCCGTTGGCGTACCACGCCTTCTGCGTCCTGATGCGCACGGCGGTGGGCTTCGCCCCCACGATCGAGCCGATCCGCGGCATGGTCGATGCGCGGCCCTTGCGCAGGTTCTTGCAGGAGGCCTACGGGAACTCGCGCCTGCTCGGGATCCGCAGCAACATCGCCCAAGGCGAAGTCGAAGCGGTGGCCCTCCTTGCGCTGCATTACGCCACGGGGCGCACGACGAGCTTCTGCGAGGGTCGCGCCGTGCAGGACTGGGACCGGCCGCTGCGCCGCAGCATGCAGGTCGAGCTGCGCCTCGAGCACGTGCTCGCGTCGTCGGCGCTGCCGCTGTTCTTCCCGTCCGTCGAGGTCGACGGTGAGTGGTATGGGGACGGCGGTGTGCGCCTCATCGCGCCGCTGGCGCCTGCGGTGCACCTCGGTGCGCGGCGCATCCTGGCGATCAGCACGCGCTATCGGCCCACCCGCTCCGAGGCCGCGAACAAACGCTTCGAAGGACCGCCGAAACCGGCGCACATCGGAGGCAGCCTGTTCAGCGCGATCTTCTTGGATGCGCTCGATCATGATGCGCTGATGCTCGAGCGCATCAACCACCTGATCGAGTTCACGCCGGAGCCCCAGCGGCTCGGCCTGCGGCGCGTCGATCTGGCGGTGATCCGCCCGTCCGAGGACCTCGGGCGCATCGCCAACGAGTTCGAGGCGCGCTTGCCAGGGATGTTCCGCTTCTTGACGCGGCGACTCGGAACTCGGGGCTCACGCAGTCAGGAGCTGCTGTCGACGGTGCTGTTCCAGCCCGACTACGTCCAGCGTTTGATGGCGCTCGGCGAGCGCGACGGTGAAGCGCAAGCCGATGCGGTCGGGAAGTTCCTGTGTGCGGTGTGACCTCGCGGTCAACGCGCGAGCTGATAACCGACCGAGAACGCCACATCCGGGCCGGAGTCGGCGATCAAGTCCTCGTGCAGGGCCCAGAACCAGCGGCCACTCCCTGCGTCGCCCGCCACTCCGAGCGCCAGATCGAGGATCGGACGGTCGGCCTCCTTGATCTCGATGTCGTCGGTGAACGGCGTGCGTGCGCGCAGCCCGAGGAGGCACGACATGCGGTCGTTCCAGCGGTACTCGGCGCCGAAGGTGCCGATCCAGATGTCGTCGGGGATGATCCCCGCCGCGCGGAACGACTGGCCCGGATCGACGAGGACCAGGTCGATGCCGCCGCTCAACGTCCAGCGGCCGCGTGAGCGCTCCAGGATCAATCCCAGGTCCCAGTCGACGCCGCCGCTGCCGGTGCCCGCCGCTTCGTCGCCGGTGGGCAGTTCCACACCAGCGCGCAGCGCGAGCCCCACGAGGCCGCCTTCGGGCCGCCGCAGCACACGCGTGATGCGCACGGGCAGGTCCATGAACTCGACCTCGTCCTCGGAGCGCTCCCAAGCGGTCACGCCGCTCCGACCGAGGCGCAACGCGTATTGGTCCCGCGGGACTTCATCGCGCGCGCCGTCGGGCAAGCCGAGGAGCTCGTGGAACGTGTCGACGAAGGCGTCCATGAAGCCGCTGCTGGCGAAGCTCGCGGCGAGCTCGACCTCGACGTCGGTCTCGGTCTCCAGGCCGAAGCGCCCGGTCACCGCCGTGTGCAGGACCTCCGCGTCCAGGTCGACTTCGTCCGGAGCGACGCGCGCGGACTCGAAGATGCTGACGTAGGACGCGACGACACCGCCGGTGACGGCGCCCACGGGCGTCGCCAACGGGCGCCGCGGGCGCGGCTCGGGGAAGACCAGCGCCTGCGGCAACATCACCCGGGTCGGGAACGGCCCGCGCACGATCGGCCGCGGGTCCTCCGACGGGAGCAACGCTGCGCAGCCAGAGCTCGCAGCGCCGAGCGCCAGCAGCGCCACGACCGATCTGCGCCGATTCAAGCGCCGGGCCTCACGGTGCACGGGATACGCAGGTCACGGCGCACCTCTGTGCGTCGGCCTTGTCGGTCCAGGACGTTCGCCAGGACGTAGCCGCGCAGCACCGCAGTCTGTGTTCCGGGCGCAGCGAGGACCTCGAAGTCGACGTCGTAGGCGGTGCGGGCCAGATCCAGCGGATCGCGCGCGGCGGGCGTGTGCAAGTTGCGGTCGATGCCGACCCCTTGGGGGACGACGATCCACAGGGTCGGCGGAGCTGCGTCCGGATCGAACAGCACCCCCTCGGACGGGACGACCGAGAGGTGCACACGAGTCGTCGCCACTGTCGTGTCCACCCCGGGCACGAAGAGGTCGATGTTCGGCATGTCCGCCGTTTCAACGCGCAGCAGGTTGTCGGTGTCCTGCGCGACCTCACGCGACGGATCGGGGGCCGTTTGCTGCTCTGCGAGGCGCGGCAGCTCGGTGCTCGCGCCGAGCTGCTCGCCGGCCGTGGGCTGCGGGACGAGCGGCGCGAGCTCCACGCCGCGCTCTGCCAGCTCGAACTGCGCGCGCGCGACCCAGGCGGTGCTCGCGGTGCGCTTCCCGAGCCGCGGGCCGAAGCGGCGCGCGGGCTCCGCGGTGTCGGCATCGGGCGCCCGCAGTGCAGCGCGCTGGAAGTGCGCCAACGCCGCCGCGGCGTCACCCGGCCCGGTCTGTTTCTGATGCCGCAGCCAACGCGCAGTTCCCGCGCGCACGAGGTCGAACGCGGTCGCGTCGGCGGCGCTGGCGCGGCGCTCCAGCAGGCGCACTTCGGCGTCGCTGTCGCCGCGCAGCAGCTCCGCGCGCTCGGCCTCGTCCAGGTCGCTCACGGGCGCGTTGTCAGGCTGCGGCGGCTGCGCCCGCAGGAGCGCCGCGAGCGGCGCCGCGGCGTCCAGGGGGACATCGACGGCGACGATGAGACCGCGGGTGTCGATGAGCGCCGTGACAGAGGGGCTGCCTGGCGCGAGCGTGCTGTACGGGTCGAGGAGCGCCTCGGCTACGACCTCGGGCAGACCGACGAGCCACTCGAGGAGCAGGCGCCCTCGATCGGCGTGGAGCTCGCGCACCACGACCCGCAGGCGGATGGCATCGGGCCCGGTCGAAGCCAGCTCCACGGCGAGCTTGCGCGCTTTGGCGAGCGCTGTCGCGTCGCTCGGCGCGGCGATGACCAGCAGGGTCGGTCCGCCAGCGGCGACCTCGCGCGGCTCCCCTGTGGTCAGGTCCGCCAAGCGGAAGCCCGCGAGCGAAGCGCCCGGTTTCAGGACCGGCAGAGGGGCCTCCTCGGGCGCGCCGAGGGCCAGGCCGAGGGCCAGGCCGAGAGTCAGCAGAGGGGCTGAGATCGACATAGGCGTCGGAGTCTATACCGCGCGAGTGGCGCGACGTCACCGCCGTGCACGCACCGACACCTGTAACCGGGCGGCGCTGTGCGGATACCAGAGGCATGCCTGCCACATTCCGCACCAAGCTCCCTCGGCTGCCGGGGGTCGCAGCCTTCGCCGCGCTGCAGCTCCTCGGGTCCGAAGCCGCCCTAGCCCTCCAAGGTCCGCTGCCCGACATCCTGCCCTCGGGGGTCCTGCGCATCGCGCTCCCGGAGGACGAGGTCGCCGCGCGCGTCGAGGCGCTACTGCGGCTCGCGCGGAGCTCCGAACCCGAGGCCGTCAGCCGGGTCATCGCGGCCCTGGTGGATCCGACGGTCCGCATCGCCGACGCGGCGCAGCGCGCTTGTGCGGCGTTCTCGACGCCCGAGGCGGTCGATGCGCTCCTCGGCCCGCTCGGGTTGCAGCACCCCGACATCGCGGTCCGCGTGCGCGCGGCCGACGCGCTCGGCCGAGTGCAGGCCCGCATGGATGCGGCACGCATCGCGGCCTATTTGCCACGCGAAGGCAACCCGGAGTGCGTCGCGCTGCTGGGGACGCTCGAACGCTTGGGCGCGTCGGAGCGCCTGTCGGGTGACTTGGAGGCGACGGCGCAAGCGCTGCAAGCTTGGCTGCGCGGCAAACAACCGGACGAGGCCCGCGGCGCCGCGTTGGTGGCGCTCGCAGCGCTCAGCCCGACCCGCGCCGAGCGCTACGCCGCGACCTTGCTGCGCGGCAGGCCGCGGCCGCTGATCTACGGCGCGGCGATCGAAGCTGCGCAGCGTTATGGCCTCAGAGAGCCGAACAGCTCGCTCGAGCGGTATTTGCGCAGCCGCGACCCACGCGTGCGCGCAAACGTGCTGAATATGCTCGACTGGCGCGGCGATCGGGAGGCGGTGACGTGGCTCGTCGACTTCATCCAGCGCGAGGAGCGCTTGGGCCTCGCGTGGCGCGCGGTGGAGACCCTGCGCTACCGGACGGGCCAGACGTTCGGCCTCGACGTCGAAGCGTGGCGCGCGCACGTCATGGCGTTGCCGATGGAATGGACCTCGTCCGGGGTGCTGCTGGTAGAGCCCCGCGGGGCCGCGCAGCGCATCACGGTGGATGAGCTCGCTGCGCTCGAGCCGCGCAGTGATCGGCTGGCGCTCGTCGTGCACCTCGGTGTGGGGCAGTCGGTCGAAGATCCTGCGCCCGTCGCCTCGGCAGTGCGCAATCGCCGGGTCGGTGCAGCGGCCGAACGGCGCGGCTCAGGGAGCCCCTTGCCGGTCTCCGACGCGCTGCTGAGCCAGGCGCTCGCGCAGCTCTTGGAGCACGTCTGCCGCGGCGCCGAGTTCGACATCTTGAAGACCGTGCCCGAGCTCACGCGCCTGCACGGCACCCTCGCGCCGCACCAACTGGAGGCGCTGCCGGACTTGGTCGCGTTCGCCACCGCTGAGCTCCGGTCCAGCCGTTCGGACCTGCGCGGCGACCTGCACGGCGCCTTGCAGGCCGCCTTGCTGGAGCCCGAGGTCGACCGCGTGTTGGTGCTGGCGCGCAGCGGTGGCACAGAGGGCGCCCGCGAGGACCTGGAGCTGATCGTCGACGAAGCCCTCGCGACGCAGCGCTTCCGCGGCATCGTCGTGGATGTCGCCCTGATCGACCCGAGCCCCGCCTACGCCGAGGCGCTCGGTCGGCTCGCACGGGAGACCAAGGGCCGACTGCTGCACGTCAGCCGCTGACGAGCGGGACGGCGGTCCGTCGGGTACCGTGCTGCCATGGGCCGCACCACGCACCTTTCGCTCTGCCTCCTGCCGCTCCTCGTCGCCGCCGCGCTGACGCGCTCGCGCGCGGGGGAGCAACCCGCTGCCGAAGCGCCCGTGCGCGTGCGCCTCTTCGACCTCATGCCGGAGGCCGTGCGGCAGGCACCCGAGGCGTCTCTTGACGCTCCAGCGCCCGTCACGGTGCGCTACGACTTCGACAGCCAGCGGCCCGAGGCGTTCTGGTCCGCGCGGCTCGACGGGCGCGACCTCGACTGGAGCGCGGCGCCCGCGGTCCTCGCCGCGGAAGGCGGGCGCACGGGCGGCTGTCTGCAGCTCGGCCCGGAGCTGCCCCAGGACCTGTCGCGCGCCTCGCTGCTCTTCCCGGCGCGCGGCCGCGCGAAGTGGAGCGTGCGCGCGCGCGTCAAAGTCGAGGGGCACCCGGGCGCCGACGATCCGTCCAGCCGCGAAGCGCTGCGCATCGTCGAGTACCGCGCTGCCGTGACGGACCCGACTCCGTCGCGCCTGCGCCGCCAGACGAGCGAGCGTGTGTCGCGGCGCATCGACCCCGCCGGCTGGGACTACGTCGAAGTCGAGTTCGTGACGGGCAGCGCGACCGAGACCATCGAGGTGCAGCTCCTGCACCGCAGCGGCGGCGAAGCGAGCGCGATCACGCGCTTCGACGACCTGGAGCTCACGGAGCAGCCGCTGGACGAAGCCGCTGCGCTGCAGCATCTGGCGCGGCGTTATCGGCCGCGCGACGGGCAGGAGCGCGAGACACCGTGGCGCCTGCGTGTGGACCTCCTGGGCGAGGTCCGCGACGCGGTCCTCGTACCTTGCGACGGCTCGCTCGGCTTTCCGCTGACCCTCCCCGCGCAGAACACGAAGCCGCGCCTGCGTCTCCAGGTCGGCGCGCTGCCCGAGGCGGCGCGCGAGCGCGGCGACGGCAGCACCCTCTCGATCGAGTTCCGCGAGGACTCGGGTGTGTCCTCGCTGGCCGCGGTCACCCTCGACCCGAAGAACGACCGTGAGACCCGCGGCTGGCGCGAGGTGCTCGTGGACCTGAGTCCCGTCGCGGGCCGCACCGGCACGCTGTCCTTCCGCGTCACGGACGTCGATGCCGAGCCCGATCCGCTGGACGCGCTCTTGATCGCGACGCCGCGGATCGAGCCGCTCGGCGACGGCGCTGCGCCCGAGGCGTTCAACGTGCTGCTGATCGGTGTCGACACCCTGCGGGCGGACCGCATGTCGGCGTTCGGTTACTCGCGCGACACCACGCCGAATCTGGCGGCTCTGGCGAACGAAGCGGTGCGCTTCACGCGGACGCGGTCGCAGGCGCCTTGGACGTTGCCGTCGTTCTCGTCGACGCTGACGTCGCTCTACCCGTCCGTGCACGGCGCTGGGCGCGGCGGCCATGACGAATGGGAGCCGATCGATCCGACGACGTTGGCGCTGGCGGAGGTCCTGGCCCGGAACGGCTACGAGACCGCAGGGGTCGTCGCGAACGGCTTGATTTCGCCGAGATATGGCCTGGACCAAGGCTTCGATGCGTACCGCTCGGCTTGGGCGATGGAGTCCGTCGCCCAGGACGCGCCCCGCGTCGCTGCGTTCGTCGAAGCGCACACTGCGACTCCGTGGCTGATGTTCTGGCACATCATGGATCCGCACCTGCCGTACGACACGTCGCGTGAGACCCGCGAGCAGTTCGCAGATCCTGCCGATGCGGGTCGTTTCGGCGGGTCGCGGCCGAACGTGCCGTTCCAGGTGCTGGATCCCCGCCCCGGCCGGCGTTGGTTCGCCCACGAAGGCCCGCCCAAGCCGCCGGAGCTGACGGAGAGCGAGCAGCGCTTCGTCGCGGACTACTACGACGCAGAGATCCACGAGACCGACGCAGGCATCGGGCAAGTGCTGGCTGCGCTGCGCGCGAGCGGCCAGTGGGAGCGCACCATCATCGCGCTCGTCGCGGATCACGGCGAAGGGCTCTTGGACCACGGGCACTACCACCACGGTTACACGCTGTTCGACGATCAGGTGCACATCCCGATGCTGGTCCGGGTCCCGGGCCGACACCAAGGGCTCGTGATCGACCGCCCTGTCGCCGCCATCGACCTGGCGCCGACGCTGCTCGGGCTGCTCGGGATCTCCAAGCCCGCGGCGTTCCAGGGCGTCGACCGGCTGGCAGCCGACGCGCCCGCGTCGGACCCGGTCTTCATCGAGTACCCGACCTACGACAGCTCGGCCGAGAAGGCCTGGATCGAAGGGCGCTTCAAGTACCTGCACGATCCCCTGTTCCACACCGAAGCGCTCTACGACACCGTCGCGGATCCAGGTGAGCTGCGCGACATCGCGTCGGAGCATCCCGACGTCGTGGCCCGCGGGCGCGCTGCGCTCGACGCCTTCCGCCGCCAGCACATCGACCGCGGCCGGTTCCATTTGCGTGTGCGCGGCAAAGCGGGGCAGCGCCTGGTCGTACGCATCGGCACGGACGACCTCTTCGATGCGAACTTCGTCGCCCATCCCGCAGTGGACGAGCGCCACTTCGAAATGGACCTGGGTCGGACGTACCTGGCGCTCGACACGACCCTGTCGGACGGCCGCCAAGAGCTCGTCTTCTGGTGTCGCGGCAGCGTGCTCAACATCGATGCGACCCTCGACGGCGCTCCGCTCGCGGGGCTGGAGCTGCGCGAGAGCCGCGCTCCGCTGCGGCTGCCCGCAGCGATCCCGCGGGGCGAGATCGAACAGCGCGTCGGCGAAGACTCCGTCTGGCCGCGCGAGCGCCGTGCGCTCCTGTGGCTCGAAGCGGGCGCGGGGGACGTGCTGCCCGTCGTCAATACGCCCGAAGAGATCGAGCGCTTGAAGGCGCTCGGTTATTCGCGCTGAGGCGGTGCGCTGGCTTCGATCGGTCGCGCACGCGAAGGCGCACCCGTCGTGGACGGTGTCAAGGACGCAACGCAGAGCCCCGGCGCGAAGTCGCCCGCATGCAAGACCTACCGGGCACAGAGGACGACCTGTTCGAGGGCCGGGTTGTCGATCGACGAGGTCAGCGTGGCCTCGATCCGCTAGCGGCCATCGGCGTTGTCCAAGAAGTCGACCCCACGCAGCGTTGGACGGTCGTTGACCGATAGGTACACGAGCGCCTCGCCGCGCACGAGCGCGTCACGACTCAGCGGAACGGCGAACGCGAACGACGTCGCTGTCGCCGACCTGCGCGATGGATAGCAAGGCGTCGAAGGCGCCTTAGTTCGAGCGGCCTGGATCATCGGGGCGTCCCATCCGTCCATCGGGCCGCGCGGTACGGACACCGACCACACCCAAGCGATCGAGCTCGCGGATCTCCGCTATGAAGCGCTGTGACGCGCCCTGCGTGAGGTTCGAGCCCCCACCGCCGACGACCGCGAGCGCAACCAACACGGCTGAAGCGATCGCGATCCACCGGAGCCTCGGTAAGGGCTGTCCGCGGCGGGAACGCTGCTCGATCCAGCGATGCCAGAGCGCCGCGCCCGCGCAAGGCCGCAGCGCGCTTGCACCTGGAACGACCCACTCGGGCGAACTCACGTGCGCCGCAGTGGCGATCGCTGCGAGCAGCAGAGCCGCGCACGGATAGGCCAGGACTCCCACATGATGCGGGCGCCTAAGGGAGCAGCCGCTGGGCCACTTCGCGGGCCATGCGCGCTGCGGTGAAGCGCTCGCGGACGGCCACCGCACCGGCGGCGCCCAGGGCCAGCGCTCGCGCGCGGTCCTGCAGCAGCTCTGCGAGGCCCGCGGCCAAGGCGTCGGGATCGTCGGGCGCGACGAGGAGGCCGGCGCCGCTCGCTTCGACGAGCTCGGGGAACGCTCCGTGTCGCGGCAGGACCGCGGGCACGCCGCGCGCCCAGGCTTCCAGCAGATAGAGCCCGAACGACTCACCGTACGTCGCGGGGACCGAGAACACGTCGATGCGGCCCAGGAGTGCGACCTTCTCCTCGCGCGACACCGGGCCGAGCAGCTCGACGTCCGCGGCGAAACCCAGCGCCTCGCTGCGCCGACGGAGGTCGTCCAAGAGCTCGCGGTCTTCGTTCAACACCACCCCCGCTGCGACGAGCCGCGCGTCGGGGACGGCGCGCTTCAGCGCGACAAACGCCTCGAAGAGGGTCGCGAGGCCTTTGTCGCGGCACATCCTGGCGAGGTAACCGACGGTCGGAGGCCGCGGAGCCTCGCGCAGGGGATCCCGCGCAGGGAAACCCTCGGGATCGATCCCGTTCCAGACGACGCTGACGCAGCTCGGATCCAAGCGCAGGCGCTCGGTCATCAGCTCCGCGGTGTAGCGGCTGACGGCGATCAGTGCATCGAGCTCTCGAGCGCGCGCGCCGAGCTCGCGCCAGCAATCGCTGGAGTAGCGTGGGCCGAGGTTGTCGAGGAAGGGCGCTTCTCCCTGCAACGTCGAGACGATCCGGCAGCCGAGCTTGGCGCGCAGCTCGCGCGCGAGCCCCGCCAGCATGATGTTCGAGAGGACCACGACGTCGATCGGGCCGAGAGTCGTGGCCCAATCGACAAGGCGCCGAAGCTCGTCGCGCTGGCGTCCTTCTTCGCCTTGGACCATCGACAGCGCCATCGGACCGTGGCTCTCTGCGTCGGTCATGCGCGCATTGCGTGAGGCGAGGCGCAGGAGGCGCGGGGAGTCGAGTCTGTCGTGCAAGAACCGCGGCAGAAGGCGCAACAACGGCCATTTCTGCTGCAGGTACACGTTGATCCCGCCCATGTGCACGGGCAGCTCCGCGTGTGTTTCGCCTTCGAGCGCGAAGGGCAGATAGAGCGGTGCGATGAGCGCGTCGTGGCCGAGCAGGCGCAGCTCCTGCACGAGCTGGTTGTCGCGCATGCAGCTACCACACAGGAAGTTGCCTGTGCCTGGGGTCAGTTGCAGGATGCGCATCGCAGCGAGTCCGTGTGCGACCTCAGACGTAACGGTCGGTCACGTGTTCGGGCCGGAAGAACGCTGGCAGGAGCGAGTCGACGACGAGCAACCCGCCCGGCGTCGTGCGCACCGTGTCGCCGACGAGCCGGAGTTGCCCGTCGCGCACGTGCTGGTCGATGGCGTCGCGGAAGCGCTGGCGTGGGTCCACGCCGAACTTCTGGACAAATGCGGCGCAGTTCACGGCGCCGGTCTTGAGCTGCAGGACGAACTCGCGGATCAGTCGCTCGTCCGCATCGAGCGCGTAGGCGCGCGAGATCGGCAGGTCCCCGTTCTCGACGCTCTCCAGGTAAGCATCGAACGAGGCTTCGTTCTGGAAGTGGACCCCGCCGAGGTGCGAGAACGACGACACACCGAGGCCCAGCAGGTCCGCGCCGTGCCAGAGCGCGTCACGGTACAAGAAGCTCGTACCAGCGCCTTTGTAGGCGGTGTAGGCGCTGCTCTGGGTGTACCCGGCTCCGCGCAGGGCCGTGAACGCTTCGTCCACCCAGCGGCGCTTGGTCTCCCAATCGGCGACGGGTGCCGCCGCGTCGCCGGACTCCTTCATCCGTGCATAGAGGGTCGTGTTGTACGGCACCTCCATCTGGTAGATCGTGACGCTGTCCGGCGCGAGCCGCAGGGTCTCGCGCACGTTGCGGGTCCAGTTCCCGTCGGTCTCGCCCACCATCCCCGCGATGAGGTCGATGTTGACCTGTGGGAAGCCGACTTCGCGGGCGAAGCGGTAGGTGCGCTCGATCTCGTCCGCGCGGTGCGCGCGGTTGTTGCGCTCCAAGAGCTCGGGGTCGAAGTTCTCGACGCCCAGCGAGAGCCGGGTCACGCCGAGGCGGCGCAGCGTCTGCAGCTTGGCGAGCGAGAGCGTGCCTGGTTCACACTCGAACGTGACCTCCTCGAGGCCCGACAGATCGAGGCGCTCGCGCAGCGCCGCGAAGAGCGCTTCGAGCTGTTCGGTCGACAGGTAACTCGGCGTGCCGCCGCCGAAGTAGAGGAACCGCGGCCGGCGGTGTTTGACGTACGGCACGCTGCGATAGTTGTCGAGCTCGCGCGCGACGCCGTCGAGGTAGCGGCGGATCTCCTTGGCGTTCTTGTCGGTGTAGACCTTGAAGTAGCAGAAGTCGCAGCGCTTGCGGCAGAACGGGATATGGACGTAGAGCCCGAGCGGCAGGTCCGCGGGCGCGTACGTCGCGAGGCGCTCCTCGAGCGCTTCGAGCGCCCCTTTGTTCCAGAAGGAATACGGCGGGTAGTTGGAGATGAAGTAGTTCCCGGCCCGTGTGCGGACGGTCTCCTTCGAGGTCGTGTCGCTCATCGGCTGGAACCTCCGCCCTCGGTCGGCTGCGGCGCGCCCTCGCTCGCTTTGGGCCGCGCGCCGAAGCAGTAGAGCTGGCCGTCGTTCGCCCCGATGTAGACCTTGCCCGCGACGACGGCGGGCGACGACAGGATGGGCTCGCCCAGGTCGTAGCTCCAGAGCTCCTCGCCTTTGGCGAGGGAGAGCATGTAGACACGGCCGTCGCCGGAGCCGAAGACGACCCTGTCGCCCGCGATCACGGGTGAGCTGTCGACCTTGCGCTTCGTGCGGAACTTCCAGAGCGGCGCGCCGGTCGCGCGCTCGACGCAGTGCAGGTGCCGGTCACGGCCGCCGAAGACGACGCGGTCGCTGGTGATCGCTGGCGACGAGAAAAACGCCTGGTCCTGCGAGGTGTAGGTCCAGACGATCTCGCTCTTCGCGACGTCCACGCAGACGAACGCGTTCCCGTAGTGGCCGAAGTACGCGCGCCCGTCGAGGAACGCGATGGAACCTGCGATGTGGCAATCACTGCCGAGCTCGACGGCGCTGACCCGTTCGCCGCGCGTCACATCGACGACGTGCAGGACGGCATCGCAGCCGCCGAAGATCGCGCGCCCCGCGTCGATCGCCGCGCAGCCGTTGATGTAGTTGTCCGTCGTGTAGGTCCAGCGCACCGCGCCGGTCTTGGTGTCGAGGCAGTACAGGCGGGTGTCGTACGAGCCGATGACCAGCGCCGGTCCACCCTCGAGCTGGACCAGATTGGCGCTGGCGAGGACCTTGTCCTCGGTGGCGTGGCGCCAGCGGAGCTCACCCGTGCGCGCGTCGAGCGCGTACACCGAGCAGTCGTTCGAGCCCACGATCACGAGGCCCTGGGTCAGGAACGGCGGAGCTTCGATGAAGTCCTCGGTCGCGAACTTCCAGCGTGTTTCGCCCGTGACGGCGTCGACGGCGTGCAGGTGTTTGTCGTCCGAGCCGAAATAGACGAGCCCGTCGGCGACGACGGGCGACGACGTGATCGCACCGCCTGCTGTTGCAGTCCAGAGGAGCTCGGGCGCGTCGGGCAGGGTCGTCGCGGAGACCCCCGAGAGGCCCGCGTCGCCGCGGAAGCTCGTCCAGCGCTCCTGGCCCGGGGGCGCCTGGCCCGGAGGCGCCTGGTCCGGGCGCGCCGGAGCTTGGGGCGCCGCATCCTGGGGCGCTGTGAGCAACAGCGTCAGCAGTGCAGAGGGGAACATGGCGCGATTGTAGGCCGCAGCGCCTGCAGGTTCGCGCCAGGTCTAGAAGCGGATCACGGCTCGAGTAAGACCTTCGTCGCGCGGTCCAGGCGCTCGTCGAAGATGCGGTACCCCTCGCGGGCCTCGGCGAGCGGCAGGCGGTGCGAGACGATCCGCGCGACCCCTGCGCTCTGCCCGAGCGCGAGGGCGGCCTCCATGAACCGCCGCGCCGGAGCGCGGCCCGCTCGATAGGTCAGGTTCTTGTCGTAGACCTCGCCGGGCGTGATCGCGAAGTGCGCTTCGGTGTGCACGCCCGCCGCAGCGATGACCGCTCCCGCCCGCACGACTTCGTAGGCGAGGCGCGTCGACTCCGGAGAGCCCACGGCTTCCAGCGCCGCATCGACGCCTTTGGGCCAGGCGCCACGGTCGTCCGCGTGCACGGCGGCGGCGCCGAACTCGGTCGCCAGCGCGAGGCGCTCGGGCAGCACGTCGAGCGCGAAGACCTGCGCAGCGCCGCGCGCGCGGGCCGCGAGGATCGCCATCAGACCGACGGGGCCGCAGCCGATGACGGCGACGGTGCTGCCGGGCGCGACCTCGCCGAGCTCTGCGAGGAACATGCCGGTCGACAGGATGTCCCCTGCGAAGAGCAGCGCTGGATCGGTGCCGTTGGGAATGCCCACGAGCGAGCCGTCCGCGAGCGGGACACGCACGAGCTCGGCTTGGCCGCCGTGGAGGCCGCGGCCGCCCTGGACCCAACCGAAGAGCTGACCGCGCTCGCAGCGCGAAGTCAGGCCGCGCGTGCACGCCGTGCACTGGCCGCAGCTCGTCGAGAACGGTGCAACGACGCGATCACCGGGGCGCCAGCGCTGGACGGCGCTACCGACGGCGATGACCTCGCCTTGGAACTCGTGTCCCAGCACCGTCCCGACGTCGAGGCCGCGCTCGTGCCCGCGGAACGGGTGCAGGTCGGAGCCGCAGATCGCTGCGAGCTCGACGCGCACGAGCGCGTCGGTGGGCTCGCAGAGCACGGGGTCGGGCACAGCGAGCACGCGCACATCGCGCACGCCTTGGAATGTCAGCGCTTTCATCAGTCGGTCGCTTCGATGCGGTAGAGGTGGGTCTCCGTGCGCAGGAGCAGCGCGGCTCCGACGACCGCGGGCGAGGCCATGAAACCGCGCTCGAGGCGGGCCTCGCCGAGGCGCTTGAACGAGCGCTCTGGGGCGAACATCGTGACCTTGCCGTCGCGGTCGAACGCCAGGATGCGGCCGTCGGCGGAGAGCAGCGAAGCGCAGACGTCTGCGCCGAGGCGCTCTTGCCAGAGGGTCTCCCCCGTCGCGGTGTCCACACACGACGCCATGCCGCGATCGCTCGATTGGAAGAGCAATCCGTCGACGATCACAGGGGACGGCATCGTGGGTCCGCCGCGGGTATTGCGCCAGCGGACGTGGGTCGCGGTGACGTCTCCGTCGCCGCCGAGTTGGATCGCCCAGAGCTCGGGCCGGTCGAAGCCGGTGGTGACGATGACGGTATCGCCGACCAGGATCGGGCGCGACGACATCGAATAACCCTTGTGGCGCACCCGCCAGAGCTCGGCGCCGGTGCGCGGATCGTAGCCGTAGGTCGCCTGCGCGCCGGACGAGACGAGCTCGTCGCGGCCGCGGGCCGAGCGCGCGAGCACCGGCGTGCTGTACGCCTTGCGCACGTCGGGGGCGAGGGGTGCGAGCTCGGCGCTGCGCTTGGTCTTCCAGACGATCGCGCCCGTCGCGGCATCGAGGGCCACGATGTACTGGACATCGCCGCCGTCGACGTGCAGGTAGACGAGCCCCGCGTGCAGCATCGGCGAGGACCCGGGGCCTTCCATGTGGTCGCACACGAGATCGCGCCGCTCCCAACGAGACTCCCCCGTCGCTCCGTCGAGGCACGCGATGCCGTAGGTGCCAAAGGACACGTAGACCCGGCCGTCGCCCGCGACGGGGGACGGGGACGCGTAGCTGTTGAGCGCGTTGCGGTGCTCGGGTTCGGCGACGGTGAAGAGCACACGATCGACGACCGGGGCGCCGGTTTCGAGGTCGAACGCGAGCACGGAGAGCGCGCTGCCCTCAGGCGTCGCGGTGGTCAGCCAGACGCGCCCATCCAGGACGACGGGGGAGGACCAACCGCGCCCGTGCACGGCGCTCTTCCAGCGCACGTTGTGCTCTTCGGACCAGGTATCGGGGAGCGCTCGACCGCGGACGTCGCCGTCGCGCGCCGGGCCGCGGTAATCGGGCCAAGGCGCGTCGGAGGTCTGGCCCACGAAGAGGGCCGCGGACAGCAACGGGGACAGCCAGGTCATGGGCGGAAGGTACCACGCAGGGCGCTCGGGTATCGTGTCGGTGTGAGCAACTGCGCGCGCTACGACTGGGCACGGCACTATGCCGACGGGGACACACCTTGGGACCTCGGCGGGCCCCATCCGGAGCTGTCGCTGCGGCTCGCGAGCGGAGCGCTCGCTCCCCCGCGGCGGGGCGCCCGGGCGCTGGTGCCGGGCTGCGGCCGCGGCCACGATGCGCTCGCGTTGGCGCGCCGCGGTTGGTGCGTGACGGCGGTGGACCTGGTCCCCACTGCGGCGACAGAGATCGCCGCGGAGCTCGCGCGCGGCGGCGGCAGCGTCGTCGTGGGCGATGTGTTGGCGCTGACGCCGGAGCGCCTCGGCGGAACGTTCGACTTGATCTGGGATCACACCTTCTTCTGCGCGCTGCCGCGGGAGCTGCGCGCGCAGTGGGGCCGCGTCGCGGTCGCGTGTCTGGCGCCGGAAGGCGCCTACGTCGCGCTGGTGTTCCCGGTCGGCAAACCGGAGGCCGAGGGTGGTCCCCCACATGGGATGTCGACCGCCGACGTCGCAGCGGTCCTCGCGCCGGAGCTGCACGTCGTCGAAGACTCGCCCGTGACCCGCGGCGTCGGACGGCGGACGTGGCCGGAGCGCTTTGCCACCCTGCGACGCCCGAACTGAACGCGTCGAACGGTACCAGGTACGAGTTGGCGGTGCGGCGCGCGGCGGCGGCCCGCTCGCGCGCGCAGCGCGCGCGAGC
>CAYOBN010000068.1:26433-27670 GCA_964402175.1 uncultured Planctomycetaceae bacterium | reverse complement strand
TGGTCCAGTTGCACTGCTCCAGCCGGGCCCGGCCGTCGGCAGCAGGGCCTGGACCCTCGCACCGAGCACGTGTGGGCTCCTGCGATCTCTCGTGGTCCGTCCGTCCGGCTGGACGGCGAGCGGGCGAGAGGGCGGGAGGGGGGCTCTGCTGGGGCGGTCTTGCCGTGGGCCGTGATCGCGCACGTCCGCCGGATTGGCCAGATGCATGCGCGCGGGTTCTCGGGGATAATGCTGCGCCGACCCCGCACCCCGCGCCGCCTCGCTTCGTGATGACTGAACGTACCACCCTCGTCACCGGCGCCTCCGGGTTCCTCGGCGCGCACGTCGTCGCCGCAGCGGTCGCGCGCAACCGGCGCGACGGGACCTTCGCGGATCCGCTCGGTCGTTTGGTCGTCGCGACGGGGCGCGACGTGCTGCTCGCGCCGCGTTACACGACGCCGCGCGACGCGGCACAGTGGATCTCGGCGGAGCTGCCCGAGGGACTCCTCGCTTTGTTGGAGCGCGCGGCGCCGTGTGAGGTCGTGCACTGCGCGGCGCTCTCCCGCGCGGCGGACTGCGAGCGTGACCCCGCGCGGGCCGAGCTCTTGAACGCGGAGCTCCCCCGGGCGCTTGCGACGTGGTGCGCCGCCAACGGGGCGCGGCTCGTGCACGTGTCGACGGACCTCGTGTTCGGCGCGACGGACGCGCCGCGCGGCGGCTTCCGGGAAGACGACGAACCCGCGCCGGTCTCGGTGTACGGAGCGACGAAGCTCGCGGGGGAGCGCGCGGTGCTCGCTGCACATCCGGCCGCGGTCGTCGCGCGCCTGCCGCTGCTCTACGGCGACTCGGCGGGGCGCGGGCTCGGGGCGAGCGACGCGGTCCTCGCGGCGGTCGAGCGCGACGAAGTGCCAGGCCTCTTCGTCGACGAGTTCCGCACGCCGCTCGAGGTCACACACGCCGCGCGGGCGCTCGTGGAGCTCTTCGACCACGACGTGCGCGGGGTCGTGCACATCGCGGGGCCGGAGCGCATCTCGCGCCACGCGTTCGGGCTCGCGGTCCTCGGTGCGATGGGCCTCGGGGCGGCAGAGGCGGCGGCTGCGGTGCGCCCGGTGACCCAGGCGAGCGTCGACACCGGCGCACCCCGGCCCAAGGACGTGTCCCTGGACGCGCGCCGCGCGGCGCGCCACCTCGCCACTCCGTTGCCCGACGTGCAGCGGGGGTTGGCGACGGCCCTCGGCCCGGGCTGACGCCGCGCGAC
>CAYOBN010000068.1:0-26333 GCA_964402175.1 uncultured Planctomycetaceae bacterium | reverse complement strand
CGGCCGAGGAGAGGTCCATGGAACTGTCGACCCGCTACACGCCCTCCGAGTTCGAAGAGGCCACCTACGCCGCGTGGGAGGCCGCCGGTTGTTTTCAGCCGCCGCCCCCCGGCCAGGGGAGCGGTCGGACGTTCACGGTGATGATCCCGCCGCCGAACGTCACGGGCGTTCTGCACATGGGCCACGCGCTGAACGGCACGATCCAGGACATCGTCGTCCGCCACCGCCGCAAGCAAGGCTACGACACCCTGTGGGTGCCCGGCACCGACCACGCCGGCATCGCGACGCAGGCCGTCGTCGAGAAGAAGCTCTACGCGGAGACGAAGCAGACGCGCCAGGACCTCGGCCGCGACGAGTTCCTGCGCCGCATCTGGGATTGGAAGGAAGAGCACGGCTCGATCATCCTCGAGCAGTTCCGGCGCCTCGGTTGCTCGTGCGACTGGACGCGCACGAAGTTCACGATGGACGAGGACCTCTCCCGCGCGGTCCGCATGAGCTTCGTCGACCTCTGGGAGCGCGGCCTGATCTATCGGGGCGCGCGCCTCGTCAACTGGGACTGCGTGCTGCAGACGGCCGTCTCCGACGACGAGATCGAGTACGTCTCGCAGAAGGGCAAGCTCTGGCACCTCGCGTACCCGCTGACGGCGCGGCCCGGGGAGCACCTCATCGTCGCGACGACGCGCCCCGAGACGATGCTGGGTGACACCGGCGTCGCGGTGCACCCCGACGACGAGCGCTACAAAGCGCTGATCGGCACGACCTGCCGCCTGCCGTTCCTCGACCGCGAGATCCCGATCGTCGCGGACGAGACCGTGGATCCGAACTACGGCTCGGGCGCGGTCAAGATCACGCCGGGCCACGACCCCGCGGACTACGAGCGCGGCAAGCGCCACGGCCTGCCGATCGTCAACATCCTGGAGAAGGACGGGCGCATCAACCAGAACGGCGGTCCGTTCGCGGGCCTCACGCGCGAAGAGGCGCGCAAGCGCGTCGTGAAGGAGCTCGAAGAGCTCGGGCTCCTGCCCAAGGTCGAGGACATCGTGCACAACGTGTCGACCTCGGACCGCTCGAAGTCGCCGATCGAGCCGCTCGTCAGCGAGCAGTGGTTCGTGAAAATGGCGCCGCTCGCGCAGCCGGCCATCGCCGCCCTGAAGGGGGGCGCGCTGCAGTTCCGGCCGGAGCGCTGGGGCAAGGTCTACCTGCACTGGCTCGAGAACGTGCAGGACTGGTGCATCTCGCGCCAGCTCTGGTGGGGGCACCGCATCCCCGTGTGGTACGACGAAGACGAGACCCCCGTCGCGTCCGTCGACGAGCTCCAGCTCGGCGACCCGCATCCGAAGACCGGCAAGCCGCTCGTGCGGCAGGACCCGGACGTGCTCGACACGTGGGCCAGCTCGTGGCTGTGGCCGATCGCGACGCTGGGTTGGCCGAATCAAGCGGCGGAGGACCTGCGCCGTTTCTATCCCACGCAGTTCCTGTCCACGGCCCAGGAGATCATCTACCTGTGGGTCGCGCGCATGGTGATGGCGGGGTACGCCTTCATGCCCGAAGAGATGGGGGAACGGCGCAACCCGTTCAGCACCTGCTACATCCACGCGACGGTGCTCGACGGCAAGGGCAAACGCATGAGCAAGTCGGCGGGCAACGGCATCGACCCGCTCGACATGATCCAGCAGTATGGCGCCGACGCCGTGCGGTTCTCGCTCGTGTTGCTCACGAAAGAGGGCCAGGACGTCAAGCTCTCCACGGATCGCTTCGAACAAGGCAGCCGGTTCTGCAACAAGGTCTGGAACGCGGCGCGCTTCGTCCTGCTGAACCTCGGCGGAGAGCGCACCGATGCCGGCGTGGTGGCCCGTGATCCGAACGCCGCGCTCGAGGACCGCTGGGTGCTGTCGCGCCTCGCGCGCACCACCGCGATCGTCTCGGCGGCGCTGGACGAGTACCGCTTCAACGATGCCGCGACGGAGCTCTACCGCTTCGTTTGGAACGACTTCTGCGATTGGTACGTCGAGCTCGCCAAACACCGGATGACGGGCACCGGCGCCAGCGCGGCTGCGGCCCGTGGGACGCTCGCGCGCGTGCTCGGGGACACCCTCGGGCTGCTGCATCCGTTCACGCCGTACATCACCGAGGCGCTCTGGAAGGCGCTGCACGAGGCGCTCGGCGCGCCCGCTCCGAGGCTGCTCTGCGTCACGGCTTGGCCCGACGCCGCGGGGCTCGCGGCGGACGAGGTCGCCGAGGCCGAGATGGGCCTCGTGCAGAGCGTCGTCGGGGCCGTGCGCCAGGTGCGCACGCTGACCATGGTGGGCGAGCGCAAGCCCCTCACCGCGATCGCGGTCGCGCCGCGCGCGGAGGACCGCGCCTTGCTCGAGCGCCACGCGGCCCGCGCGACGTCGCTCGGTTTCCTCGAGTCGCTGTCGATCCACGCTGCGGCCGAGCGGCCGCCCGCCAGCGCGGTGGCGGTCGCGGGCGCGGTCGAGGTCTTTGTGCCCCTCGGCGAAGGCGTCGACCTCGGCAAGCTGCGCGACGTGCTCGCGGGCCGCGCGGAGAAGGTCAAGAAGGCCGTCGCCGCCGCGGAGGCGAAGCTCGGCACCGCCTCGTTCGTCGAGCGTGCCGACCCCGAGGTCGTCGCAGCAGAGCGGGAGCGCCTTGCAGAGCTGCAGCTCGAGCAGGCCCTCTTGGAGCGCAACCTCGCGGGTCTCGTGAGCTGAGGTCACCGCGCGTCGCGACCGACAGCCCGGTTCACGCGCGCAGGCGCGCTCCTGTTTGCGAGCGGTCGCCGCGCTCGCGTCGCTGTCCCGCGACGCGGCGCGGAAGGACTTCGACTCCCATGTCGAGCGGACGCTCTGTCGGCGCGGCTCAGGGGAGGAAGGTCCCCCGCAGCGCGTCCGAGGCATTGAAGCCAGCGGGGCCGCCCGCGGGGTCGCGGTAGACACACTGGAACGACCAGGTCGTCCCTGCGGTAACGGCGTAGCCAGGCGGGCACAGGGCGACGAAGAGCTTGTCCGTCGTAGCCGTGCCCGCGGCGTTCGCGGCGCGCGCTTCGATCCGCAGGAGTCCGCCCGCGAAAGGGCTGACACACAGGAGCCCATCACCGAACGGCAGCGCGGCGGGGTCAGCGCCGCGCACGAAGAGCGCTGGCGCGAACGGTGGGACACCCTCGACGCCGAGGACGAAGCGCGAGTCAGCGACCGTGAGCAGGCCGCTCGCGGTGAGCCGCGCGCCCGGGCCGACGGAGTTCGGGAGGCCCGCGCAGGAGCGTGCGAGCGGGCGCAGCGCGGCGGTGCGCAGCACGAGGATTCGACTGGGGGACCCAGCGGGGGCCTCAGAGACGACGACCTCGGTCGCACCGTCGCCATCGAGGTCGCCGACGGCGTCGGCCTGGCTGCCGAGGTTCCGCCCTACCTCGCCGACGATGCGGTTGAGGGGTTCACCCGTCGCGCCCGAGAGCACGTTCAACGCGCCGCGTTCGGCCTCGGCCCAGCGGTCGTGGGCGAAGAGCTCCGGCACACCGTCACCGTCGAGGTCTGCGATCGGCGTGAGCTCGACGACTCGGAACGGCAAGTTGACGTACTCGGCGAGGACCCCGCGCGTGGGGGAGACGATGCGCACGGCGCTGCGACCGTACATGCCGGGCAGGTCTGCCCGGTCGAAGTGCGACAACGCGAAGTCGGGGCCGCCGTCCCCGTCGACGTCGCCGACCGACGCGAAGCCGCTGATCCGCGGCAGCTCGACGGCGAAGAGGCGCCCGTTTGCGACGCTCCAGACCTCGAACCACTCCGTCAGCACCGGGGGGCAGGAACCACCGAGGCAAGCGTCCGCCCAGGGACGGCGGGCCAGGGCGAACTCGCCCAGGCCGTCGCCGTCGAGGTCCCCGACCGGACCGAGCGCGGCGAGGTCCTCTTGGGTGGACTGCGCGTAACGCCGCCAGAGCAGCGCTCCGGTGCGACCTGACCGGACGTCGACGCTCGCGACGCCGAAGAAGGGGTTCGTGAGGCCCGGCTGGCTCGACGCGAAGTCCCGCACCCCGTCTCCGTCGACGTCGCCGAGGGCGGCGATCGACCAACCGTAGAGCTCGCTCGCTCCCCGGAGCTCGTGCAGCGTGCTCCCGTCGACGCCGGAGAGCACGAGCACGCGCCCCTCGACCCCCTGCCAGAGCGGGTCGGCGACGAGGAGGTCGCCCCGACCGTCCCCGTTGACGTCGCCGAGCCCCTGCGGCGCGTAGCGCCCACCATAGAAGGGCGCCGAGCAAACGGCGACGTGGAACAACTCGTTCCAGGTCGCGCCGGAGTAGACGCGCAGGAGGCAGTCGAACGCCGTCGCCGCGACGTCGATGACACCGTCTCCGTCGACGTCACCGACGGCGCCGAGGCTCGCTGCGAAGCCATCGACGCCGGGCGGCGCGTCGAGCACGTGCAGGACGGCCTGAGCGGACCCAGGCGCCACCGTCGGCCCGGCTAAGAGCAGCAACAGGGAGAGCGCACGCGGGACGTGACATGTCCTCTGCGGAGTGAGCGAGCAACGCATGCCCTCGATGTACTCGGCGGCGCCCGCCCCGTCCGGTGGCCGAAGGGCGCAGTCTGGCGCCGCATTCTCGGTAGTGCGTCTGGATCGAGGCCCTGTCCCGCGTTCGAACGCGTCTTCACTTCGGCCTTCGATACGCTGTTCCGACCCGGAGGACGACATGACGACCACAGACCTTCTCGAGACCCTCCTTCGTGGTTCCAGAGCGGCGCTGGACACCGCCAGGCAGCGGGTCGCCGCATCCCGAGGCAAGGGCGAGCGGGGCCTCGTCTTCAGCATCGAGCGCGCTGTCGCGGCCGCCCCGAACGACGTGATCGCCTTCGATCCTGAGGGCTTTGCGACGGTCCAAGCAGCAGGCCGGACCTTCTCTGGCGGTAGGTTCGCCCCTCGGTCCATCGGCGCGCTCCGCAAGGCCGTCGCGCACAAAGCCACCGGGCGACCCACCTCGGTGCGCTTCTCGGTCATCGAAGGCGCTGACCCGGTCACCGATATCGGCGCGCTGCAGGCGCTGGCCTCCACGTCGACGCTCTTCCAGGTCGCTTCACAGTTCAACTGCCTCGAGTCACCGGGGCCCCACCTCACCGACGTCACCAGCTACCTCTCCGATCCCACGCAGGGGCCCCGCGCCTCGATCTCCGCCTTCCCCGGGACCCTCGTGCGCCACTACGCGGCGCCCGATGGTGCAGGAGGCCGGTTCGTCCAGTGCGAGGAGCGACAGCTCGATCTGCTCGCCGACGCGCTGCCCAAGGCCTTGGGCAAGGTCGAGGGTGGCTATCTGATGACCTCCAACCTCCGTGATGTCGCTGCCGCGGCGCAGGCCCTCGAGGACCGCTTCGAGCACATCCAGGTCGGCGTCCACGACGGAACGCAGGTCGTCCTGGGGTACGACTGGGACGGCGCCGTCGAAGGCGAGCCGCGCATCGCTCAGGTCTTCACTTCGACGCTGGCGGCTGGCCTCTACGGGCGCGGCGAGCCCTTCCGCGGTCCCGTCGAGGCCATCAGCCGACACCTACTGCGGGCGGCGTACCTGGGCACGCTGCTGGCCGCGCTCGACCTGGGCAAACAACGCGTGGTGCTGACGCTGATCGGTGGGGGCGTGTTCGGCAACCCGCACCCGTCGATCTGCGAGAGCGTGGTCTGGGCGATCGAGGAGGTCGAGCGGCTCGCGTGCGGGCCGCTGGAGGTCGTACTCAACAGCCGCGCTCTGGCGTCGAGCGTGGATCGCGCGTGGTTGAGGCAGGCGTACGAGCAGCGAGGAGGCGCCCTACGATCGCTCTAGCGAGGCGGTCTCGGAGCATGAGTCACCTGCGACGCCGACCATGCTGACCCACGCATGGACACACGGAGCCATGTTGCGACGCGTGTCGGCATCACTCGAGAGGCGCATTCGTGGGGCTCGTTGGTCGGCGTCGTTTGCGGTGCACGGCGAGGTCCAGCGCTGCACACGCCAGCACCGTCACCGCCAGCGGGAGCGCCGAGAGCGGCAGGAGTCCCCAGCCACCGTCGAAGCTCAGCACGAGGAGCACCAACCACGTAAGGAGCCCAGCGACGGCGCTGGTTGCGAGGCCGATCGAAGCGATGACAGGTAGGACTGCGTCCAAGTCACGCTTCACGCGCGCAGCGCGGCGCGTCTGTTTGGCTCGGTCGGGTGGCACCGCACGAGGTTAACCGTTGAAAGCGTCTCGGCGCTCCGGGCGTCGGAGGGCCAGTGCGTGATCTGGCCCTCGGTGTGCTCGGGAGGGAGGCCCTGAGCGCGGAGTCCCTCTGCCGAACGACGCGGGGCCGCGGCGCTGCAGCGGCGTGCAGGAGAGATCGCTCCCAGTGTGCCGGGAGCAGTCGCGGGAGGGGGGCTTGGTTTCGCGTTCGATTCGCTGTTGCGACAGACATCGCGCTTCGAGACCCGCTGGGTCCGCCGTCCGCCGCGGCGATGCGGCTTCCTCCGGTGGGCGGGGTATCCTGGGGATAGCCCTACTTGCCCCGTCACCGGATGAGTCCTGCCGACCTGCCTGCGCCCGCGCGCCCTGCTGGGGAGCGCGTCGGGTTTTCCTCTGCTGGGGGAGGTCCGCGCCCCGAGTCGGAGGGGGCCGCCGAGGCGGCGCGGTCCGAGGTCGACCGGGTCCTCGACGGGCTCCGACGCGAGCCGAGACCGAGTCGCTCGGCGTTCTTGCGCGCGGAGCTCGCGGTGCGCGTGTCGCTCCTGAGCGCGAACTCGGTCTGGCGGGATCCGGCGCTCTACGCCCACCCCCTCGTCGGCGACGACTTCTGGCTGCTCGCGGGGCGCTGGGACAGTTACTGCGGGAAGATCGACCCGCTGCGTATCCATCCGCGGCTCGGTTGGACCCAAGGGCCGCTCTTGCCCCAGAATCCGCTGGGGCTCGAGCCGTACACGACGGAGCGCCTTCAGCGGGACGGGCGCAAGAAGGTGCTCTTCTACGGCGATTCGTTCGTCGCGGGGCATGCGGCCCCGGAGGCTTGGTTGCCCGCGCTGCTGGAGCGCGCGCTCGACGACACCGACGTCTTGCACCTCGGTGTCGGTGGTTACGGGCCCGATCAGATGCACCTTCTCGCGCGCGAGACGCTGCACCGCGTCGATCGCCCCGACATCGTGCTGATGGGGATCATGACCCACAGCTTCGATCGGGTGGATCAGCGCATTCGGTCCTACCAGAAGCCGGTGGTCGTACCGCGCGCGGACGGTTCGCTCGCCGTCGAGAACGTGCCGATCGACCCTGACCCCGAGCGCTTCTTCAAGCGCGCGCGGCCGAGCTTTCGCAGCTACTTGGAGGCGGCGGAGCGCATGCGCGCCGAGCCGCCCGAGCGCGACGACTACGGCTTCGCGCGCAAAGCGGTGCTGAACCGCGCCATCATTCGCGCCAACCGAATGCTCGCTGAAGCGCATGGCGCTGCGCTCGTCTACGTGCTGTTCCACGACCATGCGGACCTCTTCGGGCCGACGTCGCGTCGCGAGTTCTTCCTCGACGCGCTCGTCCAAGAGGGGGTGCCCGTGTTCGACACTGCCGCGGTCCTCTTGGAGCACCGCAAACAGCACGGTGGCGAGCTCTACGAGTTCTACTCGGGTGGCCATCACAACGACGCGGGCAACATTCTGCTCGCGCCTGCGCTCGCGCGTCGACTCGCCGAGCTCGGCCTGGTGCAACTGCCGCACAGGGAGCGCTCGGCGTGAGCAGTGTCTGGCGTGACCATTGGTTCCCGCTCGCGTTCCTGCGGGACCTCGAGCCCGGGCGGATCGACCGCATCGGGCTCCTGGATCGGCACCTCGCGCTCTTCTTGGACGAGGCGGGCGCGCCGGTCGCGTTGGTCGATCGTTGTCCCCACCGCGGCGCGCGGCTCTCCGACGGGCGTGTGTGTGGGGGGACCATCGAGTGCCTCTACCACGGTTGGCGCTTCGACCGCAGCGGTCACTGTGTCGAGGCGCCCCAACAGCCGAACGGGGTCGCCCTGCCGCCAGGCAGCGCCGCAACCGCGGTCCCGCTGCAAGTGGCCCAGGGCCTCGTCTGGGCGTGGGGAGGAGAGACCGCGCCCCCCGTCACGGCAGCACCGCCGACCGCGCCGTTGATCGATCGAGTTGGTGTGCACTCGGTCGACTTCGCGATCGATCTGCCCTACGGCCAGGACTGGTTCATCGAGAACGTTCTTGATTTGGCGCACATCCACGTCGCCCACGCCGGCACACGTGGGGGAGGCGACCGACGCCTCGCCGGACCCCTCGAGTTCGACTTCGACCACGAAGGCCCCGACGGCTTCCGCGCGACGTTCCGCACGCTCGGGCTCGACGGCGCACCTCGCACCGGCGGGCTGAAGCGCGCGCACGTCGAGTTCCGTGCACCCAACCTCGTGCACTACGTCTCGGAGTTCGAAGACCCCGAGCGTATCTCGGGGCTCGCGCTCTATTCGGTGCCGACCGGACCGGACTCGAGTCGCATGCTGTACCGCGCGTACGGCAACCTGTGGTCGGCCGAAGACCTCGCGCGACCGCGTTGGCGCGAGCACCTCGGGCAGTGCTTCCTTCTGGAGGAGGACATGGCCGTGGTGCGCGGTCAGGTCGAGCTGATCGACCGTTGCGACGCGACCCTCGCCGAGCTGTGGCTGCCGCTGCGGACGAGCGACCGACTCGTGCTGCGTTACCGCGAGTGGATCGACCGTTACGCCCTCGACCGACCTGGTGCGATCGGCCTGCGCTCCGTCGGCGCGCGCGGCGTGCACGAGCCGCGCGCGGCGCTGGACCGCTGGACGCTCCACACGCGCCACTGCGCGGACTGCCGCGCCGCGCACGCTCGCCTCAGCCGCCAGCGCCGCCAACTCCAAGGCGTCGCCGCGGTCGCGATCGCTGCCGCCGCCGCGGCACCCGTCGCGTGGGCGTGGCTGCCCGCGCTCGGCGCGCTGCTGTCGTTCCATGCCAGCCGACGTGCTGCGGCGACAGCCCATACACTCGTGATGGAGCGCGATCTGCGTCGATCGCGGCCGCCCGAGCTCTGAAGCCCCATTGACCCCTGCTGCATCCAATGACCCGTCCCAGCTCTGTCCCCAATCACAGCGCCGCGCCGCGCGGCACTTGGTTCACCCGCTTCGCCCATTGGTTCCGTGGGCTCTTCAGCCGTGGACCGCGCGATGGTTCGGGGACGCCGCCGAACATCTATCCGTTGTACTGAGGCCAGGTCAGCAGCGCGTTCTCCGAAGCCTGTGCTTCTTGCTCGCGCCACTCGCGGACTCTGAGCGCGAGCACGCGTTGCGAGGTCGTACATCACTGCCATGGAATCCCCTGCCCCCGAGCGCGCGCACGTCCGTGACGCTGTCCGTACGTTCTACGAAGCGCTCCCGTTCAACTACCACGGCGGCGTCGAGAGCTCCGCCGAGGCCGTCGAAGCGAACCCAGTCGCCGCGGTCTATCCCGACCTGCACGCGCTCCTGTCCTCGGGCCGCGTACGACGTGCGCTCGAGCTGGGCTCTGGCGCGGGCTGGCTGACGAACACGCTGGCGCTGCACTACGGGGTGCGGATGACCGCTGTCGACTTCACGGCGCCGGCGCTGGCTCGCGCCCGCGACGTCGCGCGCCGCCTCGGCGTTTCAGGCAGCACGGAGTTCATCGAAGCCGACCTCTTTGCGTACCGGAGCCCGACGCCGTTCGACCTCGTCGTGTCGATGGGCGTGCTGCACCACACCGGTGACGCACGCGGCGGTGTACTGCACGCGGCGTCGTTCGTCGCGCCCGGCGGGCACCTGTGCCTCGGGCTCTATCACCTGCCCGGGCGGCGTGTCTTCCTGGATGCGCTGCAGGGGCTCGCGGCGCGTGAGGGGGAAGAGGCCGCGTACCAGAAGTACCGCGCGCTCGACCGCGTCCACCAGGGGGACGAGACGCTCATGCGCTCGTGGTTCCGCGATCAGGTCCTGCACCCGCACGAGACCCAGCACACCCTACGTGAGGTGTGCGGCTGGCTGTCGGCGACCCCGCTCGAGCTCGTCAGCACCAGCATCAATCGCTTCGGTCCGATTACGGACCATGAGGCGCTCTTCCAGCTCGAAGAGGGTTACGCCGAGCGCTCGCGGCGGGCACTCGAGGTCGAACGGCGCTACTTCCCGGGCTTCTTCACGCTGCTGGCGGCTCACCGCGGCGCGTGAAGCACCGTGCCACTCGCAAAGCTGCGTTCGGGGGCGCCCAGCACCGCGGACCAGCGCCCGACGTAGGGTTCGACCTCGTCACGCGGGTCGAACACCACCGGCCCAAAGGCGCCTGGATCCTCGGCCCAAGCTTCGGGGTCGATATGGCGTAGCGTCGTGACTGCAGCGCTGTCCACGCCCAACGCCAGGACCGCGAGGCCCTTGCGGCGAGCTGCGACGACGAGCGGTTGTTCGATCGTCGGCGGGTGCGGCAGCGCATCGAGCGCCTCCAGTAATCCGGCTGTCGCCGCAGCATCGAGGCGGCAGCGCTCCCCGAGGAGCTCCTTCAGCGCATGGACCTCTTGCGCGCCCACTACCGCGACCGTTGCGAGCAGCGCGAAGCGCGGGTGCGAGCGCAGGATGAGCGGCGCAAGCCGCACCGCGCCGAACGCAGCCAGCGCAGCGGCGACGGCGATCGGTACGACGAGGAAGCGCGGAAGCAGCGGTAGGCCCGAGCGGAACGGCAGCAAGTAGAACGCTGCAACCGCCAGCGCTGCGAGCAGGGAAACAGCGAGCTCCAGCGGCCGCCGCCGGGCGAGCCGCGCGATGCCCAAGAGCGCCGCGATGGCGATCCCGCCGTGCAAGACCTCGGCGAGGTTCGACGCCAGGCGCGGCCCGTAACGCAGCGCGGCCTGCCAAAGAGGGCGCACGGTCTCGGCGGCAGCGTGGCGCTCGCCGTAGCTCGTCGTCGAACGGAAGGAGAACCACGCGTCGCCCGTCAGCGCGCGGTCGAAGGCCAACCAGAGCGGCACTGCCACCAGGCCGACGAGGCCCGCGAGCGCCCACGTCTGGGGTCTCCAGGACACCTCGGTGCCACGCCGCCGTAGGACCCAGCGCGTCAGTGCCAGCAGCGGCGCAGCCAGCACACACGCGAGCGCGATCGGCCAAGCATCGGGGCGCGAGAGCCCCGCGAGCGCCAGCCAGACGCCGACCGCGAGGGGGCGGGCGAAACGCCTCGGCGGCGTGGACGACGTCTCGCCGTGGCTCGGCGACGGACGAAGCGCGCTGCGTGCCGCGAGCGCGAGGCACAGGACCTGCAGCGTCACGGCGCTGCCGCCGAGCGTCTGGTGCACCCAGATGGGATGCAGAGTCAGGAGCGCCAGCGTGACCCAAGTGACCTCTGTCCGTTCGAGCGCCCGCGGCGCCAGCGCCGCGGCGGTGCGCGCGACAGCGGCTGCGGCGCAGCCCGCGAGGACCACCCATACCCAGGCCAGCACCGCGAAGCTGCCTGTCAGCGCGTAGAGCGCACCGTGGACCAGGATCGGCAGCGGCTTCGGCGCGGCTTCGTGTAGGGAGGACGTGTGGGGGATCCCTGCCGCGAGTTTGCGCGCGTATTCGACGTAGTGGTACGTATCGCCGTCGAGCTGCAGGCCTTGCCACGCCAGCACGAGGGCCGCAGGCACGAGCGCCACTAGGGTGGTGCCGAGCCAGCTCGACCCGCCGCGCTCTGGTGCGACCGGCAGCTCGGTGGGCTCTTCGTCCGCTGCGAGCGCCGCATACATCGGCTCGACGAGCCGCAGCCGCGCGCGCCGCGCGGCGGCGCCTCCATCGGCGCCATCCTGCGCGCCGTGCTGCGCGCCGTGCTGCGCGCCGCGGGTGTTCGCAGGCCCTCCAGAGCGATCGCCGTCGGAACCGCCGCTCAGCTCGTGGGACATGGAGACCTCCGTGCTGCGAGCAGCGACTCGGCGGCGGCCAGTGACTGGCGGCGGACCTCTTCCAGCAGGATGTAACGGAAGGCGCCGGTGCGCCCGACGAGGGTCAATCCAGGCACACGCTGTGCCAAGGTGCCAAGCGCACGGCGCACATCGTCGGCGGCCATGTCGTACATCGGGTAGCCGAAGCGGGTGCGTCGCACCCAGACGCGGCCGAAGCTCTCCTGCGGCAAGCCGTAGAGCACTCCGATCGTGTCCACGAGCCGCGCGCGCAGGGTCGCGTCGTCGTCGGTCCAAGCGCGCTCCGTCAGGCTGCACGCGATCTCGACGGTCAGTAGCGTACGGTCCGCCGGCGCCGCGCTCGGGTTGGCGATCTTCTGCTCCGACAAGCGGTAGAACTCGAGCGCGGGATCCGGGAACCAGGTCAAGAGGCGGTCGAGTACGCGGGGCCGCAAGACCTCGAGAAAAACGAGCACTACGGGCCGGAAACGTAGCGCAGCGAGCTCGGACAGGTCGACCCCTTGCACGAGCGTGCCCAGCGCGGGCGGCGGTAGGGTCGAGACCACGGTGTCACACTCGAGCTCTGCGAGCCGTCCAGCGCGTGTGTAGGTGACCCCGCGGATGCGTCCGCCGTGTGCGTCGATGTGCTGGACCTCGGCGCCGAGTCGAATGCGGCCTGGGAGGCGCTCTGCGAGCGCGTCGGAGGCGTGCTGGATCCCGCGTTTCGGGATGACGTGGTACACGATGCCCTGGCCCGGCATCGTCTGGATGGAGCGTCGCGTCACGATGCCCAGCACTTTGCGTGCGAGCACACCCAAGGTCGGCGGCGGCACACGATCGACGAAGTCGACCGCGATCGCATCGGGTGAGGCCCCGGCCCATTTGGTGACGAGCGGCCCCAGGATGTCCTCGGTCAGCGCCCGCCCGTAACACGTACGGAAGTACTCCGCCGCTGTCCGACAGCGGCGCCGCGGGCGCTCGCCGCGCAAGAGGCCGAGCGCAGCGCCGAACGCAAACGCAGGCCGCGTCATCAAGCCAAAGGGGAACGCCGAGAGCCGGCCTCGCGAGTGGATGCTCTCCGCGTAGGGGACGTGCACACACTCCGCTTCGATCCCTAGGTCCGCAGCGAGGCGGTTCGTGATGTAGTGCGGTCCGAAGTCGAACTGAAAGCCGTCTTCTTCGAAGGTGCGGGCGAGGCCTCCGACCGTGTCGCTGCGCTCGAGCACGGTGACGTCGACCCCCGCTTCAGCGAGGCGATTCGCCAGCACGAGGCCGCTGAAGCCGGCACCGAGGACGACGACCTCGGCGCGCTCCCTCGTCAGCGACGCGACTGATTCCATGCAGGCACCTCGAGCAGCGGCCGTTGAGCGATCAGCAGAGCGGTCTCACCTAGGCCGCAGCCGGGGACGACCCAACCGAGGCTGCGCAGCGGAGCGAGCCAGCGTGTCGTCTCGCCCGCTTTGTTGAGGTCGAAGAACGTATCCCACGCCTTGATCCGAAAGCCCTGGTAGCCGAACAGCGCCACGAGAGCGGGCAGGTCGTAGGGTTTGACGTGGGTAGGATCGCGGTAGAACGCCCAGCGCGAGCCGAGCACACGCGACAGGAGTCCGCCCGCGTTCATCGTACTGACCACGACGAAGCCGCCCGGGCGCACAACGCGTTTGAGCTCGCGTACGGCGCCTTGGTCGTCATCGAGGTGTTCGACGACGTCGTGCAGGATCACGGCATCGAAATGCTCGTCGGGCCACGGGATCCGCGCGCAGACATCACCGAGTTGCAGCTCGACGGCGCCGTTCTGGACGGGCTCCAATGTCTGCGCGAGCTGCAGCGCGTCCGTCGAATGGTCGAGCCCCGCGCATGTGTATCCCGCATCGAGCAGCGCTCGCAGCATGTAACCCGCGCCCGCCCCGACGTCCAGGACGTGGCCGTGAGTCAAGCCCACGGCGGTGAGCCGCTGCACGATGTACGCGTGCGAGCGACGTTTGCCAGGATGGTCGTCGAAGTACGTGCGCTCGAAGTAGCGGCGGTCGTACCCCGGGCCGGGGCGAATCGCTGCGGAGTCGCTCATGTCGCTGCGGGGACCTCCTCCCGCTGGCGAGGTGCGAGCGGTCGCGCCACCTCATCGGGCCGGGGCTCGAGCCCCGGGCGCAACGGCTGACCTTCGCAGAGCCCGCGGAGGTAACCGAGGTGCCACGCCACGCCACCGACCGCGGTCAGCGCGAGTTGGAGAGGCAGCTCTCGCACGGAGATGCCACCGCGCAGGAGCGTGCGGCATACCGCTGCCAAACCCAACAGGAGCGCTGCGATCGCGTAGATCGGCGCGGAGCGCCACAGGGCGACGATGGTGAACAATGCCGCTGCGGAGGCGAGCGGCGCCAGGCTTATGGGTCGGATCGGACCCAGCTTACGGGTCAGGTATCCCGCGCTCCAGCGGCCGTAGCGCCACAACATCCGCGCGAAGCCGCGCCACGTCCCCACGCGATGGTGACGCACCCGGGCGCGCGGTGTGTAGACGACCCGCCAGCCCCGCTGGCGGATCCGATGGTCCAGCTCGACGTCTTCGCCAGGCCACAGGCCTGCGGCGAAGCCGCCCACGGCCAGCAGCGCAGCCGTGCGGTAGATCGAGCAGCAAGAAGGGTTGTGGTCCACGTCGCGCAGCGCGTTGCCGCGCCGGGTGTAACCGCCGGCGAAGCCCGCAGCGAGGAGGAAGCGCCCGATCGAACGGCTGAGGCCCTGGTCCCCGTCCGGAACGAGCTGCGCGCCACCGGCTGCGGCCGCGTCGGTCGCACGCAGTGTACCGACGAGCTCTACGAGCCATGCGGGGTCGACCTCGCAATCGTCGTCGGTGAACGCGATCGCTTCGCCCTGCGCCGCTTCGATGCCGGCGTTGCGCGCGGCGGAAGGGCCGGACGGCGGCAGCGACAACACCCGCACGTCCGCGTGGAGCGCTGCACGCGCGGCGGTGTCATCGGTCGAACCGTCGTCGACGACGATCACCTCCTTCGCGAACCCGATCGGGGCGCGGCAAGCGGCGAGCGCCCGCAGGCACGCATCGATGTGCTGGGCCCCGTTGCGGGTCGCGATGACGACCGTGATCAGGTCCGAGCGGCGTTGCGCTGCCATCGTTTGCCCTCCGCACGCTCGATCAAGATGCGCTTCGTGAAGCGTAGGCCGTGTCGGAACGGCCGCAACTTCGAGTCTCCCGCGCGGTCTTCGTAGGGGATCGGCAGTTCGAGCACCTCGATGCCGCGCATCCCGCAGCGGCAGCGCAATTGCAGCGTGAAATCCAGATCGTCTGTGAACGATTCGAGCTCGACCTCGCGGCGCAGCTCTTCGCGCAGAACGAGCATGCCCGAGCACGCGTCGGTCGCCGCCGTACGGCACAGGACCCGGCTCATAAGGGTCAGCATCACGTTGCCGCTGCGGCGCAGCAGCGACAGTCCTTCGCCGCTTCCGAGCAACCGCGAGCCCGCGACGAGCGGCACATCCGGGCGCGACTCCAGCATCGCCAGCATCGGACCGAGCATACGCACCGGATAGGTCTCGTCCGCGTCACAGAAGCCGATGTAGCGGCCGCGTGCAGCGGCAAAGCCGAGCTTCAGCGCCGCGCCGTAGCCGCCGTTCTTCGGCGCCGAGATCACGGTCACTCCTGCGAGCTGCCGCAGGATCTCCGGCGTCCGATCGGTCGATCCGTCATCCACACACAGGACCTCGGTGCGCCAGGGCTGCTTGCCGAGGTACTCGGTGAGGTGCTCGACGGTCTTGCCGATCCCAGCCTCTTCGTTGTAGACCGGGATGACGACCGAGAGGTCGATCGGGTAGAGCGAGGCCGTCCCATTGACGCGGAGCGGCAGCATGTCCTTGACTGTCCCGCTCATGCTCTTTTATCCTTCGGCGCGGGGGTGGGGGCAGAGCGGCGCGCAGAGCGCTGCTTGACGAGGTATCCGCCGAACGAGATCGCGCCGCGCACCTTGCGCCGCAGGTCTCCCAGGTTGCGTGTGCGCTTCAGGAAGCGCCACGCGTATCCCGGGCGGAAGTAGAAGCGTTTGAGGGCTTCGTCGACCTTGGCGGTCACTTCGCTCCGGTCGAGGCCCGGGTACGACACGATCGCCTGCTGTTCGCCTTCTTCGGACAGGTAGTTCTCCCAGCCGCCAGGTTCGAGGAGGCCCGCAGCCTCCGCCTCCGCGTAATAGCTCGTTCCCGGGAACGGCATCGCCGCGGAGAACTGTACCGTGGTCAGCGGATGATCCAGCGCGAAGCGAACGCTCTGTTCGAGGCTCTCCCGGGTCTCGCCTGGCATACCCAGGGTGAAACAGCCGTGGATGTCGAAGCCGAGCCGCGCTGCGAGGTGCGTGAACTGCGACACACGGTCGATCTTCACACCCTTCTTCATGCGGTTCAGCACCTCTTGGTTCGCGGACTCGTACCCGATGAGGAGCTGGCGACAGCCAGCTTTGCGCATCAACTTCAACAGGTCCTCGTCCATGACATCCGCCCGCCCGTTCACGGAGAACGTGATCTCGAGCTTCCGATCGAGGATCTCCTGGCAGATGCGGCGCGTGTGGTCGCGATCGAGGGTGAACGTATCGTCCTCGAAGTAGAACTCGCCGTTCGCGAGGCGCGGATGGCACGCGAGGTCGTGTTCGATCTCGTCGACGATGTTGCGCGGGCTGCGGACGCGATACGAGTGTCCGTGCATGACCTGCGGCCAGAGGCAGAAGGTGCACTTGTAAGGACACCCACGGCCCCCGATCACGTCGATGTAGGGGAAGAGCTTGATGCCGTCGTAGTAGTCGTCGAGGCGCAGGTGATGCCACGCCGGGAACGGCAGCTCGTCCAGGTTTTGAATGAGCGGGCGGTCCGGCTCGTGCACCGCGGCGCCTTCGCGCAGCCACGACAGACCCGCGATGCCGCTGAGGCTCTTGCCGTCGGCGAGGGCTCGTGCGACATCGCGTACGGTGTAGTCGTACTCGCCGCGCGCCAAGGCGTCGACGACGCCGCCCGCGCGCTGGAACGTGTCGTCCGGCATCGATGTGACGTGCGGGCCGACGAGCAGCGTGCGCGCTCCGACCGCTTCACGCGCGAGCGCCGCGGCGCGGATGTCGCTGAGGATGCTCGGCGTCGACGAGTCGACGACGACCAGGTCGGGCCGAAAGCTCTCGACCTCGGCGCGATAGCGCTGCATGTCCCAACCCCAGGCCGGGCAGTCGAGCAGCTTCACCTCGTGCCCGTCCTGTTCGAGCACCGCGGTGGCATACGCCAGCCAATCGGGCCAGCGCATGATGCGCGCCCGGGTGCGGGTCGCCCAACGCTGCGAACGCACGAAGCGCTCGACGTGGGGCGCATTGACGACGAGGACCTTCATCGGCGGCGGCTGGTGGGGGGGCAGAGACGCCTCAGGCGGACTTCTTGGTGCTACCGAGCACGATACGCGCGCCCGAGACGAGCATCTTGAACTCGTTGAGCGACCGCGTACTGAACAGGCGCTTCAGCACGTAGCTCGGCCGCAAGTAGAACTTGCGATAGGCCTCGTGCAGCAGCTCGTTGATCTGGTAGTCGTTCAGGTTCGGGTGACGCACGACGCTCTCACGGCCGTAGAGCTGGAAGATGGGCCAGTTGCCGACGAGCTCCAGCTTGACCTGGTCGTCCTTCACCATCTGCTCGAACAGCTTGGTGCCAGGCAGCGGGATCATGCGCGAGAAGAGCGCGTAGTCCGCGCCCGAAGTGCGCGCGAACTCGATCGTCTCGCGCACACTCGCGAGGTCGTCTCCGAGGAAGCCGATGATGATGTAGATCGTGACGCCGATGCCCGCAGCTTTGCACATCTGGATCGCTTTGCGGGCGGTCGCGATGTCGTGCGCTTTCTTGATGACCTTCAGCACCCGATCCGATCCGCTCTCGATACCGAAGGAGATCGAGATGCACCCCGCCTCCTTCATCTTCGCGAGCAGCTCGGGATCGACGAGGTCGACCCGTGTTTCGGTCTTCCACGTGAGCTTCAGGCCGCGGTCGATGATGCCCTGACAGAGCTCCATCACGCGCTCACGCGTCAGAGTGAACGTGTCGTCGAAGAAGAAGATGTGGCGGACACCGTGGTTGTGGTAGACGTCTTCGAGCTCCTTCAGGACCATGTCCACCGAGCGCTTGCGCAGTCCGCGACCGTGCATGACGGGGGCGTCGCAGAAGATGCACTCGTACGGGCAGCCGCGCTGGATGAAGACGTTGGTGAACTTCTGGATCCCGTGGCCACTGTAGAAGTTCTCGCGGTACTTCTCCATCGGCAGGAGGTGCCGCGCCGGCAGGCCGAAGTCGTCCAGGTCCTTCACGAGCGGCCGCGGCCCCGTCCGCAGGACGTCGCCATTCGGCCCGCGGTAGGCGATGCCTTGCACCTTCGAGAGGTCGCGGTTCGGCTGATCCGCGATCGCTTGCAGCTCGAGCACCGTGACTTCGCCTTCCAGGATCACCGCGCAGTCGGCCCACGGGACCTCCTGCAGCGTCAGCTCCGGGAAGGTGCTCGCATGGTTACCGCCGACGATGAGCATGACATCGGGGCACGCCTCGCGGATCGCGCGGCAGATCTCGATGCAGTCGAACATCGCCGGGGTCGTCGAATTGATGCCGACGAGCTTCGGCTTCTTCGCTTTCACCGCGGCCGCGATCTCCGGCGCCGTCATCTGGTGTGCGTTCCCGTCGACGATGTCGACGCTGACCCCGTGTTTCTCGAGGTAGCCCGCGATGTACGCGAGCCCCATCGGCGGGTGCACGATCTCGAGGTACCACTGATCGATGATCGAGTCCGAGATCCCGGAATAGGTCTGATTGACGAGAACGACGCGAGCTTCGGAGGGCATCGGAGGAAGGAGGGGATTGGCGTGGGAGCTGGCGCGAGCCGCAGGCGGAACGCGCAGGAGCGTGCGGGCCGGCTGGAGGCTCTGCCTCGAACAGCTACATCGGCGCCGCGCTTCTGCCGACAACAGGGTCTCCGCGAGGAATCACCCCACACGATGCGAGTTCCTGAAAAACGTTATAGATACGCCTTGGATGTGGCGCTGGGACGCTGTTTCGAATCGGAGCACACGCCGTGATTCGGTACTCCCTGACCCTCGCTGCGGCCCTCATCGGCTACTCCGCGCCCCTGTGGCTCGGCGCCGCGGCGCTGCGCCAAGGCGTGCCGCCGCTCGCAGCGGTGGCAGCCTGGGGCGGGGTCCTGGCCGTCGTCGTCCTGGTGTTGGCGTTCTCGGTGCCGCCGCTGCCCGCCCACCCGCGCACCCTGCGCGAGATGGACTTCGCCGCGATCGCTTGGCTCCCGCACGCGGCGGTGACGCGCCTTCCGGAGGGGCCCCTCCGGCACCGCGCGCGGCTCCGGGTGGTCCAGCGGCTCGCGTTCGCGGGCGCGTTGCTCGTGCTCCAGCCGGCCGGCGTGGGGGCGGCGCTGGCGGCGGCTGGGCACCCCCTCCTCGGGGGGCTGGCCGCCGGTGCAGCGCTCCTCGGCGGAGCGGTCTGGATCGGCCTCCTCGGGCGCGAGCGCTTGCTCGCCCGCGGGGTGCCTCCCCCTGGGACCGATATCGGCTGAACGCAGCAGAGGCGCTCGCGGGACTGCGCGTACACTCGGGCGTATGGCGCGTCTCCGGCTCGTTGTCGCAGTCTTCCTGGCTCTGGTCCTCGCCCTGCCCGCGCAGGCGACCTGGTCCGTCGTCCTCTACAACCGCGTGACCGGTGAGTGCGGGGTCGCCGTCACGAGCTGCGTGCCCGGGTTCACCCTCGGGGGCTTCGTGCCGGTGCTCGTCGTCGGGCAAGGCGCCGGCGCCGCGCAGTCGTTCGTCGACATCTCCGGCGCGACCCGCTTGCGCATCCGCGACGGCATCCGCAACGGCGAGTCGCCCGCGCAGATCCTGGCGGCGCTCGCGCTCCTGGACTCCGGCCACCAGACCCGGCAGTACGGCATCGTCGCGCGCGGCGGCGCGGCGGCGGGTTTCACAGGGACGCAGAACGGTGCCGCCGCGCTGCACCGCTCCGGTTCGATCGGGGACTGGGACTACTCCGTCCAAGGCAACGTGCTCGCGGGCGACATCGTCATCATCGAAGCCGAGCGCTCGCTCCTGGCTTCGGTGGGGGACTGCACCCAGATGTTGATGGCGGCGCTCGAAGGCGGCCGCATCATGGGCGGCGACGGGCGCTGCTCGTGCGCGACGAACACACCGACGGCGTGTGGTGCCCCGCCGCCGTCCTTCACGCACACGGCGACAGCCGCTTGGATCGGGGTCGCCCGCCCGGGCGACGTCGACGGCGGCTGCAACAGCGCCGGCTGCGCGACAGGTCTCTACTACGTCGTCCGCCAATTCAACAACGGCGGCCCGACGATCGACCCCGTCACGGAGTTGATTCGGCGGATGCGCGTCTGGCGCCAGACGCAGGTGGGTCGCGCCGACCACTTCCTGTCAGAGGTCCACGCCAGTGCGACTGCGTTGCAAGCGGACGCGGGGCTCTCGCGCTCCACGGTCGATGTGCGCCTCGTCGACCTCGACGGAGTGCCGCTCTCGACCGGCGGCGCCTTGCTGCAACTGTCCTTCGCCGGGGACCCGATCGCGTCGGCTGGCCCCGTCACCGACAATGGCGACGGGACGTACACTTTCGCGCTCACGTCCACCGCCGCCGTGGGGGCCACGCGCCTGACGATCACGGTCGACCATGGCAGCGGCCGACCGGTGCAGCTCTGGCCCGCGCTCGACCTCGAGTCGCGCGCGCCGCGTGAGCTGCACGCGGGCTTCACGGCCCTTTCGACCTCGGCCGGCGGCAGCGTCCCCTTCACGCTGCGGCGCGGCCCGGCGGAGGCCGGCCGTCCGTACCGCATCCTCGGCAGCGCCGCGGGGACCCAGCCCGGCACTGTGCTGCCGGGGGGCCTCTTGGTGCCCCTCAACCGGGACCGTTTCTTCGAGGCCACCCTTATGAACGCACCGGTCGGTCTGCCTGCCTGGCCCTTCCAAGGGTTCGCTGGCCAGTTGGACCAAGCCGCCGCCGCGGCGGCCGAGCTCTGGATGCCCGCGGGGGTCCTCACGCCGCTGATCGGCGGCAGCCTCGACTTCGTCGCGCTGATCGACGGAGTCGCGCTGACGAACGGGGTCAGTGTCGCGCTCGCGCCCTGAGCGGATGCGGTAACGTGTCGGGCGTGCAGCCCTACGTCCGCGATCTGCTCGACTGGATCGAGCTCGACAGCACCACCGGCGCCGAAGCTGCGTACGCCGACGCCCTGGCCGTGGCCCTCCGCCGCGCGGGGTTCGACGTCGAGCTGCAGGCGGTCGCGCCCGGGCGCAGCAACGTCTTTGCGCGCGCGGGGCGGCCCGACGTGCTCTTCTGCACGCACCTCGACACCGTGCCGCCGTACTTCGGCTCGCGCATCGCGGACGGCTACGTCTTCGGCCGCGGCGCCTGCGACGCGAAGGGCCAAGCGGCGGCGATGCTCGAAGCGGGCCGACGCTTGCTCGCCGCCGGAGAGCAGCGCTTCGGGTTCCTCTTCACCGTCGGTGAAGAGCGCGACAGCGTCGGCGCCAAGACCGCCGAGGCGGCCCTGGACGACCCCGCGTTCCGCGATGCGTGGGCGCCCCGCTACACCATCGTCGGCGAGCCGACCGGGAACCGCTTCGCCCGCGGGCACAAGGGCCTCTTCTATGCGCGGCTCGAAGCAGCGGGGGTGATGGGCCACAGCTCCCAGGCGGTCGGTCCGTCGGCCGTGCACGAGCTCGTGCGCGCCGCGGCGCGCGTCCTCGACGTGCCTTTGGCGGAGGACCCCGAGCTCGGACCCGGGACCCTGAACATCGGAACCATCGCGGGCGGGCTCGCGACGAACGTCGTCGCGCCCCACGCGACGTGTGAGCTCCTCGCCCGCATCGTCGAGCCGCCCAGCGCGGTCGAGGCCCGCGTCCGCGCGGTGCTCGGACCCCACGTCCGGCTCAGCGCGCCGAGCGCGAACTACGGCCCCGTCCGGTTCCATGTCCCCGACGGCGAGCCGTCGATCGCCGTCGCGTTCGGCACCGATGCGCCCCACCTCCGGCGCTTCGGCACCCCGCTGCTGTTCGGCGCTGGAGCGATCCTCGATGCCCACACGGAGGGCGAGAAGGTCGGCCTCCAGGAGCTCGACGCGTGCGCGGCCCGGCACGTGGAGCTCGCGCGAGAGCTCCTCGCGGAGGGTTGAGTCCGCGCGATGTGCCGCCCAAGGGGAGAATGACGGGGCTTCGGACGGTGACCTTGCAGCCCGCAGCGCGGTCTCTGCCGGGTTCGGTCGGTCCGCCGGACGGGCTCAAGTCTGTCGGAGGGCCAGTCGAAGGTTCCTTACGGAGCCCGCGGGCGACACGATGAGCGGAGCGAGCAACGATCCTGACGGCGTCGCAGGCGAGTTCGGCGCACAGGCGCCGGAGGCGCTCGATCCGCTCCTCGTCGCGGACGCCGAGCGCGGCTTCGGCCTGCCCCTCGACGAGCTGCCGCCGTTCGAGACGGTGCTCGTGCTCGGTGGGGGCGCGATGCGCGGCATGGCCCACATCGGTGTGCTGCGCGCGCTGCGGCGCCTCGGCATCGGCTTCGACGCGATCGTCGGCACGAGCATCGGCTCGCTGATCGGCGCGATGGTCGCCGGTGGCACCGGCGTCGATGACCTCGAGCGCTTACTGGTCGGCCTCGAAAAAGAGGACTACTTCCAGCTCAACACCGCGAAGTTCCTGTTCAAAGGCGTGCGCACGCCGAGCATGTACCGCGGCACGACGTTCCGCGCGAGCCTCGAGCGCATCCTGCCGAAGAAGGGGTTCGACGAGCTCGACGTGCCGTTCTTCTGCAACGCGGTCTGCCTGGAATCGGGGGGCAGCGTCTTCTTCGGCGCGCGCGGCCTGCGCGACATCTCGCTCGTCGATGCGGTGTACGCGTCGTGCGCTCTGCCAGCGGTCTTCGAGCCGCTGGAGTGGAAGGGCCGGCACTTCGTCGACGGGGGCATCACCGATGCCGTGCCGCTGCGCTTTGCGAAGCTCCTGCGGCCGCGCCGGATCATCGCAGTGGACCTGACGGTCAAGGCCACGCAGCGCCTGCCCGAGGTCAAGGGCCACGCCATCGGCACGCTGCTGCGCTCCTTCGACATCGTCGAGGACGTACTGCGCGAGCAGATCCTCCACGCCAACTTGGACGCGACGATCGCGCTCATCCAGCCGAAGGTCGGCCACATGCACCGCTTCGACTTCGGGCGCGTGCAAGAGGTGGCTGCGGCAGGCGAAGCCGCGGCGCTCTCCGTGTTGATGTCGCACCCAGTCACACGCGGGCTCGTGTGCGAGGTCGGAGAGGGCCTCTCCTGCCCCGTCGAGCCGAGCGATCACGTCACGCTGCACATCGATCCCGCGGCGTGCATCGGCTGCGGCCTCTGCGAGATGACGTGCGCGACGACGGGTTACACCGCGCGCGGGGAGAAAGCCCACGTGTTGAAGCCGCAGAACTTCGAGTGCACCCGCGACCACGCGTGCGCGCGCAACTGCCCGACGGGCGCGATCCGACTCGGTAACCTATAAGGCGGCGCGCGCCGCTCGGGTTCACGAGGGGTCGTCCTCCGAGTCCGCTTCGGGGTCCTCGCGCTGCGCGGCGACACGGGCCACCAGCGGCTCGAAGCGCGGATCGGCGCGCAGCGCAGCGAGGTCGGCGTCGGTGCGCAGGAGGTCGACGTCACCGTAACCCAGCTCGACCGCCTCGTCGAGCGCGGCGAAGGCCCCGTCGGGATCACCCGTCAGCGCGCACGAGCACGCCAGGTTGTAGTGCGCCGTCGGGTCGTCCGGCAGGGCGACGACGATGCGGCGGTCGATGGCGAGGCCCTCCGCGTAGCGCCCGAGCTTGGTGTAGACGTGGCCGAGCTCCGTGAGCGCTTCGAGGTTGTCCGGTCGCCGGTCGAGGCCGACCTCGAAGAACCGCGCCAAGAACGCGAGGCCGAGCGCGTCGCAGCGCGCCGCGACTCCGGCGGGCACCTCAAGCAGCTCCATGGGCGCAGTGTAGCGCTGGCGAGCGCGCGCCGAGCGGACCGGCCCTCCCCTGCGCGAATCCCGCGTTCGGTCCCGCGCCGCCCTCCGGCTCTTCTGAAGTCTCCGCGCGTACGCTGTCGCTCCCCGTCGCCTACGCTCCCACCCCCGCGTCCCACCCGCTGGCGTCGACCCCATGGACATCCGCTTCTGCGACATCTGCAACGAGTCCGTCCCCCTGCCCGACCTCGTGAGCGGGATCGCCGTCGAGCGCGCGGGCAGGATCGTCTGCGCCAGCTGTGAACAGGCGATGGGGGGGGCGGCCCAGAGCAGTGGCCTCGGGGGGGGATTCGGAGGGGGCGCGCTCGCCCTCGCCGCCGCGCCGGCTGCGACCCTCGAAGCCGCCGGCGGCCGGCGCGGCCCTGCGGCGCCCGCCCTGGCCCCCGCGGCGCCCGTCGGGCGCGCGGCGGTCGGCGGCGCCACAGCCGTCGCCTTCGCGGCGCTCGCAGTCGGGGCCGGGGGCGCCTGGCTCGCGCTCGAGCGCGTCGACGCGCTGCGCCGCGACCAAGGGCGCGCCATCGGGGAGCTCGCGCTGGACCTCGAAGCCGCCCGGCGCGCGCGGGCCTCGGGGGCCGCGGAGCTCGCGGCGAAGGTGGAGGGGCTGCAGGCGGCCCTGCGCGCCGCCCAGGCCGACCTCGACGCGGCCGTCGGGCGCGGCACCGCGGGCCTCAGCGCGGACGTCGCGGCCCTCGCGGCGCGCGCAGGGGAGCTCGAGGGCCTCATCACGGAGAGCGCCCGTCGCAGCGAGGACCTCGTCCGCGACGCCCGCGGCGAGCGCGACGCCGCCCTGCGTCGGGCCGCGGAGCTGCAGGCCGACGTGCGCAGCGTCGGGGACCGACTCACCGCGCTCGAGGAGAACGTGCGCACGCTCGCCGTGCGGCCCGTTGCCGCGGCAGGCCTCGGGGCCCCGGGCGCAGCCTCCGCGGCCGCGCCCCGGCTCTGGGAGCGCCACCTGCCCGACCTCGCGAGCAAGGACGAGGCGCTGCGCGTCGACGCCGTCATCGCGCTCGGGGAATCGCGCGACCCCGCCGTCGTGCCGCACCTCGTGCCCATGTTGAAGGACACCAACCTCTGGGTGCGGATGTCGGCGGCCAAGGAGCTCGGCGGCCTCGGCGACGTCAGCGCGGTGCCCGCGCTCATCGAGGCCCTCGCCGATCCGCTCTCGCCGATCCGCCACGAGGCGCTCGCTGCGCTGAAGGCCCTGACGGGGGAGACCCTGACGTTCGATCCCGATGCGGCCGAGGCCGAGCGCACGAAGCGGCTGCGCGATTGGCGCGACTGGTGGACGCGCAACCGCGAGCGGCTGCTCCCGGGCTGAGGGAGCGGGGTTCCGCTCCGAATGGGTCCCCTGAGCACGACGGCAGGGGGGGTGGGTCGCTAGACTCAGCGGCCTTCGCGCGCGGGCGCGAGCCCTCCCCCCATGCACAAGATCAAGGTCAAGACCCCCCTCGTCGAGCTCGACGGCGACGAGATGACGCGCATCATCTGGGCGTTCATCAAAGAGCGCCTCATCCTGCCGTACCTCGACGTCGACCTCCTGTACTACGACCTCGGCATCGAGTACCGCGACAAGACCGACGACCAGGTCACCATCGACGCCGCCGAGGCCATCAAGAAGTACGGCGTCGGGGTCAAGTGCGCGACGATCACGCCCGACGAGGCGCGCGTCGAGGAGTTCGGCCTCAAGAAGATGTGGAAGTCGCCGAACGGCACGATCCGCAACATCCTCGGCGGGACCGTCTTCCGCGAGCCGATCGTCTGCAAGAACGTGCCGCGCCTCGTACCGGGCTGGACCCAGCCGATCGTCATCGGCCGCCACGCGTTCGGCGACCAGTACCGCGCCACCGACTTCGTCGTGAAGGGCCCGGGCAAGCTGACGATGCGCTTCGAGCCCGCCGATGGCTCGGCCCCGACCAGCTACGAGGTCTTCCAGTTCCCCGGCGGCGGCGTCGCGATGGGGATGTACAACCTCGACGAGTCGATCCGCGGCTTCGCGCGCGCCTGCCTCAACTACGGCTTGTCGCGCAAGTGGCCGGTGTACCTGTCGACCAAGAACACGATCCTCAAGGCCTACGACGGCCGCTTCAAGGACCTGTTCCAAGAGGTCTTCGACGCCGAGTTCAAGGCGAAGTTCGAGGCCGCGGGCATCACCTACGAGCACCGCTTGATCGACGACATGGTCGCGGCGGCGCTCAAGTGGAGCGGCGCGTTCGTCTGGGCGTGCAAGAACTACGACGGTGACGTGCAGTCCGACACCGTCGCGCAGGGCTTCGGCTCGCTCGGCCTCATGACCAGCGTGCTCATGACCCCGGACGGCAAGACGGTCGAAGCCGAAGCGGCCCACGGCACCGTCACGCGCCACTACCGTGAGCACCAGAAGGGCAAGAAGACCTCGACCAACCCGATCGCGTCGATCTTCGCGTGGACCCAGGGGCTCGCGCAC
>CAYOBN010000067.1:0-27676 GCA_964402175.1 uncultured Planctomycetaceae bacterium | reverse complement strand
GCTTCGTCGCGACCACGGCGGCCTTCGCGGCCTCCTGGCAGCAACCCGACTTCTTGTCGGCGACGACCGCGGCCTTCTCACCGCTGCACGCCGAGGCGCACGTCGCCTTCTGCGCGACGACCGTGGCCTTCTGGCCCGAGCATGCCTGCGCGCCGTCGGCGGCGAGGGCCGCCTTCTCGGCGACCACCGGAGCCGCATCAGCGGTCACGTCCGCCTTCTTCGCGGCGCACGACTGGGCGCACCACGAGGGGGTCGCCACCGGCTTCACGGCGACGGTCTCGGCCTTGGCGGCGGTGCCGCACTGGCCCTTCGATTGCGACGCCGAGCACTCTTGCGCCGGGGCGAACCCGAGCGTCACGAGCGCTGCAGCGAGCGAGAGGAGGAAGGTCTTCATGGTGGTTCCAGGGCGCGGGGTCGCGCCCCGTGTTCGGGTTCGAGTGGGTGGCCGCCAGCGCGGGGGAGGGACCCGATCGCGGTACGCCCGGTCCATCGACCGGTGACCGCCATTCCCGAGAGTCCGTCCCGAGCTGCGACCGTTGCAGCATACGGGGGAATCCCGAACCTGCGAGTACGGCGCGCGTAAACCGCGACGGATCTGCCCCCCCAGCCACCTGCCGGCGCCGGCCCAGCAGCCGGAAGCAGCGCCCCGGTCGAGCGGCTGCGCCCAGGGCTCCAAAGCGCGACACCTTGCCGCACCAAACCCCACCGACGCCCAAGGGGCGGCCGCGCCAGGCGCTCGCGAGCCCCTGCCTGTGGCCCCCTCACTCCCGCCGCAGCAGGACATCACAGGGCCGGTGGTCCTGGGCCGACGTCCAGGCGCCGGTCACAGGGTCGAGCGCCCCTGCGAACAGCTTCCACCCAGCCAGCTCGCAGCGCACCGCGCTGGGCCGGCGGTCCGCCGTGAGGAGGAAGCGCCCGAGCTCGTCGGTGACCCCCAGGGGCGCGCCGTCGGCGATCACGCGCACGCCCGCCAACGGAACCGACTCCTCCGCGATCCCGTACGCCACGAGGACGGTCCCGAAGCCGGGCTCCATGCGCACGACGAGGGGCCCCTCCTTCGGCAGGACGACGTCGCGCAAGAGCACCGCTCGGCACCCCTCGGCGTGCACGGCGACGTCGACGCGCGCGGAGGGCGCCAGCGGCGGCAACGCGCCCTCGCCCCCAGCGAGGCCCCGGGTCAGCAGCGCCTGCCCATCGGCCCAAACCGTCAGGGCGCCGCCGACGACAGGTGTCCCCGCGTCGTCCAGCACCGCGCGCAGGCTCCGCGGCGTCCAGTCGACGCCGCGATCGCGGCATGTGAAACGAATCTCACCGACGGACGCGTCGACTTCGATGCTGCCCGCTGGATCGAACGGAGCCAAGCCGTTCGTGCCGGTCAGCGAGACGGTGTAGCGACCCGGCTGCAGGCCCTCCAACCGCATGCGCTTCTCTCCCACATCGCGCGGGTTACGAGCGAGCACTCGAATCGGCGCCCGCGGATCGTCGGCCGGCCCCTCGAATCGCCCAGCGATGGGCGCAGCGACGACGCCGACGAGGCCCAAGGGAGCGCTCCCCGACTCGCTGTCGACGATCACCGTCAAGGTGCTGCGGCCGGAGCTCCGCTGCAAGTCGAACGACAGGGCCTGACTCTCCCCAGCGACGACTTCGAACTCGCGTCGCAGCGGCTCGAGGCCTGCGGCGCGCAGGTCGATGGTCCAGGCGCCGGGCACGAGGTAGGGAACCTCGTGGCTGCCTTTCTGCGCGGGACCGACTCCGAGGACACGCACGTCACGATTGGCGTCGAATTCACCCTCATCGGTGCGGCGGATCAGGTGCACATCGACCAGCGCCGTCGGTGGCGCTCCTTCGACGGTCACCGTCAATGCCATGGCGCCGCACGCGCCGCCGGTCAGGAACACCGGCGACGGTGCATGGCCCGTCAGCGTCGGCGCCTCACCTGCGGCTTGATAGAACCCTTCGAGGTCCCGCAGTGCGACGAATGCTGGGAGCCCCGTGCCAGCCACCCTGCGCGCCTCGACGGGATCGAAGCGGACCCATGGCTGGGCTCCAGCGCGCAGGGGCGCGCCTCGGACGAACCAGCGTTGTCCGGTCGCGTCCGCGTCGAAGCGCTGCGTCGCGAGGAAGGCGGTCGTCGTGGCGGGCGGCGCTCCCGGCGGCAGTACGAGGTCATAACTCGGGCCGAGTTCGACCTCGAACACGGATGGCTCGCCGTTCGTCGGTCGCCGCAGCTCGCGCTGTGCGGGCTCTCGCAAGTGGAGCTCCACGTGGTCGATCGCGCAGAGCTGCACTGTCCGAGCGAGTCGATCGACCGGGATCGCGAAGGCGCCCGCTGCATCGCTCTCCATGACCCCCACCCGCTCGCCGTCGGGCCCGAGCAAGGCGACGGCGTAGTGCGGCGCGGGGAGGCCGGTCGCAGCATCGCGGACGAGCACCGCCAACGCGGAGGGCAGCGCCGAGGGGAGCGGCCCAGCCGTGCTCCGCGAAGCGACCGCGGTGTGTCCCAGCGCGGCCTGGCTCGGTTGCGACCGCGCGGTCTCCGCTGGCGGGGCCTCGACGGTGGGAGTCTGCACGTTGACCTCTGCCTCGCGCTGTGCGGACCAACGCAGCGCGATCAGGCACAGCGGCACGAGGGTGAGGACGAGCTTCGTCGAGGTCTTCATCAGCAAGAGCGCGCCGGTCAGCGCGGACCACGGGGACGGATCGGGGACCAGAGGAGCCGCCGGGAGCGGCCCCCCTCCGCGGGGCAACCAAGCGAGCGGGCCCGCCCAGAGCCCCCGTTGCCCTCCGAAGCGACGGTCGAGGCGCGCGCGCAAGAGCCCCTCGGCACGTCGCAGGCGGTCGCGCACCGTCGCCTCGGGCAAACCGCGGTCGCGCGCGATCTGCGACGTCGTGCGCTCGGCGTAGGTCCTCAGGACCAGGAGCTCGCGCGCGTCAGGTGGCAGCGCTTGAAGCTCTTCGACGAGCACACGCTGGCACTCCAACGCTTCGGCCAGCTCGTCGGGCCCGGGCACCGACTCGGGGCGCGCCGCCACCTCCTCGCGCCGGGTGCGCCGGGCCTCGGAACGCCGCCAACGCCGCGCGAGATTCCTCGCGTACGCAGCGAGCGTGCCGCGCCCGCCGCGCGCGCCCCCCTGCGCCGCCGCCAACCAGACGTCCTGAGCGACGTCCTCCGCCGCGGACCCGTCGCAGAGGAGCCGCGCCGCAACACGGCGCAACCAAGCGGACTGCGCCGCGAGCTCACCGTCAGGGACGTCATCGAAAGGGCGGGTCGGGACCATCGCTGCCCCGGTAGGCCCGCCGCGCGGCGATTTCGCAACCGAATCCCCTGAAAACGAGCGGGACCACGATCCGACAGCGCCGACTGTGCTCGAAGAGACCCCAACGCAACGCAACGCTCGCGGTCTCGGGGACTGAGCTACCGCGAGCCATCAGCAGCGAGCGCCACGCAACCTCAGTCGATTCCCGCGACGAGCCGCCCAGCGTGGCTCCCATGGGCCACGTCCCCCAGCAGCCGAACGGAAGGTTGCCCGAGCCGATGCGCGGTGAACGATGTTCCGGCTCCGTGACGCGAAACGGCTCGCTGTGAACGCGACACCTCGAACAGGTGTCGAGAGATCGTACCGCTGTCATGTGGTCGCGCACGGGCCGCCCCCCCTTGTGGAGGATTCAGACAGAGGATCAAGATCCAAGGGCGCCTCGTACTGCAGCGGGCAGGCACCGCAAGGCCGCTTCGCTCCGAACCGCAGATCTTCCGAATCGAGACCGAGTCACGCGGACTTCGATCGGCCGGTACGGAAGTTGCAAGGAGACTCCTTCCGCCTTCGCCCGTTGCGCCGTGTAGGGTGTCACGGGCGGAGCAGCCCTCACGCCACAACAGGCGCACCTGATGCAGACCTTCGACACGGATCCACTCGCGCTCCCGAGCTCTGCGCTTCGGCTGCGTGCCCATCGACACTCGCTCTCGAACGTACCCACGCTCGAGCAGACCGAGCTCGCAGCGAAACGAGCTGCGCCACAGCGCCGCGCAGGGTCACGTTGGGTCCTAGTCCTTAGCTCTTGCCTTGTGGCGTTCGGCTGCGGAGGAGAGTCGAAGAAGACCGAACCTGCGCTCGTCGAGCCGCTCGTGGTGACTTCGGTCAGTGTCAGTGAAGGCGAAGTCTGGAGCCTCAACCGGCCGATCGATGTGGTGTGCAACCAGGCGCTCGATTGGAGCTCCATTCAGGTAGGTGCAGTGCGCATCGTCGACGAGCTTGGGGCTGTCGTTCTCGGCAACTACACGCATGGACCGAGTGGGCCCGATAGCATCCGATTCACGCCAGCGTGCCACCCCGACCTCACGGGCTTCGGTCCCGGATTCCAAGCCGGCAACCTCCGCTACCGAGTCGTCATCCGAGGCGAAGACAACATCGGAGCGGCGCTTCGCTCGGCCACGGGCGCGACCCTCTCGGACACGCTGACGATCTCTTTTGTTACGCCGCCCCTGGGCCCCCCGTCGCTCATGTTCCATGACCCGGCCGCAGGACCTCCGAGCGTCATCGTGCGCGGGCGAGACGGCATCGAGTGGAGCGAGGTGCGGGCTACGCACCTCGAGATCGGGCTCGATCCCGCCGTGCGTGCGTATTTCGCGGGGTCCCGGTTCGGCCTCGGCTTCCTGGACGCGCAGGCCTCGCTGTTGTTGCCCGACGGACTGCCGCTGAACCACTACAGCGTACGCGCGCACCGCGTCGCGTTCGTGGTGCACTTCGATCAGCCCATCGATCCGGAACAAGCGAACCTAGACCGCGTCGGAGTCGAGTTCATGCACGGCACATGGCAACCGGTTCCCGGACGCACGGAGCTTGTGTCGAACTGCTCTCAGAACGGGTACGCGGTCAGGTTCGTTCCCTCAGGCATGCTGCCCCGCGGGACCGAGCTACGAGTCGCACTGGCCGCAGACTTCGCTGATCTCTTCGGCGAGGCAACAACAGCGTCACAAGCGGGATTCGTGAGTGCAAACTGCACCTGGCGCGAAGACGGGATAGGCACGCGCATCGATGCAATCGTGGAGCGCTTCGCTTTCGGAGGAAACCACCCGCTCTCGAACGAAGATACGACTTCGGACCTCGGAGCGCCGCGCGCTCATTGGGGCCAGGGATCTCTGAGAGCGGTCGCCGGAACGACTGGCGAGTCGCGAGCACGATCGAAGTGGTTACCGCTTGGGCTCGGTCATATCAACCCGGGCGGCACGGACGTGCGGCCACGTTTCGAGTTCGAGGGCACAGACCCGAACGGTGCCGTCGTAGTCGTCGGGAACTCCGTAGCGCCGATCGGTCGGATGCTCGGGCCGATTCCCTTACTCTCGCTCGCACCGCGCGAGGTTCGGGTGGCGCAGCAGGATCTCGCTGACCCCCTTGGCCTCTACGTCGAGAATCCCGGTCTAGTGCTGGGTTCTCGCGCCGTTTTCTTTCCGCTCGTCCCTGGCGGTACGGATCCGATTTCAGTCCGCATCGATCAGGTTACGACCTCGTCGAACGGGATCGCCTTTGCGCTCTTCGATGGTTGCTACATCCCGGGACTCTTCGGCATCCCAGACTGCGTACCCTTCGACTTGACACTTCCCTACAATACTCCAGCCGGAGTCACGCTCGAAGTCGACCCACGCTATTTCGAGATCTACTCCGCACTTCAACGCGACCGAGTACCCGACGATGCACGCGTCACGATCCTCTTCGACGCGACGGTGGACGATGGCACAGGCGCTCCGAGCGAGGGCTCCGCCCTATCCGCCATTTCGGGCTGGACACCTAACCCGAACGCGTTGTCGAACGGTGCTTGGGACTTCGTGCGCTTCGAGGTCGTCTTCGAGCTCGACGTATCGGGCGACGGAGGCCTGCCCAGCGGATTCCCGACGGCAATGTCATTCTTGAAGCTTCCGTTTGACATGCGTCCTTGAGAACCAACCCGTGCGCGATCTTCCTTGCAGTGTCCAGACCCCCGTTCGGACGCGCGCCTCGGCGATTCGAAGCGCGGAAGCACACGATGACCGATAGGTGCTCGGCCTACGATCACGTCACCTGCGACGGCCCAGCAATGAGCTTCGATACGAAGTCGCGATATTCGCCATTTTGGTCGCATTCGGCAATAATTGCGCGCCGCGCAAGTCGGAACAGAGCGATTGTACTAGCGAAGCTGACCATACACAGAATCAGTTTGAATTCACGTTCCAAACCCACGAACATCACGGCATAACTGGCGATCAGCGATGTCAGCACAAGAGCGTTTCGCTGTCTCCGTATGGACTGCCCTCGCGCACCAGAGATCCGTTGGAGCGCAGTACCAACCCGCGAGATTGGCAGCCGGTCGTACAGTTCGATGCCGTCCATGGTCTCGGATCTCTTCCCGTCAGAATGGTAACACAGCGCCGATCCGCGACTGCACAGCAGTCCAGGGGGACTGCGGCGACGGTGACGATACGGTACCGGCCCCTGGGTGGATGGACTGAGCGCAGGGGCGCTGGCGGGAATGAGCGGCACATCCCCGTATGCGCCCCCTCGCATGACGAGGCCAGCCTCACGTGGCATGCCACGCGGCACGGGAGGGGCAAGCGGCAGCAACTGGGGTCACGCTGCGGGACCCGGGGTGTCAGTCGAAGGTGGCTCGGACCGCGCTGCTGAAGTTCGAGGTCGAGGCGCCGGACGGAAGGGTGTCTCGGTACCAGAGTTGGAACGTCCACGTGTCGCCCGCGGCGAGAGCGCGGGCGCCGGTCGAGAGTGGGAGCTGCCCTGTATCCACGTCGACTTCGAAGCGGCCGGCGGCGGTCGCAGGGCCGACCTGGGACGCGAAGCGGCCTAGGGTCCCCGCGAGGCACAGGTTGCCCCGGCTGCCGCCGGGCTGGAACACGAAGCCCGTGGCCGAGCCCAACAGTCCCAGGCATGCTGCGCCGGGGGGCAGGTCTGTGACCTCCAGGTATACGTCGCCGATCGACGAGCTCGCGCTGCCGCGCACCGTCAAACTCGCGGCTTGGCCAGTTGCGTTCGGCACCCCGCTGCAGACCTCGATTCCGCGTGGGAGGTCGTACACAAACACCGCGCCCCACGGCGGCTCGGGGCTCGGAACGACCGGGAAGAACTCCGACCCGACGAGCGCGGTGTCACCATCGAAAGCGACGGAGCAGCCGAATGCGGACGGCAACGGGGTGGAGGGACGCAAGCGCCCCGTCTCTACCCAGACGCCCGCCGAGCGCTCGAAGAGCGTCGCGCTACCGACTCCTGGAGTGGAGCCGTCGACACCCTTGTAGGCACCGACCAGGAGGCGCTCCCCCGACATCGCCATACTGATTCCGAAGAGATCGCCCGTGATCGAGCACGACCCCAGCGGGCCAAGGTACGAGTTCTGCGGCCGGAGTCGCTGGACGTACCCCCAGGTGCCCGTCGTTGCATTCCGGCGGTAGACCTCAACGTATGCGCGAAATGGGAAACAAGTTGCACCGACGAGCGGAAGGAAGAGCTCATCCCCACACAGCAACGGCTGACTCGCATCCGAGGGATTGAACACACTTGTGCTCCCCTGTACATCGATCCAATCGGTGACACGCCAGCGCCCATCGGATCCTTTCTCGCCAATGATTGCTGGCTGGCGCATCGCCCCCTGATTCGGGGTGCCCGTCAAACCCGGAGATAAGAAGGCAAATCGATCACCGTCGACATCGAAGAGGGTTCGGAATGGTGTCGCCACAGTCGCTCCAGGTTGGAACGGATGGGGCAGGTGCTGCACGCAGCCCCAAACACCATCGAGACTTCGACGAAACACCAGCAGTCCTCCTCCTGCGTTCGAGGCTGTCGCAACGACGTGAAGCTCGTCTTCGGAGACCAAAGCGACAGAGCCGCCGAAACCAGAGGGGGCCGTCAAAGACGCTTGGTTCGGGTGAGTGAGGACGGCATCGAGTACCCACGCCGATCCGGACCAGCGGTGAACCTGCACGTAGCCCGTCAAGCCAGCGCCGACGGTGTACGGTGCGGCTGGATCCTGATAGCCGGGAACGCCGAACGCTAGGGTGTCACCGCGACGCTGCACTCCGTTGAACCAGGGGGAGCCAACGGTATGAGCAAGCATGTGCGGGCTAATCAACTCTGGATCGATCTGCTGGTGTTCGACCCAACCGTCCTGTTTTCGCTCGTAGACGGAGATGAACCCCGCAGAGTTGTCACGCCGCGGCCCCGACACAAAGGCCCAGCGCCCCTCCATGCCGACAAAACGCCCAAAATAACCGTAGGGCTGAGGAAACGTCATCCGGGTGCGCTCGAAATGATCCTGCGCGAAGACCGGGATGGACCACAACGCGATCAACGCCCCACTGAACGTCCGCGCAGATGTTCGGCGCATTGCCTCCAACAGGAACGCTCGCCCGCCTCGCAGTATCGAAATCTCATGCATATCCATCTAAATTCCTACTTACACTCCAGAACTGCCGGTGAATGTTGCGCGCTTGATCGGCGCGACGGGATCACCGATCGACCAGAAACGCCAAGGTTGCTGCAACCGGCGGAATGGTGACCCCGTTATCGCTCGATCTTCATGAACTACGGCATCTCGAAAGCTCCCATGTCGGTGTACCCGCAAAGGAACTGCGTAGGGGTACAGATCGGCGGAATCGCCTTCAGGATCGCTCGCGGTGTCGGGGTCGGTGCATAGCAGTTCCAGTCGAATGGTACCGGCTCGCTGAAAACGCCGTTCTGATTGAGGTCGGCCCAGCTCCCGTCACTGCCGATCGTCGGGTGGCTTCCGTCCACGATACACCGCTGGAATTGGGCTTCCGCAGGCGTGCTCAGCAAGCCGGCTGCGAGCGCGATTGCCGCAACGGGCCTAAGGGAAACGCTGATGCGCTGATGCGCTGATTTCTTCATGAAGCAGGCCTCTACAGCGGCGTGGATGAGGAAGGGCGCGGAGTAGGTCGCTGCGAGCCCCGTCTCGGGTCCTGGCTTCAAACTGATCCAAGCGGCGAACCACGTCAAGCCCCCCACCTCGCAGAAACGAGCGGGACACCCCGGTATGCGCCCCCTCGCATGGCGAGGCCAGCGTCCAGTGGCATGCCGCGCGGCACGGGAGGGGCACGCGGCAGCATCTGGGGCTACGCTGCGAGACCCGGGATGTCAGTCGAAGGTGGCTCGGACGGCGGTGCGAGATCCAGTGCGCAGCGTGCGCGTGCCGCAGGAGGAGTGCTGTACCTTGCCTCGCGCTGCCGGGCAAGAGCTGTGGGGATGGACAACCACAACGGCCGCAGCGCGCCGAGCTGGGACGCCGACCTCCTGTGGTTCGATGGGGTTGCGCATGGAGGCGGCACGTTGGTCGGTGGCGAGCGAGCGTCGTACAGACCTGACTCCGGGGCAAAGACAGCGCGCTCATTCGCGATCAGGGGTCGCCTGGCGGCCCAGGGGAGAGCGTTACATCTGCTGCTCGTCTCGTTTCGCTCGCCACGCGCGCGCATCGTAGAAGTCCAGCGGGATCGGCATCTGCAAACGGTCCGGGAAAGCGCCGTCGATGCACTGTTGCGACATCCACCGCAGGTGTCGCAGCAATGCGAACACGTCCAGGTCGAGGTCACAGATCGTCTCTGGAGGCGGTAGAGCGTCCTCCTCCATCCTGCCGATCGACTCCTGCATCGAGATGTATTTCACGCGCAGCTCGTCGTCATTGGAGAGGACGACGAAGGTCCCGTCGGGGCCGCTTGCGATCTGGAGCAAGTCGTGACGGATCAGCCAGAGGGCGGTGTCCTCCTCCGCGATACGACGCACCCGCCAGACATAGAGGTGGTACTGATCTGGGACGCGCAACGGCCAGTACGTATCGAGCAGCGCAGTCGGCGTCGGATGCAAGTGCCGCGCAAGGTCGGGCCACCGTGCGATGCCGAGAGGGACCTTGCGGCGGTCCAGGACCGAGCCGACGAGGTCCGCCGCGCGTGCATCGAGGGTCGAGGACATCAGGAGAGTCCACCACGCGGCGAGCGCCCCTGCCACGGAACCCGAGACGGCGAGCTCCAGCCGCGTCAGGGAGGTCGTGCGCGCCCTCGGCCAGTGGGGGTCGTCCGTGGATCGTCTGGGGCACGGTCAGGCCGACAGGGGGTCGGACGGAGAGTACAGCGCGCGTAAACCGGCGCGGATCGGACCCCTGTCCCCCCAGGCGCTGGACTATATGCTGCGTCCGGGCGCCCCAGAGCCGCGCCGCCCCTACCTGATGCCCCGCCCCTCCGTCCCGTTGCCCCTGGTGGGCGCCGTCGCGGCGCTCGCGTTCGCCGCCGGGCGCGGCGCTCCTTCGACGGCGCCGCCCGCGGTCGGTCCGACGGAGGCCGCCCAGCTCGTGTCCCGCGCCCTCCAGGAGGTCGCACAGGCGAGCGAGCCCTCGGTGGTCCAGGTCCGCGCCCTCGCCCGCAGCCGGCGCGGCGGGTCCCCGCGCCGCCTGCAGGACGGCTCGGGAGTGGCCCTGACCGCCGACGGGGTCGTCGTCACGAACGAACACGTCGTGCGCGGCGCGGACCTGGTCCAGGTGATCCTGTCGGACGGCTCGCTGCACCCGGCGACGGTGCTGGGCCGCGACACGCGCACGGACCTGGCGGCGCTGCGGGTCGAGGGGATCGCGCTGCGCCCGATGCCGCTCGCCGAGGCCCCACCGCGCGTCGGCGAGCTCGTCCTCGCAATGGGCAATCCCCTGGGCTTCGGGCACACCGTGACCCTGGGCGTCGTCAACGGCCTCGGGCGCTCCGACCTCGACATCGCGCAGTTCGAGGACTACATCCAGACCGACGCCGCGATCAACCCGGGCAACAGCGGCGGGCCGCTCGTCGACCTCGCGGGGCGCGCCGTCGGCATCAACGTGGCGATGGGCCTGCGCTCGAACGGCGACGAGGGCCTCGCGTTTGCGATCCCGGCCCGCATGGTGCGGCACGTGGTGGACCAACTCGTCGCACACGGCACGGTGCGCCACGCGCGCTTCGGCGCCAGCTTGCACCCGTCCTACCAGTTTCCGCGCGTCGCCGCGGACGACCTGGCGGCGGGTTACACCGGCCGCAGCCGCGTGAAGCTGCGCGAGGTCGACACGGACTCGCCGGCGGCGAAGGCGGGCCTCACCAGCGGCGACATCCTGCTGGGCATCGGGACCCGCCGCCTGACGGACGAACAGAGCTTCCGCAACGCGGTCATGGAGGCCGCCCCGGGCGACGTGGTCGACGTCGTGACCTGGCGCCGCGGCAAGGAGCTGACGCTGCAGCTCGAGTTCGGCGCCGAGGGCCCCTGAGCCCATTCAACCCCTCTGCGCCGCTTACGATCCGCGTATGCAGACCTCTCCGCTCCGCGACCAGCACAGCCGCGCCGGCGCGCTCCTCGCGCCGCCGCACGCGCCGACCGCCGTCGTCACCTTCGGGGACGTGCCCGCGGAGTACGCCGCCGCGCGCGAAGGCGCGCTGCTGCTCGACGCCACCGAACGCGGTCTCGTCGCCCTACCCGGCCGCGACACGGAGGGGTTCCTCCACCGCCTCCTTGCCAATCGCGTGAAGGGCCTCGCGGTCGGCACGGGCAACGGCAACCTCCTGCTGTCGTCGAAGGGCAAGGTGCAGCACACCTTCGACCTGGCGCGCGTCGGCGAGGACCTCTTCGAAGCCTCGACGCCGCCCGGCGACGCCGCGCGCCTCATCGCGAGCCTCGATCGCTACTTGTTCAGCGAGGACACGACGCTGCGCGACGCGACGGAGGAGCACGCGCCGCTCGAGCTCGTCGGCCCGCGCGCCGCGGCGATCGTCAGCGCGGTGCTCGGCGCGGGAGCGCTCCCGCCCGCCGCGAGCGACGCGTCGCTGCACCCCTTCGTCACGTTGCCGTCGACGCCGTTCGGCGCGGTGCGGGTGACGGCGCTGCCGATCGCAGGCAGCCCCGGTTTGCGCCTCGCCGCGGCCCCCGAACACTGCGCCGCGCTGTGGGCGGCGCTCGCGGCGAACGGCGCCCAGCCGGGCGGCCTCGTCGCCTTCGATGCACTGCGCGCCGAACACGTCGTCGGGACCTTCGGCCAGGACATCACCGAAGACGTCTATCCGCAGGAAGCGCGCCTCGAGGCCTCGTTCGCCCTCGACAAAGGGTGTTACATCGGACAAGAGGTCGTCGCGAAGATCGACACGTACGGCGGACTGAACAAGCGCCTCTTGCTGCTGCGCGTCGACCACGATGATCCGATCGCGGCGGGCACGCGGCTCGTGGTGCGCGAGGCCGACGAAGCGCGCGACCTCGGCCTCGTCACGACGTGGGCGTATTCGTTCCGCGAAGACGGCGGCGTGGTGCTCGCGTACGTGAAGCGCAAGCACCAGGATCCGGGGCGTGTGTTCGAGCTCGTCGGGGCCGACGGCGCCGTCGGGCGCGCGACCGTGCTGGACGCGTGAGCGCGGCTCAGTGCGCCGCGGCGCGCCACGCGTCGATGCGGTCGTCCGCGAGGGCCGCCGCCGTGCGCGCGGGCGGCTCGGCCGCGGCGCGCGCGCGCTGCAACACGTCCTCGAGCACCTCTGCGATGCGCGCACCGATCGCAGCCACCGGCTCCCTGGTCCCGGCGCGATGGAACAGCACACCGCGCACGAGCGCGCCGGCGTTCACGATGAAGTCGGGCGCGTAGAGGATGCCGCGCTCGTGCAGCCGGTCGCCGACGAGCGGCCGCGCCAACACGTTGTTCGCAGCGCCGACGACCGCGCGGCAGCGGAGGCGCTGGACGGTGAGGTCGTGCAGGAGTCCGCCGAGCGCGCACGGCGCGAACACGTCGCACGGCGTGCCGACCGCGGCGCCGGCCTCCACCGGCTCGACGCCGAGCTCCTTGGCCGCGGCTTCGACGCGCTCGGCCGCGAGGTCGGCCGCCAGGACCCGCACGCCGCGCTCCACGAGGCGCCGCACGAGGCCCATCCCGACCGCGCCGAGGCCCTGCACGACCACGGTGCGGTCCGCGAGGGCGGCCTCGCCGTCGAGGGTGGCGAGCGCCACCTCGACGCCGCGGAAGACCCCCTCGGCGGTGGCCTCGGCGAGCTCGCCCGGCCCCTCCTCCGAGGGGTCCGTGACGTGCCGCGTCGCGCGCCGGACCTCGCGCAGCTCCCCGGCCCCGGTCGCGACGTCGGGGCCCGCCTGGAAGCGGCCCCCCATGCGCTCGAGGTGCGCGCCGATGAACCGGTACGCAGCGGGCCAGTCGACCCCGTCGCGCTCCAGCAGCACCACCTTGCCGCCCCCCGCGGGCAGGTCCAGCAGCGCCGCTTTGCGGGTCATCGCCCGGGCCAGCCGTAGGACGTCCATGAGCGCCTCGCGCTCGTCGCGGTACGTCCAGCGCCGGATGCCCCCGAACGCGGGGCCGCGCACCGTGTCGTGCACCCCGAGGAAGCCCCTCAGGCCGGACGCGCGGTCGTGCAGGGCCACAACTTCTTCGAAGCCCTCGCGGGCCATGGCATCGAGGATATGGACGGACATCGGGGGAAGTGCGACCGTACCCGTTCCGCGAGCCCGGGGGAAGATGCCGCCGCCCGCGGCGTCCCTCCCCGTCCTGACCCTGGGCACGGCCACGCCCGGAGCGCCCCCATCCCGCATGCCGCACCTCCCCCCGCCGAGCACGCTCGAGCCCGCCCTCGAGCTCTGGACCCGTCTGGTCACCCGGAGCCGCCTCGCCCCGTTGGCCCTCCTGGCGGCCCTGCCCCTCGTGTCCGGCTGTGCGTCGTCGAGCGGCGCGGGCAGCGACGAAGAAGGGGTCCCGATCGAGGCGGCCCTCGATGGCCCCGAGCCCTGGGACGCGGAGCAGAGCCGCGACAACCGCAAGATCGGGTTCGTGCTGACCGAGCTCGACCGCAAGCTGCGCACGTGGAACGAGCTCGTGCTGACGGGCAGCACCGACCGCGATGGGCACATCGTGAAGCGGATCGAGGACTCCCTCGCCTACGAGACGATGAAGTACCTCGACCCGCTGCTCGAGCAGCTCGTCGTCGGGCCACCGAACAACCGCCGCATCGCCGCGGCGGCGCTGGGGTTCTCGGGCGCTCCGCGGGCGCTCGGACCGCTCTTGGCGGCGCTCACGGATCCGGATGTCGAGGTGATCGGCAACGCGCTGCTCTCGCTCGGCACGCTGCGCGCGGCCGATACCCCGTTGGCTTCGATCGCGGCGCTCCTGTCCGAGCACCCGGAGGCGCAGGTGCGCTCGAACGCGAGCCGCGCGCTGCGCAGCCTCGTCGACGGGAGCCGCGCGGAGGACGAGCTCGCGCTGACCCGCGATGCGGCGCGGCGCGCGCTCGGTGACACCGAGATCGCGGTGCGTGTCAACGCGTGCCTGCTCCTGGCACAACTCGAAGACGTCGAGTCGATCGACCGGATCACGCTGGCCCTCGGCGACAAGGAGACGATCGTCGCGCGCGCGGCGAGCCGCTCGATCGCGCGCCTCGGCTCGATCGAGGTCACGAGCAAGGGCCGCGCGGCGCGGGCGCTCGCCGCGGCGCTGCTGCGCGTCGATCGGGACCGCGTTCGACCTGCGATCCTGCGCGACCTGCAGGCGCTCGCGGGCAAGAACTTCGGCGACGAGTCCGACCCGTGGCTCGAGTGGGCGAACCGCCTGCCCTGAGCGAAGCGTGCGCGAGGGGGCTCGCCGCCCGGCGCGATCCATGTTCCGATGGAGGGGCCTTGAGGCCCCTCCGACCGCACCTCCTCCGCACGCACCCCCGCGCGGCCGTCGCGTACGCGGTGCGTGCGCTCTCGGTCGCGGCGCTCGCGCTCGCTTGCCCGAGGGACGCGGAGCAAGAGCGCGAAGGTGCAGCGCCGACGGCGACCCAGGTCCCCGCGCGCACGCGCGTCGCGGACTTCGACGCCCTGCGTGTGACCTCGAGCATCGTATTCGAGGGCGCGCCGGACCGCCCGCACTCCCTCGACGCGACGTTTGCGTTCCCTGCGCGCGCGCGGCTCGCGCTGCGCGCGCCTGGTACGGACCGCGGCGCGCGGGTGCTGCGCTACCGCTCGGGTGCGGAGCTCTTCGGTTACGCCGCCCACGCCGAAACGAGCCACGCGCTCACCGGCACCGAGCGCGACGACGAGCTGCTGGGCCTCGAAGCGCGCCTCGCGCTGTTCCTCTTTCCAGAGGCGCATACGTGGCAAGGAACGGGCGAAACGCGCCACGCCGAGCTCCCGGGCCTCGGCGCGCTCGAAGCGCACATCGCAAGGGTTGCGCTGACGGAGTCCGTCGATCCTGCCGCGAAGACCGACGGCGCGACCAAAGGTGCGGCCGCGCACGCGGACGTCCCCGTGCGCGTACGCGCGCTGCGCGCCGATGGCAGCGAAGTCGAAACGCTCACTGCGGAGAGCTGGACCGCATACGCGACGCGCAGCGGTCCGCGACCGTTTCCGCGCGCGCTGGCGCTGAGCTCGAACGGCGCGCGCATCTGGCGCGAGGAGATTCAAGCGCTCGACACCCGCAGCCAATGGAGCGACGCGTTCTTCGTACCGCCCGATCGCCGCGCGCGGCTGGGCACGGACGTCGCCGAAGTGCACGCGGTGGACCTGGGTGAGCGTTGGGTGCGTGAGGTCCCCTTGCCGAGCGACGTCGACTCGCTCGCCGCCGCGGTCGCACACGCGCAGCGTGTGCAAGCGAGCGAGCGCGCGCGCGGCGTCGCGCTCGTCGCCGCCACGACGCTCGTCGTCGATGCGTCGCTCACGCCGCGCGCGGTGCGCCTCGAGCTCGCGGCAGCACCTGTGGATCCACCGCCGAGCGAATGGCGCGCGCTGGCGCCGGAGCCGGCGTGGGTGGTGCTGGTCGACGCTGTCGCACAGCTCACTCCGCGCCACGTCGCGGCGCTCGCTGCAGCGACAGGCTCGGAGACGAACACGTGGCTCGTCGAAGTGCACGCGACCGCGCCCGGCTCCGTACGTTTGCTCGGCGTGCGTGCGCGCGAGTGAGCACGCAGCAATGTGCCGCATACTGTCCGTTGCATAGGTGACGTTGTCACGACGTTGCAACCCAGTTGGAAGCGGAACGTCCGTTCGCGTGACACGCGCTGCGCTTTGTCGGAGCCGCCCCTTGTCCCACATCGACTTGGTGTCATATTCACGGCCCCACAACGCGGAGACCGCATGCCACCGCCTCCGCGCACGGCGCCCTCGCACGGTGCCCCCGCCAGGTGCCCCAGCCAGGTGCACCTCCGCCGTGGCCCGCTCGAACTCGCCCCATGCAGCCCCACGACGACGCCACCGATCTGCCTGGCTCCGGCACCGATGCCGCCCGCGCTCACAGCGCCGCTGGGCTCGATCGGCTCGACCGCGCGCGCGAGCGCCTCGTGCGCTGGCGCGAGGCCCTCGAAGCGGCGGGCTTCCGCACAAACCTGAGCTTGATGCCGCCGTGCTCGCTCGCGGCGCGCCGCGGCGATGCGAGCGACGAACACTGGGTCACCGTGCTGCCCACCGGCCTCGTCGCGCTGGAGCGCGGTGACCGCGCTGCCGGGGACGCGACCTGGTCGCGGGCGGCCGAGCACGACCGCGAGCCGACGATCGACGACGTCCTCCAAGCGGTCCGCGCGCTGATCCAGCGCAGCCCGGTGCGGCCGCGCACCTCGGGCGCCAGCGGCCACTCCGCCACCAAGCTCGGGCCCGTCGCGCTGCCGCCGCTCCCGAGCGCGGTGGCGCCCGCCGCGGGTCCCCAGGCCGGCGCGCCGCGGCGCACCCAGCCCTGACGGCGGGCAGCGCGGCGACGGAGGGCGGTGTCCCGCGTTGGTCCGCTGGCCTCCGGAGAGGACAACCCGGCTGTCCTCGCGCTGGGGCGGCCCCGCTTCGGCGCAGCCCAGGAGGGCCCCAGCGCCTCCAGCAGGCCGCGGCATCGAACTTGCAGTACCGTCTCCATGTACGGTGTAGCGGTCCGCGTCCCTGGGCCCCACCCGACGAGGTGCACGCCATGTCCCGATCCAGCCTGTTCACGTCCCGCTTGGCGCTGGCCCTGTGCGCTCTCCTCGCGCTGACCGCCCCCAGCGAGGCGCAGCGCGACGGGCGCAGCCCGAGCCGTCAGCCCTCCCCGAGCCCGTCCCGGCCCGCGCCCGCGCCTTCGCGGCCGGCACCCTCGCGGCCGGCGCCCTCGCGGCCGGCGCCGCAGGTCTCTCGGCCGACCCCGCAGGTCTCCCGGCCCACCCCGCAGGTGTCGCGCCCTGCGCCGCAGGTGTCGCGCCCCGCGCCGCAGGTCTCTCGCCCGGCACCGCAGGTCTCGCGGCCCGCGCCGCAGGTCTCCGCGCCTGCGCCGCAGGTCTCGCGCCCGGCGCCCTCGGTGTCGGCCCCGGCGCCGTCCGCCCCCGCGCGCCCCGCGCCCGCGCCCGGGGCCGCGGGCCCGGCCTCTGGCCGTACCGCGCCGTCGGCCCCCGCCGCCGACCCCGGCCGCGGCTGGACGCCGAGCGGGCGCGGCGCCACGCCGCCCAGCGCGGGCGGCAACGTCATCGACTTCGGCGGTGGCGCGGCCGCGTCGCGCCCGCGCGAGACGCCGCTCTTCGAGCCGAGCCGCAGCCGCGCGGAGGGTGAGCGCGTCGTGGCGCCGAGCGCGCCGCGCGCCCGGACCCAGGAGGTGTCCCCCGAGGACGCGCGCCGCGCCCGGGCGGCCCAGGGCTCCCGCGGCCCGACGCCGAGCCGCGAGGACATCCTCGCGCGCTACCGCGGCCAGGAAGGCCGCAGCGCGACGCCGGACGCATCCGCGATCCGCGGCGACGGCGCCGCGCGCGCGGGCGCGGACGCCCGCAGCGACGACAGCTCCACTGCGCGCATCACCGCGGCCCGCCGCGCCGCCGCGGCCCGCGCCGCAGACGCGAGCGCAGCGGAGCCCGCTGCGACGCGCGACGGCGCCACCGCCGCGCGCGTCGCGGACGCGCGCCGCGCGGCAGCCGCGAAGGGCGCGGTCGCCTCGGACGCCGACCGCGGCGCTGCATCCGACGCGGGCCGCGACCGAGCGCGCATCGAAGCCGCGCGCCGCGACTACCAGGCCTCCCTCGCCGCCCGCAAAGCAGCAGCCGCCGCGGGGCGCACGGGTGACCTCGTCGACGCCACCGCGGGCCGCGGCCCGCGCGCGACCGTGCCCACGGCCCACGTGGGCGCTCGCCCGGGAGTCACCGCGGGCACCTTCGGTGGTCACCGCGGGGCCGCGTTCTGGGACGACGGGATCCGCTACAACGGCTACTGCCACAACGGGTTCGGTTACCACTACGGGCACTCCTTCTGGGGCTACTGGGGCCCTGGGCTCGGGTGCGGCTTCGGCAGTTGGTGGTGGGCCCCCGCGTACACCTGCGGGTTCTGGTGGCACAACTACTGGTACTGGGGCGGCGCATGGCCCCTGGGCTTCGGACCCAACTGCTACTGGTACGGCCCGTTCCTGCCGGTGAGCGCCGCATTCGTGATCCGCGATCGGACCGAAGTGGTCGTCGTCGAGAGCGAGCCGACGGTGGTCGTCGTCGACGCCCCTGCGGGTGAAGCCGTCGTGCCCGCGGCGGTGCCGGCGCAGCAGCCGACCGTCGACAACGCCGCGCTCAACCGCGCTGCGGACTACTACCTGACCCTCGGCGACCGCGCCTTCCGCGAAGGCCGCTGGGGCGATGCGGTGCACTACTACGCGAAGGCCCTCGAGTTCTCGCCCGACGACGGCATCCTGCACCTCGTGCTGAGCGACGCCCTCTTCGCCACCGGCGACTACCGCTACGCCGCCCACGCGCTGCGCGAGGCCCTCGAGCGCGATCCGGCGCTGTCCTCGAACGTCATCGACAAACGCGGGTTCTATGCGGATCCCGCCGACTTCGACCGCCAGCTCGCGCTGCTCGAGCGCTACCTCGAGGACCACTTCCTCGACGACGACGCGCGCCTCGTGCTCGCGGCGAACTACCTCTTCGGGGGGCGCGCGCTCGACACGCTGAAGCTGCTCGAGAGCCCGTTCAGCGAGGGTGTGCGCGGCAGCGACGCCGGCCGCCTGCTGCTCGAAGCGGCGCGCGCGCAGCGTGCGCAGCCGCAGCAGCGCTGACGCCGACGCGCAGACGACGTGCCCGCGGGGGCGCGCTCACGGTGTGGGCGCGCCCCCGCGGCATTCCGCGTTGAGCCGCCACAGGAACGCGATCACCTCGGCGACGGCCGCGTACGTCTCCGCCGGGATCTCGTCGCCCAGGTCGACCGCCGCAAGGAGCTGCGCCAGATCGCGGTCGCGCCGCACGGGCACACCCGCCTCTTCGGCGGCCGCAAGGATGCGCGCGGCGACCTCACCGCGGCCTTTGGCGACGACGCGCGGGGCGCTCGTGCCTTGGCGCGCATAGCCGAGGCCCACGACGAGGCTCGGGGCCTCGCTCGCGGGATCGGGTTCGCTCGGACGCTGCGGCGGGCGCTGGGATTCGGGGCTCATCCGCTGAGGTCCAGGTGGTCCATGACGGGCGGGGGGAGCTCGACGCGGGCGTCCTCGGGACGGCCCTCTGCGACGTTGACGTGCACCTCGCGCGCGTGCGCGGTGAGGCGTTCGCGCAGCTCGCCGAGGTGCTGCCGCAATGCGACCGCGGTGCTCGGCTCGGAGGCGACGAAGCGCAGCACGATGCGCTCGCGCGAGACCGCGAGGTCCGCGCGCACGGGCCCGAGCGCGCTGAACTCGGTGCCGACCGCGACACGCGTCCCGCCGCCGTCGCGCTCGCGGGCGTCGCGGGCGTCGCGCCCGTGGCGGTCCTCGAGCAGCGTCAGGGTCGTCCAGCTCTGGCCGTCGTGCAGCGGCACGGTCCACACGGTCGGCTCGCCGCTCTCGCGGCGCACCGCGTTGGAGGCGGCTTCCCCTTCGAGCGCCCCGACGAGCGAAGCGAGCGTGCGCTCGACCGGCGCCGTGGTGTCCTCCGCGAGCTGGCCGAGCAGCGCGAGCCGCGGGTCGCGCGAGCCCGAATGGACCGCGCCGAGGGCGCGGGCGATGAGCGTCCGGCGCAGCTCCGACTCGGGCGGCAGGGCCAACACCAGCGCCAGCACCGGCCCACCGAGCCGCGCGGCGAGCGCCCCAAGGTCCGCGCGGGAGAGGGCGCCGGCGAGGCCGTCGCGGCCGGCGCCGCCGCGCTCGGCCAGCGCGAGCCCGAGCTCCCGCAGGAGGCGCCCTGCGAGCGCGTCGAGCAGCCCGCGGCCGACGCCCTCCCCGGGATTGCCGGCGGGCAGGGCGAGGGGCGCGAGGCGTCCGAGGGCCTCCTGGACGCCGTCGAGGGCCGCGGCCTGCACCGCCTGCCCCTCGACCCCAGTCGGGGGCAGGGCCGCAGTCAGGCGCTGGACGAAGGCGTCGAGGGCGTCCGCCAGCCGCTGCCCGCCGCGCACCTCGGCGGCCGCTGCGAGGAGCGCCACCCGCAGCGGGACGGCGCCCCGTCCGGCCGCGTCCCGCAGGCCGCCCGCGCCGAGCCGCGGATCGAGCGCCAGCGCTTCCAGCCGCGCTTCGGCGAGCGGGTCCCCCGCCACAGCCAGCGCGGCGGCTGCGCGCGCGAGGCCCTCCGCCGCCCGCTCGGGCAGCGCGACCCGCCGAGCGGGGGTCGCCTCGCCCCCACCGCCGCGCCCCGCCGCCGCCCCCTCACCGCCGGTGCGGGCCTCGGGCGGCGCGCTGTCCCCCGCGCGCCCCCCGCCGATGCGGCTGACCGGCGCCGGCGGCGGCAAGCTGCGGCTCTCGCGAACAGGGTCGACCATGGGACTCTCCGCAGGGATTGTCGGCCGTCCCCACTGCGCCTCGACCTGAAACCGCCTGTTCCAGACGCGCCCGCGGCGACTCAGGTGCTGAGGACGCGCTGCACGGCGCGGCGCCAAGCGGCGAGCTCGCGCGAGCGCGCGCTCGGGGCGAGCTCGGGCGCGAAGCTCTGCACCCCGACGCGGAACGCCGCGGCCTCTGCGGGGTCGGCCCAGAGGCCCGCGCCGACGCCGGCGAGGGCGGCGGCGCCGCGCGCGGTCGCTTCGATGTCAGCGGGGCGGCGCACGGTGAGGCCGGCGAGGTCGGCCTGGCGCTGCATCAAGAGGTCGTTGGCGGCGGCGCCGCCGTCGACGAGCAGCGTGTCGAGCGGCAGGCCCGAGTCGGCGCGCAGCAGCTCCACCACCTCGGCGCACTGGAACGCGATCGCATCGAGCGCCGCGCGCACGATGTGTGCGCGCTGCGAGCCGCGGGAGAGGCCCAGGATCGCGCCGCGTGCGTCGGGGTCCCAGTACGGCGCACCGAGGCCCGTGAACGCGGGCACGAAGGTCACCCCCGCAGTGTCGGGCACGCTGCGCGCGAGGGCCTCGCTGGCGGCGGAGACCTCGAAGAAACCGAGCTCGTCGCGCAGCCACTGGATGACGACACCGCACGAGAAGACGCTGCCTTCGAGCGCGTACACGGGCTCGCCGCGGCGGCCGACGGCCAGCGTCGTCAGCAGGCCGCTCTCGGAGTTGCGCCGCGCGGCGCCGGTGTTCAGCACGAGGAAGTTGCCGGTTCCGTAGGTGCTCTTCGCGGTGCCCGCATCCCAGCAGCCTTGTCCGAACAGGGCCGCTTGTTGGTCCCCCGCGACGCCCAGGATCGGCGCGCGGCGACCACCCGGAAGGTGCGCTTCGCCGAAGGCGCCGATCGAAGGCCGGACCTCGGGCAGCGTGTCGTGCGCGACCCCGAAGAGCGCTGCGAGCTCGCGACTCCAAGCGCGCTGGTCGATGTCGTAGAGCAGCGTGCGCGCCGCGTTGGTCACATCGGTCAGCCACGCCGCGCCGCGTGTGAGGTGCTGCAGGACGAGCGTGTCGACGGTGCCGAAGACGAGCTCACCCGCGCGCGCGGCGGCGGCGACCTCCGTGCGCTCGCGCAAGAGCCACTCGATCTTCGTCGCGCTGAAGTACGGATCGAGCACGAGGCCCGTGCGCTGCTTCACGAGCGCGCTGTACCCGGCCTGCCGCAGCTCGCTGCAGCGCGGCGCGGTGCGCCGGTCCTGCCACACGATCCCCGGTCCGAGCGGCTCGCGGCGGCTGCGGTGGAAGGCGAAGACCGTCTCGCGCTGATTGGTGACGCCGACGGCGGCGATGGCGCCTTCGAAGCCCGCGAGCGCCTCGGCGAGCGCCGCGTCGAGCGCGCCCAGGATCGCCGCAGCTTCGTGTTCGACGTGACCGGGCGCGGGGAAACGCTGCGCAAACTCGCGGTATCCGCCGCGCACGCGGCGCAGGTCGCGGTCGAACACGATCGCGGTGACGCCGGTGGTGCCGGCGTCGATCGCGAGGAGGTGCGGGGGACCCGCCGTCACGGGAAGAGCTCCGCTCCGGTGACGCTGCGCGTGGGTCCCGTCGGCCTCACAGCGTCTGCTGGATCGAGAGGCCGCCGTCGACGGCGTCGAACCGGACCTGCGAGCGCTGGCCGTTCCGGTGCAGCCCGTGCAGCACGAGCCCCGACTGGAGCAGCCCCGCGTCGAAGAGGCGCGTCAAGGACACGGGCAGCGTACGGCCGACCTCGAGCAATGCCGGGACCGTGACCCCGATCGTCGACTCGACCGAACACACGAGCCCGCCGCCTTCGAAGCCGGCGCCGACGCCGACCTCGAGCCCATCGAGCAGGGCCGCGTCGCTCCAGTGCAGCGCGATGTTGCCGTGGAACTCCACCCAAGCGCGGCCGTCGGGCAGGGCCCAGACGCCCGAACCGGACTCACCGGCCTGCCAGCGCACGTCGACACCGGCGAGGGCGAGGCGCAGGGCGCCGACTTCGCCGGTGAGGTAGATGACCTGGTCGGGACCGGCGACCTCGGGGACGCCGCCTGTGGTCAGGGGCAGCGTGCCCACGGTCGGGTCCGTGCTCAAGCCGCCGCGGTCCCCGCCGCGCTCGTCCGCCGTGGCAGGCAGGATCGCGAGGCCGAGTGCGAGGCCGAGCGCAGTCGCGAGCCCGAGCGGAGCCCGAAGCGCGGCGAACCGAGTGAAGAAGGCGTGTTGCATGGGACGGGTCCTCCGTGACACCGGGGTGTCAGGCCGCTCCCCCAGGGGCGGCGCGGAAGAGTTCGGGGCAGCGCGCGACGAGGAGGTCGGTCAGCCCGGGGCGAGAATCGATGAGCCCACGGAGATCCCGGTGGGCGGCGAACAGGCGGGCGACGCCGCTGGCGTCCCCGTCGTGGTGCTGCATGTGCTGGTCCAAGAGTGCCCGGAAGTAGTCGACCGAGCGGCCGAGGTTACCGGTCGTGGCGTAGACCACTCCCAGATTGAGGCGCACGCCCTCGAAGCGCGGGTCGGCGTCAGCCAGGCCCGAGATCGTCATCCAGCGCCACCAGCGGGTCGCGGCGCGGTGGTCCCCCTCCAGGTAGAAGAGGCGCCCGAGCTGCATGGCCGCGTGGCCCTTGTTGGTGCGGTCGAGGGCCGTCTCGAAGACGGCGCGGTAGGCCTCGGCGGCGCGCAGGCTGCGGCCCTCCTGGGCGAGGACGAACGCCAGGTAGATGCGCGCCTCTTCATGGGAGGGGTCGGTCTCGACCGCTTGCTCGAGCAAGCGCTTGCCCTTCTCGAGCGGGTGCGCGATCTGCTCCAAGCGGCCGTTGAAGAGGCTGCGCGCGGCGCGCCAGTCGAGCGCAGCGCCGTAGTGCGGGCGCTCGCTGCGGCCGGACTCCAGCACGCCGTCGACGAAGCCCTTGCCTTCGGCGCGGGTCTCTTCGATCGGCACGGCGCGCTCGAAGACGCGCTGCTGGAACGCTTCGGGCTCGATGGCGTTGAGGACGTACGCCTTGCCGAGCTGGTAGAAGATCGTCGCGAGGCGGTGCGGGAGCTCGATCGAGTCCGCGACCGCTTCGAAGCCGCCCGGCTGGAACAGCGCCGCGCCGAACATCGCGACGCGCGCCTCGAGGCGGGCCGGATCGTGCAGGTCGCGGTGGATGCGGGCGAAGGTCTGCATGTCGTCGAAGAACGCGCGCGCGTCGGCGGATTCTTCGAGCAGCACCATCGCCCGTGCGGCCGCGGGCTCGTCGAGCTCGCCGTCGACGAGGCAGGAGAGCTGCACCTGCAGCGCCCGTTGCTCGGGCGAGAGGTGGATCTCTTCGGGGTCACCCAGCGCGAAGGCCTCGCGCACGGCGTCGCTTCGTTCGGGCCTCGGTTCCATCGGGGGACGGCTCATCGGCGCGCCTCCTCTGCGTTGTGGGGATCGCGGTTTTCGTAGGCGTCGTCGGCGCGCAGCTCCTGCGCGGCGCCGGACTCGGGCGTCGTCCCTTCGAGGACACGCCGCAGGGTGCGATGGATCTTCCGGCGGGCGCGGAAGATGACCATCTTCAAGTTCTCGACGCGCAGCTCGAGCGCCTCAGCGGCCTCGCGGTAGCTGACACGCTCGACTTCGACGAGGTGCAGCGCGCGGCGCTCGCGCTCGGAGAGCAGGCTGTAAACGCGCAGGTAGAGCTGCAGGTAGGTCACATACGCGCGGCTGCACTCGCGGCTCTCTTCGGCCTCGAGCACGCCCCGCAGCGGGCTCGCATCGTCATGCAATTCAGGCGCGCCCGAGTCTTCGAAAGGCACCTCTTGCCGGCCATTGCGCCCGAGCGCGCGCAGGTGCTTCAGCACCGTGTTGCGCACGATCATTGCGGACCAAACCCGGAAGGCATCGTCCCGGGAGGCATCGAAGCGATGCGGATAGCGATAGACATTGAAGAACACCTCCTGCAGAACGTCGACGGGGTCGGCGTGGCTGCCGTAGCGCTTCAGTCGCGAGGCAACCTGCGCCAGGAGGTGCGCTCCATTGAGCTCGTACAAGAGGCCAAAACAGGCGCGCGATTGGTGGTCGCGAAAGGCCTGCATCAACCGCGTGCTGACCGCATCGCGGAGCGCCTCGACGTCGCGCGTCTCGGTGCCCTGCTCGAGCAGGGCCAACAACGCAGCGCTGGCGTCGGAGGGCAACTCCCGACCGAGGCCCCGCACGCGGTCGGCCAGGCGATCGGCAGCGCCTGGCCCCACGAGCGGGTTGGAGGAGAAGAGGTCGGTGGCCTGCATGGCCTTGACGAGGATGGGGGAGGACCCGGAATCCGTCCAGGGGTTCCGCGAGGCAAGCGCGTTTCGCCGGGGGGCTCGGGAGATGCAGGGAGCGCGACCACTCTGCGGGGGGAGCCCCCATCGCGCGGTCGTGTAAGGATTACGCTAGTTGGATCCCGAGGTAACCTCTTGGGAAGAGGGAACTGCGACAAAATTTCGCGTGGCAGCGTGCCCATGGGGCTAACCCCCCGCCCCGGGGCCATTTACGCGATCCCGACAGAACGGAACCCGCCGGGTGTGTGACCCGCCAGCGGGGGCGCGTTGGCGCTCCCGTGCGCGGTAAGCGAAGCTCTCCCCGATGGTCGACCGCCGCCAACTCGTCCTCGAACTCGCGCGCGAGGCCGGCTTCGACCTCGCCGGCATCGCCCCGCTCGCCCCGCCGCCCGACGCCGCCCACTTCGAGACCTGGCTCGCCGCCGGGCACCACGGCGGGCTCCAGTGGCTCGCGGACGACCGCGACCGGATCCTCGACCCGCGCCGCATCGACCCACGCGGCCGCACCCTGCTCATCGTCGGCCTCGGCCACTCGCGCGCCGCGGGCGAGCTCGCGGACGGCACCCGCGTCGCCCGCTACGCCCTCGGCCGCGACTACCACAACGTCGCCCAGAAGCGCCTCCGGAGCCTCGCCCGCCGGCTGCGCCGCGAGGGCCTCGCCCTCCCCGGCCGCACCATCGTCGACGCGGGCCCCCTCATGGAGCGCTCCCACGCCGCCGCCGCCGGCCTCGGCTTTCCCTCCAAAGCCGCCAACCTCCTGCACCCCGCCTTCGGCCCCTTCTTCTTCCTCGGCGAGATCCTCCTCGACCTCGACCTCGAGCCCACCACCGCCAGCCGCCCCGCCGGCTCCTGCGGAACCTGTACCGCCTGCCTCGACGCCTGCCCCACCGGAGCCCTCCGCGCCCCCGGTGTCGTCGACGCGCGCCTCTGCATCAGCTACCACACGATCGAGAGCGCCGACCCCGTTCCCGAGGACCTCCGCCGCGCCCACGGCCCCTGGCTCTTCGGCTGCGACGTCTGCTCCGAGGTCTGCCCCTGGTCGAACCGCGCCCCCGACCTCGCCTCCCGCTTCGGCCTCCACCCCGCCCTCGCCGAGGCCACCGAGCGCGGCGTCGTCAGCCTCCTCCACACCCTCGTCGCGGGCACCGAGGCCACCTACCGGACCCACTTCGAAGGCAGCAGCCTCCGCCGCCCCGGCCGCGCCCCCCTCGCCCGCAACGCCGCCCTAGCCCTCGGCAACCGCCCCTCAGAACAGGGCCGCATCGCCCTCCTCGAGGCCCTCGAAGGCGACCCCGCCGCCCTCGTCCGCGAAGCCGCCGCCTGGTCCCTGGCCACGGCCCATGGCCAAGACCAAGGCGTCCGCGCCGCGCTCGACCGAGCCGCGTCCCGAGAGCCAGACGACTGGGCCCGTGCCGCCCTCAGCCGACACAGCGGCACCTGAGAACGCCGCTGCTCGCACCGTGCGCCGAATCAAAGCCCGCTCGGTCCGAGGGGCTGCTCTTCTGCCGTAACACCAGCCTGTCGTCCTCCAGCAGGCCGGATGCACCTCACCCAACAGGCGCCCCATGCGCATTCGATTCGGCGGACATCGGGGAGCCCAGCGCAGGCTAGGTCAGGTCTGAGCCCGCTTCGACGGCGCACCTGCCCGCGCCCGCCGCTTCATCGCGACGTGTCGCTTGCGAATCCCCGGGATCGGATCCCTGTAGGACAAGCCGTCCACTTCGAACGCTTTGTACATCAAGTAGCTACGAGCTGGCCGCACGACCCCAGCCTCGCACCCACCTTCGGGAACGTTGAGGACGGGATCACTCCAACCGCTGAACCACGCAGCGCTCGTCCAGCGATCCACCGTGGGCACTCCGTCCCCTGTCCGCCAAGGATGGCCAACACCATGGTGTTCTCCGTTGCGCAACACGTACGCCACTGCGTTGCGCACTTGCTGCAACGACTGCAGCACCTGCAGGTCATACCGCCCGTTGACCACTGCCCCTTTGCGGTGCAATAGGGCGTTGACCGCCTTTGCGATCCGTCCACCGAGGCCCTTCATCCCCCGCGCCAACGCCTCAGGTCCGTCGGCCTCGCAGATCATGTGCAGGTGATTCGACAGCAACGCCAAGTGTACGACGCGGAAGTCGTCACGCTGGTTGCCTGCTTCGATCGCGGCACACACCCGCGCGCCCAGGTCGGCCCGCCGCAGCGAAGGAAGCCCCTGCACGAAGTTCACGGTCACGAGCAACGGCCGGTGCCGGGTGAAGACAGGCCGCTTGGAGTGTGTGGCGTGTACGCGCTTGCCTCGATCGTCGAGCACAGCCTTACGTCCAGCGCCTTTGCGCGCGCCGCCCCGTCCCTTGGGGAAGGGGAGTTCGGGTGTCCTCTGTGAACGTCTGGTCGTTCCCTTGCGTGCCATGGACTCGCTCTCCTTCGAGTGCTCTGCTGCAGAGCCCAGAGTTCTCCTCCGGATCTGCTTGCGGACTGCGCGAACGGTCGCTCGAGCGCAGGTGCGTAATTGTAAGCGCTCGTCGGTCATGAGTCGAGCACGAATGCGTTCGTGTTGCGTGAAAACGAGTGCGAAGGGGTCATCATCTTTGATTCGGCGGACCTGCTGGATCCGATCCGGAGATACGACTGCATCTCCGTCAGCACGTCCGTACTTCCTTTGATTAGGCGCACATCGGCTCATGCGCCCAAGCTACGACCAACGAGCCCGAGCCGTCCATCGAGCC
>CAYOBN010000066.1:0-28062 GCA_964402175.1 uncultured Planctomycetaceae bacterium | reverse complement strand
CCCCACTAGCGGACAACCCTGTCACGAACTGCCTGTTTGGAAGCCCTATCCGCTGCGCGGAATCGGCTCCGGCGTCGGCGAGCCCTCCGTCGTCACCTACATCGACGGGGTGCCGCAGCTCACCGTCGGCAGCACCAACCTGCCGCCGGTCGACCTGGAACGGCTCGAGGTGCTGCGCGGCCCGCAGGGCACGCTTTACGGCCGGAACGCCCTCGGCGGCGTCCTGCAGCTGATCAGCGCGAAGCCCTCGAACGAGCTGCGCGCGAGTGTCTCGACGACGTTTGGCAACGAAGGGCAGCGCGACTACCGCGCCGACTTCTCGGGGCCGGTGGGCTCGAACGGCGTGGGCGCCTCCCTGACGCTGCTGCACAGCGAGCGCGACGGATTCACCACGAACCGCGCGACCGGCAATGACGTGGACTCGCGCGAGTCCCTGTACGGCCGCGCCCAGGTCGTGCTCGCGCCGACGGACGACTCGGAGCTGCGTGTGTCGCTCTACGCCGAGCGCTCCGACGACGGGGGCTTCGTCCTCGCGCCGCTCGATGGGCTGCGCCGTGCTCCGTTCCGGATCGACCAGGACTTCGAGGGTTCGGTCGAGCGCGACGTCGCCGCGCCCGCGATCACGTTCACACACTTCGGTGACAACATCGACTTCACCTCGGTCACCGCGTACACCAACTGGGACGTCACGGAGACGTCGGACTTCGACTTCACGGCCGTCGACGGGGTGCGCCGCCGCACCACCGAGGACCAGAGTTACTTCTACCAGGAGCTCCGACTGGCCTCGACCGAGAAACAAGGCGTGCGCTGGCTCGCCGGCCTCTCGGGGTTCGTTTCGGACAGCGGCCGTGCCGCGCAGAACGACTTCCGGCCGGGGGGCGCGGGCATCTTCTTCCCGCCCCTGGCGGTCGGGGTCGACACGAACGACGGCACGTTCGACGACGTCGGCTTGGCGGCGTTCGCGCAGGTGACCGTGCCGGTGTCCGACACGGTCGAAGTGACCGGCGGCGCGCGGTACGACCGCGAGGACAAGGAGGCCGACCTGCGCCGCACCTTTGTGACCGGCGGCTTCACCGCAGTGGACCAGTCGCGCTCGTTCGAAGAGGACTTCGACCAGGTGTCGCCGACCCTCAGCGTGCTCTGGCGCATGAGCACGGCCACGAACGCTTACGCGCTGGCCTCGCGCGCGTTCAAGGCCGGCGGCTTCAACCTCGCTGCGCCGAGCGACCAGTTCTTCTTCGATCCCGAGACCAGTTGGACCTACGAGCTCGGGGTCAAACACGCCTTCAACGACGCCCTCGACGTGCGGGTCGCGGTCTTCATGATCGACTGGGACGACATGCAGCTCTCGCTCTTCGACCCCAGCGCGGGCGGCTACGTCGCCAACGCGGGGGAGTCGTCGAGCCGCGGCATCGAGGTCGAGCTCAACGGTCGCATCGGCGACTCGTGGTCCGCGTTCCTCTCGGGCGGCATCGTCGATACCGAGTTCGACCGTTTCACGGACTCGTTCGGACTCGACGACACGGGCAACGACCTGCCGTTCGCGCCCGAGCACACCCTCGCCTTCGGCGTCCAGCACTCGCGGCCCATCGGCGATGGCCTGCGCCTCGACCTCAACGTCGACGCCCAGCGCATCGGCGAGTTCTTCTACGACCCTTCCAACCTGGAGTCCGAGAACTACACGCTGCTGAACGCGTCCGTCGGGGTTGTCGGCAAACACTGGCGCGCGGCCCTATTCGGGCGCAACCTCATGGACCAGGAGTACGTCCCGGTCGCCTTCCAGGCGAACCCCGCCGACCCGACGTTCTTCGTCGGCGAGAACGCGGCGCCGCGGCTCTACGGGGTCACGCTGGGCTGGTCGTTCTGACGGCGAGACAGCGGCCCGGATTCTCGCCACACTCTGGAGCGGTCCGGCAGGGAGTGGGGGTCAACGACCCTCACCCCGGATGACCATGCCGCTGATCGCAGCCCTGCTCCTGCTCGCACCCACCCAGTCGACCTCGACCCTCTTCGGGGTGGACGCGGGCACCGGCGACTTGATCCGCGCCGCGACCCCCGGGTTCGGCGCCACCCTCACTACGGTCGGCGCCACGGGGGCGGCCATCGAGGCCCTCGACTTCGACGCCGCGGGCCAGCACCTCTGGGCCATCACGCGCGCAGCCGGCGGAGGGGTCCAGGTCGGCAGCCTCGACCTCGACAGCGGGGCCTTCACGCCGCGCGGGCACGTCGCGGTGCAGGGTCAGGTCACCGACCTGGCCGCGGCGCCCGCGAGCGGAGACTGGTTCCTCGCCGAGACCTCGGGGGCCGACACGGTCCTCTGGCGCGGCCGAGTGCAATGGGCCGGGTCGCTGGCGCCGTGGCTCACTTTGCCCGGCAGCGGCTCGTTGGCAGGGCTCACCGTCGAGCGCGATGGCCACCTCGTCGCATTGCAAGCAGTAGGTGGCCGCCTCCTGCGGATCGACCCGACGTCTGGGGTGGTCACGCCCCTCGGGGTGCTGCCCACAGGCAGCGGGGTCGCCCTCGGGTTGGACTGCGACTGGTCCAGCGGCGCCCTCGTCACCGTCCTGAGCGGCGCCTCCCCGAGGCTCGTGAGCCTCGACCCCGTGAGCGGCACCGTGACGATCCTCGACCCTCTGCAGGGCCTCGCCGTCGTGCCGCGGGTCGCTGTCCGACGGGGGGCGCCATCGATCGTCTCGGGAATCGCGTGCGCGCCGGCGGTGCCCAACTCGACGGGGGTCGCGGCCCGCATCGGCGTGCGGGGCAGCCAGCGGATCGAGCAGAACGACGTCCAGTTGTTCGCTGGCTCGATGCCGGCGCAGTCCTTCGGGTTGTTCCTCGCCAGCTTCGACACGACCCCCCCGGTGATCACACCCGGCTCGGTCGGTCGGCTGTGCCTCGGGCTGCCGATCGCACGCCTCACCAACGGGTCTCAACTGCTGCCGACGGGCCCGAGCGGGTCGTTCTCGTTGTCCCTCGACTTGAACAGCATGCCCGGCCTGACCCTGGCCGGCTGGCAGAGGTGCCACTTCCAGGCTTGGTTCCGCGACTCGCACCAGGGCAACACGACCTCGAACTTCACCGCGGCCGCGAGCGTCGACTTCAGCGAGCAGTCCACCGACGAACCCCACTCGGCCTTCGGCGTGCCCCAGGAGAGCAACCAGTACACCTCACGCCCAGTCGACTTCGACGGAGACGGGGACCTCGACCTCCTCGTCGCTCGGGGGACGGTCCAGCTCCGGCGGAACGATGCCGGGCACTTCGTGACGACCGCGCCGTTCCCGGGCGCGTTCGCGCACGCCGTCGAGGCTGGAGACTTCGACGGAGACGGGATGCTCGACCTGCTCACGATCAACTCCGGCAGGGTGGTCGTCCTCTGGAACGATGGCGGGGCCTTCTCGGCCAGCACGACGATCATCAACTGTGGCTCCGGTGCCCAGATCGACGTCGCGGACCTGGACGCGGACGGGTATGACGACGTGGTCTTCCAATGCGCGTTTGCGAACCGGATCGTGGTCCGCTTCGGCCACCCGGGCCGTGACCTGAGCTTCGTGCGGGGAGTGCCACACCTCGGCAATCCATTGACCCACGAGATCGCCGACGTCGACGGCGACGGCCGGCTCGACTTCCTCGTGTACTCGCTGCCGGGGCCGACGGCGCCGCTGGTGCAGTTCGAGCTGTGCCGGGGACAACCCGGTCGCCAGTTCGGGCTCCCGAGCCAAATCAGCTTCCCAGGCACTCCCCGGGCGTACGCCCTCGGAGACGTCGATTCCGACGGTGATCCCGACCTCGTCTACGTCACCCAGACGTCCGACCAGCTCGCGGTCGCGCGGAACGCTGGTGGGAGCTTCACGACTCCGACGTCGATCGCACTGACGCGTTACGTGACGGACGTCGCCGTGGGTGACTTCGATGGTGACGGGCGAGCCGACGCCGTCGTGACCCTCGCGCAGACGGGCGGGATCGGCCTGTTGCGTGGACACGGTGACGGCACGTTCCTCGCGCCGACGCTGCACACGGGGTGCCGCAGCTGGGAGAGGATCACCATGTTCGACCTCGACAACGACGGGCGCCGGGAGATCCTCACCCCATCGTCGGCCAGCGGTTACATGACGGTGTTCCGGGCCGGAGCCCAGGATCCCCCCGGGCTACCGCGGGAGCTCGCAATCCCGTCTGTGATCTGGGGCTCGCTCACTCCCTGGCTCGAGGACCTCGACGAGGACGGCGACCTCGACCTGTACTTCGTCTCCGATGCGGGCTCCGATGTCCCCCATTACCTGATGCGCAACGCCGGTGACGGGACGTTCAGCGCGGCCACGCTCGTCGGACTCGCACCCTTCGCGGAGCACCTCGAGTTCGTCGACATGAACCACGACGGTCATCTGGACCGCGTCTCCGCCCGGTCCCAGTCGATCGACGTCGCCCTCGGTGACGGCCTCGGAGGCTTCGCTCCCGTCCTCTCCACGCCGAATCCAGGGCTGTCCTGGCCCACGGCCCTCGACTCCGGCGACTTCGACCGCGACGGACATATGGACCTCTTGTTCTCGGTCAACCCCGGACCGGGCGGCGGTGTGCTGCTCCTGCGTGGGAACGGTCAGGGTGGCTTTGGCAGCCAACAAGTCCGCCCAGGCCCCTGGGGTCGATGGCGCGCCCTCGACCTGGACGGGGACGGTTGGCTCGACGCCGTGACGACCTCCGACTTCGGCGGAACCGCGGTCCTCTACGGTGACGGGCTGGGTGCGCTCCTGCCAGCGGTCTCGCTCACGGCGCGGAACGGCTCGGCGGACTTCGCCGACCTCGACGGCGACGGGCGTCTCGACTTCGTGCACGCCGTCCACAACGGCACGACAGGTGAGCTCGACACCTACCTGCAACGTGGACCGCGCGCGTTCGAGCGGGTGCCCCAAGTCACCTCCAGCTCGCTCAGGATCGAAGAGGTCGCGTTGCGCGATCTGGATGGCGACGGCACGCCGGACCTGCTGTACCGCGCGCTGGCCAACGGGGGCTCGGGCCGCGAGCACCTCGGGTGGCTCCGAAACGATGGCTTCGGCACCCTGGTGCGCGAGTCGCGCTTCCACTCCACGGACCAGCTGCAAGCGTTCTGGATCGCCGACCTGAACGGAGACAGCTCCCCCGACATCCTCGTGCTCGATTCGCAGCAGCGGATGCTGTCGCTCCTGCTGCACCGGTAGGGGCGCGGACCACGCGGGGCGTGCAGCGCCAGCCGCTACCCTCGCTGGGGATGTATGGCACGCGTCCCGACTGCCTTGTTACGCGCGACGGCAGCGAGGTCACTGCGCCCGCTGCCTGCCCCCGATCCACTGGGGGTCGCGGCCGTTCCATCTCAGGACCTTGCGGAAGACTGGCGCGTCGGGCTCCGTACCCCGGCGCTCGAGGATCACGCCCGCGCCCTCGGCATCTGCGCCGAGCCGCCCGTAGATCTGCGTCGCGATGAGGCCTTCGACCGCCGCCTCGTCGAGCCCCGTCGGCAAGGGACAGCCCACGATCACGCGACCGCGACCGCCCCAGAGCCAGTTCCAATGCTCTTGGCTCGACGTGACGTCGACGGCGCTCGACACGCCGCCGAGCTCCCGCACGAGGTCGTCGAGGATGCCCTCGAGCCGGGTGGACCGTCGGTCCGGGACGACGACCTCGACTCGGAGCCGTCCGGCCTCCACCGGCGCCATCACCACGGGCGCCGCCGAGGACCTGCCCGGTGCGAGCCACAGCCCCGCGAGAAACAGGCCCACGAGGAGGATGACGAGGCCGACCAGACAGAAGGCGAGGGTGCGCACGGGGTCATGCTCATCCCGGGTGATCCCTGTGTCAATCCAGGGGGGTCGCATCTCGCAGAGGGGGCTCGTGAGGATGACGTCGGGTCACGCACATCGCGAGCCAGGGCGACGTCCCTCGGCGCTCGCACTGGGTCGAATGGGGTCGACAACAACGCGGTAAACTGCGCCATGGCCGCGATGCCGCGCTTCCTCCAGGTCATCTCTCTCGGCGAAGAGAGCTCCCAGGTCAACGCCGCGGTCAACGCCCCGGCTCGAGCATTGCTCGTGCTCTGGGCCGCTTCACTCACCTGGATCGACCAGACCGAGTTCGTGGAGTACGGGCGTGCCTATTCCCTCGAGCGTTTCCTGCTCAGTGCGTTCACCTATGCAGTCCTGCGGCCGCGCTTGGCGCAGGGTGGGCACCCGCGCTGGTCGCCGCTGCCCTCGGCCCGGTTCTGGGTGCGGATCGTGTTGTGCCTCTTCGTCGTAGCGCTGGCCCTCGCCTGGCCCCTGAAGGTGTACCTCGAGGCAACACGTGGGACTCCCCTGCCGAGCCAAGTGCGGAGCGTGGGACTTGCCTACCTCACGTGGCTGGCCTTGATCCTCGCGCCCGTGGTCGAAGAGGTCGTGTACCGCGGGGCGATCTGCTTGGCCCTATGGATCGCGCTCGGCCCCTGGTGTGCAGTCCTGCTCTCGGGCGCAGCGTTCACCTACCTCCACGTGAGCTACGGCAACTTCGCGCCCAACCACCTGGCGGCGGGCGTCATCCTGTCCTGGGCGTTCGTGAAGAGCAGGCAGTTGTGGCTCGCGATCGTCCTCCACGGCCTCGGCAACCTCTTGGTGCTTGTAGGCGACCTGTTGTTACTCCAGTGACTCCCCGTTTCGCGCTAGGGGTGTGATGCAGTGCCCACACGCCAGGTAGAGGTTGGAACAAGCGAAGGCGAGCCTGACGAACTCCGTCCGACCCTTGGGCCGAAAGTGGTCGACCTGAGGTGTTCGCTCACGCTCTCGTAGCGGAAAGCCATCGCAGTACGAGCAATGAGACTGCGTCAACGCCTCGAGCGCGCTTCGCAAGCGCTCTCCAAGCCCAACCGGCCAACGAAACCGGTGGGTTGGGTCGCACGCGCGAGCGACAGCGAATTGCTCGTTGAGTCGGACCTGCTCCGCCTCGGCGAAGAAACCTGGTGCCGAGCCACGCACGAAGGGTCTCATGCGCCCTCGGCCAACCGCCGGTCAAGGACTCGGAGGTGGTAGTCGACGAGACTCCCGACTTCTGTTCCGAAGTTGCGCAGATCGTCCGCCAGAGCATCGAGTTCGGCTCGCACCTGCTCGCCGCGTAGGCAGCGGTCGCGGAGAGCGATGAGATCCGCGAGCTTGGGTTCCACGTCCTCCCCAAATTCCTCGCGCACTCCTAGCACCTCGGCCAGAATCGCGTGGACCGAGCTACCGGGCTCCGCACGCTCGGCAGTTCGCGCAAGGATCGAGCCATCGTCGTCACGCTCGAGGACGTGCAAGAACCCATCCGCAATCGAGTTCACGACAAACGGCGAGTGGGTCGACGCGACAACCCGAGCACGCGGGAAGAGCGCCTGAAAGGTGTGCAGAACACGACGTTGCCAGCGGGGGTGCAAATGCACCTCGACCTCGTCCAGCAAGAGCAAGAACTCTCGCTGCTCGATCGGAACACCGGCGTGTCCTGGGATGCGCTCGAGGCGCATGGCGACATCGGCGACCCAAGCCAGGAGGGCTCGCAGGCCGTCGGGGAGCAAGTCGAGGGCGATCCTCTGACCGTCGATCTCGAGTTGCGCGTCGAGCGTGCGCGCTGGGACTCGAATGACCGTTGGACGTCCAACCATCTTCGTCAGAGCGGCCTCGATCGACTTCAAGTAGCGCTCGAAGGACTCGGCTCCCGCGAGATCGCCTTCATCTCTCGCGGCAGAAGCGCGTACACGCGTGTTGATGAGCCACTGAGCGACCTCCGTGGAGCCTCGCCCCTGACCACCAGCTTGCCAACACCTCAGTGGGTTGCTCTTGATCGGTCGGGTGCCCTCGACTCCCGTACTGGCGGTCAAGCGACCACCGGCGAAGCTGATGGCCACGAGGTCTGGCGCTCCCTCGGCGAAGAGCGCCGGGTGCTGGTCCGCGATCATGCTCGCGCGCAGAGGGAGACTCGCGCGCTCGCCCTCGGAGCCGAACCACACCTGCTCAGACCCCGAACTTAGAAGTGTCAGGTCGCCGAAGGTCACAGGCAGCGGGCGCTCAACGCGCCCACGGCGCTGCCCAACCCCCACCACTCCCATCGACCAACGCACAGCAACGAGCCCATCATCGGTCGTGAAGCGCTTTGCCAGGTCCGCGTGTGCGCTCGCGTCGAACGCTGCTGACAGGGCCCGCAGGATCGTCGTCTTGCCGGTACCGTTCTCCCCGATCAGCAAGTGCACATCGGCCCGCTCCGGGTCCGTGCCCTCCGGGAACTCGATCGTCGTGTCTCGGAACGGCCCGATGTCTCTCAGGTGGAGCGCCTCGATCCTCATGGTCCGCAGCGTACTCCGCGCGCCAGCCGGTGGCCACGCTCTGAGACCTCGAACCCGTAGCCCTAGCAGGGGGTTGCCGCCTCGACGCGACCGGACGACCTGCACGCGCCGCCGATGGCGGCTCCGGAGGAATTCGCGCCCCCGTTCCCCGACGGCGGTGTCCATGCTTCTGTCCGCATGGCCCCGACCCTCGACCAACTCGCTCGGCAACACCACCGCCTGCGCCAGCTCGCCCGGGCACTGGTGCGGGGGGAGCACGATGCGGAGGACCTCGCGCAAGAGGCCTGGGTGCGGGCCCTGGAGGGTGGGCCGCGCGACGTCGGTGCGCTCGGAGCGTGGCTCGGGCAGGTGACACGCAGGTTGGCGTCCAACCTGCGGAGGGCCGCCGAGCGTCGGGCCACGCGCGAGGCCGCCGTCGCACGTGCCGAGGCCCTCCCCTCATCCGCCGAGGTCGCCGCCCAGGTCGAAGTCGCGCGACGGCTGGCCGAAGCGCTGGAGCGTCTGGTCGAGCCCCACCGGTCATTGCTGCGCGACCACTACCTCGGCGGGCTCACCCTGGAGGCGCTCGCACGCCGCGATGGGCTCAGCTACGACGCCGTGAAGTCGCGCCTGGCCCGCGCCCGCGCTGCGCTGCGCGCGGACCTCGAGCGGGATGGCCTCGGCCGCGAGGCCCATTGGGGGCTCGCGCTGTTGCCGCTCTCCGAACTCCCCGCGCCAACGAGCGTCCCCGCCGCTGGGATCACGCTGACTGCGCTCTTTGGAATGGCTACGATGAAACCCGTCTTCACGTCGATCGGTATCGCCCTCGCGGCGCTCGCGCTCTGGTTCACTCTCGCAGATCCTGCGCCCGAGGCCGTACAGCCGGTGACCTCCGGCTCCGGCGAGATTGGAGCCGTCACCTCAGCGCTGGACGAGGTCGCACGCACGGAGCCGTCACCGCGGTCGGAGACCACGAGTACGTCGCGGGTCGACGCGGCAACGCCGCAGCCCGCCGAGCCCGACACGCGCTGGCGGATCACCGGCCGGTTCCGCGCCCGCGGCAAGGACGCCGTCCCGGGGGTCCCCTTCACGCTCGTCATGCACCGCGGGCTGACCCTCGCCGGTGAACCGCTCGCGCGCTTCGAGCTCACCACCGACAGCCTCGGGAACTTCGGATTGGAGCTCGACCCACCCACCACTTCGGTCGCGTTCGATGTGCTCGTCGCCGACGATCCCACCCGCGACTTCCTGGTCTACCGGCCGTACCTCGCCCCACTCGGCGATGGGGCGCCTGGGCCGATCGAGGTGCACGTCCTGCCCCTCGACGCGACGGTGATCGGGCGTGTCCTCGGGCCAGAGGGCGCTCCCGTCGTGGGGGCGCGAGTTCGGGGCTTTGCCCGGCACACCGTCCAAACCGCAGCGGATGGCACGTTCCGCCTGCCGGCGACCTCGGGCCAGGCGCTCACGGTCTCCGCCGTTGCGCCAGGGCTCGGGCGCGCGGAAGTCGTGGTCGCGGGCCTCGCCCCGGGTGGGACGGCCTCCGTCGAGCTGCGACTGCCGTACGCCGTGCGCCTCTCGGGATTCGTGCGCGACGACCTCGGCCGACCGATCGAAGGCGCGGAGGTCCTCGTCTGGCAACTGGACGCCGAGACTCGCACGGATGCGGCGGGCCATTACACACTCGACCACCTCACGTGTGAGCCACCCGATGAGGCGCTGACGGTGCGGGGCGCGGCGCAGGGCTTCGTGACCCAGCTCACGTCCCTGACGCTCGCGGGGAGCGAGAGCGTGTTCTCGCTCGACCTCGTGCTGCCCCGCGGCGTCGAGGTGCGCGGCCAGGTCACCGGCCCCGAGGGTCGCCCCGTGATCGGCGCGCTCGTGCAGGTCGGCCTCGGGAGCAGCGCGACGTGCCTGACCGACGACAGCGGGCGCTTCGCGGTCGGCGGCGTCGCGCCGGGGCGGACCGAAGTCAGTGTGACGAAGCAGGGCTTCGCCCCGGAGAAGCGCGAGCTGGACCTCGCCGGAGGCGAGGACCTGCGGCTCGTCCTGGTGAGCGCCCGCAGGGTCCGTGGCACCGCGCGCGGGGTCGACGGAGAGCCGCTCGGAGGGCTCCGTGTCGCCGCGCAGATCGGTGGGTCCTTCGGCGGCGAATACGCCGGCGACAGGGCCCAGACCGCCGCCGACGGCACTTTCGAGGTGCGCGGGCTGCCCCAGCACGGCGCGCTGTGGCTCGAGGCCTTCGGCTCGGGCTTCGTCAGGACCACCGTACCCGTGGCCGAGGGCCAGAACGACGGCATCGAGGTGATCGTGCCCCGGGCAGCGACCCTCGCGGGCCAAGTGGTGGATGCGTCCTCCGGCGCCCCGCTCACGACGTTCACCGTCCGGTTGACCTTCCCGACGGTCCCGGTCGAAGGCGAACAGGCACAGGGCTTGGACAGCCGTTGGGTCGACCCCGGCCAGTCCTTCGACGACCCCGAAGGACGCTGGCGGACGGGTCCCTACGACGAGCTGAAGCCGGGCGCCTGGCTCGCCGTCGAGGTCTCCGCCCCGGGTTACGCTACCGCGCGCCTGGAGGCGGTCCAGGTGCCGAGCCCCGGCGCCGCAGCCCCGCTGATCCACCGGCTCGTCCGGCCCGTGGAGGTCGAGGTCGCCCTGCGGCATGCCCCCGGGGACACCCCCATCGCTGGCGCAACGGTACTGGCCTCGCGCACGCAGAGGCCCGGCTACGGCGAGCGCACGCAGCGGGCCACCTCCGGCGCCGCCGGTATCGCCCTGCTGACCGAGCTGCCCCCGGGGCCGCTCTTCCTGCGGATCCAACGCCCCGGCCGCGCGGAGTTCCAGGCCGGCCCCTTCGAGGTCACGGCCGCGGGGGCCCCCATCTCCCTGACGCTGCCCCTCGGCCAGGCCGTCGAGGTCACGTTGCTCGAAGTCGACGGCACGCCGATCCCGGACGCCACCGTCGAGCTCGTGAGCAGCGGCCCCGAGACCGCCGCCTTCCGCCCCGTTCGGGCCGCGAGCGATGCCAACGGTGTCGCGCGCTTCGCTGGGGTCCCCCCGGGCCCCTGGGAAGCGAGCCGCGCCCACGGCACCGCCCAGGATGGTGATTCGGCGGACTTGGCCCAGCGCTGCACGGTCACAGAGACCGAGCCCCTGCGGGTGACCCTGCAACCCCGCGGTCGCGCCCGTGTCACGGGCCGCTTCCCGGAAGGGCTCGCGGTCCCCGACGGCACCCTCGTGCGCTTGGTGCCCGACGGCGCCACCACGCCCCGCGCCACCTCGACCCAAGCCGGCGTCTTCGTCCTCCGCGGCGTCGAACCCGGCCTCTATCGCGTCGAAGGCACCTTCCTCATCGCGGGCGACAGCCAGTTCCGGCGTTTCTCCCAGCCGCTGGAGGTCCGCGCGGATGCGTCGGACCTCGAAGTGACACTGCGGGTGGAGTGAGCGCCGACGTACGCTGTTGGCCGAATCGTGCGCCAGTGCTGGTAACGTTCTGCGCTGCAGGTCCAGCGATTGCCTGGGAGCCGGACTTCGACCCTCGTTCAGGCCGATGAGCGTGGCGAATACGTCAGCCCGAAGACCGTGTCCGTCATCCAGCGACGGAAGCCCTCGTTGTCCATGAACTGCTTGAACAGCTCGGTGTCGTCCCGGAGCACCGCGGTCATCACGCGCTTCAGGGCCTCGTCGTGCTCGATCTTCGCGTTTTGCCGATCGGAGTTCTTGCGCGCGTTCTGGTACCGCGGGTCCGCAGCAACGCGAGCGGGGATGTCCTCGGTGATGAGCCTGTGGACGCGATCCCTGTCGGACCACGGGATGTTGCCGAACTGCTGGTTGAACGTCTCGAGGATGTTCGAGAGCCGATCAAGCTCCGGCTCGGGTTTGCGCCCCCCGCCAGTGGTCGGGACGGGTTCGATCTCCGAGTCCGCGTCAGGTAGCAAGATCTTGGCCGCAGCCTGTTTCTCCACTCGGTAGCTGTCCATGTCGATCGCCTCGAGGATGCCCTTGGCTAGGTCCTCTTCGACGGGCGCCGGCAGCTTCGGCACGAGGAAGGTGAGGAAGATCGAGAGCTTCTCCCAGCCGGCGTTGTCATAGGGCAGGATGGACGAAAGGAAGCCGTAGGCCCGCAGGAACGCCTTGGCCTTGCCCTTGAAGTCCACCTGCGCATCTTCGTCGAGGTGTTCGCGGTAGTTGGCGACACAGGCGTCGAGGATAGGGTCGAGCCGGTCGCGGTCCGCTCCACGTAGGTAGAGCGCCACGAGTTCGTCCACACGCGCGGGGGCGTAGATCTGGTGGCCGTCGAGCGCGCTCTGGAGGTCGTGCAGCTTGTTCGGATCCGTCTCCTCGGCCAGGACCGTCGTACGGTAGTAGTCCGCGAACGCCTCCTGGATGGTGTCCGTATCGTTCATGAAGTCGAGCACGAACACGTCGTGTTTCCTCGGGTGCGCACGGTTGAGCCGCGAGAGCGTCTGCACCGCCTTGATGCCGGAGAGCAGCTTGTCGACGTACATCGTATGCAGCAGCGGCTCGTCGTACCCGGTCTGGAACTTGTCGGCGCAGACGAGGAACCGGTACGGATCCGACTGGATCCTGTCGGCGATCTGGCTCGAGGGAAATCCGTTGAGCGACGCCTCGGTCACCTTCGCGCCGCCGTACTCGTGCTCGCCCGAGAAGGCCACGATGGGCTGGTAACGGCTCTTGCGCTCGGCCAGGTAGTCGCGAATCGCGTGGTAGTACTGGATCGCACGCTCGATGCCGCTGGTGACCACCATCGCGCGCGCTTCGCCACCGATCTTGTTCAGAGCCAGGACTTGTTCGTGGAAGTGATCCACCATGATCTCGGCCTTGAGCCGGATCGCGTGGTCGTGGCTCTCCACGAAGCGGCGCAGCTTCTTCTTTGCCCGCTTGGTGTCGAACTCGGGGTCGCCCTCGACCTTCTTGATCAGCTTGTAGTAGCTCTCGACCGGCGTGTAGTACTTCAGCACGTCCAGGATGAAGCCCTCCTGGATCGCTTGTTTCATCGTGTAGCTGTGGAACGGCCGATGTTTCACCGTGCCGTCGGCCTGCGGCTCGGCCGCCCCGAAGATCTCCAACGTCTTGTTCTTGGGCGTCGCGGTGAAGGCGAAGTAGCTGGCGTTGGGCAGCAGCTTTTTCGCCTGCATGAGCCGGTTGATCGTGTCCTCGACCGTCTCGTCGTCCTCTTCGGCACCAGCCGTGGACAGCGCCATCGACAGCGCGGCGGAGGTCCGCCCGCCCTGGCTCGAGTGCGCCTCGTCGATCACGATCGCGAAGTGCCGCCCGCGGTGCTCGAGCCCGACCTCGTCGAGGATGAACGGGAACTTCTGGACCGTGGAGATGATCACCCTCTTCCCCTCGGCGATGAACCTACGCAGGTCCCCCGATCGATCGGCGTGCCCGACCGTAGCTCCCACCTGCGCAAACTGCTTGATGGTATCCCTGATCTGTTGGTCGAGGATCCTGCGGTCCGTGACGACGATGATCGAGTCGAAGACCGTGGCTTCGTCCTTCTCGAGGCCGATGAGCTGATGCGCCAGCCACGCGATCGAGTTCGACTTGCCGCTGCCCGCCGAGTGCTGGATCAGGTAGCGTCGACCAGCTCCGTTCGCCTGCGCATCGGCGAGCAGCCGGCGCACCACGTCGAGCTGATGGAAGCGCGGCCAGATCTGCACCGCCTTCTTCCGACCGGTCTTCGGGTCCTTGGTCTCGACGACCTGCGCGTAGTTCTCGAGGATATCGGTCAGGCCGTCACGGGTGAGGACCCGCTTCCAGAGGTAGTCCGTCTTGAGGCCGTTCGGGTTCGGCGGGTTCCCCGCGCCGTCGTTCCAGCCCAGGTTGAAGGGGAGGAACCACGAACCCTTGCCCTTCAGGTGCGTGCAGAAGCGCACCTCGTGATCGTCGACGGCGAAGTGCGCCACGCAACGGCCGAACTCGAACAGCTTCTCGCGCGGGTCGCGGTCGCGTTGGTACTGCTCGACCGCATCCGCGACCGTTTGCTTGGTCAGGCTGTTCTTCAGCTCGAACGTGGCGACCGGCAGGCCGTTGATGAAGAGGCCCAGGTCGAGCGCGCGCTGCGTCTCGTCGCGGCTGTACCTCAGCTGTCGCGTGACGCTGAAGCGGTTCCCGCCGGAGCGCTCCGCGGCCTTGGTGTTGCCCGGCGAGGGCCTGCCGTAGAACAGGTCGAGGTGGTGGGGACCGTGCTTCAGGCCGTGGCGCAGCAAGTCGATGGTGCCGCGCTTCGTGATCTCGCCCTGGAGCCGTGCCAGGAACTTGCGCCGGGTCGGACCGTCCTGCCCGAGGTCGAGCGCCACGGCCGCCTCGGGCTGTGTCTCGTTCAGGAACACCGCGAGCTGGACGAGGTCGACGCAGTGTTCGCGGTCGTAGTCCTCGGGCACCCCGCAGATCCAGCCCGCACCGTAGGTCGCCGGCCGCTCGTGGACGGCGTCGGCCGCGACCTGCCCTGGTTCGCAGACCGACCCGGTCAGCGCCGTGCAGATCAGTGATTCGAAGCCCCGTTCGGACGTGTCGGTAGTCATGACACCGAGTCGCACCCCTCCTCCTGCGGGTGCCCATCAAACAACCAGCAAGCAACCGCAACCACCCTAACCCCTTGCCAATCGGGCACTTGCGACCACACGACCAACACCGATGGGGTCCACCGGAGGGTTGTCATCAAACAACCTCCCGCCGGTCCGGCCGAGGTGCCGCCCAGTAGGGCAGGTAGCTCCGGAGCCGCGTTCCGGCCTTCGGGTCAGCGATCACGATCAGGCCCGCCTCGACGGCCTCCCCGAGCAACCGCGACGCCGTGGCGATGTTCCGGTCGTCGATGCCGAGGCGTTGGCGGAGCGAGGCGTTGGTCATCGGCTGTCGCATCACATACCGGAGGCAGGCGTGAAGGTAGCAGGCCCGCACCCGGTCCGCCTTGTCCATGTCCGACAGCGGCCTGTGGGCAAAGAGCACCGTCCGTGTGAAGCCCTCGGGGCTCTCGAAGAGCGGCGCGGGGAGCTGGAAGAGCTCGACTTGGGACAGCACCTTGTCGATCCCGCTGCCACGTTCCTCGCAGATCCGAAAGCGCCGCATCAGCGAGGCCAGCGCCTCGTTCCGCGACCTCGGCGGGCTGTCCACGAACCGCTGTGTGTCGACCAGCGGCTCGCCAGGGTTCGTGATCTCGATCCGATCTTCGAAGATCTCGACCATCGGTCCGCTGCCGGTGAGGAAGAAGTCCTGGTGGATCAGCGCGTTCGCCACGAGCTCGCGCACCGCCAGCTCGGGGAACATCGGCACGGACTTGCGCAGCGCCTGTTCGATGACCTCGTTGGCGGGCAGCAGGCCGTTGATGTACCGGATCAGCCCCTCGAAGCCGCATGCGTACCCCTCGGCGCTCTCCCACTCCTTGAGTGTCTCCGTCCGACCGTGGCCACGGTACTGGACCACGCGCACGGCCTTGCGCCGCAGCGTATGGAAGTCGTCGAGGCGCTTGGCGAAGAGGACCGCGCCGAGGTTCGAGATCGACCATCCTCCGGCTTCGCTGCGGCGGATCAGGCGATCCCCCGCCAGCGCCTCGAGGATGCCGTCGCGATTCGAGGGCAGAGAGCGCTCGAGCAGGTCTAAGTAGGCCGGGTAGTCGAGCAGTCGCAGCACGTCCTCGCCGCTCGCGCGCTCGACAGCGATGCCGTCCTCGAAGGGCGTCTGGTCGATGATGCGCCAGAGCGCCCGCTCCTTCTCCGGGAGGTCCTTGAGTTTCTTCTTGTAGGAGCCGACCCGGATGAACTCCTGGCCCGAGAACCGCACGGGCTGGTGCGCGGCACGCACGATCTCCAGCAGGGCGACACGTGCGCCGTCGACCTCGACTGCGAAGAAGCGGAAGTCGAGCTTGGGTTCGAGCAGGCGCAGGAGCCAGCTCTCGAGCTCCTCGTTGCCGACCTTCGTCGCGTGCGGGTCGAAGTTGGTTCCGACCACGGCGTGGTCGGCGTCGCGCACGCCCCAGACGAGGTAGGCGAAGGCCTTGCCGGTGAGCGCCGCGGCGTTCGCCAGCGCCGAGATGTACTCCCCGATCGACGGTGGGTCGGCGTCGTTCTCCTTGAACTCGACCCACTCGGTCTCACGCGGCAAGGCGCAGAGCTCGCGCACGAGGCCAGCGAGGTAGTCGGCCGATCGCTCGGCGGTCATGCCTCGATCTCCTCCGGCACCTCTCCCACTTCGTCCGCACTTGCTTCGGACGAATCCGCTTCGGCTTCGGTGTCGTCAAGCATCTCGGGTTCTTCGGCAGCGTCGGGTAGCCGCGACGCCGCCTCTCGCACGTCGAGCTTGCCGGTGACGACGTCGGCGATCAGGCGGGTGTGGTATTCGCGGAGAAGATGGATCTCGCGACGTGCATGGTCTACTGCCGACCGAAGATACTTGGTTCTCTCGGCAAGCGCATCAAACAGGGCGTTTTGTTCTGAAATTGGCGGCAGCGCGAACCAGATTCCCTTCATGCGTCCAAGCCCAAGATCCTGGTTGGTTGCGCCACGTGTGAACAGTTGAGACTGCTCGTAGCAGCGCGGAGAATTCAAGACGAGGGCCAAGTAGTCGGAGAGGACCTTGTGCCTCTTCAGCTTCAGTACGGCGACGTGGACCCACACCTGGAAACGAAAGGGCAAGTCGACTGCTCGGGCAACACCGGTTGTTCCACCCTTGGTATACAAGACGTCTCCAGGCTGGGGGACGACCCGTTTGCCGAACTCTGCGTAGTCGTCTTCTGAGATGAACTTGGCGTCATCGAGACTCCAGCGGTCAGCCTTGATGTTCCTTGCGGACAGGAATGGTACACCAGAATCGACGTACTCTGGCGAGTGATGCGGGCCGTCAACTGCTCGTGTTATCACACGACGCAGAGTCAGGACCTCCCAATGATCCGGCACATCCCCCAGCCACTCCACGCCGGAGGGCCGGAGGCGAACGTTGGGATCAAGCCCGCGAGTGACGGCGCGATGAATGATGGCCTGCTCCTGCTCCTCCAGCAACTTGAGCAACTTCTGCTTGGCCCGAATGTACCGCCGAACCCGCCGGTCCGCATGGTCAAGGAAGCGAACGATGGCAGCCTGTTCGTTGAGAGGCGGGAGCGGCACCGGCAGTGAGCCAAATTCCTCGAAGCGGAAGTCCGTTGATCGCTCGCGAATGCCCTTTGCCAACGCTTGGATCCACTGGCTCCGCGCCATCTCGCGCACGACGTAGGCGTAGTAGTGAGAATCTGCCGTCGGCGCGGGCTCACAGACCGAGTAGACCGGGGTTCCCTTTCCGTCGGCGTCCGCTACCCCAATAGCGCCGGCAAAAGCGTCCATTGCGTGAATTACCAGATCACCGCGCCTGATACCCTGGTAGCCGATCTCCTTAAGTGACTCCGTGAACCCGCGAGCACGCCGGTTCTTGCGGAGAGTAACGGTGCCATCGCGAAAGCAGGTCACCACCTCATCGGATTCACGTACGGGTCTGCTCATCTTGCGGAACAGCCACTTCGCACGTTCCGCCTCCCAATGCTCCGGCACCGCGCCAAGCCACGCAACGCCGGAGTCCCTCATCGCGGGATAGGGTCTCAGACCGTCGATCATGTCTCCGACTCCTCTGGCACCAGCATCCAGACTCGCTTGAGTGGCAGCTCGGCTTGGATTTCCGCCGGCAGGCCCTCGTAGGTGCGGTAGATCGCCTCAACCAGATCCGTGCTGCTCCAGAGACGCACACTGAAGTGCCCCTGCCGTGCCTCCGACTGTACGACCTTGTTGAATCCGCCCCAGCACACCAGCAACCCCTGCTCGGCTTTGAACGTCTGCATCGTGCCCTGCAACGTTCGGTAGACCGTGACATCAGCCGGGCTGTTCTGTGACTTGACTTGCACGCAGAGCCTGGGGCTGTCGAGCCCCAACGATCCGCGACCGCCAAGGATGTCCACGCCACCATCCGTACCCGGGGGAGACACCTTGGTGACCCATCCATCGGCTCTGAGCACTGCATCGACAACGGTGGACAACGCGTGTCCGGCGAAGCGTGCCTGGATATGGGCAACGATCTGATCGTGCGCCATCTGTGCCAGGTCGGGGACTTCGTCGGTCTCCGAGAGCACCTGGGTCACTTCGGCCTTCTTCGACTTGATCGTCGCCAGCGTCGGGCCAGGATCCGCCGTGCCGGTAAGCACCGCTGCGACCCGCTTGACGGCGTCGTTGCGTGAGACGTTGCACACCGTCAAGAACGCGCCGAAAGAGTGGAGCATGTCCTGCTCGAAGGCGGTTCGGGGCACGTCGGGGCGCTCCCACGTCACTGAGCGCGTGTGCCGGAACTCCGTACCCACTCTCTGGAACCGATACGGCCCAGCGACGCGACCGATGGCGAGCTGGGAAGTGAGCTTGCGAGGCATCACTACGAGGTCGCCCTCTTGCATCGCGACGGCGAAGGTCCAGAGCTGCCCGGCGAAGTTGCCAATCGCGCGGCGCTTGTTCCCAGGCATGCTCTTCTCGACCAGCGCCACCATCTCTTCGAAGTCCCCGATGTTCTCGAGTGAGGGGACATCAGAGAAGCCGATGATCGCCAGTTGATTCTCGAGCGCGATCTCCTCGTCCTCACCCCGTTTGCCTGCACGGACCAGGTACACCTTCGGCACAGCACTCATTGTTCGACTCCCCCGATGATCTCGGCCAGCAGCCCATCGGTCTCCTTCTCGAGCGCAAGGATGTCGGCCCGGATCTCCTCCAGAGTGCGCAACGGCTGTGGCTTGTAGAAGTAGCGGGTGAAGCTGACCTCGTACCCCGTCTTGACGCTGTCCGGCACGTACCAGGCGTCGCCCGCGTGCGGCAGCACCTCGCGGCGCAGGAAGGCCTCGATTCCGCCCTCTTCGAGCAGCGGCACCTGCTCCGTGTCGCGCAGCTCCGAGTCCGGCTCAAACTCGACGACTGCGGGCTTGCCACCGACCTCAATCTCGAACAGACCGCGCAGCGGATCGGCCGCGGTGCCCTTCTTGTGGATCTTCTTGATGACCGGGGGTGCATCCTCGACGCGCTCGCTCGACTCCTTGAGCGCCTTGATCTCTTTCGGAGAGTACGCGCGCTCGGGGTCGATGCCCTTCAGGCGCAGCGGCCGTTCGACCGTGACCTTCCAATAGCCGAAGGCTGCGTTCGGGAAGATCTTCGACTGCTCGGTCTCCTCGAAGGCGAGGAAGGTGTCGCAGATACGCGCGATGTCCCCGTCGGACAGTTCGCAGTTCTTCTTGCCGAGGTTCTTGCGCAGCGGCTTGAACCACTGCGTCGCGTCGATGAGCTGCACCATGCCCTGCCGGTGCGACGGCTTCCGGTTCGTCAGCACCCAGATGTAGGTGGCGATGCCGGTGTTGTAGAACATGTTGAGCGGCAGTGCGACGATGGCCTCCAGCCAGTCGTTCTCGATGATCCAGCGGCGGATGTTGCTCTCGCCCTGGCCCGCATCGCCGGTGAAGAGCGAGCTGCCATTGTGGACCTCGGCGATGCGGCTGCCGAGGGCCGTGGCGTGCTTCATCTTCGAGAGCATGTTGGCCAGGAACAGCATCTGGCCATCGCTCGAACGTGTCATGAGCGAGTATTCGGCGTCGCCCGCGTGTTCGATCAGAAAGCGCGGGTCCTTGATCCCGTTCTTCCCACCCAGACGCTCGAGGTCCGACTTCCAGCTCTTGCCGTACGGCGGGTTGGAGAGCATGAAGTCGAACTCGCGCGAGGGGAACGCGTCGTTCGCGAGCGTCGAGTGTTCGGGCCCGCCGACGATGTTGTCCGCCGCGTCGCCCTCGCCCTTCAGAAGCAGGTCTGCCTTGCAGATCGCGTAGGTTTCGGCGTTGATCTCCTGGCCGTAGAGGTGGGTCGCGACCTCTTTGCCGTGTTCCCGCGCGAGTTCCTGCAGCGTCTCCTCGGCGACCGTCAACATGCCGCCCGTCCCGCACGCGCCGTCGTACAAGAGGTACGTTCCCGACTCGATCCGATCGGCGATGGGCAGGAACATGAGCTTCGTCATGAGCCGCACGGCATCGCGCGGCGTCCAGTGCTCGCCAGCCTCTTCGTTGTTCTCCTCGTTGAACTTGCGAACGAGCTCCTCGAAGATCGAGCCCATCCCGTGGTTGTCGAGGCCTGGGTGCCTCACCGAGCCGTCGCCGTGCAGGACGGGATTCGGGCCCAGGTTGATGTCGGGCGACAGGAGCTTCTCGATCAGAGTGCCCAGCGCGTCGGCCTTCGAGAGCCGCGGGATCTGGTTGCGGAACTCGAAGTTCTCGAGGATGTCCTGGACGTTCGGAGAGAAGCCGTCCAGGTACGCCTCGAAGTCCGCCTTGAGCTGCTGCTGACTGGCACGCGCCTTCAGGTCGCGCAGCGTGAACTTCGAAGTGTTGTAGAACGCCTGACCGGCTGCCTGGCGCAGGGCCGCGTCCTGGTTGGTGATCCTGGCGCTGTCCAGCGAGGCCTTCATCGCGAGCACGGCCTGCTTGGTCGGCTCCAATACCGCGTCGAGACGCCGCAGGACGGTCATCGGCAAGATGACATCGCGGTATTTGCCGCGGACGTACAAGTCCCGCAGGACATCGTCGGCGATCCCCCAGATGAAGTTCGCGATCCAGTTGAGCTGCGTCGATTCCATTTCAGCGCGCCTCGGTTGAGAGAGAGTCCCAGTGAGCATCCGACTCCGCTTCATTCGCCCGCGTCACGGACGCTAGGTTGCTGGTAGGGCTTCCGGACGGCGGCTTTCGATCGGGATTCTCGATCACTGAACGCGTACTGGCCGAAAATTGACGGACTGGTGCCGGGTGAGGCACAGTTCTCAAGTCGCGTTCGCTGATCATTCTCTGGGTGCGCTACAGCCTGGCAGTGACATGGGTCGAGCTCCGGACCTCGCGAGAGAGGTTGCCCCTGCCCCCAGACATGATGACGATGACAGCCTAGAAAGTCCAAGCTGCGTCGCGTGGCAACGCGGTGGCCCGGCGGTGAACGGCGCGCGGGGTCAGCTGCCGCGGCCGCAAATGCTCCGGCGACGCAGATTCCGGCGGGGCCACGCCGCTGCGTGTCCCCGCAGCCGGCTCAGCGGAACATCACCTGCACCGCCGAAGTCAGGTTCGACGTCGGGGTCGGGTTGGCGTCGCGGTACCACGCCTGGAAGTGCCAGGTCTCGCCCGCCAGCGCGACCACGCTCCCTGTCGGGGTCGGGATGTCGGTGAGCTCGAGCGGCAGCACGAAGCGGCCGGTGGGGCTGCTCGTGAGGACCTCTCCGGGGCGGTTGTGCCGGCCGATCGGGGCAGCGAGGCAGAGCAAGCCTTGGCCGAGGCCCGGCACCGGGGTCGGCGCCGCTGCGCGCGACGAGAGGAAGTAACCGACCGTGTTCGCTGGCAGTCGGGTCGCAACGAGCGAGGTCTGGTTCACGCCCACGACGTTCGAGCCCGCGACCGTGAGCGCGGCGCCCACGCCCGTCGAGTTGGGTTGGCCGGGGCAGGTGTCCTGCCCGATCGAGCGGAGGTTCTCGAAGGTGCGCAGCGCCGACCAACCCTCGTCGTGGAGCACCAGGTCGAGGTCGCTGTCGCCGTCCAGGTCGACGAGCTGGAGCGTGTCACTGAAATCGAACGTGTCGGTCAGCAGGACCTCGGGCCCGAACACCGTCGGCGCCGACTGTCGGAGCCACGACACCCGGCGCTCGATCTGCCGCAGCAGCACCAGGTCCGCCTGCCCGTCGAGGTCGTAGTCGGCCACACGCAGCGTGAGCCGGGACCCGCTGACCACCGACGTCCCCGCGTCGAACGCCAACCCACCGAGGTTGCGATAGAGCCTCAACGGGCCGACCGCGGAGGCGTTCCCGACGGGCTCGTGACGTAGCAGCTCGAGGTCGCCGTCCTGGTCCAGGTCCGCGAACGTGATCGCGTCGCTGAAGGAGGCAGGGCCGACGACGACCACCGCGGCGGCGAACTGCGCGCTCCCGAGGTTCCGGCGCACGTGCACGCCCAGGGGGCTGGCCAGCACGAGGTCCTCACGCCCGTCCCCATCCACGTCCGCTGGCGGGAGCACGATGGCGCTCGGAGTGGTACCGACCACGGCGCTCGGCGCGAACGACCCGCCACCCAGGTTCATGAACACTCGCTGTTCGCCGAGCACGAACGACGAAACGACGACATCAGGGTCGCCGTCCTGGTCCCAGTCGAGGGTCACGGCCTGGAGCTGCTCGATACCTCCGGGGTAGGTCCCGAGCGTGCGCTCCACGCCGAAGCCGGCGCCTTCGCGCGCGGCCCAACGCACGTCGTACGAGCCCGGGACGGGGCTGACCGTCGGGTAGACGAGGTCCAGGTCGCCGTCACCGTCGAGGTCGGCGAGGCCCGGGAGCTGGTCCAGGCGCGGCGGCATCGGCCCGAGCACCTCGCGACCGAACGTGCCGCTGGCCGAGCGGTTGAAGACGAGGACTTGGCGGTCCCGCATGGCAAGCACCTCGGTGCCGCCGTCTCCATCCAGGTCGGCGACGGTGAACGCTCCGTTGAAGGCGCCCGGCACCCGCTCGGTGAGCTCGCGCGCGGTGCCGTAACCGCCGCCAGGGAGACGCGCGTGCAGGACCAAGCGCCCGGTCTCGGCGACGTGCGCCAGATCGAGCAGTCCATCGCCATCGACGTCGGCGACGGCAATCTCAACGGGCTGCAGGGTCACCCCTTGCACTTGGTTGCCGTTGGCGACGAGTGTCGCGGGCCCGGTGAGTGACAGCTCGCCGATCCGCCGGTCCGCGACCGCGCTGCCCGACGCCCCGAAGACGAGGTCTTCATCCCCGTCGCCATCGAGGTCGACTCGCACCAGGTCCCGGAGCCCGTCGAGCAATCCGAGCGGCGCAGCCACCGGCACGAACGGCCCGGGTCCGTCGTTGCGCAGCCAGAGCAGGCGAGCCGTGGCCGGATCGTGGTGCAAGAGATCGAAGTCGCCGTCGAGGTCCGCGTCGAACGGCCAGAGTCCGCGGAACGGGTAGGGCCCGGGGGTGGCGGCGGGTAAGGCCGCGAACGTCCCCGGCGTCGACTGCACGAACGTGAACACGCTGCCCTGGATCATGGTGTTCTGCGGCAGCGCGACCATGACCTCGACCAGGCCGTCGCCGTCGAGGTCCTCGATCGAGGCCGCACTGAACGTGCGTGACGAGGTCGTCGACCAGAGCGTCTGGGTCGGTAGGAACCCGCCAGTCCCCGTGCCGAATGCGACGCAGAGCGAGAGCGGTGTCCAGAACACGAGGTCCAGGTCCCCGTCCAGGTCGAGGTCACGCAGCCAGAGCTCGACGACTACGTTGTTCGCCGTCGCGATGGTGACCGGCGCCGCATAACGCAGCGCGCCGAGCCCGCGCATGAGGACGACAAACGGTCCGCTCGGGAAGACGATATCGAGGACCCCGTCGCCGTCGACGTCGCCGACACGGGCGGCGCCGAGGTTCGTCGCCAACCGACTGACTTCGACGCCGGCGTCGAAGTCGCCGCCGCCGACGCTGCGATACAGGACGATGCGGTCGTCGCCGGTCGAGGTCGTCAGTACATCGAGCCGGCCGTCCTGGTCCAGGTCGGCGAGAGCGAGGCCGCTGAACTCGCGTCCGATCGATGAGTTCACCAGACCATAGGCACCGAGCTGTGAAAAGGCGGCTGAGGTCGTCGCAAGAAGCGACACGAAGAGCGCTGAGGCGTGCACGAGAGGCTCCTGTTCCAATGCTGCGAGGGGTGGCGTCCCGGTATGGACGCTGGGTCCCGACGTCGGGTTCCCTCAGGAGTCTAGGGCCCGTCCGCAGAATGTGGGCGGCGGTGAGCTACCCAGCCAGCGCCGCCGGACCGCGCTCAGGCCAGCGGCAGGCCGGAGCGGCTGCGGCAGAGCTCGTCGTGCAGCTGGCGCACCGCGGCCGCGCGCGGGTGCTCCGCGCCCGTGCCCAGCGTGCGCTCGTGGCGGCACGCGGCGTAACCCGCCGCGGCGGCGTCGTAGGCCGAGAGCCACGCTGCGCGCTCGGGGCGGCGCTCCGGGGACACGGGCCACACCCCCGGGCGGGGGCGCAGGTGCCCTTGGATCCCGATCCGCCAGGGCTTCGCGGTGAGCCGCGCACGGAAACACCGCTGCCGCCGGCACATCGCGACGTACCGCTTGTCCGCGCCGAGCGCCACGAAGAGCGCACGCGCGGCCTCGCCCGCCGGATCGAAGACGTCGTGCACCGCCAGGACCCGGAGGCCGGCAGGGGTGCGGTAGACCTCGAAGCGCCCCCGCGGGTGGGAGCTCGCGAGGCGCGCGACACGGCGCTCGGCGATCCGCACGGGCCCGCCGCGCGCCGTGGTCCACGCGCGCCAAGCCGCGTCCAGGATGATCACGGCGACGATCGCCCCCACTGCGAGGCCGAGCACGACGCCGCCGATGCCGACCTGGCGCCCCCCCACGATGGCGAGCGCGACACCACCCACGAGGCTCGTGAAGCACGCCACCTGCGGAGACCGCGGGGAGTCGAAGTCGACGTCCGCGAACAGGACGTCCGGCGTATTCAGGCAGATGGCGCCGTAGGAGTTCCGGGTCAGGACCGCTTCGCCGACACGCCGCACGACCTCCTCGCGGATCGGGACACCCTCGGCCCCGTTGTACGGCACCTTGGGCTCACGCATCGCGGTGGGGAGTCCGCGCTCGAGGGCGCTTCTGGCCTCGCGCACGCGGACCTCCGCCAGGCGCCGCGCGTCGGCTTCGCCCGTGTCCGACCAGCCGAAGCGCACCACGCGGACACGGCGCCCCTGCGGCGTGACCGCTTCGGCGCGGGCTTCCGCCCAATAGGTCGGGACGATCATCGGCGGGATCGTAGCGAGCGTGACCTCGGTCCCTGGCCCCACGGAAGCGCCGGAATCCACCCAGCGCCGGGTGGCCCGCGGTCGTACCACACCTGGAACGATGGACCCGACCCCTCTGCCCGCGGACGCGGCCGGTGACGAGCCGGCGGCCGCCCTGGCCCGCGCGCTGCGGGCGGGGCGGGACGTCCTCGGCGCGTGGTACCGCGCGGAGTACCCGCGGGTGCACCGACTCTGCCGCGGTTTCCTGGCGAGCCGGACCGGGGCCGACGACGTCGCACAAGACGCCATGCTGCACCTCGCGGACCAACTCCAGCGCTGGGACCCGACACGCCCCTACGCCACGTGGCGCAACCAGGTCGTGATCAATCTGTGCCGGGACCGCGAGCGGGCGGCCGGTCGCCGGGAGCGACACGAGGGCGCCGCGCGGCGGCCCGAGGTACCGGCGCCCGACCCCGCGGACGTGGCGGCGACGCGCGAGCTCTCGGCTTGGATCGACCGCTGCCTCGCGGTCCTGCCGCCACGCGAGCGCGAGGTCTTCGTGCTGGTGGACCTGGAGGGCGCCGACGCCGCGTCCGTGGGGGAACAGCTCGGTGTGGCGCCCTCGACCGTGCGCGCCGCGCTCGCGCTGGCGCGGCGGCGGATGCGCGAGCTCCTGGCGCCCGTCGTGCGCGGGGAGGTCACGCCGTGAGCCGCGAAACCAAGTCGGAGGACGAGGGCCTCGCCGCGCTCCGCCGCGCGTGGGCGGCCGCTCCCGAGGCGCGGCCCCTCGGTAGCGAGGACGGGCTGCCGCCCGCAGCGCTCGAGGCCTGTGACGCCGCGACCCGGGACGCCGTCGCGCTGCTGCAGCGCGCGTGGCGCGCGCAGGAGGTCGAGGCGCCGCCGCTGCCGCTGCAGCTCGCGCGGCGGAGGCAACGCGTGCGGCCGACCCGCTGGGCGCTGCGCCTCGCGGCGCTCGCGGCGGCCGCGTGCGCGCTCCTCCTGGCGCGCCTCGAACTCGCGCGCCCAGCCCAGCCCGCCGAGCGCGGGGCGCAGCGCGAAGTCGCCGACGCTTCGCCACGCAGCGTGCCGACGACGCCGATCCCGGCGACGCCGACCTGGGCGTCGTACCTCGACATCCCCCGCGAGAACGTGCACCTCCGCGCGGACGGCGTCGAGTTCGAGTCCGCCGGGATCCGCTTCGTCCTGATCGACACCCGCGGCATCGACACCGACAGCACTGAAGACCATGACGGGGCCACGCCGAGCACGGCGAGCCCGTCGCGAGCCGAGGAACCAAGGAACCGAAAGTGACATCGACATGAACTACCGAACCCTGCTGATCGCGGCGCTGCTCGCCGCAGGTACGATCCAGGACGCGCGGACGCTGCAGCCCGGCGGCGCCGCAGCCAGCGCCCAGGAGTCCACCCAACGCGTCCTGACCGAGGACCAAGTCGGGCTGTCGTTCTTCCGCCCCCGGCACGAGCGCGCGCGGAACCTCGTCAGGTACGCAGCGGAGCTCACCGAGTCGCAGCTCTATGTCGCGACATCGATGGGAGTCGTGAAGCACCGCGACCGCTTCGTCCTGGTGGGCGACAGCATCGGAGTCCAGGGCGACGAGGCCGGGCGCAGCGCGGGGCTCAGCTTCCTGAAGGAGCTCGACGAGTACATCGGCCAGACACAGGCCGAGGCGCCCGTGGCCCTCGACACGCTGGTACGCACCGTGCGGCTGCGCTCCCTCAGCGTCGGCTCGGCGATGCAGCTCCTCGACACGATGGCACAGACCGTCGAGCGCCACGTCGTCGTCGAGAGCGCGACGATCATCCTGCGCGGCCCGACGGCGGACGTCGCGCGCGCCGAGACCTTGTTGCTCGAGGTCGACCGGCCCACGCCGCAGATGTCGCTCACCGTGACGCTGCTGGAGGCCTCCGACGACACGACGAAGCCCGTTGCGCAGGGCGAGCTCGGCCAGGCCCTCGGGGCACTTATGCCCGGCAAGTCCTTCCGCGAGGCCGGGCGCTTCGTCGTGCGCGGCGGGGTCTCCGGCAGCGCGCCGCTCGAGCTCTCGACCGGCTTCGGCGCCGGCGCGGTGCAGTCCAAGTTCTTCCTCCGCGCCGCCTCGCGCAGCTGGGACGCCGAGCGCGGCGTGCTGACGCTCGGCCAGTGCGAGGTGCAGAGCGAGCGCCCGCGGTTCTCGACCGACGTGCTCGCGGTGGTGAACGGCAAGGCCGAGACCCAGGAGGTCGTGGCGGGCTTCGACAAGGAGGGCCTGACCACAGACCTGACGCTGAAGCAGGACCAGGACACCGTCGTCGGCGCCCTGGGCTCGACGACGCTCCTCGTCGTGCTGCGGTTCCACGTCGACCCCCAGTGAGCCGACCCCCAGTGAGCCGACCTCCGGCGCTGGCAGCGCAGCTCGGGGTCAGCGTCGGCGCGCTGCACGTGCGCGTGCACCCGGGCCTCGGGCTCCTGCGCACGCTGCTGCCCGCGGGGGCGGCGCTGGGCGCGGGCCTGGTGCTGAGCGAGCCGCGCGGCCTCGCTGCGCTGCGCGCGGCGGTGCTGGGAGCGCCGCGCGCAGGCGCTGGCGCGGCGCCGGCGGCGCTGGCGAAGGGCGCCGCGTGGGCATCCCGGGACGCCCTCGTCGGCGCCCTCGTCGGCGCGCTCGCGGTCGCCGGGCTCGCCGCTGGCGGCGCGACGTGGGCACTGCAGGACCGCGACGGCGGGCCGCTGCGCGAGGACCCCGCGCCAGTCGTGCGCGCGCGCTCCGAAGGCACCTCGACCGCCGGCACACCGCTCGTCGTTGCGCCCACCGCGAGGACGCCCGCTGCAGTCCTGCCGCTGGAGGTCGAGGCCCCGCCGACCGCAGCGCCCGCGCCCGACGAGCGCGCCTGGGACCTCGCCGCGTGGCTCGCGTATTACCGCAGCACCTCGGCCGCCCAGCGGTCGACCCCGCCGACCAGGTTGTAGAGGCGCTCGAACCCGAGGCGCGCGAGGC
>CAYOBN010000065.1:0-29828 GCA_964402175.1 uncultured Planctomycetaceae bacterium | reverse complement strand
AAGCGCGCGCTCCGCGCGCGCCCTCGCCGCCAAGTCGTACCTGGTACCGTTCGCACGCTCCCCAGCCCCCAACCACCCCCCGCCGCTCAATCCACCTTGAGCAACGGCGTGAAGTACCGGTAATACACCTCGAGCGTCAACACACACAACGCCGTCGTATACACCCGATCACGATCCGTATCCTGCGCATACTCCGCATAGATCGAGATCGGCTTCCACGACCCATCCGGATCCTGAGCCGGCAACAACGTCTCCTTCATCGCGACGTTCCAGCGCTTCCAGTCATCCCCCCCCACCCGGAACATCGCCAGCGTACCGTAGTACCAGAAATACAAGTTCGCCTGCGCACGGTGCACGAAGTCATCCTCGCCCGTGAACCGATACCCACGCGGCAAACGCTCCATCACGAAACGACGCGCCGCGCGGAAATCCGCGGTCGTCACATCCGCCCCCAAGAGCGACAGCGCAAAGATCGCCGCCGGAGTCGACCCCGGCAACGTCGGGTAGTTCGAGCGCAAACGCTGCGGGTCGTGGCTGTAACGGAACGCGCCGCGCTGCGGATCCCACGAGTTCCCGAGGAAGCTCGCCGCACGCCGGAATACCTGCTTCGGCACCGCGATCCCGCCGAGCTGCGCCGATTCGAGCGCCATGACCTGCCACGCCGTCACCGACGCCCGCGGCCAGCGGTCGTAGACGCGGCTCGTCGGATAGTAGTACCCCCAGCCCCCGTCTTCGTTGAGATCACCCGACGAGTACTGCGCGTCGATGATGTGCTGCACCGCGCTGCGCAACGGACGCACGAGCTGCGGGTCCTTCGTCAACGCGTAACACTCCGCGAGCGCGTACGTCGCGATGCCGTGGCTGTACGCGTCCGAATCACCGAAGTGCCCCGACGTCGGATCCTGGGTCCCGACGAGGTACTGCACACCGCGCGTGACGACGGAGGAGTGCTCGGTGTTCGAAGCCGGCGTGTGACCCGCCCCCATGAACGCGAGCAGCGCGAGGCCTGTCTTGCCGACGGTCGGGAAACCATACTTCTCGTCGCGCTCGCTGCGGCCCCAGTTGCCCTCGCGCCGCTGGACCGAAGCCAGGTACACGAGCCCGCGGGTCACCGCGCGCTCGGTCTCGACACTGCCGCCGTACACGTCGAGCGCCTCGGCTTTCTGAGCGCCGCTGCGGCTCTGGTACGCCGTGTCGTCCCAGGGATTGCGCCCGGGCGCAGGGGCCGCGGGTTCGCCGGCCACTCGCGTCACCGCTTCGAACGCTTGCATGCCCGGCGCGGGGGCCGCGGCGCGGCCCGTGTCCGCGGCCGTCGCAGCTCCCGGGGTCGCGAGCCGCGTCGGCCCTTGGTCAGCGGCGCGGCTCGCGCCGCGCAGGCTGCGCTCGAGCGCTGGCCCGCCCGCCGCGAGGTCCGCGAGCGGATCGAAGCGCGCCTCCGGCGCGGCCGAAGCCGGCCCCGCGAGGGCGCCGCTGGCCGCGGGCGCGCTGGGAGCGATGAGCTCGATCCCGTTCAGGGTCGATCCCGGACCGACCGCCGCAGCGCGACGCGGCGCCGAGACGTCCGCGGCCACGAAACCCGGCGCGGGGGCCGGCTGCGCGCCCCCGGCGCGTTCGCTGCGGGCGAGCGGCGCGAGCGCCGAGGGCCCCGGCGCGCTGGCGCCAGTGGAGCCGAGCTCGCCCTGCGTTCCAGAACCGAGCGCGCGCGGCAGAGGCAGAGCCCCCGGCGGCACGGCGCCCGCACGGGTGCGCGCGAGCGACGTGTCGGCCGCCGCGAGCTCGAACCCGGTCGCGCCCGGGGCTGCGGCGCTGTCCGCCTCCCGGGTCGCCTCGGCCGGCGCAGCGACGCTGACCTCGCGGGCGGCCGCGCGCGGGCCGACGTCGACCAACGTCTCGCGTCGCACCGGAGCGGCCGAGGGTGCATCGGCCGCATCGCGCCGCGACGAGCGTGTCAGACGCGCTTCGCTCGCGGGTGCGAGCTCGTTCACAGCGCGCTCGGCGAGGGCCGCGGCGCTCGGAGCGGCCGATTCTGCGCGCTCGGAGACCCGTGTGCTGCGCTCGGCGCGCACTTCGGCGGCGGCGACTTCGACGGCGCTCGGAGCGCTCTCGGCGAAGCGCTCGAACGACTCGCTGGCAACGGCGACGGCTTCGGAGCGCAGAGGCCGCGCGCTCGGCGCTGCATCGCGCACCAACGCGCGCTGCGGGAGCTCGCTCGCGTCTGCAGCGCGCGCGCTGCGCTCCAGCGCGGTCGCGCTGGCGGTGAGCTCGCGCTCGACCTCGACGAGGCTCTCCTCCGCGCGCTCGGGCTGCGCCGCCTCTTCACGCTCGGCGCGCGCGACGGTGACCTCGCCCGCGAGCTCGCGGTTGCGCTGCGCCGCGAGCGACGCAGGATCGACGACGAGCCGCACCCGCGTGCGTGTGCCCTCCGCCTCCGCACCGGGCACCCCGTGCTCGGGGTAGACCTCGCGCGCCCACCAGAGCATCAAAAGGTGCACGAGCAGCGAGACGAGCACGCACTTGTACAGCACGTCCATCGCCCGCCAGCGCTTCGCCAGCGCAGCCAGCAGCGCGAGCAGGAGCAACCCCACGAGCACGAGCAGCTCGCGCCAACCGACGGGCGGTCCGGGCGTGCGGAAGAGCTCCTTCGAAGCCGCGCGGAAGAGGTCCGCCGCCGGACGCCCTGCGACCTCGGCTTCGACGCCGAAGTACAGCGTGAAGCCGTCGAGCGACAGGAGCGGTCCGCGCTCGTCCGTAGGCCCGTTGACGCCCGAGAGCGGCTCCGGCGCGACGAACCCCGCGCCGAGCGCGTCGATCGTCGCCCCGGGCACGAGGCCGCTGCGATAGAGGTCGAAGCCACCGGCGCCGCCTTCGCGGTCGGAGCTGAACACCACCGCGCGTCCGTCGGCCGTGAACGTCGGTTCGCGCTCTTCGAAGCGCGAGTTGAGCGGCGTGAGCGGCGCGACCTCGAACGCGAGCGCGCCGTCGGTCGTCGCGATCCGCCGCGCGCCGAAGAGGTCGTGGTCGGGATACGCGCCGAGCTTGCCGCGGTTCGACGCAAAGACGACGACGTCCGACCCGGGCACCGGCGCCGGGTCCGTATCGTCGGCCGCGGAGTTGAGGTCGCCGCCGACGCGCTCCGGCGGGCCGAAGGCGCCGCGATCGTAGAGCGCGGTCCAGAGGTCGAGCCCTCCGGCGCTGCCCGGCCGGTTCGACGCGAACCAGAGGCGATCGCCCGAGAACGCGGGCGCGAGGTCGTCGGAAGGCGAGTTCACCGCCGACAACGGCCGAGGCGCGACGGCGCGACCGTCGACGAGGTCCGCGATCCAGAGGTCGAGGCCGAGCCCGCGCTCGCCGACCGTGAACACGACGTGGCGGCCGTCGGGGGTGAGCGCCGGTTTCCGCTCGCTCTCGGGGCTGTTCACCTCGCCGGGCAGCGGCTCGGGCGACTCCCAGATCGCGTAACGCACGCGATCGAGGCCCGCCGCGTCGAACGTCTGCACGCCGTCGGTGAACGAACCCTCGGTGCCGAGGTACGGGCGGAAGCGCAGCCACGCCGCAAAGAACCCCGCCGCGAGCAGCGCGCCCGCGATCACGAGGTTCTTGCCGAGGTTGCTTCCGCCCACAGTGGTCACCGATGCTGAAAGAGAGGCCGAGTCCGAGCGCTCACGCGTCCTGGTGGACGATCCCGATGTCCGTCAATCCCGCACGGCGGCACGCATCCATCACGAGCACCACCTTCTGCAGCACCACGTCACGGTCGCCGCGGATCGTGACGGGTGTCTCCGCGTTGGCGCGCGCGGCGCGCACGAGGAGCGCCTCCAGCGCCTCTTCCGTGACATCTTCACCCGCCACGCGGATCCGACCGTCCTGCATGAGGTTGATCACGATCTCCTCGGGGGTGCTCTTGGACTCTTCGCCCGATTCCGCCGTGGGCAGATCCAGGCTCATCTCCTTCTCCTGCTGCGCAAACGTCGTCGCCACCATGAAGAAGATGAGCAACAGGAACACCACGTCGATCATCGGCGCCAGGTTGAGCGAGAGCTCGGCCGCCGGGTCCTGCGTGCGCACGCGCATGGCTCAGGCGCGCCCCTTCCCGCCCGCGGAGACGTGCTCGGAGAGCGCGCGATCGACCTCGCGGTACGCGTCCTCGGCGGTCGAGACGAAGCGCTCGATGCGGCCCTGCAGGACCCAGTAGAACACGATCGTCGGGATCGCGACGGTGAGGCCCGCAGCCGTGGTGGTGAGCGCCACGTAGATGCCGCGCGCGAGCTGCTCGGGTTTACCGATGCCCGACGTCAGCGCGATGTTCGAGAACGCCTCGATCATACCCCACACCGTGCCGAGCAGACCCAGCAACGGCGCGATGAGCCAGACGAGGAAGAGGGGGCGCAGGTTGCGGCCGAGCAGGCGCACTTCGGCTTGCGCGACATCTTCGACGACCTTCTCGCGGTCGGCGAACGCCATGTGCGCGCGCTCGAGGCCCGCGGCGAGGATGCGCTCCAACGGGCGCTTGCGCGGATCACACGCTGCGAGCCCGGCCGCGGCGCCGCCGCTGCGCGTCGCGTCAGCGATCGCCTGGCCGAGCTTCGGCGAACCGAGCTGTGCGGGCTGCAGGCGCAGCCAGCGCTCCACGGCGAACGCGAGCGCCAGCACCGAACACAGCGCGATCGGGACCATCAGCGGTCCGCCGGCTTTCATCAGCTCGAACAGCGAATCGACGTTCGGCGCGGGTGCACCTTGCAGCAGCGCGAGGGAGGACAGGGCGGGAATCATCGGCGATGGGTCGCGGGGAGGTCGCTGGGATCAGCCGCCGAGCCGCGTCAGGCGCTGGCGCGCCTCCTTGGCGAAGGCGCTCTCGGGGTAGCGGGAGAGGACGTCGCGGTACTGCGCCGCGGCGCGTTCGTTGTCCTTCTGGCGTTCGAGCACACCACCGGCGCGCACGAGCGCTTCGGCGCAAGCCTCGGGATCAGCGTAGAGCACGGCGACCTTCAAGAACTCGGCCAGTGCGCCTTCGAGGTCACCTTCGTCCTCGGCGAGCCGACCGAGCTCGACCCGCGCGGCCGCTGCGAGGGCGCCTTTGTTGCGCTGCGTGACACCTTCGAGCGCTTGACGCGCCGCGCGGCGCTGAGCCTGACGGGCGAGCGCGCGGCCGCGCCAGAGCTCGGCTTCGACGAGCCCTGGGAAGTCCGCGTGTTTCGCGGCGAGCTCCGCGAGCGTCGAGGCGCACGCCGTCCAGTCCTCGCGCTGGCCCTGCACGAGCCCCAAGCGGAACAGCGCCTTCGGGCGCGCGGCGTGCTTCGGAGCCTCGGCGAGGTGCCGCTTCAGCCAGAGGAGCGCCGCGTCGAGGTCACCCGCGCGGAACGACATCTCGCCGACGAGGAACATCGCTTCGCCTGCGAAGAGACCGCTCGGGAAGCGCTCGACCAGGGTCGCGAAGCGCGCGGCGGCGTCGCTGGCGCGGTCGGCGCGCAGCGCCGCAAAGCCGGCTTTGTAGAGCGCTCGCTCGGCGACCTCTGGATTGCCGCGCTGCGCGGCGACGTCGAACTGCGCCAGCGCTGCGGCGTCGTCGTTGCGCTCGTAGGACGCTTCACCCAGGAAGAAGTGCAGCTCACCGACGGCTTCGAGGTCGGCGGGACCCGCGCGCTCGGCGGCTTCACGCGCCAGCGCAGCGGCCCCGGCGACATCGCCCCCATCGAGCTTCGCAAAGGCCTGGTCGACGAGCGCGCTGCCGCGCGCGGCGGGGTCCTTCAGGGTCGGGACGAGCTCGTCCCACAGCGCCGCGGTGCCCGCGGCGTCTCCCGCAGCGGTCAGCGCGCCTGCCGCGACCCGCGCGGCGCGGACGACGCGCGCTTCGTCCGCTTTGGCGACCGCGCGGAACGCGCGGAAGGCATCGCGCGAGCGCGCGGCTTCGCCGGCATCGCGCTCGACCCAGACGAGCAGCTCGAGGGCGGACACACGCAGCTCCGCCGAAGCCGTGTTGTCCTGCGCGAGGGCCCAGAGCGGCGCGCTCGCTCCGCGCGCATCGCCAGCTTGCTGCAGGCTCCAACCGAGCCCGTAGCGCGCTTGTTGTGCGTTGGGGCCGTCGGGGAAGCGCTCGAGCGCAGCGCGGTACGACTCCGCCGCTCCCGCGTGGTCCCCCGCGGCGCTCCTCTGCTCGGCGAGCGCAAAGAGCGCGCGCTCGGCCTCGGGCGCCGCGCCGTGTTGCTCCGCGAGCCGCGCGAGCAGCGCGCGCGCTTCGGCTTCGGGCACGAGGCGCGAGAGGCGCAGCAGCGCATCGGCGGCGTTGGCGCCGGCGGGGAAACGCTCGAGGTAACGCTGCAGCGCCGCTTTGCCCGCGGCTGTGTCGCCGGCTTCGAGCCACGCGCGGGCGGTCATGTACAGGGCCTCCTCGGCGCCTTCGCCGGTGGCGCGCTCCGCGACCTGGGCGAAGCCTCGCGCGGCCGCAGCGTGTTGGCCTGCGAACCACTCACACCACGCGAGCCGCGCGCGGGCGCGATCGGCCGTCGCCGCGTCGCCCTCCGCCACGGCCGCGCGCAGCGGCGCTTCGGCCTCCGCGTAGCGCTTGGTGCGGAACAAGGCTTCACCGCGCACCAGCAACGACTCGGCGCGGTACGGCGCGCCCTTCTCCTTTGCGGCCCCTTCCAGCAGCGTGCGCGCGAGGCGCTCGGCTTCATCCGCGTCGCCCGAGTTCAGCTTGGCGACGGCGGCGGCGTGCAGCGCGTACGCGGAGCCCGAGCTCTCGTACATCTGCGCGGCCTCTTTCTCGCGGCCGAGCTCGAAGAGCGCATCGCCGGCGGCGATGCGGAGCTGCACGGCGAGGGTCTCATCGGGTTGCTTCTGCAGCGCGGCGAGCGCCTCGCGCAGCGCGCCCTGGTGATCGCCGACGAGCGCCGACGCACGCGCGCGCCAGAAGCGGTTGGTCGCATCGTCGACGGCGGGCGGCTCCTCGAGCGCTTTCAGGCCCGCCAGCGGCTCGCCGGCGCGGATCAGGTGCACACCGCGCTGCAGCGCGCACTCCGCAGCGAACTTGGTCTCGGGGAAGTCGCGCAGGATCTGGCCGAAGCGCTCCGCGGCGGCTTTGTGATCACCGCGCGCAGAGGCGGCGAACGCGAGGCCGCGCTGGGCTGCATCGCGCAGCTCGCCCGTGGTCACGCGGCTGTAGGCCTTCTCCGCGTCTTCCGCGCGGCCCGCATCGAGGTGCGCTTCGCCCGCGAGGAACGCCACCTCCGCAGCGCGCGGGTCCTGAGCGTGCCGCTTCAGGAAGTCCTCCGCGAGCTGCACGGTGCGGTCGTTCTCCTTCGAGCGCCACGCGCACCAAACGAGGCCGTGCCGCGCATCGGGCGCATAGTTCTCGGCGCCCTTGGCGGCGAGGACCGCGGTGTACGCTTCGGCGGCGCCCGGGTAGCGGCCCCCGCGGAACCGCGCTTCGCCGAGCAGGAACGTCGCGGGCACCTTCAGGTAGTCCGCTTTGCCCGCGGCCACCGCGGCGAAGTCCTCCTCGGCTGCGGCGTAGGCCTCGCGCCGGAGCTCGCACTGGCCCAGGCGGAAGCGCACTTCGTCCGCTTGTTCGAACCCCGCGACCTTCTCGAGCAGCTCGAACTGCGCGCGCGCCTCGTCGAAGCGGCCGAGCTCGAAGAAGGCGTTCCCGAGCCGGTAGCGCACGACCGGGGCACGGCGGTGCGCCGCGCGGGCCCCGAGGAACTTCTGCGCTTCGCGGACGACGAGGTCGTGCAGGCCCTTGTCCGCGAGGCCCGCGATGAAGGCGGCTTCGTCGTCGCCGTCGTCGGGGGCCAGCAGGCCCGGGGCCGCCAGGGGCGCGGCGGGGCTGACGGGCGCGCTCGGGGCTGCGCCGAAGGCGGCGGGCACGGAGAGGGCTGCGAGGGCCAGCGCGGCCCCCGTCTTCGGGGTGCAGAGCATCAGCGGTCGGACCGGGCGTGCGGGCGCCGGTCCCGGAGAGGGGCCGTCGGTGTCGCGGGAGAACGGAGAGGGGTGGGCCCCGCGTGCGGATGCGGGGACCGCACGGGATCCTACTCCGGTAGTCGTGCGATCCGATTCCATGCGCGGGGCGGCCTCGCAGCTTTTTTCGGCCGCTGTGCACAGCGAAGCCGTGGCCCATTTCGGGCCGCCCGCGCGGAGACGGCGCACTAGGGACGCCCCTCGAGCGCCCCCACGAGCGTGCCGCCGAGCGCCACGGCAGCCACACCGAGCGCGAGGCTCAGCGCCACGTAGAGCGCCGCGCCCCCTTGCTGGCCGCGCCGCAGGAGCTCGACGGTCTCGACCCCGAACGCCGAGAACGTCGTGAACCCGCCGCAGAGCCCGACGAGCAGGAAGAGCCGCAGCAGCTCGCGGCGCTCTGCGATGGCTCCTGCACCCGGTCGCGCGAGCCAAGCGAGCGCGCAGCCGGCGGCGAAGCAGCCGAGGACGTTGACGCAGAGCGTCGCGCGCGGCCAGGGCCAGGGCGCCCCCGCAGCAGGCGGCGGCGGCGCGAGCAAGAGACCCGCGCTGTAGCGGAGGAGCGCTCCGAGCGCGCCTCCGGCCGCGACGGCGAGGTAGGGCCCGAGGGACATCGTCCCCGGCAGTGTGCCGCGCAGAGCCAGCGCACCGGGCATGGAAAGCGGCGCTTCCGACCCCGGTGAGGCCCCTGTCTGCCGCGGGCGAGGTTGCGCCGGCGGCGGCCCAGGGGCCGCCGCCGGACGCGCGCTTCGCGCCCCCAATCGGCGCCAGCCTGCTTCGCCGCTCCGGCCAGCCCGCGGGCCCCGGACGGGGCCTGGCGGGCCCCCCGGTCGGTGCGGCGGGAGGCTGCCACGGGCTAGGCAAGCCGCGTGCCAAGGCCGCGCCTCGGGCTGCGGGGTGCGCGGGGCCCGACGGCGGGCGCGCGGGGGCCGACGGCGGGCGCGCGGGGGCCGCGGGCCGCGCGGAGCGGGCCTACGGAACTGTGCGGAAGCGCTCAGCCCGCCGGGATCGCCTCGGGGATCGCCTCGGGGATCGCCTCGGGGTTCGCCTCGGGGTTCGCCTCGGGGTTCGCCTCGGGGTTCGCCTCGAAGTTCGCGCGGTGGGTCTAGCGCTGGGCCACCCCGCGGTAGACCGCGAGGGTCTCCTCGACCATCCGGTCCAGCCCGAAACGCTCAGTGATGCGGGCACTCCCTGCCGCCCCGAGCCGCGCCCGCAGGGCCGGGTCGCCCGCGAGGCGGACGAGCCCCTCGGCCAGCGCCGACGGGTCGTCGGGCGGCACGAGTAGGCCGGTCTCGCCGTCGACCACGACCTCCGGGATCGCCGAGACCCGCGTCGCGAGGCACGGGCGGCTCGCGGCCATGGCTTCGAGGAAGACGAGCCCGAGGCCCTCCCAACGCGACGCCATCACCAGCACGTCGCACGCCGCGAGCAGCGCGGGCACGTCGCGCCGGATGCCGAGGAACAGCGCCGGGTCGGCGCTCGGCAGGACCGGCACGTCGGGGGCCGCGCCGAGGCCGAGCGCCCGCGCCTCCGCCGCCGCGCGCTGCCGCCCAGCACCGAACGGGTCGTCCCCGACGAGCACGAGGCGCGCCCGGGCGCCGGCGCCGCCCGCAGCGCGCGCCTCTGCGAGGGCGCGCAGCAGGACCTCGTGCGCTTTCTGCGGCGCGAAGCGCGCGACACAGAGGAACGCGACATCGTCGTCCGCGAGGCCGAGCTCGCGCCGCGTCGCGCGGCGCAGTTCGAGGTCGGCTGCTGCGGCGGCGAACGGCGCGGGGTCGATGCCGTAGTAGATGCGCGTCTGGCGCTCGAGCGGCACGCGGCCGTGCTGCGCGATGAATCGGCCGACATGGTCCGACAGCACGATCGTGCGCGCGGGAATCCGCCCGAGGACGCCATGCACACGCGAGACGAGCGGCCGCAGGAGCGCGCGTTCGTCGTTGTGTTTGCCGGAGACGAGCTTCTTGCGCGCGCCGCACACGAGCGCCGTCAACGCAGTGACTGCGTCGGCCTTGAGGAGATGGCTGTGGACGATGTCGCACCAGCCGAGGTCCGCGCGCAGGCGCAGCGGAAACAACGGCCCGACCGGGATACGGCGCACGTTCTCGGCCCCGGCCGCGCGGAACTCGTCGGCGAGGCGACCGTCACCCTTGAGGTACACGACGCGCACGCGGTGTCCGCGGGCGACTTGACCGCGGACCTGGGTCAGCACGTGCACCTCGGCGCCGCCGACGTCGAGCGTCGTCAGAATGTGCAGCAGATTCAAGTGCTGCGCCCTCCTGCGCGCGGCTTGGATGCCCGCTGGGACTCACTGAGCGCTTCGCGGTACACCTGTGAGAGCGCGGCCTCCATGCGCTCCAACGTGTAACCTTCGTCGAGCCGTGCGCGGCCGCGGACGCCGAGCGCCGCGCGCTCCGCCGCCGGCAGCGACAACACACGCAGCAGCGCGGCCGCGATCGCGCTCGGCTCGGCGCGCTCGGCGAGCGCCCCGGTGATCCCTTCCCGCACGAGGTCCCGCGCGCCGTCGACCGGTGTCGCGACGACGGGCAGGCGCGCGGCCATCGCCTCCAGGACGACGTACGGCAGGCCCTCCCAACGCGACGGCAACAAGAGGCACGTCGCCGTCGCGAGGATCCGCGGCACATCGCGGCGCGCGCCCGTGCAGACGACACGCTGGGCCACACCGAGCTCGCGCGCGCGCGCTTGCAGCGCCTCGAGCGCGCCGTCCGCGCCGGGCGGCCCGACGACGAGGAGCTGCGCGCGTTCGAGGCCCGGCATAGCCAGCGCCTCGATCGCGAGGTCTTGCCCCTTGGCGGCGTAGACGAGCCCGATGACGGCGATAATCGGCGCCTGAGGATCGAGTCCGAACTCGCGCACGTCGAGCGGCTCCGCGCCTTCGACCCTTGCGGGATCGATGCCGTTCGGCACGACCCGGACCTTGGCCGGGTCGACGACACCGGACGCGCGGATCGTCTCCCCTTCGCTGTTGCTCACCGCGACGAGGCGGGCCGTGTGCTTGCCGTAATGGCGCTCGATCGCCTTGAAGAGCGCGCGCTTGGCGGGCGAGAAGAGCGCGCCGAAGAGGAACGCAAACGTGTGCGGTGTGTGGACCCGCGCGCCGATGCCGGTGACGAGCGACGCGCGGCGGCCGAGCACACCGGCCTTCGAGCTATGGGTGTGCACGACGTCCGGACGCTCGCTGCGGAGGAGCGCGGCGAGCTCGCGCGCGTGCCGCCAGTCGAGCCGCGGCGCGATCGAGCGCACCATCGGGACGACGTGGACGCGCACACCAAGCTCCGCGAGGCGCTCCAGATCGCGGGGAAAGTCGGGGTCGCGCGCCGTCGCCACCGCGACCGCCACGTCGAGCCCCGCGCGGCGCTGGGCGCCCGCGACATCGACCAGGTGGCGGCGTGTGCCGCCGATGGTCGCCTCCATGACGTGCAGGACCCGCACGGCGACCGTCAGAGCGCTCGGTGGGCCTCGGACCGCGCGCTCACCACGCCCCGGTCCCCTTGGCGACGGCGAAGCCCGTCAATGCGACGATGACGAGGTCCAGCAGGAACGACTGGTTCTCGATGTAGTAGAGGTCGTAGTCGATGTTCTCGTGGATCGCGTCCTGGCGCGCGTACGAGATCTGCCACAGGCCCGTGACGCCGGGCTTCGCGCGCAGGCGCTCGCGGTCCATCGGGCGGTACGTCTCGACGATGAAACGCATCTCTGGGCGCGGCCCCACGACGCTCATCTCGCCCTTGAAGACGTTGATGAAGTTCGGCAGCTCGTCGAGCGAGTACCGGCGCAGGTAGCGGCCGATGCGCGTGATGCGCGGGTCGTTCTCGCTGCGGGGCGCCACCGCGTCGACGCACTGGTCGACGTGCATGGTCCGGAACTTGATCATCCGGAACGGGCGGCCGTCCTTGCCGATGCGCTCCTGACGGAAGAACACCGGCCCGGGGCTCTGGCGCTTGATCAGGAACGCGACCACCAGGAACAGCGGCGCCGAGAACGTCAGGACGAACGTCGCGACGGCGATGTCGAACAGGCGCTTGGCGACGGCGGCGCCGAGGGAGTCACGGCGCTCGGAGCGCGTGATGAGCGGGATCGAGTCGAGGTTCTCGATCCGCACGTTGTACGCCAGGAGGTGATAGAAGCGCGGGACGACGTAGTACGGGACCTGGATCGCGTCGAGCCGCGCGACGAGGTCCATGACGTCCTTCTCTTCGGCTTCGGGCAGCGCGACGAAGACCTCGCTGACCTTGTGGCGACCGACGAGCAGCTCCAGCTCTTGGGTGCGGCCCAGCACGCGGCTGTGCCCTACGAGCGCGCCCGAGGGTCGGGCATCGTCGACGAACCCGACGAAGTTCAGCCCGAGGGTCGGGACGTGCAGGAACTTCTCCTGGAGCTTCTGGCCCGTCGAGCCCGCGCCGACGACGATCACGTTGCGGTTGCCGATGCCGCGCCGGTAGAGCTTCTGGATGACCCGGAACGACACGAACCGGCTGATCGTCGTGAAGACGAGCACGAACAGGAACGCCAGCAGCAAGGTCACCCGGGAGAGGCCGTCCGGGTTGAACTCGAGGTCGACGAGCCGGTGCAGCGCCAGGATGGGCTCGTAGAGGCCCCCCGGCGCTTCCTCCGTGTCGATCGACGTGCCCCGGAGGAACACGAGCAAGGCGAAGACGACGAAGAACGCCGCGACCGAGGCTTTCGTGACGGCCGCGTACTCCTCGACGTTGAGCAGGCTCTTGCTCGGCGAGTACATGCCGAACCAATGGAACGACACGAGGCAGACCGCGGTCGTGATCGAGAAGACCTCGCGGTAGTTCGCGAGCGGGATCGCGATGTCGGGCCCGACCAGGCGCTCGCGCACCGCCCACGCTGCGAGGCACGCGAGCACGACCACGAGCAGATCGACGACCACCTGGACCGAGAGGACCAAGGGTTCGAAGTTGCGGCGGACGAAGGTGCCCAGCGCGGTCATGTGTCCAGAAGGGGGACCCCGGTGGCGACGGGGCGTCACGCGGGTGGCCAGTGGATCCTACCCCTTGGCGGGCGCCTTGGAAGGCGAGGGAGTGCCGCGAAGGTTGGCTTCTCTCGGGCAGGGCCTCGCGCGGGACGGGTCGGGGTGGTTCATCCAGGGGGAGTTCGGCAGTCGCAGGGGTGTCAGTCGAGGTCATCCGGCCCGGGCCGGTGTTGTCACGGCCCGGCGGCGCGATCTGGAGCAGGGCCTGTGTCTCGTCTTGAGAGCAGCGCCCCTAGGAGCGCGGGCACCGACGCTGCCGCCTGGCCGCCGACGAGGGGCAGGTGGCGCTGGAACGTGCCAGCGCCGTGCCAGGTCGCGGCGTCGGAGACGACGCGGCACGCGGCCCACGGCACGCCCGCCCGGGCGGCGACGGCCCCGATCGCGGCGGTCTCCATGTCGGCCGCGGGCACCCAGTCGTCGGGCAATGCGCCCGCGCGTCGGAGCGCTCTCCGCCGGCGCCAGCGCTCGAAGAGCCGCACCGCGGGGCGATCGGCGGTCAGGAAGAGCGCGAGGCTGCCGGGCAGCACGGCGCGCCACGCGGCGGCGAGGTCCGGGTCGGGGGTCGCCTCGCGCCCGTCGCGCGTCGCGAGGTCCCATTGCACCGCGCGCGCCGCGTGCAGGACGTGCCCCACCGGCGTCGCGGGCGCGAGCCCGCCGCAGGTCCCGACGACGAGGAGACGCGCGGCGCCCTCTGCCACGGCGACCGCCGCGGCGTGGGCGGCAGCGGCTTTGCCGACCCCGGTCTCGAGCACGAGCACGGGCGCGCCCGCGAGCACCGCGTGGACGGCCGGAATGCCGTGCAGGGTCGCGCGGTGGGCGCGCTCCCAGAGCGGCGCCAGCTCGGCGTCGAGCGCGCCGAGGACTGCGGTGAGCCGGGGCTCGGTCATGGCTCAATTCTGCCCGAGCGCGGCCGATATCTCCGACTTGGCCGGGCAGGGACGGATATCCTCCGGGGCTCGCCCCGCGCCACAGGAGCGCCGCGGGGCCCTCCTCGACGCTCGTCCCATGCTGATCGCCGTCACTGGAGCGACCGGATTCATCGGTCGGTACCTGACCCGCCGCCTCCTCGCGGAGGGGCAGCCCGTGCGTGTGCTCGCGCGGCCCGGCCGGACTGCGGCCCTGGGCCTCGACGATGCGCCCGGGCGCGAGCGCCTCATGGTGCACGAAGGCGACCTGACCGACCCGAGCTCCTTGAAGGGGTTCTTGGACGGCGCGAGCCACCTCGTGCACCTCGCGAGCGCGCACGACCACTTCACCGAAGAGCAGATGAAGGCGGTCAACATCACGGGCACCGAACACCTCGTGGCGGAGGCCGAGCGCGTTGCGCCGAACTGCCAGGTCGTGTTGATCTCGTCTGCGGTGATCGGCGTGCCGGTGTACGGGTACTACCGCGACTCGAAGCGGGTCCAGGAGAAGGTCGTGCGCGGCTCGAAGCTGCCTTGGGCTTCGTTCCGGCCGACGCTCGTGTACGGGCGCGGCGATTTCCGCCATACCGCGCCGCTGCTGCGCAAATGCGGCGCGAAACGGGGCACGTACTGGGTGTTCCACGAGGGGCTCTCGAAGCTGAACCCCGTCCACGTCGACGACATGATCGACGCGATCATGGCGCTCTTCCGCTACGAGCGCGCGAAGGAGGAGTACCGCGTCTTCGAGATCGCGGGGCCCTACGGCATCCCTTTCAACGACTTCATCGACCTGACCATCCGCGCCACGGGCGGCGGGGTCAAACGCCGCAACATCCCGCGGCGCTGGGTCGAGCGGGCGCTGCTGGTGAAGGGCGTCTTCACGGACGTCACGAAGGAGCGCCGCGGCGCGAGCTACTTCTCGCTCCACCACGACCACGACATCCGGCCGGCGAAGGAGGAGCTCGGCTTCGCGCCCCGTCCGTTCGCCGAGGGCATCGTCGAGGTCGCCGCGGGCGACTGGTGGCGCCACGAGGGCGAGGGCTCGGGCCAGGCGACCCGGCTGGGCACCTAGGGGCCCCGGGGCGCGCGGGACGTGCGCCAGATCGGGATCCTGAACAGGTGTTCCAACAGGGATTCAGTTGGGGTTTGGGCCGGGCCGATGGGGCTCCCACGGCCCCCCTCCCCGAATGTCGTTCCAGGATCCCCAGTCCGAGCTCCGCCATCTCGTCGCCCTGACGGACGCCCTCCGGCAGCTCGTCCTGGCCGAGTTGGAGACGTTCCAGCGCGGCGGTGCGCTGACGCCGCTGCTGCGCTCGTGCCTCAATCGAGCCCGCGGACACCTGGAGCTCGCGCAGCGCGCCCTCGGCGAATCGCGCGCTGGCCAGGCGCCGATGAGCCTGCCCCTGGTGTCGATCCCGCTCCCGCCGAGCGAAGTCGGCTACGAGCGTCGCTCGACCGGCCGCCACAGCTTCCACCCGACCGGAGAGGAGAGCGCGCCGAGCTGGGTCGAGAGCCGCGCCCAGGAGATCGGCCGCGCGCTCGAGTCCGCACTCGGCGACGGCTTCGGCTTCATGGGCGACGAACCCGCCCAGCCGATCGCGCGCCCGAAACCCCAGCGTGTCGTGAAGGTCGTGCAGTCGAGCGCGCTCGAGTCCCTCGATTCGGCGCTGTTCGACGGCGGCGGCTTCGAGCCCGAAGTCGGCGCGGTGTGCCCGGCCCCGCAAGCTCCGCCACACTTCTCGGGGAACACCGACGTGCTGTCCATCCCGGACCTCGTCGGGTTCTTCCAAGTGCAGGCGAAGACGGGCGTGCTGGACATCGAACACAGCTCGGAGTCGTTCCGTCTCGAGTTCGAAAACGGCGCGCTGATGCACGCAGCGAGCTCGAACTCTCCGCAGGGTGAGCGTTTGGGTGAAATCCTCGTGCGCCGGGGCGCGCTGACGGAGGCCCAACTTCAGGCGTTCCTCGGGAACTTGGCCCGCGGCGAGCGGCTGGGCAACGCGCTGCTGCGAGCGGATGGGATCTCGGAGGCAGAGCTGACGAAAGCGATCGAGGAGCAGGTGCTGGGTATCTTCGTGCGGTTGGCGAGGCTGCCGGGTTGTCGGTTCGAGTTCAGGGAGTGCAAACTGGATGAGAACCCGGCGGGGCGGGTACGGCACAACATCACGCGACTGCTGCTCGATAGTGCACGATACCTGGATGAAGCGCGGCAGAAGCGCGCTTCGGCTTGAGGAGAGGGGGTATCTGGCACCTCCGCTCTTCGGCTGCGAGGGCGCGTAGGTACCTGGTACGATTTTGCGGTCGCGCGCCCTTTCGCTCTGCTGTCTCGCCTTTGTTCTTCGCGCGCGACCGCGAAATCGTACCTGGTACCGTTTGATTCGGACTTCCGATCAACGGCCGCGACTGAACAACATTCGAACGGTACCAGGTACGATCTCGCGGCCGCGCGAGGGAGACAAAGGCGAGACAGAAGAGACAAAGGCGCGCGGCCGCAAGATCGTACCTGGTACCTCCGCGCTTCGTAGGTACCTGGTACGATTTTGCGGTCGCGCGCTTTTGTCTTGTGCCTCGCCTTTGACTCTCGCGCGCGACCGCGAAATCGTACCTGGTACCGTTTGATTCGAGTATCCGATCAACGGCCGCGACTGAACAACATTCGAACGGTACCAGGTACGATCTCGCGGCCGCGCGCGAGAGACAGAGGCGAGACAGAAGAGACACAGGCGCGCGGCCGCAAAATCGTACCTGGTACCTCCTCCCCTCCTTAGTGGGGGCTGCGCACGCGGGTGTGGTACGCGCGTGGATGAAGCAGGCTTCGGCCGTCCGGGCTTCGTACGCCGGCCAACTTCAGTTCGTGGACATACCCCTCCCGTAACCCATCGAGGGTCAGGTGTACCACCCGGCCACCCTCCGAGACGACCGCTTCCGTCACCGGCACCGTGCGCCGGTCGACCTCTGGGCTCCCGTAGTCTTCGTGGAGCAGGTACGTATAGCTCTCACACGTGTACGACGCCACATCCCCCAGCGTCGCTGGGTCCGCTGGCTCCGTGAGTTCGATCCGATAACCCGTCATCGAGGACCGCATGCTCGCGACCTCGAACGGGACCGCTCCGGTCCAACGCAGGCGCGCCACGCCGTCGGTCGCGGCGCCCCGTGAGCCCCAGCCCCGGTCGCTCATCCCGGCCAAGAGCGTGCCATCTGGGCCGAAGACCACGCGGATCACGCCGCTCGGCAGACCCATGCGAAACGGGAAACACGCCCCCTGCCACACGCCGTCGACCTGCTCGAGCTCGACGCGCATCACGCTCGCGTCGTACTGGTCGCCGACGAAGAGCTGGCCGGCGAACGGCCCGAACTTCCCGCCTGAGAGGTCCCACGCAAAGCCGCTCGGTGAGCGGCCCATCTTGTCGTACGGGAACCACACGGTGGGCAACCGGAAGGTCGGCACCTGTGCGCCCACCTCGGGCATGAGCACGCGGTTCGGGACGTCTTTCGCCGCGAGCGGCGCGTAGGGCCAGCGCGGGTCGGTCGTCGAGAACACCCCGTGCGGGTGGCCCTGGAACGACCCGGGCTCCAGCAGCGCGAGCTTCGACGCGCCGCACCACTCGCCCTGGTTGTCCGTGTAGAAGAGGTCCCCCCACGGCGCTGTGCCGATGCCCGCGGGCGAGCGCAGGCCCGCGACGAGGGGCGTCGCGGTTCCGTCAGCGGTGATCCGCATCCCGAACCCGCGCCACTTGGCGCGCCCGAACGGCTCGTCGCCGAACGGTTTGTTGGTCGTGATCCAGAGGGACCCATCGGGGGCGAGCGCGGGCCCGAAGTTGTACTCGTGGTAGTTGCCGCTGATCGGCCACGCGTCGCTGACCGTCTCGAACAGCTCGAAGCGGCCGTCGCCGTCCCCATCGCGCATGCGCACGAGCTCGCCGCGGCAAGCCGCGTAGAGCCAATCTTCGTGCCAGAGCAAACCGAGCGGCTCCTGCAACCCCTCCGCGGCGAGCGTGAACGTCACGTCGGTCGCCGCGCGGTCGAAGGCTCCGTCGAGCCACCAGACCTCACCGCGGCGCGTGGAGAGCGCGACGCGCTCCCCCACGACCGCCATGCCGCCGATCTCCAGCACCGCGTCTTCGGGCTGGCGCAGACGCTCGACGGTCCAGTACTCGGCCTCACGCGGGGCGGCCTGGGCGAGGCCCAACACGAGGGAAGTTGTGAGGAGCATCACCATTGAACAGTCCAGAAGAAGGCGGTACGGGGGAGCAGCGCCGCGCGCAATTCCTGCACGCCGTCGATATCGACCAAACGCACGAGGCCTGGCGCGACCGCCTGAGAGCAGCGCACGATGACGGGCCTCTCACCTTCGATCCGCCAAGCGATCCCGGCGGGGTCCTCGATGGCGCTGATGCGCGTCGCGCGAGCGAGGCGCACATACGCGTGACTGTGCTCCGCGTCGAGGAAGAGGATGCGGCCGACCGCGCCCGCGGAGTCCTGCAGCTCCATCGGGTGCACCACTTCCTGGAACACGACCCCCTCGGCCTCGTAGGTGAAGGAGAAGGTGCGTTTGTGCTCGTCGAACACTCGCTGCTGCATGCGCGGGGCCGCGGTGGGCCAAGCCGCGCTCGCGGCGGCCTCGGGCGTATCGAAGAGCGCGACAGCCGGCCCCGGCGGCAGGTCGATCACCTCCATCGACGGCGGCGCCTCGAGCGCCCCCGCGCGCCCCTCCCACGTCCCGCGCGCGTTCAAGAAGCGCCCGGTCCAGGCCTTCGCAAGGCGCGCGTTCTGCATGTCCCAAGCGAAGTGCACCCCCTCGGGCGTGCCCACACACAGCACCTTCGGCGACACGTCGCGCATGAAGACACCGACCATGCGCACACGCTCGAGGGGCTCGACCTCGTACGCGGCCTCACCCGTGCGGATGCCCGGCGGGGGCGCCATCGAGCTGCCCTGCTGCAGGAAGGCCCACAGCGCGGCGACCTGCTGCTCGGGATCGCCGCCGTACACATCGTGCACAGGGCTCTTGCCGTCGACGAAGACCGCCGTCATGCGCGAGTTCATGTTGACCGACGTCGGATCGAGCAACAGATCGCGGAACCACGGCCAGCGGATCCGCCCGTACATCGCGCCCAGGTCCACGGCGCGCACCCCGAGCGAGGGTGTGCCGAGGAAGTCGTGGCACTGCACACAGCCGAGGCCATCCTGCGTGCCCGCGAGCCGCCGACCGAGCTGCACGGCTTTGTCCGGCAGCGCGCTCGGCCCCTCCAGCTCGGGCTGTCCCGCGACCGTCGGGCGGTCGAGCGCCGCGAGGTCACTCACGAGCCCGCGCACATTGTCGAGCCCGAAGCGCGGCATGCGCGTCGTCGTGTACGGGCGCACCCGCGTCTCCGCAGCGAGCGCAAACGCGAGCGCTTTGTCGTTGAGCTTGCGCCCGATCGCCGTGAGGTGCGGCGGATAGCGGCCTTCGTCGCCGAGCTCCGCGCGCTCGTCGCCGAGGAAGTACGGCTTGCGCTCGGGGTGTACGCCCCCCACGTCGCCGCGGCGGTGGCACTGCAAACACGAGCGCCCCTCCAGGACGTGCGCGACGCGCTCCGCGGACGCCACAGCGAGCTGCGCCGCATGCGCCGACGCCGCAGCGAGCGCGGCGGCATCGGAGGGCGCACCGGAGAGCGCATAACGCGCGCCCTCGCCGCCGACACACACCCGCGGCCGCGCGACCGCAACGACGTCGGCGCCATCGGCTTGCACATCCGTGTGACACACCGCGCAACCGAGGGCGCGGAACGCGGCCGCCCCGCGCGCGGCGTCGCCCGCGGGGCGCTCTGCCGCGAGGCCCGGGAACGCGAGCGCCCAGTGCGAGAACACCTCGGCCGGCACCGCCGTCGCCTCTCCGCCGTCCACCTGCCACGTGAGCTCGAGCTCCTCGCCGCCGGAGTTCTCGTACATCACGAGCCCGAAGGTGTGCGCCCCTTTGGCGAGGGTCAACTTGGCGCTGACCTTCTTCGGCGCATGGTCGCCGCCGTTGTCGAGGATCCGCACACCGTCGACATCGAGCCAGCTCCCGTCGTCCGACCGCAGATGGAACGTGTACTCGCCATCGGCAGGCACGGTGAGGATGCCGTCGTAGCGCAGCGCAAAGCGCTCGTCCGCGGGGCGATGCGCGATATCGACGCCCGCGACGACACGCGTGACCTGCGTCAGCGGCGCGGGCAGGTCCGCCGGGGTCGCGGCGGCTTTGCCCGCAGAGAGCGTCTCGGCCGTCAGCAGGAGCCCGGGCACCTCCTGCAGGCCATCGAGCGCCACGTCGCGCAGGAGGTACGCCGCGATCGCGCGCGCATCTTCGGCGCCGAGCGCCATGTCGGGCATGTGCCCCGACGGCCGAACGGCGAGCGGGTCCGCGAGGAACGCCGCCAAGGACGCGCGCGAGTACTTGCGCGCGAGGTCGTCCGGGATCGGCTGGTCACCGGGCGCGAGCGTGCCCGGCGGGACGAAGGTCGCTTCGGCGTCTGCGTCAGCGTCGGCGTTTGCAGCTCCTTCACCGTCGCCCTCCGCAGCGTCGTTCTCCGCGGAGAACCGCTGCCAATCGGCGAGGGTCCACTCGAGGTCCTCCATCGGCTCCTCGGGCACGTGGCACGCGACGCAGCCGACGGTGTGGAAGAGCCGTCGGCCGCGCTCGAGCTCCGCCGCGCTGGACGACGACGGCGCAGCGGCTGGGGTCGCGCCAGCGGTGAGGAACGCGGCGAGGTCCGCCGCCAACGCCGCCCGCGCCTCGGGCGCGAGCTCCGCGAGCTCGTGCGGGTGGGTCGTGTGCGCGCGCGTCCCGCGGGGATCCGCGAGGAACGCCGCGAGCCACTCCGCGTTCACCCGTTCCCCCACCCCGCCGAGGCGCGGCGCGGCGCGCGCGTCCAGCTCGGCCGGCGCGCCTCCGTGGCAGGTGAGGCATTGGTACTCGGCCAGGAGCGCCAGGTGGTCCCCCGGCGCTGCGAGCGCGAGGAGAGCGACGGGGAGGAGCGTCATGGGCCAGACGTTACCACGCCCTGGCGCTCCCGTCGCGCCTCCAAAGCGTCTCAGCGCTTCGCGCGGAGCTCGTCGAGGATCGAGACGTCCTCCAGGGTCGTCACGTCCTGCTTGATCTCTCTGCCCGCCGCGATATCGCGCAGCAGACGGCGCATGATCTTGCCGCTGCGGGTCTTCGGGAGGCGCGAGGTCAGGCGCACCTCCGCGGGCCGCGCGAGCTTGCCGATCTCCTTCGCGACGTGCTCCTTGAGCGCGTGCTCGAGCTCGGGGCCCGGCACGGCGCCCGGCCCGTAGATCACGAAGGCGCAGATCGCTTCGCCGGTCAACGCATCGGGGCGCGCGACGACCGCAGCTTCGACGACCGAGGGGTGGCTCACGAGCGCGCTCTCGACCTCCATGGTCGAGAGCCGGTGGCCCGAGACGTTGAGCACATCGTCGATGCGCCCGAGGATCCAGAAGTTGCCGTCTTCGTCCTTCAACGCGCCGTCACCCGGCAAGTAGTACGCACCGTTCCAGTGCGACCAGTAGGTGTCGCGGTAGCGCTGCTCGTCACCCCAGATGCCGCGCAGCATGCTGGGCCAAGGGCGCCGGATCGCCAGGAGCCCGCCTTCGTTCACGGGCAGCTCTTGGCCAGCTTCATCGAGGATCGCGGCGTCGACGCCGAAGAACGGGCGGGTGCACGAGCCGGGCCGCGTCGTCGTCACGCCGGGCAACGGCGTCAGCATGATCGAGCCCGTCTCGGTCTGCCACCACGTGTCGACGATCGGGCAGCGCTCGCCGCCGACCACGCGGTGGTACCAGACCCAAGCTTCGGGGTTGATCGGCTCACCGACGGTACCGAGGAGGCGGAGCTTCGAGAGGTCGTGGCGCGCGACGTGTTCGTCGCCCCACTTCATGAACGCGCGGATCGCCGTCGGCGCGGTGTAGAAGATCGTGACACCGTGTTTGGCGCAGAGCTCCCAGAAGCGGCCGGGGTGCGGCGTATCGGGCGCGCCCTCGTAGATCACGAGCGTGGCGCCGTTCGCGAGGGGGCCGTAGACGATGTAGCTGTGCCCCGTGATCCAACCGACGTCTGCGGTACACCAGTAGACGTCGTCGTCCTGCAGGTCGAAGACGAAGCGGGTGGAGAGGTATGCACCGACGAGGTAACCCGCCGTCGTGTGCATGATGCCCTTGGGTTTGCCCGTCGAGCCCGACGTGTAGAGCAGGAACAGGAGGTCCTCGCTGTTCATGTGCTCGGGCGCGCGCAAGTCGCTCACGCAGTCGCGCTCGTCGTGCCACCATACGTCGCGGCCCTCGGTCCACTGCACCGGGTTGCCGACGCGCTGCACGACCAGCACGGTGTGCACGGCGCTCTGGTTCACGACGGCTTCATCGACGGCGTCCTTCAGCGCGAGGACCTTCCCGCGCCGCCAGCTCCCGTCCGCCGTGATCACGGCCGTGCAGCCGCCGTCTTCGATCCGGTCGCGCAGCGCCGTCGCGCTGAAGCCGCCGAAGACGACCGAGTGCGCCGCGCCGAGCCGCGCACACGCCAGCATCGCGATCGCGGCCTCCGGGATCATCGGCATGTAGATCGCGACCCGATCGCCGCGCCGCACACCGCGCCGCGCGAGGACGTTGGCGAAGCGGCAGACCTCGTGGAAGAGCTCTTCGTAGGTGAGCGTGCGCGTGTCGCCGGGCTCGCCCTCGAACACGATCGCGGGTTTCGTGCGCCGCGGGGTGTCGAGGTGCTGGTCGAGGCACACGTGGCTCGCGTTCAGCTTGCCGCCGACGAACCAGCGCGCAAAAGGCCGCTCGGACCAGTCGAGCACGCGCTCGAACGGCTTGAGCCAAGGCAGCTCGCTCGCCATGCGCGACCAGAAGCGCTCGGGGTCGTCGAGCGATTGGCGGTGCATGCGCTCGTAGGTCTCGACGGACTGGATGCGGGCGCGCTGCTGGAAGGCCGCGGGCGGGGGGAAGCGGCGGTCCTCGTGCAGGACGTGCTCGATGTGCTCGCTCATCGTCAGGGGGGCAGCCCCGCGTTGGGGACACGCGCGGGGGCCCCGAGTCTACGCACCGCGCCCCGCCCCGTGCGAGTGCGGGTATCTTCTGAGCCCGCCATGAGCACCGCCTCCGCCCCCGGACCTGCCCACGAACCCGCAGACAGCCGCGACGGCGCCCCGCGGCGCGCCACCGGCTACCTGCACGGCTTCACCGCCGAAGAACAGCGCCGTCTGCGCGGCCAGGCCCGGATCGTCGAGCACCGCATCCACGGCGACCTGCCGTTCGCGCGCTGCCGCAAGCTGCTGGAGCCGGGCTCGGGGGTCGGAGCGCAGACCGAGATCCTCTTGCGCTACTTCCCCGACCTCACGGTGACCGGGGTCGACGCCTCCCCCCCGAACCTGGAGGCGGCGCGCGAGGCGCTCGGGGCCCAGCCCTGGCTCGCGGGGCGCTACGAGTTCGTGCACGGCGACGCCGCAGAGCTGCCGTTCCCGGTGGACTCGTTCGACGGCGCGTTCCTGTGCTGGCTGCTCGAGCACGTCGGGGACCCCGCTCGGGTCCTGAGCGAGGTCCGACGCTGCCTCAGACCGGGCTCCCCGATCGTCGTGAACGAGGTCCAGAACGCGACGTTCTTCCTGTCGCCCTATTCGCCGAACACCATCGCGTACTGGGGCGCCTTCAACGAGCACCAATGGGAGCTCGGCGGCGACCCGTTCATCGGGGCGAAGCTCGGCAACCTGCTCCTGCGCGTCGGGTATCGCGAGGTCCAGACGCTCGTGAAGACGATCCACCTCGACAACCGCCGGCCCGGCGAGCGCGCCGAGTTCCTGGAGTTCTGGTCGGACCTCCTGCTGTCCGGTTGCCAGGGACTCCTCGCCGCAGGGCGCACGACCCCCGACGTCGTCGCGGGGATGCAGCGCGAGCTGCGCGCGGTCGGCCGCGACCCCGACGCCGTGTTCTTCTACAGCTTCATCCAAGCCCGCGCGGTCGTCTGAGGCGCTGGGCGGCGGCGCGGCGCATGTCCGTGGGGCCCGCGCCCCTTCGACCCATGCTCCGACTCTGCACCCTCTCCCTCGTCGCGCTCCTCGGCCTCCTCCCCGGCAGCGCCGCGCTGCGCGCGCACGACGACGACGTCCCGCTCGAGACCCTCGCTGCGCGCGCGAGCACCGCGGCGGAGCTCATCGCCGCCTCACGCTTGGCCGAAGAGCGCCGCGACTTCGACCACGCGCTCTGGTTCGCCAAGCTGGCCGTGGGCCTCGCAGAGAGCCCCGCCGACGTGAAGGCCACCCGCATGCGCTGGCTCGAAGCGCGCGGCGCGGCCGCGGCGCCGGAGGCCGATGCCGAGGCCCTTTTGGCCGACGCCGCGAAGGTGCTCTACGGCATCGCCAGCGCCTGCGAATCCCGCAAGCTCTACGCCAACGCCGCCGACGTGCTGAACACGCTGAAGGGCACGGCTTACGACGCCGAAGCGCGCGGCAAGCTCGCGAAGCTCTTCGCCAAGCCGCAGGCGATCGAAGGGTTGTTGGAGAGCGGCATCCCCGTCGAGGTCACACGCCGCGAGCGCAAGAGCAAAGCCGAGATCGCCAAGCTCGATGCGCAGCACGCGGACTGGTCGAACCCGCTGGTGCTCGAAGGCCAGAACTACGTCCTGAAGACCGACGTCGGGTACGAGCTCGCGCGCTCGATCCTCGACGCGATGGACCAGATCAACGGCTTCTACCGCAAGGTCTTCGACCTCGGGCGCGGCAAGAAGACCCGCAAGTGCACGCTGCATGTCTACAAGGACCGGGCGGAGTTCGACGAACACGCGCGCCCGGGGAGCCCCGGCGTGCAGGGTTACTACATGCCGATGACCAACGAGGTGCACACCTACGACCACGCGTCGGTGCCCTTCCTCGGGCGTGAGTACCTGTGGTCGACGCTGTTCCACGAAGCCTCGCACCAATTCACCGCCGAGATCTGGAAGCTCGTCATCCCCACGTGGCTCAACGAGGGTACGGGCAGCTACTTCGAGGGCGCGGTGCTGCAGCCGGGTGGGTTCGTCGCGACCAACCGCATCCCCGACTCGCGGCTGCGCGAGCTCGTGCGCATGATCGGCGCGAGCGACGGCGACCGACGTCGCGGCCCGGAGCTCGAGCAGGTGCTGTCGCACATGGGACCCGGCTCCTACGACGGTGAGTACTACCCTTTCGGCTGGGGCCTCGTGTACTTCTGCCGCAACTACGAAGACGAGCGCTCACGCCGCGTGTTCCTGCCGGTCTACGAGGCGTTCATGCGCTCGTACGTCGATGGCAAGGGCGAGCGGCATCCGTTGAAGCGCTTCGAGCAGTTCTTCATCACGCAGGCGAAGGTCCCAGGGGTCGATTCCCTGGCGGCGTTCGAGGCGCTCTGGAAGCGCTGGATCCGCGACCTGCACACCATTCAGTACGGCGGCGCAGAGCAGGCCGAGGTGCTGCTGGCGCGCGGGCGCCAGCAACTGAGCAACGGCGCCCCGCCCGAGTTCGCCGTCGATTCGTTCCGCTGGGCCACCGAGAAGGATCCGCTGCATGCGACCGCCTGGCTGGAGCTCGGGCGCGCCGCCGCGAAAGCGGGCCAGAAGGACGCCGCGCTCTACGCGCAGCGCCGCCTTGCGGCGCTGGCCATGCGCCAGCCCGATGCCGACCAGCCTTTGGCGAAGTTCGAAGGGTCCGCGCGTGCGGCGTACGCCGCGGCGCTGACCGAGATCAAAGCGCTGGACGCTTCGATCGAGCGCCTCTTGCGCGAGCAGACCGACCGCATCGTGCAGGCGGCCTTCGCGCTCGCCCAGCAGCACATCGAAGCCGCCCTGCCGTTGACCGCGCTGTCGGTGCTGCGCGACGTCGACATGCTGCTCGACGGCGACGGGCGCGTCCGTGCTCGGGTCAGCGAGCTCTCGGGAGAGCTCGGTGTCGATGGCCGCCTCGCGCGCGAGGTCCCGATCGATCCTGAGCTGACCGCATGGCGCAGCGAGGACCGCGGCTGGCGCGCCGGCGACGACGGCGCGCTCGTGCTCGAGTCGCGCCGCGGTCTGTCGACGATCCGTTTGGCCGAAGCCCCGCCCAAGGTCTTCCGTTTCGAAGCGACGGTGACACCGGGCACGTCGATGGTCGGCATCCTCTTCGACGGCCAGACGCTCGACGAGAGCTACTTCGTGATCCGCCCAGGGCGGCTCGCGCTGCTCGTGCGGTACGACGCCGACCCGCAGGCACTGATGGAAGGCCGCTCGCCGTTCGAGGTGCTGTCGAACGTGACGGGCGCCGTGCCCGCGGACCTCGGCGAGAGCTTCCGGATGGCGCTCGAGGTCGAGCACACGCGCCTGCGTGTTTCGATCGACGGCACACTCGTCGGGACCTACGACGTGCCGTGTGAAGACGTGCGCGGTCAAGTCGGCCTCGTCGTCGAAGGGCGCGGCGCGACGTTCCGCGACGTGCGCCTCGCGTACTGAGCGCGCGACCCCACGCCTGCGTTTTCCTGCGGTTCAGGGGCCAGATTCGGCGCCGAGCGCCGATGTGTTCCTTGCCCTCATGGTTCCCTGTGAACCGGCCCCGATCGGCTCCCCTCCCGATCGGGGCCTCTTTTTTGTGCCTCGTGCCCGCGCGCAACGGAGGCGACCTCCGCGAGCGAATTGCTGTGGCGCTGCGCCGCGCCGCGCACACATTGCGACTTTCTGGGGAAACGTTGCCCCGTCCCGCGCCGAAGGTTCGGAATCAGGGGTGTCCGGACCGAGGTCCGGATGACCGCGCCGCGCGCTAGCCCCCCTCACCGGCGCGCGGCGCAGGTCCACCTCCGAGCAAGAGATCCCCTCCGGCACCGCGCTCCCCCTCCTGGGTCCCCCCCTCGGACCCGGCCGAGCGCGTGCGCCAAGCTCCGAGCCCCGGGTCGCGATGACGCGCACCCGGGGCTCGTTCTCTTGCGCGATCGCAGCGGCAGAAAGCGGCCCGGTCCGGGGCCGCTGCTGCGACCCCGGACCGGTGCCCTGGAGTTGGGTTCCAACCTACCGCGGCATCACTGGCCGCGGGAGTCTGGACCCTTGCTGCGCGGCTTCAGCTTGAGCTTGCCGAAGAGCGCGCGTTCGTACTCGACCTCGACCTCGACTTCAGAACCTTGTGGGACACTCACGGTGCCCGGATTGAGGTTCCCTCATCAGCCCGCGGGGAACGTGCCCTTTTTGAGCACCTTCCCCGAGGCCTTGTCGAGTACCAGGATCTTGGGGGACGCCTTCACCGCCGGAACGAGATCCCCGTAGGTCTCGCCGGCTTGACCGAAGATGTAGAAGTTGGGGCGGACGGTGACTTTGTCCTTCCCGACCGTCGGCTCGTCGATCTCGCCGACCAGCGGACCGCCCCAGGCGACCGTCTGCGTGGCGTTCTCTTCCAGCTCGATCGGCGCCATACGACCGCGTGCGATCGCAGCGCTCTCGCCGCCGCGCTCGACGTGACCCGAAGCGAGGGTGTAGCTGCCCTTCGGCACCTTCAACCCCTTCGAGTGACCGGCGGCGTTGAACGACGAGCCCCCGCTGTTGAAGACGGCGGCGACGAGGTCGCCTTTGACGTCCTTCGGCGCGGGCACGACGAGCGTCGCCGTCGGACCGGTGTAGGGACGCGTCTTCACGGTGCTCCCCGTCTTGTCGACTTCGAGCTCGAAGAGCTCGCCGCCGATGTTGACGACGCTCGAGAGGAACGCGGCGCCGCGCTCGATGCCGACGGTGTACGCGTCCTGGCCGAGGTCATCGAAGCGGCCGTTGCCGTTGCGATCGACCACGGTGAACTGCGTCCCGCGGACCTTGCCCTGCATGACGCTGGACGGGGCCCAGTCCCACTTCTTCGCGCCCGTGTTGCGGAAGCGCACCGCGTACTTGAACGAGTTGCCGTCGGCGTCCTTGCCGCCGACCTCGACGTAACCCGCGTTGCCCTTGACCGCCGTGTCGACGGTCTCGTCACCGTTGGTGTCGATCTCGAACTTCAGGTCGCCTTGCACCTCGACAGGGAACTCGACTCCGTGGAGCACGAGCGAACCGCCGAGGGGCTTCCAGACCCCTTTCGCGTCGGGCAGGACGACTTGGAAGTCCTCCAGCCCGCGATGTTTGAGGGTCGCTTCTTCCCAGGCGCCGCCCTCCTGGGCGACGGCTGGGGATGGGGCCGCGAGGCTCCAGAGGAGCGCCGCGGCGAGCCCCGCTCGGGGGCAGTGATGGGTCATAGGTTCCTCCCAGGTCGTGGTGGGGTCGAGCACCGGCCCCCGCGGACAGTCGTCCGGCAGGCCACAATCACCTTAGCGGATCGGGACCCGGCGCGAGCCACAGGGGCGTAACAAGTGGGTGAACAGCCGCCGAACCTGAGCCCCGAATGAGGGGCCGGGGGTCAGAGACCGACCGCCCGGCGCCGGAAGAGCGTCAGGTAACGCGCCACGCGGCCTGCGAAGCGCCGGGGGTCACGGAGCTCGCGGAAGATGCGCCCCGGGCGGCGGTAGAAGCGCCGGTACCCCTCGCGGATCTTGGCCTCGATCTCGGCGGCGGTCATGTGCTCGTTGCCTTCGAGCGCCTGGAACCCCGTCATCGTCGCGAAGTCGAACTCGCGGGTGCCGCGCAGCATCTGGTAGAGCGGCGTGCCTGGGTACGCGGTCACCGCGCAGAACTGCACTTGGTCGGGGTCGAGGCGCAGCGCGAGGTCGATCGTCTCGTCAGCCATCGCCGGGGTCTCCTCCGGGAAGCCGATCATGCAGAAGGCGCGCGTCTCGATGCCGACGGCGCGGCACGCGCGGAAGACCTCGACGGCCTGGTCGAGGTCCTTCAGCTTGTTGCCGCAGTGCTTCTTCTGGATCTCGGGGTTGCCGGACTCGACGCCGAGCGAGATGTGTTTGCACCCGGCGGCCGCCATCTTCTCGAGCAGCGGGCGATCGAGGACCTTCACGGCCGTCTCGCACTGCCACTCGAGCTCCGTCATGCCCGCCGCGAGGATGCCGTCGCAGATCGCCGCGACCCGGTCCTTGCGCGTCGTGAAGATCGGATCGCGGAAGACGACGTGGCGCAGGCCGTGCTGGAAATAGAGGTCCTTCAGCTCTTGCAGCACGTGCTCGGGGCTGCGGAAGCGGAAGCGCAGCCCCTGCGCGAGGGTGTAGCCGCAGAAGGAGCAGTTGAGCGGACAGCCGCGCGACGACTTCACCGTCGTGATCGGCCCCCTCACACCAGGGAAGCGGTACGCCTGGTTGTCGAGCAGGTGCCGCGCGGGGATGGGCAGCGCGTCGAGGTCCTCGATCTTCTCGCGCTCGGCTTCGTCGACGACGGTGCCGTCGGGGCCGCGGCGACTGATGCCCTCACAGCCGGCGAGGTCGCGCCCGGCGCGCACGCGCTCGGCGACCTCGCGCGCCGTGAGCTCGGGCTCGCCGCGCACGACGAGGTCGACGCCGTCCGCGCCGAAGACCTCGCGCGGCGCGTAGGTGACCTGGCTGCCGAGCATGCCGACGACCGCCTGTGTGTCGCGTTTGACCGCCACCGCCAGCGCGAGGTCGCGGTCGAGCGACGTGCTGGACGAGTCGACGAGCACGAGCCCCGGCGCGAGCGCCCGGATCCGCGCGAGCGCACCTGCGGTGTCGATCCCCGCGGCGTCGCCGTCGACGATCGCGACGGTGAACCCGGCGGCTTCGAGCACCGACGCGACGTGCGCGAGCTCGATCGGCGGGTAGAGCAGCGCCGGGTTGACGGCCATGCCGAAGCCCCCCATCAGCCCGCGGCTGACGCGGAACTCCGGCGGGCTCGGCGGATTGACGAGGACGACCTGCATGGGGCGCGCTCCCCCTATCATCGGCGAAGTCGGGCTCCCGCACACGCGAAACCGCGCAGACGCGGGCGGAGGGGTTCCAGGGGCTGCCTTATCCAGGGATTGACACGAAATGGGCCAGCCCGAATCGAACGGTACCAGGTACGAGTTTGCGGTGCGCCGCGCGCGGAGGGCTCCCTCGCG
>CAYOBN010000064.1:0-30085 GCA_964402175.1 uncultured Planctomycetaceae bacterium | reverse complement strand
CGCAGGCGCGCGCGGAGCGCGCGCCTGCGGGCGCGCCACCGCAAACTCGTACCTGGTACCTGTTCAGCCTGCTGGTAGGAGCGTGATCAGCTCCTGCGCGGCGGCCGAGATCACTGTGCCGGGTCCGAAGACTGCGGCGGCGCCCATCTCGCGTAGGCGTGGGACGTCTTGTGGGGGGATCACTCCGCCGACCACGACGCGGATGTCGGGGCGCCCGCCTGCTGCGAGGGCGCTGCGCAGCGCCGGTGTCAACGTCAGGTGGCCCGCTGCCAGCGATGACAACCCGACGACGTGCACGTCGTTCTCGATCGCCTGGCGCGCGACCTCGTCGGGGGTCTGGAACAGCGGGCCGACGTCGACGTCCCAGCCGAGGTCGGCGAACGCGGTCGCGACGACCTTCTGACCGCGGTCGTGGCCGTCTTGGCCCACCTTGGCGACGAGGATGCGCGGGCGGCGGCCGTGTTCGGCCAGGAAGCGGTCGGCCGCGGCGCGGGCCGCCGCGACGTCAGCGGCGTCGTCAGGCATCTCGGAGGCGTAGACCCCGGTCACGGACTGCAAGCGCGCTTCGTGGCGGCCGAAGACCCGCTCGAGCGCGTAGGACATCTCGCCGACCGACGCGCGGGCCCGCGCCGCTTCGACCGTCAGCGCCAGGAGGTTACCGGATTCCGGGCCATCCGCCGCGCAGCGCGACAGCGCATCGAGCGCCCTCTGCACACGCGCTTCATCGCGCTCCGAGCGCAGCTTCGCCAGCCGCGCGAGCTGCGCCGCGCGCACCTCGGCGTTGTCGATCGAGAGGACCGGCACCGCCTCGTCACTGTCGCTCTTGAAGCAGTTGACGCCGACGATGCGTTGTGCGCCCGAGTCGATTCGGGCCTGCGTTCGGGCGGCGGCCTCTTCGATCCGCAGCTTGGGCAATCCCTGCTCGATCGCGCGGGTCATACCGCCCGCTTCTTCGATCTCGCGCATGTGCAGCCGCGCGCGCTCGGCGAGCGCGTGCGTCAGGTGCTCGACGTACCACGAGCCGCCCGCCGGATCGACCGTGCGGGTGATCCCGGACTCCTGCTGCAGCAGGAGCTGTGTGTTGCGCGCGATCCGCGCAGAGAAGTCCGTCGGCAGCGCGAGCGCTTCGTCGAGGCTGTTGGTGTGCAAGCTCTGCGTGCCACCCAGCGCCGCAGCCAGAGCCTCGACGCACGTGCGCGGCACGTTGTTGAAGACATCCTGCGCGGTGAGCGACCAGCCCGACGTCTGACAGTGTGTGCGCAGCGCCATCGAACGCGCGTCCTGCGCCCCCATGCGCTGCATCGCCTCCGCCCACAAGAGGCGCGCGGCACGCAGCTTTGCGACCTCCATGAACGGATTCATGCCGATCGCGAAGAAGAAGCTGAGGCGGGGCGCAAACGCGTCGACGGCGAGGCCCGCAGCGACCCCTGTCCGGACGTACTCGATCCCGTCGGCCAGCGTGTACGCAAGCTCGAGGTCCAGCGTCGCGCCGGCCTCTTGCATGTGGTAACCCGAGATCGAGATCGAGTTGAAGCGCGGCATCCGCGTCGACGTGTAGCGGAACACGTCCGCCACGATCCGCATCGAAGCGGCGGGCGGATAGATGTACGTGTTGCGCACCATGAACTCCTTGAGCACGTCGTTCTGGATCGTGCCCGTGAGCTTCTCGGCCGCGACCCCCTGCTCCTCCGCCGCGACGATGTACAGCGCGAGGATCGGCAGCACCGCGCCGTTCATCGTCATCGACACCGACATCCGGTCCAACGGGATGCCCGCGAACAGCACCTGCATGTCGAGGATCGAGTCGATCGCCACCCCCGCCATGCCGACGTCGCCGATCACCCGCGGGTGATCCGAGTCATAACCGCGGTGCGTCGCCAAGTCGAAGGCGATCGACAGCCCGCGCTGTCCCGCGCCCAGGTTCTTGCGGTAGAACGCGTTCGAGGCCTCTGCCGTCGAGAAGCCCGCGTATTGACGGATCGTCCAGGGCTGACGCACGTACATCGTGGTGTACGGCCCGCGCACATACGGTGGGAAACCTGGCACGCCTTTGATTTGGCGCACATTGCTCAGGTCCTTGGCTCGGTAGAGCGTCTTGACGTCGAGGCCCTCGGGGGTGTTCCAAACGGGCCCATCGAGGTCGCGCTCGGTGAACTCTTCGGACAGTCCGATCGCGTCGAAGTCGAACTGCGTCAGATCCGGCATTCGGCTGGTCATACTCGCACCTCCTGGCCCAGAACCCCGGCCGCGGCGAGCGCCGCGCTGAGCGCTTCGACCGCGTCGCAGCCCGCGAACACGAACGCATCCACGCCGACGTCGCGCAGCTCGTGCTCGTGCTCCGTGTGGCGCGGACGCCCTGCGTAGACGATCCAGCGTGCGCCGACCCCATTCGCAGCCCCGCGCGCCGTACTGTGCAGCGCGCCCAGCGCAGCGATGGCGTGGCTCGAGTACGCGCCGTCACTCCCGCAGAGGCACACGACGGACGCCCTGCTCTCTGCGTGGGCCGCGACGAGCGCGCGCGCGGCCTCCTCCGGGGCGAGCGCAGCGGTCCCGCTGCCCTGGATCACCTCGAACCCACCCGCCGCGAAGAGGTTCGCAGCGAACTGGGCCCGCGGACCGTGTTCGGCGAGCGATCCGAGGCAGGCCAGGAACACCCGCGGAGGCGCCGGCGCGCGATCCGCGGCGTCGCGCAGGGCCTCGAACGGGGCCGCCTCGCGGACCTCCGGCAGCGGCGCCCGTTCGAGGGGCGCCCCGCGCACGAGCGCGCTCGCGAGTTCTGCCAGTGTCGCGCCGCGCTCCGCCGCTTCGGCGGCGTGTGCAAACGATTGCAGATCACCGAGCACCATCCGCCCCCCGCGGTTCGCGCGCGCCGTCGAGCGCTCGACGGCTGCACGCCGTGCGTCCGCATGTTCGGTCGAGGGCTCTGCGCAGCGCTCGCTCTGTAGCGGGAACTCCGAGACGCCGGTCAGCGCCCGTTTGCGCCGCCGCACCGCGCTGAAGAGCGCCTCGCGGCTCGCCGCGAGCGTCTCGCCGACGTAGCCATCGACGAGGCACCGCGCGAGGCCGCCCCTGCGCTCGATGTCCTGCATCGCCACAAACCCCGCGCGCGCCAACTCCAGCGTGCGCGCTTCCATGTGGTACGCACCGCCCAGCGGATCTGCGACGTGGTGCAGGTGGCACTCCTCGGCGAGCACGTGTTGCGTCGTCAGCGCGAGGCGCCGCGCGAGCTGGCTCGGTAATGCCCCCGCGACCGCCGCGTCGAACGGCATGGCCGTCACCAAGTCCGCACCGCCCACCGCAGCCGCAAACGTGCCGAGCGTCACGCGCACGAGGTTCGTGTGCGGATCGCGGGCGGTCAGCCCGCGCGGCGACGTGAACGCGTGCACGACCGGCGGCGGAGGCACGGGCACTCCGGCCGCCGTCATCACCTTGCTGTACAAGAGCCGCAGCGCGCGCAGCTTCGCGACCTCCGTCAGGAGGTCACGCCCGACGTCCACACGGAAGACGACCTCGGCCGCGGCGGCGGCGGGCGGCAGCTCGTCCTGCAACCAGCGCAGGGTCTCGACGAAGCCCGCGAGCGCGAGCCCGAGCTCCTGCACGACGTCCGCACCCGTCCGGTGCCAGTGCCGCGCATCGACCGCGAGCGAGCGCACGTGTTCGTAGTGGATCCGGCTGAACACCGTCAGGTCGATCAGCTCGCGCCGCGCGTCGTCGAGGTCACCCGGCAGCGCGCCGTCGCGCGCGAGCGCGGCGTGTGCGTCCGCACCGAAGTGCCCGCGCGCCGCTTCGCTCACGGTGTCGCGCGACCAGAGCTCCGAGACGTACAAGGCGGCCGTCGGCAGCGCATTGGCGCCCGCATCCAGCGCCACGGTGACCCGCGTCAGGTCCACACCCGCGAGAACCTCTGCCAAGTCCCCGCGGTCGAGCAGCGACACCCCGCCGACCCCGACCGTGTTCGACGCGTTGTGCGGGGCGAACCCGAGGCGCCCTGCCCGATCGAGCGGCAGCACGAGCGCATCGGCCCCCGCCGCGAGCGCCTCCTGCGCCTCCCGCGCCGCACCCCCCGCGTGGGGGTGGCCGAGGGCCGCAGCGATCTTCCAGCGCCGACCGCTCGCCGCGCGCGCCCCGCGCACATAGGGCGCCGTCCCAGGCAGGCCCGCGTCGAACCGCGGTCGGTCGTCCGGACCGTAGAGCGGCTGCAGCGGCAGCCCCTCGAGGGTGCGGGTGACGAGGGAGGCCTCGAAGCCCTCCCCCGCGAGTTCCGCCTCGACGCGCGCGCGCCAGGCCTTCTGGTCGACGGAAGGGAAGGTCATCCGTCCGGTGATTCTACGCCCCCAGCGTCCCGATTTCGGCCCAGGTGCCCGGGCCCCCGATCGAGCCACAGCACCCGCAGAGATCCTCAAGCTGAACGGCCATCCAGGCCGACCCGGTAGGAGTTCGCATTTCTCTCTCCGCGCTCTCCCACCATGTCCGCACTCCACCGCTTTGCCGCCCTCGCGCTCGCTCTTGCGCCGCTCGCGCCGTCCGCTGAGGCCCAAGCCGTGCTCGTCCTCTGGGGCGACTCCATCGTCTGCGGCTTCGGGGCCGACGCCCGCGCCGGGACCCCGTACGGCCAGGCGCCCTTCGGCGAGCCCGTGGCCGACGCGTTCCGCTGGGACGAAGCCAGCCAGCGCTGGACCGAGCTCACCGCGACCCAGAACCACCAGGGCACCGGCGCGGACCTCGCCTACGGGGCCGCTGCGGCGTGGCTCAGCCTCAACCGCGGCGAAGGTCCGGTCTACGTCGTCGCCCTCGGGATTCCGGGCTCCGACGTCCACCCCGAGATGAACCGCGCCCAGTCGTCGTGGGCCCCCGGCCTGGTCGGCGGCGCGCTCGAGCGCTTCATCGAGCGGAACTTGCGGCCCGCCCTGGCCACCCTGCCCAGCCCGCGCGTCGAGTGGATCTGCGGCAGCGCTGGCAACAATATGGTCCCCGATTGGGGCCGTTTTGGTGGTCATCTTCGTGCGACCTGGCGCGAGCTCTTGGCTGTGGTGCCCGGAACGCCCGCCACGATGATGGTGAGAAGTTACCGCCGGAGCGATATCGAGGCCCGGGCCGCCGTCCAGGTCAGCGGGCACGGGGTCGTCGACCTCGATCCGCTGCCGTTCCGGGCGGGCGGGCTGTTGCCCGACCGGGTGCACTTGACCCACTTCGGGAACGTCGTGGCGGGGGCGCGGGTGACCCTCGCGGGGCTCACCGCGCCCCGCGCGGCGGCCCGCACGGCGCAGCGGACGACCGCGCGCACCGCCGCCCCCCCCGCCCCCGCTCCCCACTGAGATCCTGGCCCAGGGAATTGGGGCGCCGCCCGTCGGGGCCCCCGCGCCGCGTGCTCCCGCGCGGGGTCGAGCGCCCGACCGCGGTCGAGCCCCGGCCGGCACGGCCGGCCGCGCCCGGGGCACCGGCCCGCTGGGCCCGCCGGGCGCGCCCGCGCCCCGCCGCGTGCCCCAATAGACTGGGCCAGCATCCAAGGTGGGGCTTTGTTGTTCGAGTTTTGTAAAGCGGGTCACATCCAGGGGCGCAAAGACACGAGCGCAGGCGCTGGCCCCGAGGCCGGCCCCCGCCGTGCTCGAACTCGATCTCCACGCCCTCGACCCCGCCTACAGCCAGGTGGTCCGCAGCCGCCTGACGGACCGCGGGCACCGCGTCCACCCCGTGACCGACCCCGAGTCGGGCACGTCCGCAGACGTTCGGCTCGTCGTCACCGGTCAGCAACCCCTCTCCCGGATGGACCTCGCTGCGTTCCTGCGCACGGTCCTGCCCCGCGGGCGGGCGGGGGTCCCGGGGTTGCTCGCGCTCGTCGCTACGATCGACCCCACCCAGGAGACCGTCACCGCGCTCTTCACCGCCGGCTTCGACGCCCTGCTCGGGGTCAGCGCCCAGCGCGACCTCGAGCGCCACGTCGAAGCCCTCGGCGTCGCCGTGCGCCGGGCGGTCGCCCGCCAGCACGGCCGGGGACACCTCCGCGAGCCCGCCGGGACCGACCCTGCGGTCGCGTACGCACAGTGCGCCGAGCGCCTCGCGCACGAGCGCTCGCACCGCCGCGAGCACGGCCTCGCCTCGCTCGCCGATCCGGCCCTGCGCGCAGAGGCCGAGCGGCTCGCGTTCGAGCGCCGGGCGGTCCTCGTGCGCGGTGAAAGCGGCGCGGGCCGGCGCCATTTCGCCCGCGTCCTGCACACGGTGGCCGAGCGACCGGGTCCCTTCGTGGAGGTCTCCGCCGAGCGCTTCGACCTGCCGCGTGTCGACCGCGACGCGCGGATCGCCGCGCTCTTGGATCACACACGCGGCGGGACCTTGTGTGTGCTCGGCCACGAGGCGCTCGCGCGCGACGATCGCCGCGCGCTGGCCGAGGCCGCGCACCGCGCGCGCTCTCCGCGGCTCGTCTTCACGGGTGCGCCCGAAGCCAACATCGAAGCCGGCGACGCCCACGCCCCCGTGATCGTCGACGTGCCGCCGCTGCGCGCCGTGCCGCACACGCTGCCGCTCCTGCTCTCGCGCCTCTTCGACGGCCACGTCCCGTCCGAGACCCTGCTGTGCCTCGCGGCGTATCCCTGGCCGGGCAACATCACCGAGCTGGCCTCGACGCTCGCACGCGCGGCGAAGCGCGCGACGAAGGGCACGCTCTTCGTCGAGCACTTACCGCGCGCGCTGCGCAGCCCGCAGAACGGCGCGCAGGCGAACGATGCCCCGTCGCACGAGGTGACGGAGGCCGCGCTGGAGTCGTGGCAGATCAGCCCGGACGACCCGCTCACCCACTCGTTCTACGAGCGCAAGCGCCTGCTGCGTGCGCTCGTCGTGGCGCGCTTCAATCGCACCGAAGCGGCGGACCTGGCGCACATGTCGCGCAGCACGTTCTACCGGAAGCTGCGCGAGTACGGGCTGACGACGAACGGCAACACAGAGCGCGGCGCCGGCGATTCCGACGTCAGCGCGTGAGCGTTGCGGGCGCCCCGACGGTGGCTTGGGCCGCTCGCTCGGAGCCCGGCAGCACGAGGCGCGCGCGGACCGCAGTCGTCTCTGGTGGTGCGGGGTACACACCGAGGTCGAGGGGCGCTGTGCTGCCCGGCGCGACCACGAACGACGTGCGCGCGACGGCGAACCCAGCGGCGTGTCCACCGGCGCCCGTGGCGTGCAGCGTGCCGAAGGGGCCCTCGAAGGTCACCTCGAGGCGCGTGACGAGCGGGGGGCCGCCGCTCGGCGGCTCCAGCGTGACCGCCACCGCGCCGTTCCCTTGCCACTGCAGCGCGAGCTTCGGCCAAACCCCGGGGTCGCGCCGGCGCAAGAGGTGTACGGTCTCGTAGCTGCCGAGCTCGGCGTCGCGCGCGGGGCACGCGATGAGCTCGTAGTCGGCGAGCGCCGCCCGCACCGCGGGGCTGTCGATGGTGCCCTCTGGCACCGCGAGGGGTTCACCCGCGCCCTGGGCTGCATCCACGGCGCGGCCGCGCAGCGGCGTCGCGACGAGGCCCGGCAGGATGTAATCGGGGCGCAGGGCGAGCGCCGCCTCGAGCAGAGGCGCGCGCCAGGTCGGCCACCACGGTGCCGTCGTGGTGCGCGCCAGCGGCGTCGTGCGACCGTGCAGATCGATCACGGTCGCTTCGCGCGCGATGTACCCGATCGCGCCCGGCCAGGCCGTGGCGATCGACACCTCGGGCGGGAGCTCGTCGCGCACGAACTGGCCGACGATCTTCGCGTTGCGCGTGAGCGTGATCTCGTGGTGCAGTGACTCGCGCGCGATGCGATGTGGGTGGCCTTCCGGCGGCGTCGCAGCGGGCGTGAACCAACGCTCGTAGAGGGGCGTCAGCGCCAAGGGTCCGAGGTCGCCGGGGAAACGGCCCGCCAGCACCGAGCCACCCATCGCGAACGCGATCGCCACCCACGCGACCTTCTCGAGGGCGGGGATGTAGGTGTCGAGCGCGCGCGCGATGCCCTGTTCGATCGCGATGAAGAGCAGCGGCAGCGCGGGCACGAACGCGAGCTGCAGCGCCCACGGGCCGCCGCCCGCAGCCACGACGATGGCGGTCCAAGTCAGAGAGAGCGCGAGCGCACGCCGCCCCGTTCCCGACAGACGACCGAGCACCAACGCTGTCAGCGGGAAGATGAGCAGGAACGGCGCAAACGTCGTGCGCGTGAAGTCGAGCAGCGCGGCGGCGCCTTCGTCGAGCCGCGCGCCGCTCGGGGTGGCGAGGTCGATCCAGCGGTCGCTGTAGCGCGCCCCCGCGAGCTCGAGCGCGACCGCCATCGCCACCCAGGCGAGGTGCGACACGAGCAGCCGCGGCTGCCGCGCGGTGAGCGCTTGCAGCGCCAGCACCGCTGCCAACGCGAGGCCCTCGGGCCGCGCCGCGACGAGCAGCGCGAGGGCCAGAGCCAGCGCGATCCGTCGGCCGTGCTCCTGGGCCACGAACGCGGTCACGGCCAGCAGCGTGACCACCGACCACTCGGTGCCGCTCGGACCGGCGACTGCGAGCGCGCCGCACGACACGAGCAGCAGCGCCGGCACGACCCCTGCGATGCGGTCCTTGTCGAAGCGCGTCGACATCGCGACGGTCGCGAGCGTCGCGAGCACACCGACGATCTGCGCGAACTTGCTGGCAGACCACCAGAGGCGCTCTGCGAGGGCTGCGACCGCGATCCAGAGGGGCGAGGCGTAGCTGTCGAGTCCGCCCGCCCCGGTCCGCACGTCCCACGCGAGCACGCCCTCGTGCACCAGGTTGCGCGCCAAGCGGAACGCCGCGTACGGGGCCTCGTACGGCACGCCGAACGCCCCCGACTCGTCGCGGTAGAGCGCCAGCATGTGGACGAGGAGGGCTCCCCCGGCGAGGAGGACGGCGGTGACACGGTTCATGGGCTCGGCGCGGCTCGCGGCGCGCCATGGTCGCTTCCCGCGTCGGCAGCGACAAGGCGCCGGTGTCACAGATCCCAGCCTGGGCCCGAAAAGGGGGCCAGCCGGCACGCCGAGCCGCGGGTCAGCCCTCGTCGTAGAAGTCGAGTTTGTCGAGCGGCACCACCAACGAGGTGATGACGTTCGACGCGTGGCTCACCACCCGCTTGAAGTAGCGGCACGCGAGCGCGAGCCCGGCCGCGTTCCGGCCTTCGACCGCCAGAGCCCGATCGACGCGCTCGTCGCACGAGTCCTCGATCTGATGGCACTCGGCCAGGAACGTCCGCGCGGCGGCGGCATCTTCGAGCTCGTAGAGGCCCCGCGCGCGGACCAGCACCTTGCTGATCCGGTCCTTCAAAGCGACGAGCTCGCGCCGCTCGGTCTCGTCGCCGAGCCACGGGCGGACGACGGCCAGGTCGTACAGGTTCTTCGCGTAGTCGCCGATGCGCTCGGCGTCCTTGGCGAGGCTCATCAGCACGAGCAAGTGCGGGAAGTGCGATGGCCCGTGCACCGCGCCGTGCACGACCAGCTTACGTCGCAGCTCCTGCTCGGTCCGGTTGATGCGCCGGTCCGTCGCGAAGAGGTCGTCCTTGATGACCGTCGGATCGGTGCCTCCGAGGAGCGCGTTGGCGGCGGCATCGAACGCGTGTCGGCCGTCCTCCAGCATCTCCTCGAAGCGGCGTTGGATCTCGCCGAAGCCGTCCCGATCGGGCTCGGCACGTTTGTCGTGGGGGGTCATGGGCGGTTCAACGGTGATGCCAGATCAGCCAACCGAGGAGCGGGAGGAGCACGAACGTGCCCGCGACGTAGGCGAGCACCCAGAGGCGCGAGCGATCGGCGAGGTTCGCCAGGCCGGTCGCGAGCCGCAGCGGAATGCGCCGCAGCGGGACGACAGGATAGAAGAGCAGCGTGCCCGAGAGGTTGAACAAGAGGTGCACGAGCGCGATCGTCAGCGCGGCGCTGCCCTCCTGCGCGACGCTGGCGAGCAGCGCCGTGACCGTCGTCCCGAGGTTCGCCCCGAGTACGATGGGATACGCGTGCGCGAGGCTCAAGACCCCCGAGGCGCACATCGGCACCAGCATCGACGTCGTGATCGAGGATGACTGGACCGCGACGGTGAGCCCGGCGCCGATCAGCATCGGCACGACCCCGGAGGCCTCGAGAGCGCGGTTCATCGCGCGTTCGATCCGGCCCGCGAGGAGGACGCGCATCGTGCGCGTGATGAACACGAGCGACACGAACGTCAAGGCGATGCCGACGAGCAGCGCGACGGTCGCGAGCGTCGCGCCGGTGAGGCCCAACGCCTCGAGCGCCGCCAGCACCGACTTGTACGTCGCTTTGATCGCGCCCTTGATCGGGCTATCGAAGTCCGCGCCGCCAGAACCGGCGAGGCGCTCTGCGAGCGCTGCAGCGGTGCGCGAGAGGAAACGGGTGGACAGCTCCAACGGCAGCAGCACCGCGACCGACAACACGTTGAAGAAGTCGTGCACCGTCGCGGCCGCAAACGCGCGGCGGAACTCGGTGCGGCGCCGCAGGCTCCCGAGCGACACGATCGTGTTCGTGATCGTCGTACCGATGTTCGCGCCCATGATCATGGGCACGGCCGAAGCGACCGGCAGCGCTCCGCTGCCGACGACGGCGACGATCGTGGCAGTGGTGGTCGACGAGCTCTGCACGAGCACCGTGAACAGCACCCCGGCTGCGAGTCCGGCGAAGGGGTTCTGTACCTCCGCAAAGATCGAGCCGCCGTCCGCCCCGAGGCCCGAGCCCGCGAGGAGCTGGATGGCTTTGCTCATCAGCTCGATCGCGACGAGGAAGCCGTAGAGCAAACCGAGCAGGGAGGCCCAGCGGAGCGCTCGCCGCAGCGCGCTGTCCGGGGGATCCTCGGGGGTCGTCGCAGCCGACATCGGCCGCGCACTGTAAAGAAATGATCAAGACCGCGGCATCAAAGATCCGGGTCGACGCTCGTCAGCTCGCGCACGAGCACGTCCCGGACCCGCCGCTCCGCGCCGGCGGCCAAGGAGACCCGATAGCGCCCCGGCGGTACGTGGCGCAGCAGGTACCCGCCGTCCGTGTCCGACACCGCCCAGCGGACGCGCGCGGGCGCGACCTCGCCGTCGCGCTCGATCGGCTCCAGGCGCACGACCGCGCCCGCGAGCCACGACGCGCCCCCCGCGCGCCGCCGGTCCGCGAGGCGGCCCTGCACGGCGCCGGCGCGCGAGCGCAGCTCGAGGCGCAGCGGGTCGCTCGGACCCTCCGCGCCCGCCTCGGGGGACCCCGGGGCGGGCTGTTCGTGGCGCGGCGCCGTCCCGTCGGGGCCGGCCAGGAGGTTCGGCCACGTGGCGCCGCGGGCCTCGGGCGGCAGGAGCAGCACCTCGTACTCCCCAGGCGCCAGGGCGGGGACCGCGAAGCGGCCCTCGGCGTCGACCGCGACGCGGCGCGGGAACCCCGCGTCGAGGCGCTCGAGGCCGAGCACCGGTAGGAACGCGACTTCGTAGCCCTCGGCGGGGGACTCCAGCGGGCTGAAGCGCACCTCGCCGCGCAGGTCGAGGGCCTGCAGGCCCGGCAGCACCGGGCTCGGGTCGATGCGCCGCGGCAGCACGAGCACCACCGGCTCGGGGCCCGGCGTCGCGGCGAGCTGGGCGGGTTCGAAGCCCCGCGCCACGACCGCGACCTCGAGCGGCTGGCCCGGCTGGGGGCCCGACTGGGGGCCCGAGGGCAAGCCCGCGAGCCGGAACGCACCGGCGCCGTCGCTCCATGTCCAGAAGAGCCTCCCGGCGACCAGGACGACGAGGCCCGCGTCGGCGACGGGCCGCCCGCTGTCGTCCGTGACTCTCCCAGAGAGCTCGCTTTGGCCCAGGCCCAGGTCGGGCCGCGGCAGCGGGGGCACCGCGGGGGCGGCGGGGAACCCGGCCAGCGGCGGCGGCTCCCCGAGGGCCGCGAGCAGCGCCAGCACCGCCAGCGTCGTCAGCGCCGCCCCCGGCAGGTGGCGGCGGATGAGGCGCCCTAGGCCCACCGTGGACCCTCCGCGAGCAGCTCGGCCAGCAGGGCCGCGCAGGGCGCGAACTCCGCCATCTCGAGCGCGGCGAGGCCCGCGCGGAAGTCGCCCAGGCCGCGGCGCCCCGCGCGCTCGTAGCCGACGAGGCGCACGCCGAGCTGCAGCCGGTCGCACTGCTTCACGAAGCGCGCCTCGCGGGTCGCCTGCGCGCCGAACTCCTCGAGCGCCGCGCGGGCCGCGCTCCCGAGGGGGGCCGCGAGGGCCTCACCGAGGCGCGCGTCCATCTGCGCCTTGGCCCCGGGCGGCAGGGCCGCGGCGGCCCGGCGCGGCAGGTCGCCCGAGAGCGCCTCGCCCAGGTCGTGCACGAGCGCCATCGCCAGCACCCGCCCGAGCTCGAGCGGCGGCGTGACCTCGGGCGCGAGGCTCAGCGCGAGCTGGGCGACGCCGAGCACGTGGCCCGCGACGCTCTCCGGCGGCTGCACCCCGGCCAGGACCCAGCCGGTGCGCGGCAGATCGTCCTGGCTGAGCAGGGTCAGGAGCGCTTCGAGGCGGGACATCGGAGGACGGCGCTGCGTTTTGTGGGGGGGACCCAGGGGGGACTCAGGGAGCAGAGGCTATACACTCTTCGGCTCGATCGTGCGCCCGAGGACCGTCCCGGGGCGAATCCGAGCGCACACCTCCACCATGCTCCTCCGGCTCCGTTCCAGCGCTTCCACCGCCGAACTCGACGCGGTCCGTGCCCTCGCGCGCGACCTCGGGTATCGCTTGCGCGCGGTCGGTGAGCGCGCGGACCTCGTGCAGCTCGAGGCCTCGGACGCGCTCGTCGGTGGGCCCGAGCACCCGACGCTCTTCCTGGACCTCTCCGCCGTCGCCGAGGTGCTCGATCGCGGCGGCTTGCGCGAGCTCTGGCAGCGGGCGCCCGGCCGCACGACGACGGTGGTCGACGTGCGCGGCGTGCGCATCGGTGGTGACGCGACCGTGATCATCGCAGGGCCGTGCGCGGTCGAGGACCTCGAGCGGCTGCTCGAAGTCGCACACGGCGTGCGCGCGGCGGGCGCGGTGCTCCTGCGCGGCGGCGCGTACAAACCGCGCACGTCGCCGTATTCGTTCCAAGGGCTCGGCGAGCGCGGCCTCGAGCTGCTCGCGGAAGCGCGCGCGGCGACGGGCCTCGGCATCGTCACCGAAGTGCTCGATCCGCGCGATATCGAGCGCGTCGGGCGCGTCGCCGACATGTACCAGGTCGGTGCGCGTTCGATGGCGAACTACGCGCTCCTGACCGAGCTCGGCAAGACGCGTAAGCCGGTGCTCTTGAAGCGCGGCTTCGGCGCGACGGTCGAAGAGCTCCTGGGCGCGGCGGAATACGTGCTCGCCGGCGGCAACGGCGACGTCGTCCTCTGCGAGCGCGGCGTGCGCAGCTTCGACCGCGTGACGCGCAACCTGCTCGACGTCGGGGCGATCGCGCACCTCGCGGGGGCGACGCACCTCCCTGTGCTCGCCGATCCGAGCCACGCCGCGGGCCGCGCCGACCTCGTGCCGCGCCTCGCGCGCGCGGGCCTCGCGGCGGGCGCGCACGGCCTCGTGGTCGAAGTGCACACCGCGCCCGAAGAGGCCCACTCCGACGGCCGCCAGGCGATCGACCTCGCGACGCTGCGCCGGGTGGTCGACGACGCCCGAGCGCTCGCCGCGCTCGACGGACGGCACCTCGAAGTGCTGCCCGAGGACGCCGCCGCCGCGCGCAACGGGCGCGCGCGCGTCTGCCCGCAGTGACCCCTCGCCGCGTTACGCTCTGCCCCCCATGCGCACCCCCTACGTCTGCGGCAACTGGAAGATGAACCTCGATCGCGCCGGCGCGCGCGGCCTCGCCGCGGCGGTGGCGCAGCACGCGGGCCGGGCCGCGGGGGTCGATGTCGGCCTCTTCCCGCCCGCTGTGTACCTGGACGAGGTCGTGCGCGCGGTCGCCGGCAGCCGCGTGCTGGTCGGCGGACAGAACTGCTGTGACGAGGCCTCCGGCGCGTTCACGGGCGAGGTCTCGGCCGCGATGCTGAAGGACGTCGGGGCGCGGGTCGCTCTCCTCGGGCACTCCGAGCGGCGGCACGTCTACGGCGAGACGGACGCGTTGATCCAGCGCAAGGTCCAGCGGGCCCTCGCGGACGGCCTCGCCGTGATGCTCTGCGTCGGCGAGACCCTCGCCGAGCGCGACGCCGGGCAGACCGAGGCGGTCGTCGAGGCCCAGCTCCGACGCGGGCTCGACGGGGTCTCCCAGGCGGCGCTCGGCCAGGTCACCGTCGCTTACGAGCCCGTCTGGGCCATCGGCACCGGGCGCAACGCGACTCCGGACCAGGCCGGCGACGTGCACCGCTTCTGTCGCGGCGTCCTCGCGGCGCTGTACGATGCGCCGACGGCGGCGGCGACCCGTATCCTCTACGGCGGCAGCGTCAAGGCCGACAATGCGGCCGCCCTGCTCTCCGTCCCGGACATCGACGGGGCGCTCGTCGGAGGCGCCTCCTTGCGCGCAGACTCGTTCCTCCCGATCATCGACGCGGCCCAGCGCGTCTCGGCGTCATGACTGCCCTTCTCACCACGCTCCTGTACATCCTGTTCGTCCTCGCGGCGATCGTCCTCGTCGTCGTCATCCTGCTGCAGGAGGGCAAAGGCGGCGGCTTCGGCGACGCGCTCGGCACCGCTGGCCAGCAGGCGTTCGGTGTGAAGGCGAGCGGTGTGCAGCGCTTCACGGCCGGCGCGGCGATCATCCTGCTCGTCTCCGCGGTGATGATCCACGTGCTCAACCGCGCGGAGACGTCGAAGACCTCGCTCGATGGCGTGACTTCGTTCGACGAGAGCTCGGCCCCGGCGACGCCGCCGGCGGGCAACTGATCGAAGCGCCGCGAACGGGCGGCGCTGCTCTTCGGATCCCATGGCCGCGCTCCACTCGATGACCGGCTTCGGCGCCGCGTCGAGGGACGCGGCCCCGTTCGTCGTGCGGGTCGAGGTCCGCACGGTGAACCACCGCGGCCTGCAGGTGAAGGTGCGCGTGCCGCAGGAGCACGGCGCGCTCGAATCCGACGTCGAAGCGCGCGTGCGCGCGCGCCTCGCGCGCGGCTCCGTCACGGTGAACGTCGAGCTCGCGCGTACGTCGGCGCGGCCCTGTGAGGGCCTCGATGTCGACGCCGCGCGGCGTTGGGTCGAAGCGCTGCGCGGGCTCGAGCTCGAGCTCGGCGTGCCGGGGCCCGTCGGATTGGACCTGGTCGTCGGACTACCGGGTGTCATCGGCTCGGGCAGCGCCGAGCCGCTCGCGCCCGAACATCAGGCGGCGGTGCTGGCGGTGGTCGACGCGGCGCTCGACTCGCTCGCCGAGATGCGCCACCGCGAAGGGCTCGCGCTCGAGCGCGACCTGCTCGAGCAAGCGCGTGAGATCGAGCGCCTCGTCGCGCTCGTGCGCGCGCGGATGCCCGAGGTCGTGCGCGGCCACGCGGAGGCGCTGCGTGCGCGAGTGGGGGAGCTCGTCGGTCAAGCGGTGCCCGCTGCGGACCTCGCGCGCGAGGTCGCGCTGCTCGCGGACCGGATGGACGTCAGCGAAGAGCTCACGCGCCTCGACAGCCACGTGCATCAATTGCGCGCGTTGCTCGCGGAAGGTGGCTCGGTCGGCCGCAAGCTCGACTTCCTCGCGCAGGAGCTCTTCCGCGAAGCGAACACGACCGGCGCCAAGTGCAACGACGCGGCGGTCGCGCACTGCGTCGTCGACCTGAAGACCCATATCGAGCGCCTGCGCGAGCAGGTGCAGAACATCGAATGAGCGCCGAGCGTGGCCGCATGCTCTTGATCTCGGGGCCCTCCGGCAGCGGCAAGAGCACCATCTGCAAGCGCCTCCTCCAGGACCCGCGCGTCGTCTTCTCGGTCTCGGCGACGACCCGCGCGCCGCGCCCCGGCGAGCGCGACGGCGTCGAGTACCACTTCCTGTCGAAGGAGGAGTTCCGACGCCGCATCGCCGCGGGCGCGTTCCTCGAGCACGCCGAGGTGTACGGCAACATGTACGGCACCCTGCGCGCGCCGATGGAAGCGGCGATCGCAGCGGGCAACGTCTATCTCGTCGAGATCGACGTGCAAGGCGCGCTGCAGCTCAAAGCCCTCGACGTGCCGGGCATCTACGTCTTCGTCGCCCCGCCGAACTTCGAAGCCCTCCGCCGTCGCCTCACGGGCCGTGGCACGGAGTCCCCCGAAGTCCTGGAGCGCCGCCTCCAGAAGGCCGAAGACGAGTACCGCGAGCGCGTGAAGTACGACCACGTCGTCATCAACGACGACCTCGACCGCGCCGTCGACGAGATCCGCGCCCTCGCCGGCCTCTGACTGGTCGAACGGTACCAGGTACGAGTTGGCGGCGGGGCGCCCACGCTCGGCGCGCGCGCTGCGCGCGCGCCGAGCGTCAGCGCCTCGCCGCAAACTCGTACCTGGTACCGTTCGACGCGACGGCCCTCACCAAATACCGCCACAGCCCCAACTGACGCTCGAGTCCCTCCTCGCGCAGCGCTCCACCTGCGGTACCGTCTCGCCCATGCAGCACCCCGCCGCCCGCATCCTTCCGCCGCAGCCCGACGAACACGCCCCCGGGCACCGCACCTACCTCGCGCTCGTCCCACCAGGGGACGTCTTGGAGCACCTCACCGCGCAGCTCAGCGAGCTCTCCCAGCTCGAACACGACATCGCGCGCGAGCGCGAAGGGCACCGCTACGCGCCCGGCAAGTGGTCCATCCGAGAGCTCGTCGGCCACATCGCCGATATGGAGCGCGTCTTCAGCTACCGCGCGCTGACCTTCGGCCGCGGCAACCCCGGCCCCCTGCCGGACGTACCCGAAGACGACTTCGTCGCCACCGCCGACTTCGAGCGGCGCGGCCTCGCTTCCATCGTCCGCGAGCTCGTACACCTGCGCCGCGCCAACCTCGAGCTCTTCGGAGCCTTCGACGACGCCGCGCTCACCGCGCGGGGCACTGCGTCCGGCAGGGTGGTCTCCGTCCGCGCGCTGCTGCACATCACCTACGGCCACGCCGCCCACCACCTGAACATCCTGCGGCAACGTTATTCGAGCTCATGATCGCCACCGTCCCGGCCCTCCTCGCGCTCACCGCGTCCCTGCTCTTCATGGCCGTCGTGTGGGCGGTGCACCTCGCTGACGAAGACGCGAGCATCGTCGATCCCCTCTGGGGACCCGCGATCGTGCTGGTGGGGGTGGTCCACGCGGTCGCTGCCGGTGTGCCGCTCGTCGGCGCGCGGCTCCTGTGTCTGCTCTTCGCTGGTGCGTGGGCGCTGCGCCTCTGCTGGCACCTCTCGCGGCGGCACGCAGCGCAGGGCGAAGACCGCCGCTACAAGAAGATGCGCGAGGCGCGCGGCGCGAAGTGGTGGTGGCAGAGCCTCTTCGTCGTGTTCACGCTGCAAGCGGTGCTGGCTTGGATCGTCGCGCTGCCGTTGATGGTGGCGCTGACGGGCGAGCTCCGAATGGGCCCCATCGGCGTCGTCGGCGCCCTCGTGTTCCTCGTCGGCTTCTTCTACGAAGCGATCGCGGACGGTCAGCTCAGCCGATTCAAGTCGAACCCCGAAAGCAAGGGCCGGGTCCTCGAGACCGGCCTGTGGCGCAACAGCCGCCACCCGAACTACTTCGGCGAGTCGGTGGTCTGGTGGGGGCTCGGGCTCTCAGCCTTCGACCTGGGCCGGGGCGACGCCGCGTGGTGGGCCCTCCTTGGCCCCGCAGCGATCACGTTCCTGCTCCTGAAGGTCTCGGGTGTGACGATGACCGAGGCGGACATCGCCGAGCGCCGCCCCGAATACCGCGACTACATCCGGCGCACACCTGCGTTTGTGCCGGGTCCGGTCCGCAGCACGGGTGAGGCTCCGCGCCCCTGACTCCCTCGCGCCGCGTACAGCCGCGCTCAGCGCACTTCGGCGCTGGGCACCGCGCGCACCGCGAAGACGATCCTCTCGTAGGGATGCGCGCTGCCGCACTCGTAAAGGCAGCCCGCGACCGGAACCCCGTCGACCGCCGGCAGCGGCACGAGGCACGAGTACGCCGCAGGGCCTGCGTGCAGCACCGCGACTTCGCGCCAGCTCGCGCCGCCGTCGTCGCTCGCCTTCAGCGTCATCCGCTCGCGCCGGGTCTTCGACGCTGGGTTCGAGAACACGAGCCGGCGAGGCGCCGCGTCTCCGACTTCGAGCGCGACGAGGCCAGCCTGACAGATCGGCTCGGGCAGAGCTTCGTCCCACGTCACGGAATCGAAGCTCGCCCCGCCATCTCGCGAGCGGGTCACTGCCCGCAGCCGGTGTTTGCGGTCGTAGTTGCGCATGTTCAAGACGAGCGAGCCATCCGTGAGCTCGGCGACCTGACACTCGTTGAGCTGGTCGCGCGGTGAGATCCCGCCGATGCGCCACGTCGCGCCGCCGTCGTCCGACAGGATGACGTGACTGAAATAGCGCTTTGTCTCGCGCTCGATGTGGTCACAAGGGATGACCAGGCGTCCCGCGTATTCGCCGCGTGTGAGCTGGATGCCCACCCCAGGGCCGGTCGCGTACCACGTCCAATCCGGCCGTTTGACGCTCGCTGTGAGCTCCTTCGGCGCGCTCCATGTCGCCCCGTGATCCGCGGACGTCGTCGACCAGATCGTGCGTGTGCCCTCCGCGGTGCCCGCGATGATCTCGTTCTCCGTGTCCTGCCCCAGGTTATGGGTCAAAAGCAGCACCAGCTTGCCCGTACGAGCGTCGAGCACCGGGCACGGATTGCCTGCGACGTGGTCACCGTCGTCCCACACCACCGTGGTCTCGCCCCAGGTGCGGCCTCCGTCCGTCGAGCGCTTCTGCAAGAGGTCGATGTCACCCGTGTCTCCGCTGCCGTTCTTGCGGCCTTCACAGAACGCCAGCAGATCGCCGCTCGCGGCGCGCACGACGCTCGGGATGCGGTACGTGTGGTAACCGCCTTCGCCGCTGGTCCAGACGGTGGCATCGAGCGCGGGCACAGGGGTCTGCACGAACCCCACGAGCAGGAGGGTGAGGGTCACCGACATGGCGCCCACCCTAACAGGCAGGGACTCAGCCGAGTAGCCCCGCGGCGCCGCCCTCGCGCAGGCGCGCGCGCAGCCGCTGCCAGCGCTTCGTCACCGCCTCCACACCGAGCCCGAGGCGCACCGCAGCGAGCGTGCACGGCATGTCCTCGAGCCCGCAGTGCACCAGGATCTTGCGGTCCAGCTCGTCGCTGGCGGCGACCTGCTCCAAGAGCCTTGCGACGGACTCGTCGCGCGCGAGGCGCGAGCGGATGCTGGTCGCCACGTCCGGCCACGCGGACAGCGCCGCGGCGCCGCCGCCGAGCTCCGTCGGGTCGCGCCGGGCAGGTCTCTGGCGCAGCGCCTCCAAGAACACATGTTTCGCGATACCGAAGATCCACGCGCGGAACGAGCCCTTGTCCGCGTCGAACTGAGCCGCGCTCTGCAGCGCGCGCACCCAGACCTCTTGCAAGAGGTCGTCGGGCTCGATGCCGCCACCGCTCGCCCGCAGGCGAGCCCACGCGTAGAGGCTCGGCGCGAGGCCCTCGTAGAGCGCGCGGAAGTCCTCGTACTGGCCCAGTAGGGCGAGGGAGAGGGCGCGGGTCGGGTCCCGATTCGGCGCTTCACGCGCGCGCTCGTCCGCTCTCTTCGCGTCGTCCTGCATACCCGCTGTCCCTTCCAGAGGTATACCAGAGGCACGGACGCGCCGCGCCCCTTCCCGCCATGGACCGCCAACCCGACGTCGATCGCGAGCGCGAAGCCCTCTGCGACTTCCTCGCGATGTGGCACGAGGACCGCGCCGCGGGCGCCCTGTTCGGGCTCGCTCACTACCTCGCGCGGTTCCCCGACGTCGAAGCCGCCGTCGCGCGTGAGTTCCTGCGGCTCGTCGCGCCCGCAGAGCCGGAAGAGCGGCCGAACGCCGTGGGCGACGGCGTCGCCGGCGCGCCGCGCTACGAGCGCCTCGGCGAGCTCGCGCGCGGCGGCATGGGGCTCGTCGAACGTGTGCGCGACCGTCGGCTCGGGCGGGACGTCGCGATGAAGTCCGCCCTGCGGCGTGGAGCAGCCGCAGCCGCGCGATTCGAGAAGGAGGCCCGCCTGACGGGCAGCCTGGACCACCCGGGCATCGTGCCCGTGCACGACTATGGCGTGGATGCCACTGGGGTGCCGTGGTTCACGATGCGCCTCGTCGGCGGGCGCGACCTGCGCGAGATCATTCGCTCCGTCCATGCAGGTGACTCCACGTGGACGGCCACCGCTGCGCTCGGCGTGCTGCTGCGGGTCTGCGAGACGGTGGCGTACGCACACTCACGCGGAGTCGTGCACCGCGATCTGAAGCCGTCGAACGTGCGGGTCGGTCAGTACGGCGAGGTGGTCGTCCTGGACTGGGGCCTCGCGCGTGCGTCGCACTTGCCGGACCTCGTCGATCTCCGCCTCAACCTCGAGCGCCTCTCGGTCTCCGAGTCGCACACGGGCCTCTCCACGATGGACGGAGACGTCATCGGCACACCCAGCACCATGTCACCGGAGCAAGCTGCGGGACGCCTCGACGAGGTCGGTCCCCGCTCCGATGTGTACTCCGTAGGAGCGATGCTCTACGAGCTCCTCGCTGGCGTGATGCCCTACGCCGAAGGTGGCGTGACGGCGTCTTCGAAGGTGGTGCTGGAGCGTGTGCTCGCGGGTCCGCCGCGCGCGCTTGCGGAGCTCGCCCCGAACGCTGCACCGGAGCTCGTCGCGGTCTGCGATAAAGCGATGCAGCGCGACCCAGCGCGCCGCTTCCAGGACATGCGCGAGATGGCGGCGGACGTCCGCGCCTACCTCGAAGGCCGTGTCGTGCGCGCCTACCGCACGGGCGTGCGCGCCGAAGCGCGCAAATGGGTCGCCCGCAACAAGCGCCTGGCGATCGCGATCGTCGCTGGGCTCGGCGTCGGCGTCGCTGCATTGATCGTCCTTGCACGCAGCGAGGCGCTGGAGCGCGAGCGCCTGCGGTTGCAGGCCGATGCACGCGCGCCGCTGGACCTCGTCGCGCGCGCTGCGACGATCGCCACGGGCCGACCGGAGGATGCTCCTGCGCTGCGCGCCTGGGCGGACGAAGCGCGGGAGGTCTTGGCCCACATCCCGGGCTACCGCGCCGAGCTCGCGCGGCTGCGGTCGCGCGCTCTGCCTTGGGATCGCACCGCCCCCGCGGAGCGGGCCGCAGCGACGGCGCGCGCCGAGCGCCTCGCTGGTTTCGATCGCCTCATCGCGTACTACAGCGCCGAGCTGGACGCCGTGCGCGCGGAGGGGCGCCTCTCGGAAGAAGGCCTGACGGAGGCCCAGGTCGCCGAACGGCTCGTCGCCCTTCGGCATGACCGCGCGCGCTTCGACGAGGTCCCGGTGCAGCGAGTGGAGTGGTCGTTCGAGCGCGAGCGCGACGCAGAGCGACACACGCTGATCGAGCGGCTCTTGTCCGACGTGACACCGTTGATCGGAGGCCGCGATGATGATGGCCTCGTCGCGGTCCTAGAGCGTCGCGCCGCCGTGCTCGAAGGGCTCGCGGACCGCACGTTGCTCGCGGCAGCAGCGGAGTGGCGCGCCGCGCTCGCTTCGATCGCCGATCCTGCGGAGTGCCCCATGTACGGCGGCTTGCAGATGGAGCCCCAGCTCGGGCTCGTGCCGCTCGGCCGCGATCCCGAGAGCGGACTCTGGGAGTTCGTGCACCTCGCATCGGGTGAGCCGCCGCCCGCGCCGCCGGAAGAGCTCGGCATCGTGCTCGTGCTCGTCCCCGGCGGGCGCGTCGAGCTCGGCGCGCAGGCGCTCGATCCGGAGCGCCCCGGCTACGACGCCGAAGCGCAGCCCAGCGAGTGGGTGATGGGTGCCGACGGACCCGAGCTCCTACACGCCATCCTCGCGCCGTTCTTCATCGGGAAGTACGAAGTGAACCAGGCGCAGTGGCAGCGCCTGGTCGGGCGCCGACCGAGCCACAGCCGAAGCGACACCGAGCCTTCCCACGTGACCAGCGCGCTGCATCCCGTCGAACAAGTCGATTGGAGCGAGGCGCGCGCGGGGCTCTCCGCGGTGGGGCTTTCGTTGCCGACCGAAGCGCAGTGGGAGTACGCCGCGCGCGGGGGCACGTCGACGCCGTGGTGGACCGGCACCGCGCGCGAGCGTGCGCTGCAGCGCGCGAACCTCGCGGATCAGCGCTACGCCGCTTACCGCTACGAGCGAATCCGGGAGTCTCCACAGGTCGAGCTCTGTGACGACGGATTCGCGTTGCACGCCCCCAGCGGCGCGTTTCCACCGAACCCGTTCGGACTGCACGACACCCTGGGCAACGTCAACGAGTGGGTGCTGGACGCAGGGTTCATCGGCTACGACAAACCCCACGAGGTCACGATCGATACGTTCGAGCGACGCCTCTGGGGGGAGGGCCTCCGCATCCGTCGCGGCGGGAGCTTCGCGCAGCGCGCCACACAGGCGCGCTCGGCCGCGCGCCAGTTCAGCGGGCCCGAATACCGCAACGTCGATACCGGTCTACGCGCGGCCCGCGCTGTCGAGCGTCGCGCGCCGTGATCGGCGCCCCTCTCAGGCGTCCCAGACCACGGCGGCTCCGTCGGCGCCGTGCACGACGACCTCGACGTGACGCTCCGGGACGCAACCTTCCCGGCGTGTCGTGACGCGGACGCTGTCACCGCTGCGCTGCGCCTCGACGAAGAGGCGGCCCTCGGGCTCTGGCCCGTCACCCGAGTCCTCGACTGCGCAGCCGGACGCATGGCCCGCCGCGTCCAGGAAGATGTGCCACGTCCGTGTGGTATCGGGCTCGCCGGTGTGCTGCAGCGGAGGACCCGTGAACACGATGGCCCCCGCGCGTGCGTAGACCGGTGTCACGCCGCGCGGCGCGGCAGCGATCACCGAGCGTGATTCGATGCGGACACCGCCGATCGGGAACGGGTACCAGCCCCCGCGGGGCAGCACCGTGTGTTTGGTCGTGGCCCCGGGGGTCAACACCGGCGAGACCAAGAGGTCCTGACCCAACAGGAACGCATCGTCGATGCGAGCCAGCTCTGGATCGGCGGGAGCAGCGAACGACACGGGCCTCGCCACGGGGGCGCCCGTGCGGTGGGCTTCATCGAAGAGCGACACCAGAGTCGGCATGAGCTCCATCCGCCGAATCAACGCGGCGCGCACGTGATCGCGGGCGGCTACGCCGAACGCCCACGGCTCCTTGCGGCAGGTGCCTGCTTCGGCGTGTCCGCGGCAGAAGGGCAGGTACGCGCCGAGCTCGAACCAGCGCACGAAGAGCTCTTCGTCGGGGTCGCCGATGAAGCCGCCGAGGTCCGGACCGGACATCGGTTGGCCCGAGAGCCCGAGGTTCAGCACCATCGCCACGGCCCAGCGGAGGTCGTGCCAGTGGGCCTGGTTGTCGCCCGTCCACGTGGCTGCGACGGCGCCCGTCGCCAGGTGACCTGCGCGCGTGAGGACAAACGGCCGGCGACCCGCGAGCGCGCGGGTGGCTCCAGCGCGCACGGCCTCCGCCATCCAATGGCCATACAGGTTGTGCAGCCGCGCGTGGGTCCCGGAGGGCTCGCCGCGGTGGATCGCGTCTTCAGCCAGGGTCCGTGTCGGTGCGCCGAGCAGCGCGGGCTCGTTCATGTCGCACCAGACACCGTCGAGGCCGCTCTCGCGCACGAGCGCCGCCGTGCGGTCTGCCCACCACGCGCGGGTCTCCCGCCGCGAGAAGTCCGGGAAATGGCACAGGCCCGGCCAGACGCGTCCACCCGCTGGTGATCCATCCGGCTTCAGCACGAAGTGTGCGCCTGCGAGGCCTTCGTGATAGACCGGATCGTCATCCGCGACGACGACTCCGGGGTCGATGATCGCGACGCTGTGAAAGCCGCAGCGGCGCAGCTCGTCCGTCAGGCCGCGCGGATCGGGGAAGCGCACGCGGTCCCACGAGAAGACCCTGTAGCGGTCCATGTAGTCGATGTCGAACCACAGCGCATCGCACGGGATGTGCTCCGCTCGCAGCCGCTCCGTCACCGACAGCGCCTCTTCGGCGGACATGTACGAATAACGGCACTGGTGGTAACCGAGCGCCCAACGCGGCGGCCGGGGTGTGCTCCCTACAAGCGCCGCGAGGCCGCGCAGGACCTCCATGGGATGCTTCGCATCCAAGAGGTGCACGTCGAACGGCTCCGCTTCGAAGACCGCCTCCAGGCCGTCCTCGGCGCAGCCGATGCGGCCGCGGCGGTGCGAATCGAAGAGGACCCCCGTGGCGCTCCCATCGGGGTGGACGGCGAGCACCCAAGGATGGGACTGGTACAGCGCCTCGGCATCCGCGCTGTACCCGTACGCGTCCGTGTTCCACAGGAGGTGCAGCCGCCCGTTGCGCGCCAGCGGGCCCGCGCGCTCGCCGAGGCCGTAGTACGTCACGCCCTCGGGCAGCGGCACCTGCGCGCGGTAGTGTGCGCCGTCGAACTCGAAGTGCACACGAGTCGCTGCGAGCGCTCGCCCGACTTCGACGGGGTAGCGCAACACGAGGCTCGGCTGGTCATGGCCCACCGCACAGCGATGGGTCGTCAGCACGCACTCGTGCTCCGTCGGTCCCGTGGTCCGTGCCTCGTGACTGTGCCCCGCGAGGCGACCCGCGGGGTCGAGGATGCCGAGGCGACCGAAGTGATGGAACGGGTTCTTGCGCGCGGGCAGTGTCACGGGTGAGACAGTACCACACGGCGCAAGGTCGCCATGCGCAGGCACGCCGCCAGGATCAGTCCGTGACGCCGAGCGCCGCTTTGTAGTCCGCGAGCGCACGGAAATAGGTCGCGAACGAGTCGATCAACCGCGCTGCGGCGGCAGCGGTCTGCTGCTCGCGGATGTTCACGTCGATCAGGTTGCTCTCGCCCAGGCCGAAGGTCGCGCGCTCGGCTTCCTCGAGGATGCTCGCGAGGCGCGCGGCCTCGCGGACGAGCGCGATCGACTCCCAGGCCTGCTGCAGCTCCGAAGCGGAGTCCTGCACCTCCGCCAAGACGCTGTCGGAAGCGAACTGCAGCTCGCGGCGCACCTTGCGTTGTTTCGCTTCGAGCTCGCGCATCTTACCCTCGGCGCTGCGCCGCTGCAGCGGCACGTCGAAGCGGAAGAAGAGGTCCAGCTCGAAGGGGCCCTTGGTATCGGGCACGGTCACTTCGTCCCCGAGGTCCTGCGAGACGGCAGCGCCGATGTCGAGCCGCGGCAGCATGTCGTTGCGCGCTTGCTCCAACTCGAGCTCGAGTTTGTCGACCTCGAGGCTCAGCAAACGCAGCTCCGGTCGCAGGCGCAGCGCGCGCTCTGCGTCGTCGAGCGCCATCACCTGCTCGGGCGTCAACGTGATCGGAAAGCTGATCGGCAGCTCGCTACTGCTCGGTCGACGCGGCGCGCCTTCGTCGTTCCGTAGGTAGAGCGAGACCTCGATCGCCGCGCGCTGCAGCTCGCGCTCCGCGCTGACCATGATCGAACGGCGCTCGACGACGAGGCGCTGGTTGTCTTCGACCGATAGCGGGGGCAGGTCACCCAGCGCCGCGGCTTGTTCGATCGTCGCTTGCCGGTCCTCGGCGAGGCGCAGCAGGCGCTCGAAGATCAGGCGCTTCTGGCCCGCTGCGACCCACTTCCAGTACGCGTGCGCGGCTTTGCGGGCGAAGTCCAGCCGCTTCGCAGCGATGGCCGGATCCGCCTGGGCGCGGGAGATCTCCGCCCGCCAGACCGCGAGGCGCCGCGGGTCGATCGCGCGGCCCGCGAGCAGCGGCAGGCGGACGCCCGCATTCAACTCACCGCCTTCGTTCGAGCGCAGCCCGTCGTTGTAGATCGGGAAGTCTCCCGTGCCGAGTTTGTAGCCGCTGAAGAACGTCGCGCCGCCGAGCCCGGTCGGCTGTTCGAGGCCGAGCCGCGTCTGTTCGTTCTGGTAGAAACCATCGACGGCGTAGTCGCCTTGGGCGACCACGCGCAAGTCGAAGCGCCCGCGGGCCGCGAGCTGCTCGGCCTCGGCCAGCGCGATCTCCTCCTGCGCCGCGAGCAGCAGGGGAAAGTGCCGCTCCACGCTGCGCAGGAGCTCGTACAACGCGAGCTCGTTCCCGGTCCCCGCGGCCTGTTCGGGCTCTGCGCCCGATGGCGCCGCATCCACCAGGGCGATCGGAGTAACGCTCTGAACCGTGCGCTGCGCGGACACACGCGCGCGCAGCGCCGCGTCGGGTGTCGCCCCGGCGACCGGGCGAACGACGGGCGGGTTGCCGACACACGCAGCCAGCAGGAGGGCCGCGCCGCAGCCCAGCGAAGTGTTGGTCGAGAGCCCGCTCACTTCGACTTCTCGTCTTCCTTCGAGTCCTGCTTGGGAATGCTGCCGTCTGCGCTCGGTTGCATCGCCACCGTCGGCGGGAAGGCGTTCAGGCGCCGCCAGACTTCGTAACCGACGCTGACCGTGTCGAGCTGCACCCAGCCGCTGGCACGCACACCCTGGCGCAGGAACGGGGGATCGGGCCACTTCTCGTCGGAGGGGTCCGGCACGATGAGCGCGCGCACGCTCCCATCGGGGCGAGCCTGCGAGTCGACCAGGTGTACGATGCCGCCGAAGGTGCCGACGGCGACCGACGGCCAGCCCGCGAACTGCACGGCGGGCCAGCCTTCGAAGGTGATCCGCGCGCGGCGCTGGGTCGTGATCAGCGGGGCATCGACGCCCTTCACGATCAGCTCGACCGCGAGCTGATCCGAGATCGGCACGAAGTCGATCAAAGGCGCGCCGCGGCTGATGAGATCCTGCGAGGTCGCGCCGTGCACGAAGAGCACGGTCCCGTCCATCGGCGCCGCGACGGTCTGGGTCTCCTGGCGGCTCACCTCGGACTGCTTCTGTGCGAGGTCGGTCTGCGCCTCACGCAGCTTCTGAACCGCGGTGCGGACCTCCGCTTCGGCCGCGTTGATGTCACCGGCGAATTTGGCGTCGACCTCGTCGATCGCCGCCATCTTGCTCTGCTCTTCACTGCGCGCTTCGTCGACCTTGGCTCGCGCCGCTGCGAGCTGTGCCTCCGCGGCGCGCAAGCCCGCTTCCGCCGCCTGCGCGACGCGCTCCGAAGTGGCGCCGATCGCCATCAGGTCCCGCTGCCGTTCGTAGTTCGGCCGCTTGTCGATGTTGATCTCGGCCTCTTTCGCGACGACGTCCTGCTCCGCTTGTTTGACCTTCTCCAAGGCCGCGCCCAGGTCTGCCCGAGCTTTGGCGTTCGCGGAGTCCTTCTCGAGCTGCAGGTTGATGACCTTCTGCTGATAGAACTCGAGCGACTGGTGGGCCTGCTCGACTTTGTCGCGCGAGAACGTGAGCTGCTCCTGGAGGCGCAGCAGGAAGCTCGGGTCCTGGTCCTCCAATTCGGCGAGCAGCTCGCCGCGGACGACGCGCTGCCCTTCTTGGGCGTAGAGCTTGACCAGGCGGCCGGTGACGGGCGCGGGAATGGTCTGGATCCGCTGACGCGGGTCGAGTGCGACGACGCGGCCCGCGCCCGGCACCGTCTGCTGCCAGGGCACGAACACGAAGCCCAGGGGCACCGCGATCAACATGAATCCGATCGCCGCCGCGAGCGCCGTGATGGCGCCGGAGCGGCAGACCTTCTGCAGCGTCGGAAGTTCGAGCAGCTGCGCTGCGGGGTGCATGGTGTCAGCCATCGCTCAGGTCTCCTGCTTGGCCTGGACAAGGCGTAGGACGCGCTCGCAGCGAGCTGCGAGCGCTTCGTCCTGGGTGACGAGCACGAGCGTCCATTCGCGCGCCGGGCTCAACAGGGTGGCTTCGAGGAGCTCTTCGCGCAGCGGCGCAGCGAGGCGGTCGAACATCCCGTCGACGACGAGGAGGCGCGGCGAGCCGGCCAAACCGCGCGCGAGCATCAAGCGCTCGAGCTCACCCTTCGAGAGGGCGCGCGTGGTCGGGTGCAGCTCGGTGTCGAGGCCGTCGGGGAGCTCGGCGATGGCGGCCTCCAGCCCGACGGCGCGGATGGCGCGGCGGATGTCGTCACCGGAGACATCGGGGCGCGCGAGCGAGATGTTCTCGCGCAGCGTGCCGTGCACGACCTCGACGGCGGAGACGAGCGCGACGTCCTTGCGCAACACGGCGAGGTCCAGGTCGCGGAGGTCGCGCCCGTCCAGTCGGATCGCGCCCTCGTGGGGGTCGTGCATGCGCCAGAGCAGCTCGAGCAGCGCGCTCTTACCGGAGCCGCTCGGCCCGACGATGGCGAGGCGCTCGCCCGGGCCGACCTCCGCGCTGCACACCTCGAAGACCGGCCGTCCGCGCCCGTCTTTCCAAGCGATGCCATCGAGCTCGAGGCGCGCGCCCTTGGTCGCTGACGGCGGCGGCACCTCGCCGCCGAGCGGCTCGAGCGGCAAGTCCAGCAAGTGGTCGAGCTTGTGCGCCGCCGCCGTGAGGTCGTACCAGTGCTCGATGTAGCGGCCGAGCTTCGCGACGGACGACACGACGTTCGTCACGATCAGCTCTGCAGCGACGAGCTGGCCGAGGGTCAGGCTGCCTCCGATGACGAGCAGACCGCCGATACCGAGGAGCGCCGTGCTGGCGACGACCTGCAGCGCCAGCGCGCTGCCGATCTGACCGAAGAGGACGGAGAAGTGCCTCTGACGCGCGGAGAGCCAGCGGTCCGCCAGCATGTCCGTCCGCTCCAGCACCCACTGCTCTGCTCCTTTGACCTTGAAGGCGTGCGGGTTGCGCGCCAGGTCCTCGAGCCACGCGACGACGGCGTACTTCGCGGAGCTCTCCTTGATCGAGGTCTTCTCGCCGCCGCGCCGCGGACCGAGGACGATCACGACGATGATGAGCAGCAGGACGACGTCGAACGCCAGCAGCAGCGGGTGGTAGAACGCCAACACCGCGAGACCGACGACGACCCCCAGCAGAACGACGAGTCCATCTAGGATCAGCTTCGACAGCGCCTTCTGCACGGTCACGACGTCGAAGAAGCGGTTGACGATCTCCGGCCCGTGACCCTCCGCGTACGCGCCCCCGCGCACGCGGATCAGGCGCGCTGCGACATCCGCGAGCGTGCGCACGAAGAGGCGCCGCTGCACGAGCTCGACGAACCAGGTCTGCGCCATCGTCAGCGCCGCCGCGAACGACAGCGCCGCTGCGAGGAACAGCGCGATGACGAGTAGCGGCTGCAGCAGGCCGCCGAGGGCGATCGAGTTCACGATCGCCTGCACCGCGATCGGTGTGGCGAGGTTCAGGATGCCGACGCCGATGGCGAACAACGCCACGACCGCGAGGTCGCTGCGCTCGGGAGCGAGCAGCGTTTGGACGAGGGCGATGGGACCGTGGGACCCACCGGAGGCACCCGCCCCGCTGGAGGCGGGGCTCTGCGCGCGCACGTCAGCCATGGGGACCTCCCGTCAGGACGCCCCAGCGGGGCGGGCCAATGCTCCGTAATCGGAGCGGGAACGGTGCCGCAGGCGGTAGGGCGGGCGTCTCCGGAGCGGGATGTCCATTGCGTCGTCGTAGGGGTGGGCGGCGCGTCGGGGTACTCCTAGGCTCATCGGCAGGGGGACCCAAGTGGATGCGCCGACTTCCCGCAGAAGATCGGTTATCGTGGCGGTTCATGTCGGCGTTGTTTCCCCTCGGCTTGTCCTCGGTCGGCGGGACCGTCGCCCAGGCGGCGCTGGTCTTCGGCGGCGCGCTCGTGGGCCTGGCGGTCGCCCGCGCCTGGACCCGTCGGCAACAGGAGGCCCTGCGCCAGGACGAAGAGCGCGCCCACGCGCGCCGCGTCCGCCAGCTCGAGCGAGATCGCATCGAGGCGGTCGCCGAGCTCGGCCGGGTGGCGGCGGAGCTCGCCGAGCGCTCGCTCGCCGACCGCGGCAAGGCCCCCCGGCGCCCGGCGGTGGGCCCGCGGTTGGCGCCCCTCGCCGGCGTTCCGCCGGTCTGCGAGCCGTCGCCGTTCATGACCCTCGCCCCTCCACCGGACGCACCGGCCCTGCACGCGGCTGCGCCCGACGCGGCGCCGCGGCCGATCGTGCCCGACTACCTGCCCCTCGAGTCCGTCTCCGCCGAGAGCCCGCCCGCCTGGTCGAGCCCGCTCGTGCCGCTGCCGCGCGAAACGCGCCGCCCCGCCACCGACTGAGGCGGGAGGTACCAGGTACGAGTTTGCGGCGAGGCGCGCGGCGCCCCAGCCCGCG
>CAYOBN010000063.1:0-30204 GCA_964402175.1 uncultured Planctomycetaceae bacterium | reverse complement strand
CCTGTCAGCGCTCTCCTGCACGCAGTAGCGGTCGTCAAAGCCGGCGTCTTCACGATCCTGAAGGTCTCCGTCTACGTCTTCGGCATCGACCTCGTGCGCGAGCTCGACGCACACGTCTGGCTGGCGTACCTCGCAGGGTTCACTGTCGTTGCGGCATCGGTGATCGCGATGGGCAAGGACAATCTGAAGGAACGCCTGGCGTACTCGACCATCGGTCAGCTCAGCTACATCATCCTGGGCGCCCTCGTTGCGACACCGAAGTCCATCGAAGGCGCGGGGATGCACATCGCGGCCCATGCATTCGGGAAGATCACCCTCTTCTTCGCAGCGGGTGCGTTCCTCGTGACCGCGCACAAGACCCGCGTGTCGCAGCTCGACGGGATCGCGCGCCGAATGCCGGTCACGATGGCGTGTTTCCTGGTCGGCGCACTGGCGATCGTAGGGCTGCCGCCGACGGGCGGCATGTGGAGCAAACTCCTCCTCGTGGACGGCATCGCTGCGACCCCGCACTGGCCCTTGATGGTGGCGCTCCTCGTGAGCTCGTTGCTGAACGTCGTCTACCTGCTGTCGATCCCTTTCCGGGCGTTCCTCTTGCCGGAGCGTGCGGGCCACGGGAGCCACGCAGACCACGGAATGGCGCCGCTGCCCTGTCGCATCGCCATGGTCTGCACCGCGTCCCTGACGGTTGCACTCTTCCTCTACCCCGATGTCGTTCACGGCCTCGTCCACCGCGTGGTGACCCCATGAGCGCTCCTCATTCGCACGACCATCACGACGCTGTACCGCCCGAAGAGGACGACTCGGTGAGCCCCGTCATCCACCACGTCGAGCACGACTTCACCGGGCCGCTGTCGCCTGGTGTCGCCAGCTTGCTGCGCTGGTTCGGTGGTGCGTGCATCGTGCTCTTCGTCTTCGACTTCCTCGTCGAGCGCAAGACCCACGCGCCGATGGAGCACTTGCCCGGCTTCTACCCGGTCTACGGCTTCGTCGGATGTGTGCTCCTTGTCCTCTTGGCCAAGGAGCTCCGTAAGTTCGTGATGCGCGACGAGGCTTATTACGACAAGCGAGGGAAGCGCTGATGCTGAACAGCTTGCCTCCGGCGTTCGTGTTCCTTCTCGGCGCGCTCTGCATGGCGATCGCGCGCCGGGAAGCCCGCGCGACGATCCTGTTGCTCGTTCCGGCCCTGGGCCTGCTGCACCTCTGGACCATGCCCGATGGTGCGCGGGTGACCGCCTCCATCCTGGACTTGGAGCTCGTGCTCTATCACCAGGACCGGCTGAGCTTCCTCTTCGGCGTGCTCTTCCACATCGCCGCGTTCATCGCTGGGATGTTCTCGCTGCACGTCGATCGTCCTGGCCAGCACGTCGCTTGCCTGCTGTACGCTGGCGCTGCCATCGGGGCCGTCGGCGCTGGAGACCTCATCACGCTGTTCCTCTACTGGGAGGTCATGGCGGTCTCGTCCGCGTACCTCATCTGGGGGCGCCAGACCAAGCGCGCGTGGCGGGCGGGTATGCGGTACTTGCTCTGGCAGATGGTCTCGGGCTTGATCCTGCTGGCCGGGATCGCGGTCCATTACGCCGCGACGAAGTCGATCGCGGTCACGGAGCTCGGACTGGATGCACCCGGTGGCTGGCTGATCTTCCTGGGGATCGGCACCAAGGCATGTTTCCCCCTCTTGCACACGTGGCTGGTCGACGGTTACCCGGAGGCGACGCCGACCGGGGCGGTCTGGCTGAGCTCGTTCACCACAAAAGCGGCGGTCTATGCCATGGCGCGGATGTTCCCCGGCACGGAGATGCTGGTGATCATCGGCGCGGTCATGGCCGCGTTCCCGATCTTCTACGCGGTGATCGAGAACGACATGCGCCGCGTGCTCGGTTACAGCATGATCAACCAGATCGGGTTCATGCTGGTCGGAGTCGGGATCGGGAGTGAGCTCGGCATCAACGGCGCCGTCGCGCACGCGTTCAACGACGTGCTGTTCAAAGGGCTCCTCTTCATGTCGATGGGCGCGGTCTTGCAGCAGACGGGGCGCATCCACGCCTCGGACCTGGGCGGCTTGGTGAAGACCATGCCCTGGACCGCACGCTTCTGCATGGTCGGCGCCGCATCGATCTCGGCGTTCCCGCTCTTCAGCGGCTTCGTTTCGAAGTCGATGGTCATGTCCGCGGCGACGGACGCGCACCTCTACTGGGTGTGGTTCATCTTGCTGTTCGCGGCCGCTGGTGTGTTCCACCACGCCGGTATCAAGATCCCGTTCTTCGCGTTCTTCGGCCACGATGCGAAGATCGAGGCCACCGACCCGCCCCGCAGCCAGATCGTCGCGATGGCGACTGCAGCGATCCTGTGCGTGCTGATCGGTTGTTTCCCGGGGCTCCTCTACGGGCTGCTGCCGTTCGATACGGATTACAGTCCGTACGACACGACCCACGTGCTGACGCAGCTCCAGTTGCTCTTCTTCAGCGCGCTGGCGTTCACCTGGTTGCAGCGCAGCGGGCTCTATCCGCCGGAGCTGCACTCGACGAACCTGGACACCGATTGGTTCCTGCGGCGCCCGGCGCTCCATGCCTGGGGACGCCTCGCCGAGCGGGGCCGGAGCTTCATCGATGGCACCGCGCGGGGCGCTCGCGCCTGGCTGATGGTCACAGACCGCCGAGCGCGCAGCCACAGCGGCGGCTACGGCGTGCTGACACGCACTTGGCCGTCAGGCGCCATGATGGTCGGCGTGGGGGTCCTGCTCTTCGTCTACCTGATGCTCTACTACGTGCGCGCCTGACCCCGGTCAGCGACCGAGGGCCGCCGTGCGCAAGGCGCGGGCGGCTTCGGTCGCAACCAGGACGTTGCCCGCGCGATTCAGGTGGACGCCGTCGGTGGTGAGTACGCCGCGGTCCTTGTCCTCGGGGTTGTAGAGCGCCGTGTAGGTTCTGAAGCTGGCGTGGAGGTCGCACAGGGTGCGCCGCGGATTGGCGGCGCACACCGCGCGTGTGTCGCCGACATAGTCTGCGAGCATCGTGTCGAGGGCGTTGCCGCCGGCTGCGCGCTCTCCGATGAGCGTCGCTGTCGCCAGGACCACGCGCCGCGCGCCGTCACCCTCCAGCGCCGTCGCGAGGGTCTCGAGCCCGGAGCGGAAGACCTCGGCGGGTGTGCCCGCGCCCGACTTCGAGTGCCAGACGTCGTTGATTCCGATGTAGACGAACACCAGAGTCGGAGAGTGTGCGAGGACGTCGCGCTCGTAGCGTCGCAGGAGGTTCGGCACCTTGTGGCCGCTGATGCCCGCGGGCACGAAGGTGACTGCCGGCGCATGGACCGCGACAGCTCGGTGCAGCAGGTCGATGTATCCGCCCGGTGCGGCCCCCGCTTGAGTGATCGAATCGCCGAGGTAGGCGATCCGATCGTCCGGGGCGAGCGCTTGGGCAAGCAACCGGGCCGCGCTCGTCAATCGACGGTCTGCGTCGCGCCTCTGCGCGAAGAGCCAAGGCAGGCAGCCACCCGGGGCATAAGCATGGTTCCACGCGTCGTGCCCGACCCCAGGCAAGATGTGAACATCGGGCGTCTCGCCGAGCGCCGTGAGGGCCTCTGCCCAGCGCTCGCTGCGAACGACGGGCACGGCGCGGTCCGCATCGCCGTGCCAGATCGAGATGGGCAGCCCCGCGAGCCGCGCGGCGAGCCGCTCGTCGCCGCCGCCGCACACCGGCGCGAGCGCAGCGAACCAATCGGGATAACGCAGCGCCAGCTCGAACGCGCCGTAACCGCCCATCGACAGACCGGTGAGGTAGATCCGGTCCAGATCGACGGGGTGCTCGCGGACGACTTCGAGGAGCGCCTCGACCGCAGCCGTGAGCGCGCGGGTCGGGGCTCCCGGGAGCGGAGCGGATTCCTCGGAGCCCCAGATGTCCTCGGTCCAGCGCTCGTCGGCGGGGCACTGCGGCGCGAGTACGAAACACGGCCGCTCGGAGCGCTCGTCGGGCGCGAGCATGCGCCGCGGAAAGTGCGTGAGCTGTTTCGCGTTGTCGTCGCCGCGCTCGCCCGAGCCGTGGAGGAACAGCACGAGCGGATACCGCGCGCCGGGCTGGGTCTCCGGCGGCGTCAAGAGACGGTACCCGTAAGTGCGCGAAGCGACGGTCACGTCACCGCGCAGGAAGTTCACATCCGGGTCGGCGGGGAGCGGGCCTTGGGTCACGGCGAGGGTGAGCAGCAGCGTGGACAGGGTCATCACACAGCACGATAGCCGCTCGCTCCGCGGATGGCGCCCCGGCGCCCCTGCGAACGCGCTGGAAGCCAGAACGCCCCGTGGCTCCCCCTACGCGCGGGCGCGTAAGGAGAGCCACGGAGCGCTCATGACCGTGGGCCGGAGCGCCCACTCGGAATCACTGCAGCGTCACGCTGAGGCCGTTCGAGAAGTTCGAGGTCGCGCTACCGCCGACGCTGTCGCGGTACCAGCACTGGAAGTTCCAGGTCTGGCCGGCCGCGCCGGAGACCGGACCCGTCGGGGTCGGGATCGCACCCAGGTCGACGGCGAGGCTGATGCTGCCCGTGGCGCCGCTGTTCTGCACCTGCTGCGAGTAGCGACCGATCGCACCACCGAGGCAGAGGTTGCCGGCCGAACCACCCGGGTTCGCGGCGAAGCCCTGCGTCGTGCTCGTCAGGAAGAAGCCCAGCGTGTTCGCCGGGAGGCCGGTGCAAGCGAGCCCCAAGTTGTTGAGCGCTCGCGTCGCGCTGCCGGTGCCGCCGATCGTCGCCGGCGCGCCGGTCGAGTTGTTGTTTGCCGTGCAGTAGTTCGTGCCGACGCCGAAGGTCGCGCCGTTGTCGAAGAGGTACACACCTGCCGATTGACGCAGCGTCAGCGCGAGGTCCGGCGAGCCGTTGCCGTCGACGTCTGCACCGACGAGCTCGCTCGGGAAAGCCGGCGAAGCGACGAGCACGGCCGCACCCAGGGTGCCAGCGGTGTTCGTGAACACCGACAGGTTCGCGGACTCCTGGTTCGCTGCGACGACGTCCATGTCACCGTCGCCGTCGAGGTCGGCGACGAACACGTCGCCCGTGTCGAGGCCACCCGTCGCAGTCAGGAAGGGACCGACGAACACGCCGTTGCCGCCGTTCCGGAAGAGCGCGATGAAGTTCTGTGCGATGTTGTTGCCGTCGCCCGCGCCAGCGATCAGGTCGAGGTCACCGTCGCCGTCCATGTCGGCCGCTGCGAGGCCGTCGGGCCGCGTCGCCGCGGGCACCGAGAGGAACGTGGGGGCGCCCAGGGCGCCCGTGCCCATGTTCATCAGCACGGCGACTTGGCGCGTGTCGTTCGACGACACGGCGACGTCCAGGTCGCCGTCGCCGTCGAAGTCGCCGATGGCGTGGTCACGGGCCTCTTCGCCCATGTTGAACGCGCCGACGAGCGTCAGCGCGCCTGCCGTGTTGCGCAGGACGGAGACGGTGCTGCTGTCGCGGTTGCTGATGACAACATCGGCGTCACCGTCGCCGTCCATGTCCGCGGCGCTGATCTGGCGCGGCTCGACACCGCCGACCGCGACGCTCGCGCCGGGCGTGAAGGCGAAGCCGCCGAAGTTCAGCACGAGCTGAACGCGGTCGACGTTCTTCAGCGTCACGGCGAGGTCCAGGTCACCGTCGCCGTCGTAGTCGGCGGCGGCGAGGCCCGTCGGGCTCGTGCCGTTGCCGAGCACGACGATGCCCGCCGCGGAGAAGTTGCCGCCGTCGTTGCGGAAGAGCTCGATCACGTCCAGCGTGCCGGTGGCGCCGTTCGAGGCGACCGCCAGGTCGCGGTCGCCATCGCCGTCCAGGTCGGCCAGGATCTGCCCGTTGGCGCGGGCGCCGGTCGGCACGTTGACGGCCGGCTGGAAGGTGATCTGGGCGCTCGCCGAGGCGGCGAGGGCAGCGGCGAAGGTCAGGCGGGTGCAGAGGTTCGTGTTGCGGTTCATCGGAGGGGTGTCGTTCGTTCCAGGGGCTCTCTCGTTCCTCGTGGCCCACCGCGCAGTGCGGCGGGCACGCTGGACCCTGGATCAACCCCCGTGCCAACGGCTCCGGGGCCGCGGACCCCGCCCGCGGGCGCCTCGAACGTCCAGATCCTGGAACCGCGTCCAGCCCCCGGATTCAGCGCGGCCCGTAGAGCAGATACGGCGCCCGTTGGGCCCGGAACGAGGCTTCGTCCTCGCTCCACGCCCCCGCGAGCGCCCTAGGATCCCGCGCGGCGATCAGCCGCTCCCACGCAGCGCGAGCGATCGAGCGTGTATCGAGCGCCGCGAGGTCCACGTCGCGGCCGAAGAGCCTGACGAGGTGCCACATGAGCGCCATCCCCGCCGCGACCGGCCGGAGCGCGCTCCGGTCGACGACGGTGACGTGGACCCCGCGGCAGAGCTCGCCCTCGAACTTCGCCGCGCTCGGCGTGAACTCGATCGGGGTGAACGCGAGACCGGCGAGCGGCGAGCCCGCGCCGCGCGCGTCGCGGTTCAGCGCGCTCGCGAGGAGCACACCATCGAGCCACGGGGCGCCGAAGCGCTCGAAGGGCTCGTCCGTCCCGCGGCCGACGGAGATGTTGGCGCCCTCGAGCAAGCCGACACACGGGTACAGCACCGCCTGTGTCGGGTTGCGCATGTTCGGCGACGGATTCACCCAGGGAAGGCCCGTGTCCTCCCACCACATGTCGCGGCTCCAGCCCTCCATCGCGACGACGCTGAGCTCGCACTCGATCCCGCCCCACTCACGCTGGAACATCCGCGCGAGCTCGCCGACGGTCATGCCGTGCACGACCGGCAGCGGGCGCCATCCGATGAACGAGAGGCGGTCGGCGTCGATGCGCGGCCCCTCGATGCGCTCGCCCGTGATCGGATTCGGCCGATCGAGGACGATCACCTCGACCCCGTGGCGGCCTGCGGCCTGCATGAGCAAGCCGAGCGTCGACGGGTAGGTGTAGTACCGCACGCCGACGTCTTGGATGTCGAACAGGACCGCATCGAGCCCTGCGAGCATCTCTGCCGTGGGCTCCCGTGTCTCGCCGTAGAGGCTCAATACAGGCAAACCTGTCGCTTCGTCGACCGCGTCGCCGACGTCACCTTCGAGCACCGCGAAGAGCCCGTGTTCAGGCGCAAAGATGCGCACGAGGTCGACGTTCTGCGATGCGTGCAAGACATCGATCGTTCGGCGCCCGTCCGCGGTCTTCCCCGTCACGTTTGTCACGAGCGCCACCTTCTTGCCGCTGAGCCGCGCGCAGTCTTCGTCGGCGAGCACATCGATCCCCGTGCGCACGTGCCGGGGCTCTGGGCGCGGATGAAAGTGCGCACCGAGCGCGTCCGCGACCGCCCGCCGAACGGGCCCTGAATCACCTTTGCCGTCCGGATGCACCCGATTGGTCAGCAGCACGTAGTACGCGCGCGACTCCGGGTCGATCCAGAGGCACGTCCCCGTGAAGCCCGTGTGACCAAACGAAACTCCGCGCGGGAAATAGGCGCCGCGCGGCCCGGAATAGCCGCTGTCGACATCGAAGCCCAGTGCGCGGCCGCCTTTGCGGCTCTTCGGCCAGCGCGGCCGGGTCATGTCTCGCACCGCACCTTCGGAGAGGACGCGCGCACCGTCGAGCGCGCCTTCGCCGAGGATCATTCGACAATACCGCGCGATGTCGTCCGCTGTACCGAAGAGCCCGGCGTGTCCCGCGACTCCGCCCATGAGGTAGGCGCGCGGGTCGTGCACTTCGCCGCGCATCCAGCGCCCTTCGCGCTGCTCGGTGGGCGCCGCAGAGCGACTCAGCTCGGCCGACGGGCGGAAGCCTGTGTGCCGCATTCCTAGCGGCTCGAACAACTCCTCGCGGGCGAAGACCTCGAGCGCTCTTCCGTCGACCGCGCGCACGAGCTCGCCCAGCACGATGTAACCGACGTCCGTGTACGTCATCACTTCCCCTGGGGTCGAGCGCAGCCCGAGCGCACAGATGCGCTCCCACGCCTTTGCGGGACCGTCCTGGTAGTCCTTCAGCGCGTTGTCCGGGATGAGCCCACCGAGGTGCAGCAGGAGCTGCTCGACGGTGATGTGCTCCTTGCCGAGCCCTGTGAACGCGGGCAGGTACGTGGCCACCGTCGCATCGAGCGCCACCTTACCCGAGTCGATCAGCTTGACGACGCTCGTCGCCGTAGCGATGACCTTGGTGAGCGACGCGAGGTCGAACACGGTGTCGACCGTCATCGGCTCGCGCTCGGGCTCGACGGCTCGGTGCCCGAAGGCGCGGCGGTGGAGCACCTCGTCTCCACGCCCGACGATGAGGACCGCGCCGGGAATCTGTCCAGCAGCGATCGCGGCTTCGATAGCCGCGTCAGCGCGCTCGAGATGCGCCGAATCGACTTGCTGGAGCGCCGGTGCGATGGAGGCGGCGAGGAGAGGGGCCGTGCACAGGAGCAGGGATCGGCTCGATGCTTGCATCCGAACATCGTCGCCGCGCTCGCATCAGCGCGCCACCCCCCAGCACGCTCAATGTACGTCGAATTGACCTGAATCAGCGAGGTAACGCTTCAGGACGAGCAGGCAGAGCTGGTCCTCGATACGCGGATCGCGGAACTGATCGGTCCAGCGGTTGGCGTTATGGATGATGCGTTCGGCTGCTGCGCTGTCGCGGGACCAGCGCGCCACCTGCTCGGGTAGATCCGCCAAGTCGGGCTGCAGCTCGATGTAATGAACTCCAGGCTCGAGGCGCCCCTCCATGAACCAAGTCTCTTTGCTAGGTCGAGGCATGAAGCAGAGTGAGTTCGACGACAGCACCCACTTCAGGTTCGTCGCGACGTCATTGCCTTCGAGCGATAAAACGAACTTGTATTGGAGCTGCTCGTCGATCGACAGATACGGCCGCTGCCACGGCGTGGCGTCCACGCGACGGTCCGTACGGCCGATGTCGCAGCACGGATGGCCAAACCAGTCCGAGACCCACTTGCGCCGATGGTGTTGATGCGCAGCTCCGCGCCAGACAGCCATGTCGCGCTTGCTTTGGAACGAGCGCGCATCGCGGACAAAGACGTAGTGCCGCGCCTTGTTGAGCTTGAAGAGGACCGACGTGCCTTCTGCCTCACCGATCGTGCGTGCTTTGACGAGCGTCGGAGTCCCCGGAGCTGTCGTGTCGTCGCCGAAGCGATAGCTGACTCGCGCACCGCGTTCCACCCTGCGCAGGTGCTCGGCCAGATCGAACCAGTAGTTGCTCTGGCGGCGCAACCGGCTCAACGGGAGGCTATCGGCCTCCGCGGGCAACGTGAAAGGCCCAGGGACGCGGTAGTAATAGTCGAGCCGCAGTTGCAAGCCGGCGGGCAACGGATCGACCTCGGCCAACAAGCGCCTACCCACTGCGCGGTGGACAATACCTGGCAGTGCCAGTCTGCCGAGGCCGCGCACGAAGTAGAAGAAGCGCGAGTTCTTGTGGCGCCGTGCACCGAGCGATCGGCGTCGCCAGACGTTACTGATCCGCGCGGACATCGAGTACGGGAGCCTACTGCGTGGACACCGGACGAAGCAACCCGGGCGGCCCTCAGAGCCCGGTGAGGACCGTCGCGACCACGATTGCCACGGCATCTGGTGTCAGATCCTCCATCTTCGCCGTTCGCCGCTGGGTTCCATCCCAGGGCGGCATTCGCAGGACTCGCTCGAGCTGTCGATACGGACCCGTGCGCTGTGGATCACCCGGACCGAACAGCGCGACGACGGGTCGCGAGCGGGCCACCGCCAGGTGCATGGCCCCCGTGTCCCCGGTGACGGTCAATGCAGCCCGTTCCAAGACGGCGGTGAGCTCGAGCAGACTTGTCCGGCCGACGAGGTCGAGCGCTCGCCCTGCTGCCGCTTGCGCAACGCTCTCGGCTGCAGCTCGATCACCTGGACCGCCGGTCAAGACGATGGCGTGCGAGCGCAGCATGGGGTGCGCGAGCAAGGCGGCAAAATGGCGGTCTGGCCACCGTTTCTCGGGTTTGGAGGCCCCGAGGTTCACCGCGAGGAACGATGCACCACCGATCGGCGCGAGCAGCGCATCGACCCTCATCCGCGCGGCGGCCAGCGCAGGCAGCGGCCAACGCGGGGCCTCGGGGGCGAGCTCGAGGTAACGCGCGAAGTCGAGGTACTGCTCGACCATGTGCGCGCGCGGGTCGCCCTTCGGGAGCTGCTCGCGGGTCCAAAGGTGTGAGTGCTCCTTGCAGCGCCCTTTGTCGAAACCGATCACGCGCGGCGCGCCGGAGAGGCGCGCGAGGAGGGCGCTCTTCTGCAAGCGCTGCAGGTCGAGGGCCACGTCGTAGCGGGCCGCGCGAATGGCCCGAATGACCTTCATCGTCCCGCGGACGCCGCTGCCGCGCGGCCACACGTGCACGGTGTCGACACACGGGTTCTGGTCGAGCAGCGGCACAACCAGCGGATGGGCGACCCAGCCGATGTGGGCGTTCGGGCGCGCATCCCGCAGGGCCGCGGCGAAGACGAGCGCATTGACGACGTCGCCGATCGCCCCGGTCCGGACGATCAACACACGCGGGGCAGCGGACAGCGGCGCCATCCGCGGGAGGTTAACCGAGACCCGCCCCCGCGCGACGCTCCGTCAGGCGTCCTGCGCCCGCACCCAGCGCTCGACGAGCGCGTCGAGCTCTGCGGGGGAGAGCGGGCCCTCGTCCAGGAGCGCCCTCAGGAATGCGGCGCGGTCGAAGCGCTCGCCGAGCTCTAGGACAGCGCGGCGCTCGAGCCCGCGCAGCTTGACGAGTCCGAGGAACGGGATGGCCGCCCGACCGGGCTCGGCCGAGATGCGCAGGACGAGATCCTCCGCAGCCGCTGCGCTCAGCGGTGTCTCGTCGCGCAGGAGGTCGAGCGCTTGCGCGCGCGACCACCGCCGGCCGTGCAAGCCCGTGTCGACGACGAGGGCCGCCGCTTCGACGAGCTCCGACGCGATGCGCGCGAAGCCACCGTCGCGCTCCAGACCGGGCACGCTCTCGAGCGCCGCGAACGCGACGTAGAGGCTCCAACCTTCGGCGTGGGCCTCTTCGGTCGCGAGGGCGAGGAGGCGCGGGACCGGCGCGCGAGCGGTCAGCTCGTCGAACAGCGCGCGACCGGGCACACCGAAGCGCAGCGCCTGCACCTCGCGCTGCCAGCGCGCCGTCACCGTGAACGCGGGGTTCGGCGCCAGGAACTTCGCGCGCCGCGTGCCATCCGCGGCCGCGCGCACGAGCGGGGACCAGCGCCCACGCGGACGGTCCCATGCGTGTGCGCCGGCGACCTGGGGCAGCTCGGGCAGCGCGCCGCGGACGAGCTCGCCCATGTGCGGCTGCACCGTCGCCCAGAGCTCGCGCGGACCGCGCGGCGCGGGTCCCGTGCCTTCACCCGCGCGCACGAGGTCGAACCAATCCGCGCGCGAGCGTCCGCTCGGCGCCAGCGGCGCGAGGGCCTCCTGCAGGCGGACGAGCTCGGCGCGCCCGAGTTCGTGCAGCGCGTCGGCGTCGTAGCCCTCCCCTGAGGCGTCCGCGAGGCGCTGGCGCCAGGCCGCTTCCGTCGTAGGGCTGCGCCAAGCGCCGCTGACCTCGCTCGCCCGGCCGCGCTCGGCTTCGAGCGCCCGAGCGAGGCGCTCGTACGCTGGCCGGAGCTGGCCGCGCACGAGCTCGCGCGCGCGTCGGACGAGCGGATCGCTGGCCCCTTGCGGCAGGCGTCCCGCCGCGGCTTCGAAGGGCTCCAGGAACGGGTCCGAGGGCGCCTGGGAGGTGAGCGTCGTGAGGTGTTCGAGCGTCGCGTCGAGCGTCGGCCGCGCCAGCCGCGCAGCCCCGTCGCGCGCCGCGACCAGTGCGGCTGCTTCGTCGACGATCGCCACGAGGGCGGTCAGGCGCGAGAGCCACGCGCGGAGGTCATCGACATCACGATCGGGCTGCAGATGGGCGAGGAACGACGCCGCCGTCGTCGCCGTCCCATCCCACGCATGGGGGCGAGGCGGCTCATCGCTCACCCAGCGTGCGCGCTCCCGTTGCAGCAAGCGCTCGGCGCGCGCGAACCACCGCGCTTGAATCGGCGTCAGCTCGCGCGGAGCGAAGTCCGCGCGGAGGCGTTCCAGAGCCGCATCGATCCGTTCCGCGTGCTCCGCGCGGTCGGGGGCGCTCTGACTGTCCCACCCCGTCGCCGGGCCGACGTTGGAATGGCTCGGTTGCAGGAGCGCAGCGCGCTCCGGAGAGCGATCGAGCACCTCGAGCCAAAGCTCCGCCAGGCGCCGCTCGAAGCGCTCGCCCGTCGTGGTGACGGGCTCACCGAAGGGCGCGAGGACCGCGCGCACGCTGCACGCCGCTGCGCCGAAAGCGATGCCGGCACACAGCAGCCGAGCGCCCCAGGAGCTCGGCCGAATCAAGTTGGGCGCCATCTGCGGAACGTCACCCTGTTCAGCGCAGCAGGTTCTCGATCGCGACGATGAGTGTGCCGCGCTGGCGGTGGTCCGCCTCGAGGGTGTGCAGGTCTGCCAAGAACCCTTCACCCACGAGCGCCGGCACATCAGGCAGCACCCGCGGCAAGTCCATCTCGAGCCGCGCGAGCGCCTCGGTCGGGAGCGCCAAGACGGTGCGGCGTCGCTCGCGGCTGTCCTGTACCAGCGCCGTGTGTGCCGGGAGGAACGCATCAAAGGGCCGCGCGGCATGCGCCTCCAGCACGATCGGCGTCGTCGCGAGCGCTCGGCCGCCCGGGCCGCTGACGCCGCGTACGGGCGCTGTGTAGCGACCGTCGGCTTCCGTGGAGAGCAACGGGCGTTCGAACGGTCCGGTCGCGCGGGCCGCGCGCTGGTCCGTCAACGGACGCCGCAGGAAAGCAGCCAGCGCCCGTTTGTCGGCCGCGGAGAGGCGCAGCGGCGCGATCTCGCGCTGCCGCCGGGTGCCGAAGTCTCCGCCGCGGTCGTAGAACTCGATCACGTCCTCGAGGGTCGCTTTCGATCCATCGTGGAAGTACGGCCCGCGCAGCTCGACGTTGAGCAGAGACGGCGTCAAGAAGAGCCCCGCATCGAGCTCATCGCCCGAGACCTCCGCGAGGCCGCCGTCCGTCTCCGTTGGGGCGACGCCGATGAAGTGGAAGGCTTGGTCCGTGAACAGCCCGCGCCGGTGGTCGTGGCACTCCGAGCACCCCGAGCGGCGGAAGATGCGCAGGCCTTCGAGCTCGACGGCGCTGAGATCGGGGCTGTGTGACAGGATCGGCGCCGCGTCGGGGACGAGCGTGCGCTGGTACGAAGCCAGCGCCATCGCGATCTGCGCGGGCGATAGATCCGCCGAATCAAAGGCCTCTTCGAAGAGCTCCGGGTAGCTGCGTCCGGCGATCCACTCCGCGAGCCCCTTGGGCACCGCAGGTGACTTCGCGAGCGGCTTCGCCCGCAGCAGCGTGCGCGCGACGTCGGCCCAATCGCGGCCTTGGTGGGCCATCTCGACGTCGTTCAGGATCGGTGCGAGGCTCTGGACTTCGAGCGCTGCGGCCCAGGGAAGGAGCTCCTCTCCGCTCTCGGGGTCGACAAAAACGTCCGTCGCGCGCGCGTCCCAGAAGAGCGAGGTCGCAAACGCCGCGCCGATGTTCGTACGCGGCCGTCGGTTGGTGACCTGCACCTCCAACCCGAAGACCCGATCCTCGATCGGATCGCGTACGCGGTCGTAGCGGCGCACCCCCGGCGAGCCGAAGAGGTCGTCCGCGGTCCCGCGCTGACCGTCGGGCCCCGGATGCCGGGCCGCGTCGGGGTCGAGCCAAGCCCGCGGGTCGCTGCCGCCGGCCTCTGGCAGGTGGCATGTGCCACACGCGACCGTGCCGTCCGACGAGAGCTGCTCGTCCCAGAAGAGCACCTGCCCGAGGCGGACCTTCGCCTCGGTGATCGGGTTACCCGGCGGCACCGGGAGGGGCGGCAGGCCCTGGGGCGAAGCCACCACGGCGGAAGCCAGTGCGCTGGCGGACAGGGCCGTCAGCACGACGAACGGGACGGGGGCGCGCATCCCCTGCATCTTACGCGGGGGCCGGGAAGGGGCCGCTCGCGGTCCAAAAAGGAAGGCGCAGGGCACGTCGCCGTGCACTGCGCCTCCGGAGGACTCCCTCGGCGTCCCTGTCACGCCGGCAGATCCTGGGGCCACGCGCCGCCGTGGGAACGGCGGTGCGGCAGACCGGGGGGGGCCATGGTCCAGTGTCCTTGCGCCGGTCGGCCCTGGTCGCGAGACCCGGGGCCGGTGCGAACGCCTCCGGCCCCTAGTGTGTCGGCGGGTGCGTTTGGTTGGAGATTTGCGCAGAAAATATGCCGCTGCCAAGGCTCGATCCGGGACTTCCCACCCGGATTCGGACCGCTCGCTCGCGCTCGCAATGACCCAGCCCGAACCCCCGTACCTGTCCCCTGCGGTCTCCGGTCCCGACCCCGCGGTCGAGGCGGAGCTCCGCCGTGTGGCTCGCCAGATCGTCCAGGACGCCTCGCTCGCGGACGACGTCGTGCAAGAGACGTGGCTGACCGCGCTGCGGGCGAACGGTCTCGCCGCGCCGTCGGGTTGGCTGCGCCAGGTCGCGCGGCGCGTCGCGCTCGCCGCACGCCGCCAGGAGCGGCGCCGGGGCGAGATGGAGCGCGACGCGGCGCGCGCAGAGGCGGTCGAGCCCACGGACGAGCGCGCCCTCGACGAGCTGCGCCGCTCCATCGAGCGGACCCTCGAGAACACCCACGGCCGAATCGGCGACGTGATGCGGCTGCGGTACCGCGAAGGGCTCAAGCTGCGCGAGATCGCCGAGCGCCTCGCGGTGCCCCTCGGGACGGTGAAGTCCGACCATGCCCAGGGACTGCGGCGCTTCCGGCGCGTGCTCGAAGAGAAGGAGCGGGACCGGCGCCCTGCGGCGCTCGCCCTCGGTGGGCTCGTCGAACGACCCGCGCGAAGGGGCTGGGCGCCCCTGCCCGCGGCGCCGCTCGCGGTCGCAGCCGCGGTGGTGGTCACCTCCGCCGCGCTGCTGTGGTTTGCGCTGTTCGCGGGGAGCGGGTCGGCGCGCGAGGCACAGTCCGCGACCGACGTCGCCCGAGCGACGGGCGCGCCCCTCGCGCCCGCGACGGACGGCGCCTCGCTGCGCGTGATCGCGGCGCCGTCGGTCGCTAGCGCGGCTCCGCCGTCGGAGAAGGCTCCCGCCGCAGTGGATCCGCCCGCCCCGGTGAGCGCGGCCGTCGAGCCGGACCTCGTCGTCCGTGTCACCGCGGAAGGCGCTCCGCTCGCCGACGTGCCCGTGCGCGCGTTCGGCGCGCGCATGGCGCTGCTGGCCGAAGCCCGCACCGACGCGGCCGGTCGTGTGCAATTCGCTGCGTTGCCGCGCGAAAAGCTGCGCACCTCGAGCGCTTCAGGGACGGCCTCGACCGTCGTCGTGTCGGCGATCGAGCCGACTCGTGCGACGCCGCACTCCGTGCTCGCGGAGGTCCGGCGTTCTGCGGACGCGCCGGTGCCCACGGTCGAGGTGGCGCTCGGCGGTCCAGCGCTCGAGGTGCGCGGGAGCCTCGTCGATGAGCTCGGTGCGCCGGTTGTCGGCGCGCGTGTGCTCGTCGATCCCGATACGCAGAACCCGGTGCCGGCGGGCCCAGGGCGCTGGCTCATCCGCCGGGTCGAACGCGGGGTCTCCGATGTCGGCGGCGCATTCGTGTTGGGCCGCCTCGAGCCTGGGCGACGCACCTTGGTCGTCGATGCCGAGGGGTTCCGCACGCTGCGCGCGAGCTTCGAGTTCCCGACGTCTGGCGTGCAGACGCTGACGGAGCCCCTCGTCCTGGAGCGTGGCGCCGCCGTGCGCGGTCGAGTCGTCGACGCGGACGGCGCGCCCATCGCGGGCGCGGCGATCTGGTCCGAGCGCGAAGACAATCAACCTGTGCGGAGCTTCGCGCGCAGCGGCCCGGACGGGACGTTCGAGCTGCTCGGGCTGCCCGGCGGCGCGCACGTCATGTGGGCTGTCGGCGGTACCCTCGCCGCGCCGTGCAGCGCGTCGTGCGAGCTCGCGCTGGTCGCGGGCACGACGACACCCTGGGATCCAGCGCTCACAAGCGCTGGCCTGGGCCGACTGAAGATCGTCGCGGAGGGTAGCGCGCCGCTAGCGGACGTACGCGTTCGCTTGATCCCCATGGAGGGCCCGCGGAAGTTCGTCGAGCTCCTCGCCACGGACGCGAGCGGCGAGGTCCATGTGGCCCGTGATCCCGGCGTCCCCGTGCGCATGACGGTGATCCCGGCGTCCGCCGACAGCTACCTCGCCGCCATGCCGATCGGCAGCTTCGTCGTCGATGGACCCTGGACGGGCCTGCGCACGTTCGACGTCGGGTCGATCACGGGACCGCGGGGCCGGGTCGAGGGAAGGGTCGCCGCCGTCGACGGTGGCCCGCTCGCTGGAGAGTCTCTACTCATCGTGTCGCGAACGCACCAATTCGCGATCCGCGTGCAGATCGCAGCCGACGGAGAGTTCGCGGTCGACGGACTCATCGCCGGCGACTACGAGCTCGTCGCGAGCCGCGGAGCAGAGCAGCACACACTCTGGCGCGGACCCGTGTCGGCGGAATCGGTCGTGGTCGGCGAGCTGCGCGTGCCGGTCGAGTTCAGCCCCGCGGTCACTTCTGCCAACGGTTCGCCCGGCGGATGAGCTCGATCTGCCGGCGCATCACGAAGCGGTTGACTCGCTCTTCGAGGCCGCGGTAACCCGCTGTCCGCACCGCATGGAATTCGATGCCATAGCGCAGCGTCAGGCCTTGGAAGCGGCGCTGGCGGACGAGGCCGACGAACGCGAGCAGCTCTTCGTCACCCGGCAGCGTGAACTCGAGGCGAACGTGATCGCGGGTGAACAGTGTGTCCTCGGCTTCGTCGGGCAGGCTCAGCCCGAGCCCGAGTCGCGATAGGTCGGTGATCTCGGCCCGGATGGCCGCGAACGGTTCGTGCTCTTCGTAGGGCAGCACGGTGACCGGCACACCATCGCGGCTCCCGAGGTCGATGCGGTACGCCGCGCGCCGGTTGCGCCCGCCCGACGACGTGAAGCTGCCGAGTCCCGCAGCCTGGAAGCCGTATTCGATCCATTCGTCCTGGTGCGCGCGCTGCATCACGCGCGCTTCGTGCACCGTCTGCGGGCCTGATCCGAGCAGGACGATCGGCAATCGTGTGCCGAGGGGCAGCGAGAGCTCGCAGTCCGGCGCGAAACGCGCGACGAGCGACTCCGAGCTGATCGCGGACACCGCACCTTCGACGAAGTCGTCTTCGCCGAGCCGCAGGCGCACCGCGAGCTGCGGCCCCCAGTGCTGCGCGCTCATTGTCGACCCTCCGTGCTGTCGCCAGATTCGAGCCACTCGACGAGCACGCGCAGCGTGACCTCTCGCGGCGTCGACTTCTCGAGCCCAGCGACCGCGCCCTGGAACCGTCCGAGGGTGATGAGATCCCGCGCCGTGAACTCCCGGTCACCGCTCGTCCTGACGATCACCGGCAGGTGCGGCTGCAGCGCGCGCAGGGCGCTGATCAGCTCGGCTCCGTCCAGCAGCGGCAGCAGCACCTCCGTGACCACCAAGTCGAAGCAACCGTCGAGCGCGCGTTCGAGGCCTTCGACGCCATCGTGCTCCAGCGCCACTTCGTGGCCCGATTCCGCCAATGCGGCAGCCAGCGACGTCGCCGTCGTCGGGTCGTGGTCGATCAGGAGAATGCGAGCCATGGGCGGGTCGGGAAACCCCGCTCGACCATCGGCTGGAGCGCGCGCGAGACTCGATCTGAACTCCCCGCGGGCTCCAAACGAGACGCCCCCGAGCGACAAAGACCCCCGAACGAGGGCACAGCCCTCGAGCCCGGGCGCCAACTCGCAGCCAGGCGACCGCACCCCGCAGCGCCGTCAACGTTCGAGGTTCCGGAGCGCCTCGACGGACTCTTCGAGGGCGTCGCGGTCGAGGACTACGCCGAAGGTGAGCGCTGTGCCCGGCACGCGCTCGACCTCGAGCGCCTCGTGCTCCGGCCGACGGCGGAGCTGCTGGCTCGGGCCCGAGCCGCCCGCCGAGGCGGGGTTGGGCCGACGTAGGTGCCACGTCGCGCTGTACCGTCCGGGCTCTGGGACGTGCAGAGTCCAGGCCGTCTGGCCCGGGCGTACGTCGACGCGCTCCGACCACATCCCTTCGCGCACCGGGCGGGCGTAGCGACTGTCCGTGTTGACGAACCCGTCCTCCGGAACGAAGCTGAATCGAACAGGGCGCAGCGCGAGCTCGAGCGACCAACCTTCGGGGAAGTTGGGCACAGGGGCGGCGAGCGAGACCTCGACGCGCGTCCCTTGAACGAGGTCGACGCGCTCCGGCACCGCGCCGAGCGAGAAGCGCGCGGGGATGTGCCCAGGCGCGACCATGAGGACTTCGTTGCCCGCATCGCGTTCGAACGCGGCGTCGCAGCGGCCCGCTTCGATCGGTGCCCCGTACTTGCCGATGGAGACGAGCCCGACCGGCGCAGGTCGCCCGTCCGCGAGGTGCACACGCGTCGAGACCTGCACGATCCCGGCCGTGAGGTCCCACGGATCGAGGTTCGGTTGAATGCGGTCGTCGGTCGATGTCGGCGCGACACCCTCGATCACCGCCAAGGTCGCGGCGGAATCGACGCGCTTCAGCGCGAGCGACACGACGTCGGGCCGCACGTTGGCGAGGAGGAAGCTGCCGTCGGCGGCGAGGCCCGTGCGCCAATTAGCGTACGCGTGCCATTCGCGGCTTGCGCCTTCGTTGCGCAACACGACCTCGAGGTCCTCGAGCCGCGTCCCTTCGGGCAAGCGCACACGGCCGCGGATGAAGTGCGCGCGATCGAGCACGAACTCGAGTCCGCGGGCGCCGAGCGGGAAGCGCTGTGCGCCGCGATCGATCCAGCCTGCGGCGTGCGCACGTGCAGCATACTCGCCGACAGGTAGGTCGCCTTGGACGACCACAAGGCCGTCGGGGTCGCTGTGGGCGTAGTCGACGCTTGCGAAGCTCCAGGTGAAGGCCTCTGAATCGGAGCGCTGATTGGCCTTCTCGTACACGCTGATGTACGCCTCTTCGATTGGCGCGCCCTCTGCATCGACGATGCGACCCGTGAGGATGACGGGCGCAGCGCGCAGGACGACCACGCCGACATTCACCGGCGTCGAGTCGCGCGGCACCCTGGCTACGAAGCGACCGCTGAGGCGCTGGACTTCGTGCCTCTTCGACCCCGGACCTTGCAGCTCGGCTCGGATCAGCGCAGCGAACTCGTCGGTCGCATCGCGCAGCCGCGCGACGCTGAGCGCAAAGGACCCATCTGCACCGATCCCACGGATGACCGCGCGCCCGTCGGGTTCGAACTCCACATCGACGCTGTACACCGGGATCGGCGCGCCTGCTTCGTCCACGATCCGACCGATGACATGGGGCAGCGTTTCGCCGAGCACCACCTCGATTGCGCGCACTTCGCCGGGAGCGAACGGCTCGAGTTCGCGCTCTACGCCTCGCCGTATGCCGTTCTCGTAGACCTCGAAGCGCAGCTCGACACCGGGCTCCACGATGGGGAACGACGCTGTCGCCGACTGTCGCGGATACGCCCCGATGCGCGCGCCGCGCCGTCGATCCCGAGGTTGCAGCGGGTCGACGTAATACGGGGTCAGGTGGACCCATTCGTCGAGCAGGTAGGGAGCGCCTGCGGCATCGACGAAGCGCACATCGAGGCGGCCATGGGCCGGCGCGACGAGGACGACGGGCTCGACGGGCAGCGCGTCGGCATCGAGCGGCCTGACGATCTTCGTCTCGCCCGCGAGCTCCAGTCCAACCGCGATGGACTTGCTGTTGCCCCAGCTACGATCGACCTCCGCTGCCAAGTTGACGAAGCGCACCTCTCCGTCGGGCTCCATGGTCTGCTCGCTCAGGACTTCGCGCGCGGCGCCGCCGTCGCCGCTCCAGATGACCACGGTCGCGCCGACGATCGGAGCGCCGGTCGCGTCCACGACGCGCACGGCGAGGTCGCGGACCGGCTCGAGCTCCGGCGTCGGCGGAGCGCTCGCCTGCACGGGCGTGGCGGCCGCCGCGTCGGTCGCCGCCTCGGCGCGTGCGGCGACGGTCGTGCCCGCCGGAAGAGGCGCGCCGAGGTCAGCGGCTGCGTTGCGCGGGACATCGGCGGTCGGTGCGTCGATCGGCGCGATCGAGCCCGGGCCCGAGCGCGACGCTGGACGCAACGCGAGCCAACAGCACAGCGCGACGAGGACGAGGCTTACGGCAAGCTTGGTCTGCATGGTGACGAGGGGCGGCGCGGTGGGCGCAGCGACTTCGGCAGGGGTCATGGCGGACGTCAGAGGTGCGAGCCTCCTCGGTCCTGCGCCGGTGCTGTGTCTCGCGTCTGGGTGCAGCGTATCCGTTCGGTGGCGGCGGGCTGCGTGCGTTCGTCGCCGCGGGCGCGACCGTCGTCACGACGCCGGGTGTGGAGGAGCTCGTGCGCACACGCTGCGCGGCGCCGTTCACGCTCCGAGCGGATCGCCTCGCGGCGCTGCCCGAGGCCGAGCGGCGTCCGACCGTGCTCGTTGCGCGGGGGCGAGTCACCTTGGGCGACGGCCGCGTGTGGCTCGAGGTCTACGACCTCGGCGCGCGCTCGCGGCACACCGACGAGCACCTCGTGGTGCACGTCCCGCACGCGGGCCTCCTGTTCCATGGTGACCTCGGGTGGCATCCCGATGGCGCGGGCGGCGTGCGCATGGGCGCCCGCGCCGCGGGGCTGCTGGAGCTGATCGAAGCGCCGCCGCTCGGCGCCCCGCGACTTGCGGTGCGCGAGGTCCTGCAGTCCTGGCCCGTCTTCGACGTCCCGGCGACGTTCACTCCGGAGGCGATCGCGCGGGCGCTGGAATGACGGGTTCTGGAACGACCCGCCTTCGCTCCAGGGCACCGCACACCTGCAGCCGCCGACGGACCTCGGGTTCGGAGCGAGCCACCACGGAACACCGAACGGATCACCGCTCGCGACCTCGGCCGTTCCTGGACGTGTCGGTCGCGATTCTCGAAGTCACTGTCCGGCTTACCCGTGTGGCAGCACTTCGTAGGGTCGGAACCACAACATGAACAAGCACCTATAGTACACCGTGGTCTTGCTGGCGCTCATCAGCGCCGCCTGCGTCCAGGGCGGTCGCGATCCCGAGCGCCGGATAGACCCCTCCTCGAGCGCCGTCCCGCAGGCGAAGCCGAGCGCCGCTGCGACCACGGAGCGTGTGGCGGCTCGGAGTCGGGTGATGATGGACTTCAATGGGAACGGAATCGACGACGTGTACGACATCGTCCATGGGACCTCCCTCGACCTCGACGGCAACGGCTTCCCTGACGAGGTGGAGCTCCCCGAATCGGGCCAGTAGGGCGGGGGATCGATCGGCCCGTTCGGCGGGACGTTGCGCGGGCTGCACAGGTCGTGATGGCCCCTTGGTAGCAGCGCCGTTCAATGATCTCCGATACCCAGGCCCCGTCGAACCAAACGACAGAGGGCCTCCGTCACTCCCCGTTCGACTGCCAACTCACGTCGTGCGGTTCGCGGGCTCGAGCCTCGCGTGGATGCCATGGAGCGGCTCCGATCTCGACGATCCGAGCTCGAGCCCTGCGATGCGGCAGATGCGCAGGCCGAGTCGAGCGCGTGACACGAACTCTGCGCTGCGCTGGTAGGGGATCCGGGCGCACAACGCTCGCTCAACACCAGCAGATCGAGCACTGACGCCCCGCGTCCCGTCATCTCCGTCAACACCCGAGCGGCGCAGCGGGATCGATGCTCCCCTGCGCCGCCCGTGCGTCGCTCAGATGTTGAACGTCATACTGCACGCATTGCTGAAGTTGGACGTCGGCGTCCCGGACACCGAGTCTCGGTGCCAGTACTGGAAGTGCCACGTCTGCCCCGCGAGCGCGCTGACGAAGCCCGAGGGTGTCGGCATGAACTGGGGGGTGACGGTCGTCGAGAACGTCCCGGTCGTGCCGCTGTTCTGGACGCTCTGCACGAAGCGCCCCGGGTTCAAGAGGCAGAGGCGACCCTGCCCACCGCCCGCGAGGTTCACGTCACCCGACGTCTGCGACGTGAGCAGGTACCCCGAGGAGTTCAGCGGTACGTCGACACAGATCGCGATCTTCGTCGAGCCGTTGGTATTGCCTCCGAGCAGCCATATCCACGACGACTGCGACGCCGAGAAGGGTGACGCACCCGAGTTCGGATTGGCGTCGCAGTATTGGCGCCCGATGGCCCAGCTCGGGCTGTTCTGCGTCGTCGGTGAATCGATCGTGTACCCGGCGATGCTGCCGCCATTGGCGGAGGTGATGCGCGCCCAGACGACCGCGGCCTGGTCGTCGTGCGGTGCCGCTTCGCCGTCGCTCTCCATCGCTGCGATCGAATCGACGTCCGGGTTCGCCGAGAAAGCGACGTTTTGGTGCCGCTCGGAGAGCGCGAGCAACACATCCGTCGCTGTGACGGAGAGGTTGCCCGCCAGGTAGTACACGTCGCGGTCGGTCCCGGTCGGGTTGCCGAAGTAAGCCTCGGAGTACGTCACGTAGAAGGTGCGCCGGCCAGCGACGACGCTGCCGAGGGAGCGCTCGAGGGTCGGGTCGACGTCCTCCATCACCGCGGAGAGCTCGTTCGCCGCGTAGGCCACTCCGTCGGCGACGGCGCGGGCGACGATGCGGTGCGGTCCGTTCGTGGTGCGGACCTCGTACGCGAGCACCGAGACGCGCGGGTACGAAGCGAAGAGCGTCGCGTAGTTGTCGAGGCGCGAGCTGACGCTCGGGCGGCGGCAGTCGGTCGAGGGGTCGACGACGAAGTTACCGCTGGTGAGGTTGGTGGCGCCGTTCCACGCGATCCGACGGGCTTCGACCGAGCCGTAGCCGTCGAGGTCGAGGTCGCGAATCCACGCGACGGTCCACTCGTCCTGGGTGCTGTCGTGGCGGCCCTGCGACTGCGAGATCGTCGTGCCGAACGTGTCCTCGACGCTGCTGTCGAGCACGACGATATTGGTCACCGGCGCGCCGTCCCAGTCGATGACGCGATACTCGATGTCGCGGTCGGTCGCGCTGAAGACCTTCGTCCAGACGACGCAGAAGTGGCTCCCGGTGAGGGTGTCACGGGTATCGCCGCCGACGTCGACATCGCGGCGGTCCTGGCTGCCCGCGCTCAATGTGAGCTCGCCCCCGACGAGGGTGCGTGTCGCGCAGTCGACGAGCTGGCCCTTGACCGCGCCGACCCCGTTGACGTCCTCGTCGGCGACGACGAGCAAACGGCTCGAGCCGTAGTGGAAGGCCACCTTCGGTGTGCGCCAGTCGTCGTTCGTGGTCTCGATCGCGAAGAACGAGCCCTGGACCCCCGCGTTGTTGAACGAGGTCGCCCAGCAGTCCGCATTGGCCGCGGACGTGTACTCCTGCCACACGACCCAATACTGGTTGAAGCGTCCGTCCCAGCAGAGGTCTGGGCGCTGGTCGTCGGCGAACCCGGAGGCGCTCACCCAGGCCGTGACGCGCGGGTCGATCGTCAACGGCAATACGGCTTCGGCGATGAACGCAGCGGGCACACGCAGCTCGATGCCGTCGCCGGTCCACGTCCGCGCGATCGGGAGGCGCGCACCGGTCGCATCGAGCGCGAAAGCGTCGCCGTACGTCACATGGCCGAGCGACGGGTGGACGAACGCGAGGCCGTCACCTTGCAGGGTCGGTGCGAGCTCGGTGGTGACACCGAGCTCGATGACGACGTCGCCGACGCCGGGCAGCGTATCGAACACGAAGGTCTGCTCGAGGCCGTCGAGGTCCAGGTGGTACACCTCGTCGAAGCCCCCGTGCGACAGCACGACGGAGCCGCCGGACCGACCGACCTCCTCCACACCGACGCGCAGGCCAGTTCCGCCGACCGTCGCGCGGCGGACCCGGAAGTCGACCGGCAGCTCGCGGGGCGAGCGCGGCCCGAAGACGGGCAGGAACGAGAGGCCATCCGCCCCGAACGAAGCGCGGTAGTCGCGGCCGCGGGCCCAGACCCGCCCATCACCGGGCTCCTGGAACTGGACCGTCGTGATGAAGTCACGGGCGGAGCCGGAGAGCGAGAAGGTCGGCGCGACATCGGGTTCGGGCTTCTGGAACGCCGCCGCAGCGAGGGTCAGGAGGAGGAGCGCGTGCATGGAGGTCGTGAGGGGTTGAAGGCGGGCGAGGGGTCGAGTGGAGCCCCCCGTGCGCCTTGGTCATCCGCTTGCCGGCACAGGTGTGTCCAGGAATCCGGCGCGTCCCACCGCGGGGCACGAGCCCCTGCGGTCCGCCGCCCTCGCGCCGGGCGTGCAGGCCACCGGCTCAGCCGTTTGCGCGCGTCCTGGTGCGCTGTGGCGGCGCACGGAGCGACGCGCGGCTCGACCCTGCGTTGGGCGCCCTCTCCCGTTGCGGCAGCGGCCGCGGGCATGGCGCCCGTCGGGACCGGCTGAAGCAGGTCCCTTGTGGTCTCGCCGAGCAGGGGCTCGGCCGCGGATCACGCGGGAGCCAGCGCTCGAGGTGCACGCGCTTGGGAAGCGCGCGTCAGCGAAGCGCTCGTTGTGGGCGCTGCAACGCGCGGCCGGTCGCAGCGTGTTCGGGGTCAGCCTGGCGGCGCCGGGATCACCCTCCACTCCAGGACGGCGGTGACCCCTGACGACTCACAAGCCCGGGCGATGGCCGGTCGCAGACCGCCTCAGCGCGACGTGACCGCGAAGGAGGCGCCGATCTCGACCCACGGCTGCGCGGTTGTCGCGGGCCCCAGGGTGACGTCCATCAGGGCGCCGCCGCGCTGCACCCGCAACACCACGGTGCCGCCCTGGATGCCGAGGAAGATGCGCTGCAACGCGACGTGCCCGTCGACTTCGCGCCCGCCGACGGAGAGCACCAGGTCGCCATCGCGCAGCCCCGCCTGCGCGGCCAGCTTGTCCGCGACGACGTCTTTGACGCGCAGCGCGTTGAGCACCTCCGTCTGGAATTGCACTTCACCCGAGGGTACGACCACCTGCAGGCTCCGACCCCCGTTCTGCCCCAATGCCGCGACGGTGTATTCGCCCGCGGGAACGTGCGCGAAGCGCGCGCGCCGGTCTGCGCCGAGGTCGACCTGGCGCTGGGTCTGGGGGGAGTTCACTTCGCCCCCGAACATGAGCAAGAACGTCGTGCCCACTGCGATGTCCGGCGCGTACACGACGAGCTCGTAGAGCTGCGGCGCGACGAGCGTCACGGCCTGGGATCCGGGTCGCAGCGTAACCTCTGCGGATGCGACCGTCGGCGCGCGGACCGGCAAGTCCTGTTTCGACTGCACCAGCAAGACTCGATAGGGACCAGGCTGGAGCCCCGCGATCGACGCGCGCCCCTGCCCGTCGATCCGCCCAGTCGGCTGGCCATTACGGCCGATGAAGAGCACCTCCGACCCCAGGCCTCGGCCCTCCGATCCCGCGGGCTCGAGTTGGATCAAGTACCCAGGTGAGAGGTCGCCCGTCACGAACACATCGAGGTCACAGGCGGGTTCGAACACCAAGTCGAGCTCGCGTTGGTTCGGCGTCAGCTCCGACTCGAGCTTCCCGTAGCCACGCGCGGTCGAAGTGAGGCGCGCCTTGATCTCGGCGCCGCGCTCCCTGCCGCCCAGGAGCTCGCTCCATCCGATCCAATATTCGCCGCCCGGTCGCGCGAAGCTCGTCACCCCACCAGACCTCCCGCCTCCGCCAGGGTGCGCGATCGAGTAGCCGAAGGTGACGCCGAAGAGCGGCGCGCCCTCGGGCCCCTTGCAGCGCACGACGAGGAATCGCGATAGGTCGAGCTCACCGAGCTCCAGGCTCACTTCGGTCGGACCCGGGCCGATCTCGACCCGCGCGGTGACCTCGGGTTCATCGCTGCCGCGACCTGCGCCGACGACCCAGGCGCCCGGAGTCAGGTCGACGGCGCTGAAGCGCTCCGCGTCCATGCGGATCAGGCGCTGGCCCGCTTTGAATGCTTGGACGCCCGTCTGTGCTCCGGGACCATCGGCGGAGACCGCCTTGACCCAGGGCGCGATCCGGGGCTCGCGGCTGGAGCGGTCTGCAACGCGAACCTCGAGCCGGGCACGCGCCTGGAGCTGGAACGTATGCGGTCCGGATCCGTCGCGCCCCAGATCGATGGTGCGGCTGGGCGCAGCGTAGGCGGAGTCATACGTGCGATAGTCCGAAGTGGACACATCGCCTGCGTAGACCTGGAGCTGCGCAGCTTGCTCCCCGAGACGCAGCACAGGTTCCTCTGGTGTCCAACGGTACGAGCTCGTGTTCCAACGGTGCTCCTCGCCGAGCATGACGACGGCTTCGCGCGGCGCGCTGCCATCGGGCAAGCGCACGTCGAGGTGGAACTCGCAGACTTTGCGCCCGACAAAATGCGCGGAGTCGCCGGTGTAGAGGCTCTGGTGCGCGAACACGAGCCCCTCGATGTAGGCGCTCACCGTGTGTTGGCCAGGCCGCAGGTCTTCGAGTCGGAACCGTCCCGCCGCATCCGTGACGGTCGTGCGGAGACTCTCCCGGCGCGCAAGCTCGTGGCGAGCGCTCGGCTCGAGGGCTTCGTCGAGATCGCGCAGTCCTTGCCATGCGCGACCGACGCCTTCCGTCGCTGCACCCTGTATCGCGCGGGGACCGCTCCCTTGGGCGAGCTCGCTGACAAGGGTCACGCCGGCGAGGGGCTGGCCCACTTCGTCGACGACCAGACCGCTGATGTGCCCGACCCCCTCCGTTCCAGCGGCGCCGTCGGATGCTGCCGTGCGCAGAGCCGCTGTGGCAGCGCGCGCGGCCGCAGAGCTCGCGAGCAGAGCCTCGGCGTCTCCGCGGACGTCGGCGCGCGGGTCGCCTGCGGGCTGGGCTACCGACGCGAGCTGCGCAACAGTGGAGCCCGCGGTCGCGGCTGTCTGCAGCTCGCGCGCCCTCGAATCCAAGTCGAGCGCAGGCTCCACGGCCCGCCCTCCGCTGGACGATGCGCCGCTCGATCGCAGGCCGAGGACGGGCCCGACGAACGCGCCGACAAGCGAGCCGAGACCGAGTCCCAGGGCGAGGGTGACGAGGGCGAGGCGTTCGGAAGTCATGGCGAGTTCCTGGCAGCGCTGGCGACGCTGCGGAGCGCCAGCCTAACTCGACGCTCCCGAACGCGCGCCCCGGTCGAAATCAGGATCCGAGGAGCGAGGCGCTCGCGGAGCCCGAGGTCTGTCGCGCGGAGGGGCTCTGCCCTCCTCAGAAGTCGATCTCGGACCTGGGACTCCTGCGACATCGCAGCGGGCACGGGCATCGACCCTCTGCGTCGGACAGTTCCGGTGGGCTGCATCATGTGAGGTACGAATGGCCACCAACGGGGCGCTGACCTGCCGCGGATTCGAGCGCACGCCGCGCGCGTTCGCGGTGCACGGGCTCGAGCCGCGCGGAATGCCGACGAGCTCGCGGCGTGCGGGACGCCCGCGATCCATGCGAGAGGGGCCCGTCGCTGCCACTGGCAACGACGGGCCCCTCTCTCGTCCGCAGAGCGCCAGAGAGCGCCCTGCTCTGGCCTCAGTGGTGGTGGCCGTGACCGGCGCCCGCCGCTTCTTTCTCCTTCGACTCCGGGAAGTCGCTGACGAGCGCATCGGTCGTCAGGAGGAGGGTCGCGACCGAGGCCGCGTTCTGGAGGCCCGAGCGCACGACCTTGGTCGGGTCGATGACGCCGCTGGCGACGAGGTCCTCGTAGGAGTCGGTGGCGGCGTTGTAGCCCCAGTTCTTCTTGCCCGCGGCGCGGACGTTCTGGACCACGACGGCGCCGTCCTGGCCCGCGTTGGTCGCGATCTGGCGCAGCGGGGCCTCGAGGGCGCGGCGGACGATCATCGCACCGACGCGCTCGTCACCCGTGAGCTTCAGACCTTCGATCACGTTGATGCAGGAGAGCAGCGCCGTGCCACCGCCGGGGACGATGCCCTCTTCGACGGCCGCGCGGGTCGCGTGCAGCGCGTCTTCGACGCGCATCTTCTTCTCCTTCATCTCGGACTCGGTCGCGGCGCCCACGTTGATCTGGGCGACACCACCAGCGAGCTTCGCAAGGCGCTCCTGGAGCTTCTCCTTGTCGTAGTCGCTCTTCGTGTTCTCGAGCTCCGCGCGGATCTGCTCGATGCGGGCCTTGATCTCGGCCTTCTTGCCGGCGCCCTCGATGATCGTCGTGTTGTCCTTCGACACGATCACCTTCTTCGCGCGGCCGAGGTCCTGCACCGTCGCCGACTCGAGCGAGCCGCCGAGGTTCTCCATGATCGCGTTCGCGCCCGTGAGGACCGCGATGTCCTCGAGCATCGCCTTGCGGCGGTCACCGAAGCCCGGCGCCTTCACCGCGACGCACGGGAAGGACCCGCGGAGGCGGTTGATGACGAGCGTCGCGAGCGCTTCGCCCTCGACGTCCTCGGCGAGGATCAGGATCGGCTTGCCGGACTGCGCGACCTTCTCGAGCAGCGGGATCATCTCGCGGATCGACGAGATCTTCTTCTCGTGCACGAGGATGTAAGCGTCCTCGAGGACCGCCTCCATCTTCGCGGCATCCGTGACGAAATGCGGCGAGAGGAAGCCCTTGTCGAACTGCATGCCCTCGACCCACTCGATCTCGGTCTCCATGCCGCGGCCGTCTTCGACGGTGATGACACCGTCTTTGCCGACCTTCTCCATGGCCTCCGCGATCTTGCCCCCGATCTCGGGGTCGTTGTTCGCGGCGATCGAGCCGACCTGGGCGATCTCCTGCTTGCCCTTGACGGCCGACGAGACCTTCTTGAGCTCGGCGACCGCAGCGGCGACGGCCGCTTCGATGCCGCGCTTGAGCGCCACCGGGTTCGCGCCGGCGGTGACGTTCTTGAGGCCCTCTTCGAAGATCGCCTCGGCGAGGACCGTCGCGGTCGTGGTGCCGTCACCCGCCGCTTCGTTCGTGCGCTGGGCGACCTGCTTCACGAGCTGCGCGCCCATGTTCTCGTAGGGATCCTCGAGCTCGATCTCCTTCGCCACGGTGACACCGTCCTTGGTGACCGTCGGGCTGCCGAAGGACTTCTCGATGATGACGTTGCGGCCACGCGGACCGAGCGTGACCTTGACGGCGCGGGCGAGCTTCCGGACGCCATTGCGGATGTGCTCGCGTGCGCTCGCGTCGTAGGTGATCTGTTTTGCTGCCATGGGAGTGTTGCCGGTGTCTCACCGGCGCGTGACGAGGGACATCGAGGGGGCGGAAACCGGAGGCTGGATCAGCCGACGATCGCGAGGATGTCGTCCTCGCGCATCACGAGGTACGTCTCGCCGTCGTGCTTGACCTCGGTGCCGGCGTACGAGGTGAAGAGCACGCGGTCGCCCTTCGACACCGCGAACTTCGTCTTCTCGCCGTTGTCGAGCGTCTTGCCGTCGCCTGTCGCGATGACGATGCCCTCCTTGGGCTTCTCCTTGGCGCTCTCGGGCAGCAGGATGCCGCCCGCGGTCTTCTCCTCCGCTTCGACGCGCTGGATCAGCACGCGGTCACCGAGGGGGCGGATGTTCACGGTCTTCTTGGTCTTCGTCGTGGCCATGACTCTGGAGACTTCTTCTGGGGGTCCGAAGGGACGATGTGGTTCGTGGTGCCGAGGCGCGGGGACGCGCCGCGGTTGGACTTCGTGGGAGGGCGCTCAGCCGGCGCGGTTCCAGTGCGCTTCGAGCACGCCGCGCACCGTCTCGCGCAGGAGGCGCGGCGCGACGGGTTTGCGCAGGAACGCGCTGGCGCCGGCGCGCAGGGCCCAGTCGGCCACGGCGTCCGAGGCCGCCGCGGACCAGAGGATGCAGGGCAGCTTCGGGGCGGTGTCGCGCAGCGCGTCCAGCAGCGCGAGGCCGCCGTCGCGCGGGCTGTAGCCCGCCCCGGAGCGGACCAGCGGCCCCGGCATGTGGACGTCCACCAGCGCGAGGTGCAGCGGGCGCGCCGCGGCCAGCTCGGCCTGGACGAGCGCGAGCGCCGAACCGCCGTCCTCGGCCTCGACGATCTCGAGCCCGAGCGACACGAGCAGCTCGGCCGCCCCTTGGCGGACCGCGAGGTCGTCGTCGGCGATGAGGATGCGTCGTTCCATGGGACGTGGGTGCCGTCCCTCCGGGAGCAAACCCCGTGCCGAGGCCCCCCCCGGCGCCCCGCTGCGGGTGCCCGGGGGGGGACCCGGTCGTCCCCTGCCACGGTGGCAGCCCGGGCCGCGGGGGCCCCGCCGACCTGTCAGCGTGGCAGCGGGCCGTGCGGGCCCCGGGGCTGGGGATCGAACGGTACCAGGTACGACTTGGCGGCGAGGTCGCGCGTGCTTCGCACGCGCG
>CAYOBN010000062.1:2333-30401 GCA_964402175.1 uncultured Planctomycetaceae bacterium | reverse complement strand
CTCGCGCTGTGGGACGACATGGCCTGCTGCTCGAACCTCGACGGCGTATCGGCCGTGGCGCAGGGGACCCGACGACGCAGGTTCCAGAGCACCTTGCGGTCCTCGCGCAACATGAGGCGGCCCTGGGCCAGCGGAGGGCGTGACATGTAGCGGATCAACCGCTCCAGCGGATCACGATCGTCCGTCTCGATCCGCGTCGCGGCGTGGAGCGAGAACCCATTGGAGCTCGCGACGAGCGCGTTGCGCGGCAGCTCCAGCGCTTCGCGCTTCGCCGACGCGCCCTCCGCTTCGACGAGCCTGGGCACCTTCTGAAGCACGCTGTCGCCGGCGACAGTCTGCGACAAGAGCGACGCAGGCCAGAGCTCCGGTAGCGCCGAGCCGTCGGACTCCTCGAGCGGCTCCGAGTCCGTGCCGTCAGGCGCAAGCATGCCGCGCACGCGTAGGACACGCTCGATACGCGCACAGGCGTCGGCCTGCACACGCGCGACGTCGAGGTCTGTGAGTGGGGGAGCGGGACGGAACGTCGGCACTGCGCCCGGGCGCTCGGTGACGTATACGCCATCGATCACGAGGGCGTGGAAGTGTGGATTGACTTGGAGCGCCGATCCGAATTTCTGCAAGAAGTTGACTGCGCCGGGGTGCGCGTAGGAATCAGGCCCAAGGACCTGACCGGCCGCCTTGGCTGCGCGTACGTGAAACGCAAAGACCGCGTCCAAGAATGCGCTCGCGACGGCGCGACAGAGGTTCTGGTCAGCGATCAGCCGGAAGCGCAGCTCCCAAGGGAGCGACAGCACCCACTGCCGCACCGGCACGTACGGGATCACGTTGCTCGAGAGGTGCGCGGCGACCTCGGCCATACGCCTCCCGCAACAGGACGGGCAGAAGCCGCGGCCCTTGCACGAGAACGCGACCAGGTGGTCCAAGGCACAGTTCTGGCAGCGCACGCGCCAGAAGCCGTGAGCGAGGTCGCCGCAGGTGGTCGTGACACGCAGCTCACGCTCGACGTGGGCCGGCAGGGTCCGGCCTCCGTGTGTGTCGACGAAGCGCGCGAGGGAAGTCTCGAGGTGCTCGCGGAGCACACGGTTCACGACGCTGTGCGACGGACTGGCTACCAGGCGAACTCGGGCTGCGGCGGCTCCCGTGCGGACGCGACCGGCAGTGGCTCGGTGGGGAGACCGAGGTGTGCCAGGAGTCGCGTGCATCAGGCCTCGCAATGGACCACTCCGGGCCCAGCCAACGGACAGCCGTGTCTTCAATCGCCCGCGGGGATTACCTATCCGTCGTCGCGACCGACGCGCGTCGGCCGGTACTCTCTCGACCACCGTACACCGAGCCTGCTACCCTGCCGAGCCGAACATCGAACAGGTGGTGTCTGTCATGTCTCTTCGCTCGCTCGCCATTGCTCTGCTCACGACCTCCACTTGTCTCGCTCAGTACTGCAGACAAGACATCTCAAGCTTCGCACCGCCCGCGAATCCCGATGCCTTCGGCAGCGCTCTGTCGGCCTCGGAAGACCGCGTATTGGTCGGCGCCTCGACTGGACAACTGAACGGTCCGTACGGCGCACCCGTATTCCTGCGGGAGCCTGTCACCGGCCGCCTGATACTCGAGACCGTGCTCATACCTGAGGACGGGCTGGCCGGCGCGTTCGGTCGGGATGTCCACCTCGAAGGTGTTGTCGCCGTGGTCGGAGCACCGTCGTCGTCCACGCTCACGACAACACAGTGTGGCGCTGCATACGTCTACCGACGCACGGGAGGAGTCTGGACGCAGGAAGCCAAGCTGACGGCGAGCGATGCGACGGCGCAGGATGACTTCGGGCGGAGGGTACGGGTCGCCGGCGACCAGATCGCGGTCTCCGCGCCGCGCCGACGCCTCGGGCTGTGGTCGAGCGTTGGCGCAGTCTACGTTTTTCGTCGGGTCGGCGGCAGTTGGGTCCAGACCGAGATCATCGAACCGAATGTCCCTTTCGACTGGAGCTCCTACGGATCCGAACTCGATTTCGACGGCGTCACGCTTGCGATGGCAGGCAGCCGTTCCCCTTCCTACAACAATGTGGCCGTACTGCGGCGGAGCCCGCTGTTCGGGACGTACTTCCACGAGGCGGACTTGCCAGGCTTCCTGGGCGGTGTCGTCGTCCTTGGCGACAGGCTGCTCACCGCGCATGTCTTCACGCCGACCGGCGCCAACGCAGCCGTGTCGACGATCCGCACGTTCGCTAGAGACCCAGCCACGAGCACCTGGAGTGCAGCTGCACCGAACGTCATCGGTCAAGGTGAAGGTGTCGGTCTCGACAGCGACGGAGTCCGGATGGCTTCGGCGTACGGAATCGGCTCACCAGGTCGCGCCCGAATCCACCGTTGGAACGGTGCGGCCTGGGTGGCGGAACAAGACATCGTCGCGCCCGGCGCGTTGTTGTGGACCCACACGCCACTCGGGCCAGCCATCGCAGTTCTGGGCGACCATGTCATCGTTTCGGGGCGAGAGGGAGCGCTGATCGGTAGTCCACGCCTATATGACTTCGACGTAACGTGTGACCTCGTCGGATCAATTTACTGTCAACAGACGGTGGCCAACTCGACGGGCCGAGCAGGAGACCTCACGCTGACTGGGAGCGATGAAGTCGGAGCCAACGATCTGACGGCGATTGCTTCCCAGTTGCCCGAGAACTCCTTCGGGTTCTTCCTGACGTCCCGTACGACCGACTCGGTACCGAATGCAGGCGGAAGCCTCGGAACTCTGTGCCTTGGCGGCTCGATCGGGCGCTTTGTCGACCCTCTCCAGATCCAGAACGCTGGCGCCCTTGGCGCATTCTCCTTGGCGCTCGACCTCTCCTCGCTTCCGAGTCCCACGGGTCTCGTCGCCGCAGCCGTTGGCGAGACCTGGCACTTCCAGGCCTGGCATCGTGACGTCGCGCAAGGCCCAGTATCCAATTTCACTGACGCAGTCCAGGTCCTACTCCGATGAGCTCCGCCCTAGCACGACTCCATGGTTCGATCGCGATCATCGCATTCCTGGGCACGGCCGAGGGACAGCAGTGTCGCACCGTGATCCCGCTTCCCTCGGGACTCAATCCAACGCAGTTGAACGGATTCGGCTCTGCTTTGGCGGGGCAGGATGATCTGCTCGTGGTCGGTGCGTCCAATGACAATCAGGTCCCCGGACATCTGGGCGCCGTCTACATCTACGATATCGACCCTGTCACCGGTCTGGCCTCAGTCGTACAGGTCTTGAGGCCGAGCGAGACCGGCAATCGTTCGTTCGCGAATGCGATAGCGCTCGATGGCGATGTCCTGGCGGTCAGCGCCTCGGGTGATGACGATGCGGCGATAGACGCTGGCGCCATTCACGTCTATCGCCGCGTCGCCGGCGTCTGGACACAAGAAGCAAAGTTGACATCGTCCCAAGCTGTTTACGGGATGTTCATGGGCTGGGACATCGACGTGTCTGGAGACATCATAGTGGCTGGAGCTCCGTCGATGCCGGGCGGCGGCGCCGTGTGCGTCTTCGAGCGTCGGGCTAACGTATGGGTCGAGACGGGGGTCATCCGAATCGGCCCGCCACCCATGCAACTCTCGTTCGGCCAAGACGTTGCGACGGGTGACGGACGAGTCTTTGCTTTCGGGTCCTCGACCGGTACGCCAAACTCTGGCACCTACGTCTACGCTTTCGACTTGCCGAGCCAAAGTTGGGTCCTCGAAACCGTTCTGCCAGGCAGCGCCAACTTCGACGTGGACGGCGCCAGGGCCGCCCTGCCGGTGCCAGCCCCGGGACCAGCGAATTCGGCTATCGATTTCTACCTACGAGACCCCGTGGCAGGCTGGCAATTGGATGCGACGCGCCCGAGGATCCATGTGGCTGAGCGCTCTGCGCAGTGCATCTTCGTCGGAGATCGTGTGTCCTTGCTGGGCCACGGCCAGGACAATTTCGTTTCCTCTTATCAGTGGTCGGCAGGCGCGTGGAATCACCTGGGGACGGCGACCGCTGTCGGGAGTTCGCTCGACATCCAGTGGTTCAGTGGACTTGCCGTGGCCGCATCGAGGACGTTTGTGCGGGCGACGCCGACAGGATTCGTCAGCGTCCCGGAGCAAGTCCTCGGCTTCCGGCATGACTGCGACGTGGTCGGCCTCCCCGGCTGCACCCAATCGGCTCGGAACTCGACCGGGTTCCCGGGCCATCTCACCGTCACCGGCAGCGCGCAGGTCGCGCTGAACCACCTGAGCTTGACAGCGTCGCAGTTGCCGATCGGGTCGTTCGGATTCTTCGTCACGAGCCGGACTAGCGGCTTGACCGTGACCCCTGGAAACTCCCAAGGCAACCTCTGTCTGGGCGGCAACATCGGCCGGTTCGTCGGCCCGGGACAGATCGGTCAAGCGAGCTCGAGCGGAGCATTCACCGTCGCGATCGATCTCGGTGTCATGCCTGGTCCCCTGGGTTCGTCCGTCGCGGCGCCCGGAGAGGTCTGGCACTTCCAGTTCTGGCACCGTGACGCGAACCCAGTCGTGACGTCTAATTTCACGCACTCGGTGCGGCTTCAGCTGCAATGAACCCACGGGGTTATGCTACTGGGCGGATAGATGGGATGAGAAGGCCAGCCTCCGGTGCGGGGTACCCTCGGCGGGTCCCCAAGTCACAGACGGGCTCGAGGCCCAAGAAGGAGGCTGACCATGACCGAGCGTACCACCACAACAACCGCGACGCTGCCCAAGTCCACCTCGACCATCGGCATCGATCTGGGAGACCGCAAGAGCCACGTCTGCGTGCTCGACGCCGGGGGGCAGGTGATCGAGGAAGGTACGGTCCCCACGACGGCTGCCGGGCTCCGAAAGCGTTTCGAGCGCTGTGAGCCGACGCGGGTCGCCATCGAGGCTGGTGGGCAGTCGGGCTGGGTCAACGACCTCCTTCGCGAGCTGGGGCACGACGTCATCGTCGCGAACCCGCGCAAGCTTCGGATGATCTTCCAGAGCGATTCGAAGAGACTCTCAGGGTTTGTTTGCTTGGCGTGTTCGACGCGGAGCAGCTTGCACGTGTGGCGCGCCTCGACCCGAAGTTGCTGCACCCGATTCAGCACCGCGAACGATCCGCTCGCGTGGACCTCGCGAAGGTACGGTCGCGCGACATCCTGGTATCCACGCGGACAGGACTGATCAACCACGTGCGCGGGGTCCTGAAGTCGTTCGGCGCGCGCGTCGGGGCGAAGGGCGCTCCGTCGTTCCACGGGTGGGTCGAGGGTCAGATCCCCGAAGAGCTCCGCGATGCTCTGCAGCCGATCCTGACGACACTGACGACCGTCGGCGAACAGATCAATCTGCTGGACGAGGAGATCGAGCGGCTCGCAGCCGACGTGTACCCGGAGACCGGAGTATTGCGGCAGGTGGACCGCGTTGGTCTGCATACCGCGGTGAGGTTCGTCCTGACCGTGGAGGACCCGAAGCGAATCAAGGACAGCCGCGACGTCGGGGCCTACTTCGGCCTGTGCCCGCGTCGGAGTCAATCGGGCGCGTGCGATCCTGAGCTGCGCATTACCAAGGCAGGCGACCGCGACATGCGGCGCCACCTCGTGCAGTGTGCGCAGCAGATGCTCGGGCCATTCGGCAAAGACTCCGACCTGCGGCGCTGGGGCCTTGCGCTGGCGGGGCGCGGGGGCAAGACAGCCAAGAAGAAGGCTGTGATCGCCGTGGCGCGCAAGCTCGCCGTGTTGTTGCACACGCTCTGGAAGACGGGTTCCGTCTACGAGCCGTTGCGTGTGGCCGAGCGAAGAGCGAAGCGGACAGCGGGCGGCGGATCGTCGGTCGCCGCGGCTGCAGGCGTGAACGAGGCGGTGTCCGCATGAACATGGAGCCCAGTGTCACCGTCGTCGTCGTCATGCTGATCGCGGCGCTCGCCCGTCGCTGCGCAGCGGCTCCGCGCCAGCAACGCTCGCGCCCTACGGCAGACCTTCGGGCACTCGCGTTGCGGAGCGCTCCTCTCGCTGCTCCGCTCCTCGCGCTCGGAGACTGGACGTCCAGAGCCCACCCGCGTGGACGCGGGCCGGTGGGCTCTGGACGACAACGTTGGGCTTCCCAGATAGGAAACAGCGACTCGCTGCTGGGCGCAGAACAACCCTGATCAAGAAGCCGCACGGTTCGCCCAGCTGCGACGTCCAACGTAAGTTCCCCAAGCGACCACAGCACACCTAGGTCACATCGACGACGACCACCGAGAGCAAGATCGAACTGCGTGAAACCGCCCAGTCCGGGTGACCGCGGGGAATTCCTTGGACAGCCGCCGTTCACTCTGTGAACGGCGCACAGTCCGCCGGATAGATAGCGGCACCCGACTGGACGGACCCCCTCGAGCACCAGGGTCGACGCCAACGGCTGGACCCACACCGAGTGCGCATGGAAGCAAGGCGCAGGCACACCGTGGTAGGGGCGCAGCTCGATCGCCTCACGGCGATCGTCCCGACGAGCACCTCAGAAGAAATCACTGCAAGAGCTAGCCGGCAGGGGGCCTTCTCATGGAAGATGATCCAAGCAGGCAATTGCGGACACGTATATCCGCTGATGTGACCTGGAGTACACCATTTCGAGACATGGTGTCCTCGGAGTGGGCCGTGCGTGGGTCGCGGTGACGCAGATCGCACGCTGATGCAGTCGACCCAGGCGTTGGGGAGGCCATCGAGGAGAGTCGCCATGCCGTAGCTCGAGTCGTCGCGAAACGAAGGTGCCCGCCGCGGTCGCACTTGGGTGACCGGGACGGGGATAGATCTCCGAGGAAGTCGAGAGGTCGGGCGAGCGACGGGAAGCTGGGGCGGTTCGCGAGTGACGCGGCGCTTCGCCAGCGCAGAGTCGGCCCGTAGCAGGCGAACTCGAACTGCGGCGGCTCCCGCGCGGGCGCGACCGGCAGGGACTCGGTGGGGAGACCGAGACATGCCAGGAGGCGAGTGATGGTGGGTCCATCTGCAATCGCCGCGAGCATGAGGCGGCGCGAGCCGCAGCGAGGGCACTTCAGCTCGGACATATGACGCGAGCTCTTGAATCACCCCACGAGTCGATCGCTGCTGCTATAGCTTCCCCGAGACCGCCGCGATCGTCGCGCTGGCTTCGCCCTCCTCAGGCACGACGACCGTCGTGTGGCCGGCGAAGTACGCGCCGTCGAGGGGCAACATGAAGCTGACCCTCCAAATTCCCGCGCGCAGCCCCGTTGCACGGAACCGGCCGTCCTGGACTCGCACGCTGACGACGTGGGATGCGTACTCGCTCGGTTGTCGGCTCTCGGGCTGCAGTTGCACGTAGTAACTGTCTGGCGCGACGACCCCGGCCTCGACCGCATGGGTGATGCTCCCCACGACCACGCCGTGACCGTCCGGCGCGAGGTCGAAGGCGAGGGCCGGAGTGCGCGGCACTTCGACGAGACGCGTCAGCGACCAGCCGCCGTGGTCGTCTCCGGCGCGGCCCGTCAGGAGGTAGGCGCCGGGTTCGAGCTCGTCGTGCGCGAACATACCTGCTGTGTTCGTCACGGCGCGCCGCTCGACGTGAGCGCGACCGTCCCCGAGCGGCCCGTAGGCCAGCACAGTCGCTCCTGGGATCGCTTTGCCGTCCTCGTCGGTGAATCTCCCGCGCACCGAGCCGCCCGAAGGGACGGCGACGTCGCGACGGACCGCGGCCGCGTTGGGCGGCACGTCGAACGGACCGTCGTGGAACGGGGCGCACCCGGTCTCGTCGAGGACCAGCACGACGGATCCCGGCGCGACGCCAACGAGCTCGTACCGACCGTGGCTGTCGGTCGTCGCGGAGATCGCCGCTTCGCTGCGGTTCGGATCGGCGGTCGTCGGCGCGCCCTCGGCGAACCAACGCACCCGCGCTCCAGCGATCGGCGTGCCATTCTCGGCGCTCGTCACGGTGCCCGACAACCCGACGCCGCGTTCGAGGCGAACGACGAGGTCGCTCGACGGCGCGTCGGCGGTGACGACGGCGCGGGGTACGGTGCAAGGGGCGTAGCCTGGGGCACTCACGACGAGCGCCGTGATGGCGCCACACTGGAGAGGCTCTCGCGACGTGTCGAGCACGCCAGCGGTACCCCAGAACGTGATCCCGGTCGTGAGCCAAGCGATGTCGTAGCCACGCAGCGCGCTCTCGCCTGGGCGGAGCTGCGCGCGGTCGGGACTTGCGAGGCGAACCGTGAACGGGTCGATCGGGGCACCGGTACCCGCGTCGACGACCAGGGCAGCGATGCGTCCCGTTCGGTTCGGGGCGAGGACGATGCGCGTTCCGTCCGCGATCTGGTGCGTCTCGTCAGCGCGCTCCGCAGCGAAAACGCGCACCGACGCTCGGCCCGTCGGCAGGTCGACCAGCGTGAACGCTCCCGCCGCGTCGGTGCGACCCGAGTCGCCGACGTAGGACCGGCCCATGGTGGGCGACCCCTCCGGTCGGACCTCGGCGTACGGAACGGGCTCGCCGCCCTCCTCGACGACGACCCCGCGGATCGTGTGGCCGGGCCGCAACGTGATCTCGACGTCGGCGGAGGCCTCGTCCGCGACCTCCACGTCGACGCAGTCCGCGGCGAGGCCCGCGCGGCGCGCCCAGACCGGTTGGCGGCCAGGGATCGCGCCGCACAGCTCGAAGGCGCCGTCCGCGTCCGTGACGGCGATGCCCGGCCCCGTCGTGTTGGGGTAGCCGCCGCGGGACACGAACGCGCCCTCGATCGGGCGGCCAGCCGTGTCGAGGACGCGGCCGGTGATGCGCGCGCCCCGGCGCAGGATCAGCGGCTCGGCGAGGACACTCACGCCCGTCTCGGTCGCCAGCTCGTCGCGCTTCACCGAGCGCGTCGCCGTGAGGTAACCCTCGAGCGAGGCTCCGAGGCGATGTCGCCCGGCGTCGGCATCGAAGCCTCCGAGCTCGAAGCGGCCGTCCGGATCGGTCTCGGTGCTCGCGCTACCGCGGAGTCCGGTGCTGACGCTCGCACCCGCCAGCGGCCGGCCCGCGGCGTCGACGACGTGGCCGACGATCCGGTGCTCCAGCGCGAGCTCGACCACCGGTCCCGGCTGTTCGCCGGGCCGGAGTGCGCCGACCGAGAACGAGCCCACCGCGTAACCGTCGGCGAACACGCGGGCGCTCGGCGCGGGGTAGTTCGAGTCGAGGGGCAGGGCGAAGTCGCCGTCGGTCGCCGTGTGGACTTCGGACAAGTGCGACACGACGCGCGCGCCGGCGATCGGCGCCCCCTCGCGATCGACGACCTTGCCGAGGACCAACGCGTCGAGGCGGTACGCGCGCGGCTCGAGGTCGCGCGGGCCCGCCTCGCCCTGCAGCACCGAACGGACGTCCTGGAAGACGCGGTGGTCGTCGAGGTCCGGCGCGGCGGACAAGGTGATCCCCGTGCGCGGCGCATCGACCGTGCCCTCGAAGCGGCCGTCACCGTCGCTCTGCACCGTCACTGCTGCGATCGCCGGACCGAGGTCGTCCCAGCCGCGGCCGACGCCAGCGTGCACCGTGACGCGCACGGGCGCGTCGGCGAGCGCGCCGTACGTCCCGAGGAACGCGCGCCCGGCGAACGCGATCGGTGCAGTCGTGCCCTCGGCGGAGGGTGCGGCGCTGCCCGTGGGGGCCGGCGTGCGGCCTGCGGTACGCCCGAGCTCCGTCGTAATCGTGTCGACGACGAGCGCCGTGGGTTCCCCCGGTTCCACGGGCAGCGTGGCCGCAGTGGGCTCGAGCGCGTCGCTCCCGCCCCGGCTGCCCAATTGCACGAGGAGGCAGCACACGGCGGCGACGACGAAGACGGGAGTGTGGCGCATGGCGGTGGCAGGGGGTTTCCGCCAGTCCATCGACAGTCGGTGGGCAGACCCTGAGCGGGACGCGTGTGCCTGCCGCTCGCTCCCGCCAGAGCGATTGCAGCGTCGAGCGCCTCGGAGCGTCTCACTCGCCGCGCCAACTCACCTTCACCCGTGTGCTCTCGCCCGCCACGATCAGCACGTTCGGGGTCTCGACGGCCCAGCGCGGGTCCGACGCGGTGAGGGTGTAGGTCCACGGCGCGAGCACCTCGCGGACGCCCCCCGGAGGGGATCGGGCCTCCAAACAGGCAGTTCGGGACTGTGTTGTCCGCTAGTGGGGTCCGGAGCGGCACAATACTAGACACGCTGCCCCCGGAGTTGGCCGTATCTGGGTCGCGGCTACCCAGGTTGCACGCTGACGCGGTGGACCCAACCGACGCAAGAGCCCTTGGAGACGGCCCCGAGCGTGGTGCGCAAGCCGTCGCGATACGAAGGGGCCCGCCGCGGTCGCTCGTGGGTGACCGGGACGGGGGGCAGACCTCCCTCGGAGTCTCGCGCTCGGGCCACCGACGGGAGCTAGCATCGCCTTCGACTCCGCGACATGCACGCGGACCAGGCCAGCCGTCACACTACGTATCGCAGCGGCTTTCGGGTGCCCGCCGCGCTTTCGCTGCCAGGCGTAGATCGACTCGGCGACTACGCCAAGCCGACTCGCGAAAGAGGCCACGGTCACCCCCTCCCGCTCTGCCGCGTCGATCAGCTCGCCGTCCCGGGCGCCACGGTGCCGTCGCTCCGTGGGGCGAGTGGCGATCACTTGTTCGAGGTTCATGGAGGCATGCTCCACGGCGGTGGCGGCGGTTGGGACTGGGCGACCCTGGGCGGTCGCCGTACACTTACCTTGCCTTGGAATTACGCCGCGACCGCGGCGAAGCTGAAGGCCGACGCGCCGCCTGAGGGTGCTTGAACACCGCCAGCTGGCGGCATCGATGCCACTCGTAGGGGGGCCGCGGCGATGCCGCGGCGCCCGCGGCTCGACTTCTGGGCGGTTACGCACGCGCACCGAAAGGACGCTTTGAAAGCCCCATCCGCTGCGTTTCAGTCAAGCCGCGTAACCCATCTGGGTAGTTCTAATCCACTGAGGTACTCCCAAAGCGCTTCAGCCCTATCAACCTCAGGGGTCACGCTCCACGCCTCAAAGCGCGCCAGCTGTTGGACTGAACCATACGGGCTAGGGAAGCTGCGCGGGAACATGGAGCTCAGGTCCACAAGAACCTTGGATTCCCCAGCGAGACCGGCCACCGGCTTCCGACGCTCAGCCATCCAGCGCACGCATAGGGCCAGCTCCAATGCGTGCGCTGAATTTTCTTGGTAGAATGGCTCCGGGGCCTGTGTGGCGATCTGCACGTTCGACTTGCTGCAGCGCAGCACCCAAAACGCCGCGTCATTTGTCTTGTAATCGACGACACTTGCCGCGTATCGCAAGTGTGGCATGAGTGGCAAGGCTCCCCATGCCTCGCAGATCTTATCTATTTGCGTTGCGGGAAGTGCTACGGATGCTTCCGAGAGTGCAGTAACACGGGCACGCAGCTCGGCGTCGTTAAGGGAGACTGCTGTCTGCAACGCCTCTCTTACGGCAGGCAAGTGCACAAGCCGCAATGCTGCGCTCAATCTCCAGTGCCTTACAAGCGGCGACTGCTCGCGGTTGATGGCGCGAGCAAGAAAGGCTTCTGCTGTCGCGCTTGCACGCAACTCCAGTAGAGCGAGTTGCAATCCGATTTGACAGACCAAATCATGCCGCTCAAGATCCATCCACGCAAACCTGTTGATTTGCGACATTGAGCGGTCGAGCTCTTCGACGACAATGGGCGCGCTGAAGTCGGTACTCGCTGCCGTACACATCCAGCTAAGTTCGTCGATGCGGCCTTGCACCATCAGTATCACTTGATACCGCGATTCGCCAAGGTCCGTCGCCTCGGCGCTCCTCGATAGACGCTCTAGGTATGCTACGGCTTCGCCAACAACCTGCCCCACCGGGCGAAGCGCTGAGGTGATCTTTTGGGTCTGTTTGTCTTGGGTGCACGCAGTGACTTGTCGCGGCCCGCCCTCCTGGGGGGCCAGAACAGCTTGCGTATCCGAGGCAGGAACCGCTCCGGGGCAGATCATCAACACGACTAGAGCGCGCAATCTGTTGTGCCAGGATAGGTGCTTCAATTTTGGCGCATCCATTTTCTTATGAGGCATACCACAAAGGGACGCTGTCGCATACGCTACCGGATAGGTATTCCAAGCAGGCAATTGAAGATACAGTTGTCCGTTGTGTGGGCCTGGAGTGGCTCATTGCGAGACATGTTGCCTCAGGGTTGGGCCTACGTGGGTCACGGCGACCCCGGAGCACGCGGACGCGGTGGACCCAGCCCAGGCAGGAGCCCTTGGAGACGGCCCCGAGCGTGGTGCGCTAGCCGTCGCGATACGAGGGTGCCCGCCGCAGTCGCTCCTGGTCGACCGGGTCGGGGCAGATCTCCCCATGGAGTCGAGCGCTCGGGCGAGCGGCGGGAGGCTTGGGCAGAGCGCCATGGACAGAGGCACTCTGCCAGGGCGAACTCGGCCCGCTACCAGGCGAACTCGAGCTGCGGCGGCTCACGCGCGGGCGCGACTGGCAGGGGCTCGGTGGGGAGACCGAGGTGTGCCAGGAGGCGCGTGATGGTGGGTCCATCTGCAATCGCCGCCAGCATGAGGCGGCGCGAGCCGCAGCGAGGGCACTTCAGGACGTCCTTCGCGAACACCCTCATCATGAGGTCGGCCCAACTGAACTTCGGCCCCTCGCTGGGTTGATTCGGCGCAGCACCGGCTGCGGCGCAGCGACTTGGCCGTGACGACGGCGGGCGGAGCACGACGTGGTCACGCAGCGGCGATGCAGGGGCCAGGCAGCCATGGTACGTGAGCTGGTGCTCCCGAACGTGGGGTACCAGAGCTGCAAGCCGGCCGATGAAGGTCAGCGGATCGAAGACGAAGGCGCGGGTGCCATCGCGCCGGTAAGCCCCGGTCCCGCGCAGCGGGATCCGAACGCCCCAGTGGGGCGTTCGGAAGGGGACCCGGCGACGCAGGTTCCAGAGGACCCTGCCGTCCTCGCGTTGCATGAGGCGGCCCTGGGACAATGGAGGGCGTGACATGTAGCGAATCAGCCGCTCTAACGCGTCGCGATCGTGCGCCTCGATCCGCGTCGCGGCGTGGAGCGAATCGCCGTTGGAGCTCGCGACGAGCGCGTGGCGCGGCAGCTCCAGTGCCTCGCGCTTCGCCGACGCGCCCTCCGCTTCGACGAGCCTGGGCACCTTCTGACGCACGCTGTCGCCGGCGACAGTCTGCGACAAGAGCGACGCGGACCAGAGTTCGGGTAGCGCCGAGCCGTCGTACCCCTCGAGCGGCTCCGCGTCCGTGCAGTCAGGCGCAAGCATGCCGCGCACGCGTAGGACACGCTCGATACGCGCACACGCGTCGGCCTGAACACGCGCCACGTCGAGGTCCGACATTGGGGTTGCGGGACGGAACGTCGGCACTGCGCCCGGGCGCTCGGTGACGTACACGCCATCGATCACGAGGGCGTGGAAGTGAGGATTGAACTGGAGCGCCGACCCGAGTTTCTACAAGAGGTTGACTGCGCCGCTGCGCGTGTCGCCGCAGCCCACAAGCGTCCACTTGCCGATCGGAGCCACCGGCGGCGGGATCTCCGGAACAAAGACAATGGGCTCGGCGTGGCGCGCACCCCCCGTCGACACGAACAGCTCACTCGTGGCGCGCTGCCGCTCCCCGGCGACCTCAAGGTCATACTCGCATCGCACGACCATCAGTTCTCCGGCCGGCGGTGCGTCCGACAGCTCCCACGACTGAACCTTCAGGTCGTCCGGCGCGGAGCTGCGCACCGACCAGCCGGGCGACGATTCGCAAGCGACCAAGAAGCACGACAGCGCGAACCGCAGGAAGTTGCGGGAGATCATGTGTCCTCCGGAGGGGGAGCTGAAAGCAACGGATCAGGGAACGCGAAGCAGACAGACACGGAGTCGACCGTCATCACGGAAAAACCCGTCGGCCCAACGCCTGATGGCGCTGAGCCGCGAGGTGCGCGGTCGAGGGCTCTGCTCTCGTGGTTGCTTGGTCCGCGCAGCTCGCCGGCTCCTGCGTGTAGTTAGGCCTCGCCAACATACTTGGCTATCGCCTCGAACTCGAATGGTGCGTTTCGCGCAACGCCCTCATTCTCGAACTCGACCGTGGCCCTGCATCGAAGGCGGTAGGCGTCTCCCTCACGAGATAGGTGAAGCTCCTTCAAGTCAGTCCAGTTATGAGCCGCACCGAGGTAGATCGAAGCTTCAACATCGGGGGTCGTCCCCATCGCGATGACAACACCATCCAGATCGGAAGGATCCGCAAGACCCAGGTTGACCCACTCGACGACCAACTCCGTCGACTCGGGCTGCGAGACATAGCCCAAGCCGGAGTCGAAGGGCTCGAACGGAACCACGATCCGATGGAACAACGTCCGCTTCAGACCCGTCGTGGCATTCTCGAACCAGTAGTGCTCGATCCGACCCAGGACCGGGCGAGCCTTGGTCTGCAAGTCGATGACGTCCATCGCGTAGGCCTAACTTCAAGTTGCACACTTCGGCCGACATCCCGGCGGTCAGCCTTCGCCGTCAGCCTATCTCCCGGTCGCGGCCTCGCAACCCACTGAGCCCAAGACACCCTTGCAGCGCTCCTCGTTCTTCGGCCGAACTGCCGAACTCCGGCGCATCTGTGCAACCGGGAACATGGGTGACACTTGCTGCTCGATTTCGAGGGGCTGAGCATGCCAACCGCGGGATTCGGCTGGAGCTGCAATCCGAGGAGCGGAGCGACGATGTTGCAGGTCCAGCCGAACCCCGTGGGTCGCTAGGGTGCCCCGAGATCGGCAGCCAGCAACGGGCACGATCGTGCGCGATCGGCCATGCAGCACACTGAGTCGCAGCGGCCCCAGGTGCACATGCCAGAGTCCGTCGTCGACGACCTCGATGCCGATCACTTCGCCGCCAAAGGCCAGGCTGCCGCCCCACTAGATGCCATCGTCCGGGCGTACTCGCCGTGGCTCGAATGTGCCGGGTTAGCTGTGGTCCGGGGGCGCGTCCGGGAAGTGCCGTGGCGACAGTACGTAGACCTCGGCCGGAGTCCTCATCCCGAGCGCCTCGTGAGGTCGCTCCTCGTTGTAGACTTGCTGGAAGTACTCGAACGACGTTTGCTGACCGCGAATCGTCTTGCTTGGTGGCGAGGCCGTCTCGGCCTGCATGGTCTCGTGGAAGTGCTCGTGACGATCATTCTGATCCGGGCGCCCCGGCTCGATGAGCACCGGCACGACGCCAACGCGCAGCAGCTAGACGCCGAGCCTCGACAAGCGCCCCAGCCCCGTCGACCCGAATGGAGGTCCGCCATCACTGAGCATGAACTGCGGCATTCCGAACGCGTGGAAGCGGATAGGGCTTCCAAACCGGCAGTTCGTGACAGGGTTGTCCGCTAGTGGGGTCCGTGGTGACCCAATACGAGACACACTGCGCCCGGAGTTAGCCGTATCTGGGTCGCGGCTACCCCGGTTGCACGCTGACGCGGTCGACCCAACCGAGGCAGGAGCCCTTGGAGACGGCCCCAAGCGTGGTGCGCTGGCCGTCGCGATACGAAGGGGCCCGCCGCGGTCGCTCGTGGGGGACCGGGACGGGGGCAGAGATCCCTCGGAGTCTCGCGCTCGGGCGATCGACGGGAGGCTTGGGCAGGGCGCCATGGACAGGGGCGCTCTGCCAGGGCGGACTCGGCTCGCTACCAGGCGAACTCCAACTGCGGCGGCTCACGCGAAGGCGCGACGGACAGGGGCTCGGTGGGGAGAGCGAGATGTGCCAGGAGTGCGGTTCACAAGCGCGGGCCAGATCGGCGGCAAGCCGATGTGCCGCTACGCGGCCAAGTCCTGAGGCAACAGCAGGGCCCTCAGGAGTCGCGCGCGAGCCGGTCCGCGGCAGCGTGGTTGCCCTGCGCACGCCGCTCGCGGCCGATGCGTTCGCCACGGTTGACGGCTTGCGGCCGAGACCGTCGACCTTGTCCATGCTTGGCATCGATGTGCTGGTCTGCCCGCAGTGCGCGGGCCCGCGGCGCGTGCTGACGGCGATCCACGATCCGGCGGCGATCGCGCGGGCGCTCGGGGCGCTCGGGCTGACCGCGGCGGGGGCCGATCCGGCGGAGTGCCGGGCGCCGCCGGCAGCGGCAGGGGACGCTGCCGACGAGGGCAACGCTGCGGAGTGAAGCCGCGGGGCGAATTTGCGACCGCTGGGCGGTCGCTGCCGGGGAGCGGTGTGCTCGCGCGGCGGGAACGCGGCCGAATGGGACCGGGGATCGGTGCGCGCGGGCGGTAGCGGCCGGGTTGACGGGGTCGCGCGCAGGGGGGAGGATCGCGGTGGTGGGGCCCGGGTGGTCCGGGACCGGTGATTGGATTTCCTACGCGCGAAGGCACAATGAGGCTGCGCAGTGGCGTCCAGATCCTCACATCACGAACGCTACGCCGCCGCCTGTGGCCGCAGAGCCGAACCCGACAGCATGACCCCAGTGGAGCAGTTCCTTGCCTGTGCGAGAACCACGAGACACACCAGCACTCAACGCGCTGCTGACCTTTGACCCCTACGCGAGTGGGGCATTCGATCCCGAAGGGTTCGGCGGACTGACGGAGCAGCAAGTTCAGGCCGGCCTGGACGCCGGTCTTCTCTTTCGGCCAAACGTCATTCACCTGGGCCATGACGAGGTCATAGAATCCGTCCTCGCCTTGCTCGCAGGCCGGCCAGCGCGCTCCTATACCGACGCATTTCTCGCGAGCCTTTCCACGGGACGCCATGAACGTCGCGCAGGCTTGCCCGCGTACGCCAGCCTGCATCGGCTTCAGCCACACGCCTATGCACGCCCCGACACGGGAGACTTCTGCACGATCTGCGGTGTTTCCCTTGACGACAATTCAGTCTTTCGAAATCTATCGAATCGCATTCGATTCGAGGTCGGCGGCCTGGTCGGTACGACCGTGGCGAATGCGATGTTCCTTCTGCAAGAACACGCCCGCCTGCCTGACGTGTCTCCGGTCGCAGCGGACTTCGAGCTGTTCTCTCGGATACTCGAGGTGCTCGCCGCGCTTCCCCCGGAAGGTACGGTCAAGAAAGGCGTCAGCCAGGCGCTCGCGAAGATCTCAGGGTTCGATTCGACGCCGGAGTCCCGAAAGGCACTCCTTGAAACCCTGGGATTCTGCGGAATTCTCGAGACGCCGGAGCATGGCGGAATGACCGAACGGTTCGTACGTCTCGCCGTTGCACCGAAGAAACGGTCCGGTTCCGACTGGGAATACCCCGTCGATTTCTGGACAGGCCGGGACGGGGTCAACAGCGCGGCAGTCGCCTACTGCTTCGGGTGCTACCCCGACCTGGGAAACTGGACGCGCTGAACGGACGACACCGGTGCGACCTTCCACTCGGAAACGGCAAGAGGACTCGATTCGCCGGTAGCACCCGAGCCGAACAGCGGTCAGCTCATCGTCGACGAGCTCTAAGAGGTCATCGACCAGTGCCTTGTCGACGACCGCCGGCCCGAGCGTGGCGGTGACGATCTCCCTGCCTGAGCGATCGACGGTCCAGACGAACCCGTCGAAGGCCGCCCGCCGGCAGGCCGTGGACGATCCTGAGGCCGGGGATCGACGGCGAAGACGGGCTCGGTACGGCGCCTTCCCGCTGGAGTTCGAGCCGGGATCCGTCGGCCGGCTCGGCCGAGCCGGGTCAGTGCGGCCCCGCTGCCGCGGTGTCGTCGAGGGCAATGCCGAAGGCCGGGCCGAGCGCGCCTCGGGTGTGCCGGATCATCGGTACGTCGTGGCCGATCTCGTGCGCGAGGTGCAGCGCGTCGTCGAGGTCCTTCCAGCCGAGGAGCACGATGTCGCGGAGGAACGCGAGGTGCGCCGGGTCGGCGGTGGGCGGATAGGCGATCCGAGCAGGCAGTTGAAGACACGGTTGTCCGTTGGGCGGGCCTGGGGTGGCTCGTTTCGAGACATATTGCCTTCAGGGTTGGGCGCACGTGGGTCACGGCGACCCCGGACCACGCTGACGCGGTGGACCCAACCGAGGCCGGAGCCCTGGGAGAGGGCCCCGGGCGGAGTGAGCTAGCCGTCGCGATACGAAGGGGCCCGCCGCGGTCGCTCGTGGGGGACCGGGACGGGGGCAGAGATCCCTCGGAGTCTCGCGCTCGGGCGATCGACGGGAGGCTTGGGCAGGGCGCCATGGACAGGGGCGCTCTGCCAGGGCGGACTCGGCTCGCTACCAGGCGAACTCCAACTGCGGCGGCTCACGCGAAGGCGCGACGGACAGGGGCTCGGTGGGGAGAGCGAGATGTGCCAGGAGGCGAGTGATCGTGGGTCCATCTGCAATCGCCGCGAGCATGAGGCGGCGCGAGCCGCAGCGAGGGCACTTCAGGACGTCCTTCGCGAACACCCTCATCATCAGGTCGGCCCAACTGAACTTCGACACCTCGCCGGGTTGATTCGGCGCAGCACCGGCTGCGGCGCAATGACTTGGCCGTGACGACGGCGGGCGAAGCACGAAGTGGTCAGCTCGCGTGGTACTTCAGCCAGCAAGCGCCGACCCAGGACGAGAGCGCGGGCTCATTCGACGTCATGTCGGCGATCGCGGCCCTCGCCTCCAAGGACCGACGCGTCGTGCGCTTGCCGAAGCAAGGGATTCCCGAGCAGCGTGGGCAGCTGTGTTCAGCACTACGGCTTGGACATCGCGCCCGCGCGGGTCAGCGAGATGGACACGATCTGGCCGAGAGGGTCATCACGCTCTGACCTAATGCGCGCCCGTGGCCGCTGCTGCGCGGCGCCAGCGCTCGATGTCGGTGGCGGTCTCTCCGCGTTGGTGTGCGAGGATCGCGCGCCAGCGGGCCGAGCTGAAGAGTGGGCCTCGGGTGATCGTTCGTAGGGTCCCGTAGGCGCGCGCCAGGTCGGGTTGTGCCACTCGGTTCTCCGCGCTGGTCAGGGAGTCGAGGTAACCCGCGGGCAGTCCGCGCTCGAGGTGACCGATGCGCCAGAAGCGACCGATTTCGTCGCGAGTGCGGCGGAAGAGCGATTCGCCGTCGGGGGTCGTGATCGGCAGACGCGCGAGCAGCGGGTCCGCGAGGCCCATCGGATCGACGATGTGGACCTCTGGACCAGCGAAATAGCCCAGCATCCCGATCTGGGTGTGCACTTGCACGGCTTCACCGGCCTCGAAGCGTTGCTGGGCCCGCAGCGCGGGCGGGTACGCGGCGCCGTCGGCCATCCGGCCCCAGGGCCCATAACCACCGCCGAGCAGCGCGGTGAAGGCGTAGTACACCGCGCGTTCGTCGGTGACGCCGTAGGTGTCGGTCGCGGTCTGGAAGCCCAGCGGGCCAGGCCGCGGGCGCCAGACGCTGCGCTCGCTGATCACAGCGAGCAGCAGTACCGCAGCGACGACCGCCCAGCGGAACTTCGGGCGAGGATTCGTGCGCACGAGCAGCACGACCGCCACGACGAAGGGTGCGGACAAGAAGCGTCCGCTCATGAAGTCGCCGCCGACGCTCACCACGTACGCCAAGTGCGCGCAGAGGGCCAGCGCCACGGTCAACGTCGTGCGCCGTGGGCGAGCGAGGACCGCCAGAACGGCTACCAGGACCGAGGTCAGCGTCAGCGGATCCCAGGTGAGGGAGTTCTGCAGGTAACGGAGCCCCTGCTCCGCGAGTTCGGCGCGCGGCAGTCCTCCGCCGAGCTTTGCGACCGCCGTATTGGGCAGCCAGAAGCCGAAGTAGGTGATCGAGAAGAGCTCCCAGGCGACGATCGGCGACCATCCGCGGACGATGGCCTTCAGCACCTGCCAGCGAGGTGCAGCGAGCCATGTGGCCCCGCACAGGATGCCGGTGAAGAGGAACGCGTCTGCGCGGGTGAGGAACGCGCAGCTCGCAAGCAGCGCGAGGCGGCGCGCTTTCTTCAGCGGCTCGAGCTCTTGCAGGAAGGTCACCGTCGCCGCCGCCGCGATCAGGTGCAGGAGCGGGTTCTCCATTCCGGAGACCGAGTACTCGACAAACGCCTTCGATCCGGCGAGGAGCAGAACGCCGATCGCTGCCATCGCGACGCTGCTGGCCGAGCGAGCGATCAGCCCAACGAGCAGCGCGACCGCTGACCATGAGGTGATCAGCGAAACCCAGTAGATGCTGCCGAATACGGCGTAGGGCGCCGCGAGCAGGAACAGCCACAGCGGGTTCGTGAACGCCTGAACGCGCTCCGCGACGTTCCACGTCAGGCCGCGGCCGTGCACGAAGTTGTCGAGGCAGCGGAACGTGATGAACGCGTCGTCGGCGAACCATGCAGCCCAGGCGAGCCCGACCGCGAGCACCGCCAGCGCGAACACGAACGCGACCACAGGGCCCGCGCGGCGCGTCGATCCCACGAAGGTGGGTTCGAGAGAGGACCCAGAGAAGGACCCTGGGAAGGGCCCTGAGAAGGGCCCTGATGACGGGTCAGCGCTCACCGAAACGCTCCAAGAAGTGATCGCCGCGGGCCGGGTCGTACCACGCGCCCGTCGCCTCGCCGCCGCTCGCGTAACCGAGCGCTTGCAGGGCGCGATCGACGGAGGCTTTGACGTGGTACTCGCCCTTGTAACCCTCAGCGTCCGCCGCGGCGAGCCAGTCCAGGAGGTGTTTGCGCATGGAGCGCGCGCGGGGCAGCTCTCGCTCCACGACATCGACCTCGCACTGCGGATCGCTGCGCCGGTCGAAGAGCTCGACCTGGCCCGTCAGCCAGTGTTTGCTGGCGTCGTCGCTGACGCTCTCTGCCAAGTGGAGGACCAGCAGCCAGCGGCCATCATCGACGGACGCCTGTCGGCCGTGGTACGCCAGCGCGTACCGGGGCGACGTGGCGGTGTCGTTCTCGAGCGTCCAGCGCAGGTCGCGCCCGGGGAAGTCCTGTGCTCCGAGCCCCGCGAGGTTCAAGAGCGTGTGTCCGACGTCGGCTTGTTCGACAGGCACACGGACTCGCTGCGGCGGTGACCCCGGCCACGCGAGTACCAGCGGCACACGCGTCGTCGCGGGATAGAGGCCAGCGTGGTTCCACCAGATGCCGTGTTCGCCGAACGACTCGCCGTGATCGGAGGTGAAAGCGATGACACCGCCGCCGATCCGCGGTCGTGCCAGCAACGGCTCGAGGACGTGATCGACGTAGTCGACGAGCGCGCGGTACTGCGCCCATGCGAAGTCCGGATCGTTGATCCCGCCGAGGAACGTCGGCACACGGTCCGTGGGCATCGGCATCCCGGGACCGTCGACACGCGGATCGCGTCCCGCCGGGTAGTAGCGGCGATCGAAGCCCGCTGGCGGGTTATAGGGGTCGTGGGCGTCGAAGAGGTGGACCCAGAGGAAGAGCGGAGCGCTCCCCGCGGCCTCGACTTGGCGGAGCGCACGCTCGATCGTCTGGCTGCCGTCGCGGACGGACTCCGCCGCGCTCTCGAACGCGTCGAACTCGAGGCCCGTCGGCGCGCCAGGGCCGTCATAGCGATCGAAACCTTGGCCGAGGCCGCTCGTCGCGTGCCCGAGGTGGAACGCGCTGAACGAGGCTGCGGTCCGCCAACCGGCCGCGGCGAAGCGCTCGGCGAGAGTGACCGCCCGCGCTGTGACGGGGTCGCGGTTCGTCACGATGCGGCTATCGCGTGGATGCAGGCCGGTCAACAGCGCGACGTGCGATGGATTGGTCGCGTTCGACGTGGCCCCGGCGTCGTCGAACAGGAGGCCGCGCGCGGCGAGCGCATCGAGGGTCGGCGTCCGCACGAGGCCCTCGGAGGTCACACCGAGCAGCTCGCCGCGGTGAGTGTCCGAGGTCACCAAGAGGACCGTCGGAGCGAGCGCGTCGCGCTCGTTCGGTGGTGCGAGGCTGGCGCCGACATCCGCGACGAAGGTGTATGCACCTTCCGCGCCGCCGACCAAACGAATCGTCCATTCCCCAGCCGAGCCCGCAAGCGGCGGCAGAGTCGCCGTTTGCCAACGGAATTCGTCGGCCACACCGAGAGGAAAACGAAGCGCCGTCGCGGAATCAGGCGGCTCGAAGAGGAGCACCGCGTCTTCGAACGCTCTTGCGGGGCCGACGCGATACGAGAATTCGACCTGCGCTCCGCGCGCGGCTTCGATCCGTAGGGACGAGGGATGCTGGGCGTCGATCGCGACGCCGCGGCGACCGTCATCGGCGACGACGACCAAGGACTCGCCGTCGTGTGCGGTCGGCAGGTCGCTGATCTCCGACATCCGCCAGAACTCGAGGGAGAAGACAGCGAGCACGCTGGCTTGACCCGCGGACTCCAGCACGATGCGGTCGAATGTGCCGATGAGCCCTCGCGCTTGCTGCAAGGAGAGCGACACGCGCTCGCGTCCCTCGCCTCCTTCGACCACGGTGATCTCGGTGTAGGCGCGAGTGCGCGCGCCGGTCCAGAACGCGAGGCGCAAGAGCTCGCGCTCACCGGCCGGGACGTCGAGTTCGAGGTCGACGCGGTGCAGCTCCGCGGCGGTCAGGTCGACGGGCAGCGCCGCCAAGCGCGCGCCCTCGCCCGACAGGCGCAGACCCCCGCCTTCGGCCCATTCGATCGGCCCGTCGACGCGGCCTGTGCGCGGGACGCGCCATGTCGACTCGAAGCGGCTCGCCGGGATGCGAGCCGCGACGGTCGCTGCCAGGGTCGGGCGCGGCCCGATCGGCGCGAAGGAGGCCCGTCTCCACCCAGGGATCTGCGGGTCTTGCGGCTCCGGGCGACAGGCGAGGGTCGCGGCGAGAGCGAAGGTGGCGAGTGCGAGTGACCTGAGTGGCATTACGACGGAAACGAAGCGCGGCCTCCAGCGCGCTCCTGGGGCCCCATCGTATCCCATGGCTGTGCCATCCGGCCGGCTGGGCTTCGATCCGCGGGGTCCCGCACCTCGGATAGCGAGTGCAGCCTTGGGCCGTCGGTTACCGTTCGGACCATGACCCTCGTACTCCTCGCCGCAGCGGTGTGGCTCCCGAGCGCAGCGCTGCCCTCGCCCCAGGCGGTCTCCGACCCGAGCGCCGCGTACTTCGCCCGCGGGCCGGTGCATGAGCTGCGCTTTGTGCTGGAGGAGGAGGCGGAAGAGTCCTTGCGCGAGGACCCGCGCGCATGGGCGCGCTGTGAGATCTGGATGAACGGCGAGCGCTTTGCGGAGCGGGCCGGGGTCAAGCTCAAAGGCGCGGCCGGGAGCTTCCGCGACTACGACGATCGCCCCGCGCTGACCGTGCGACTCGACAAGTTCGACGGCAAGGCGGAGCTCCACGGCCTGACGAAGTTCCATCTCAACAACTCCGTACAGGATGAGAGCTTCTTGTCGGAGTGGATCGGCTCCCATGTATTTCGCGCGGCGGGAGTGCCTGCGACTCGCGTCGCCCATGCGTTTGTCCAAATCAACGAACGTGACCTCGGGCTGTACGTGCTGAAAGAGGGCTTCGACGACACCTTCTTGGCGCGCTGGTACGAGGCCCCTTTCGGCAACCTCTACGAAGGCGGGTTCTGTCAGGACATCGACGCGGAGCTCGAGCGCGACGCAGGCAGCGGGCCGAAAGGGGGGCGCGATCTGCGTGCGCTCGCCGAAGCGTGCAGTCACGTCGACCTGCACGAGCGCTGGCCCGCGCTCGAAGAAACGCTCGACGTGCCGAAGTTCGTGCGCTTCATGGCGCTCGAAATGCTGCTCGGACATTGGGACGGCTACACCGGCAACAGCAACAACTACCGCCTCTACATCGCGCGCAAGGGGCGGGCGGAGTTCTTGCCCCACGGCATGGACCAGCTTCTGGGTGATCCCTGGGCTTCGACCTTGGACATGCCTTGGTCGCTCGTCGCGGGCTCCGTCATGCGTCGCCCAGAGTGGCGAGCGCTCTACCGCGCAGAGCTCCGCACGCAGCTCCCGCGCGTGAGCCCCGAGACGCTGAAGGCTGCGCTGGCGCCCGTCCAAGCGCGCATCCAGGCGGCCCTCGTGCGGCGCGACCCCGGCGCGGCCGCGGCGCAGGCGGAGCGCTACCGCGAGCTCTTGCAGCGCATCACAGAGCGCGCGGCGTTCCTGAAGGGAGAGGTGGAGGCCCCGGAACCTCCGCCGCTACAGCTCGTCACCGGTGTCGCCACGTCAGTGGGGGGCTGGCACCCCCACAGCGAGGTCGAGGATGCGACCCTCAGCGAAGACGAGCGCGCGGGTCACGCGGTGCTTGTCATCGCCACAGGGCCGAGCGGGCGCTGCATCGGTAGCTTCCGGCGCGGGCTCTTGCTGGAGCGCGGGCGCTATCGCTTCGAGGTCGAGGCGGTGTTGGAGGGCGTCGCGCCGCTCGACGAGCCCGACGCGCCACCCGGCGGGCTACGGCTCGTCAGCTCGTGTGCCGAGGGCGAAGCTCGGACGGGGACGAAGTCGGAGCGGGTCGTCCTCGAGTTCGATGTCACCGAGGCGCTGCGGGATGTTGAGCTCGGCTTCGAGCTCCGCGCGCGCGCGGGCTCCGCAGTGCTCCGCGCGGACGCGATCCGCTTGACCCGCGAACCCCTCCCCTGACAGCACCCCGCCGCGGACAGAGAGATGAGCACCCTGTATCGATACGGCGCTCTCGCCTGGGTTTGGCGGAGCCTCGGTGCGCTCGCTGTCGCGGGCTTCCTCGGGCTCACCGTCCTCGCTTTCAAAACCGGCACGCTCTGGCCGCTGGCGGTCGGTCTGCCGCTTCTGCTGCCGGTCGTGGTCTTGTTCCCCATGGTGGCGACGGAGATCACGCTGGACCCTGAAAGGGCGCGTCTCTGCGTCCGGACGCTCGCCGGGATGTCGCGCAGCATCGCGCGCGAGCGGATCGCTGGACATCGTTTCCGCACTGCGGCGACCACGGACTCCGGGAGCGTCTACGCGCCTCGCGTATGGATCTCCGTGCGCAGCGGGCTGCCGATTTACGTCGATCTCCTCGCGACGATCCCCGACCGACGCGCTTTTGCGGCAGCTTTGGGCCTGCCGCACCACCTCGGGTCGCGGTGAGGGCGCGCGGACTCAGCTCCGCTTTGGCTTCGGAGGGGCTTTGCCGACAAACGCTGCGATCGCTGTTGCTTCGAAGTCGTCGCCGAGGTGCCGGCGCAGGATCGTGCGCGTCTGATCGATATCGGGCTCCCAGCCGACGATCAGCTCCCAGTTGTGCTCGTCGATGTGCCGGATGCCCGCGGTGCGGCGCAGCTCGGCGAAGTCGGCGAGGATGCCGGAGAGGGCGCCTGGGCGTCCCGCTGCGAAGCGCGCCAGACCGAACGCCTCCTTCGAGCGCGCCGCGTCGAACGTCCCGCGCTTCCACGCGGCGAGCCCGGAGACGAACTCGCTGCGACCGTCGCGGAAGAGCGCCTTCAGCTCCTTCGGCCAAGCGGTGTGCTCCGTCGCCCAAACGAACTCGTCGCGGTACGGGAAGCAGTAGATGTCCTTGCAGCGCTCGAGCTCGACGTGCCACGAGAGGCCAGAGATCAGCCAGTAAGGCACCTCTCCGTATTGCCGCAGGACGAGGAGCGAAGTCAGGCGGTGCACCACCTCGTTCTCTGCTTTCCACTCCACGCGCTGCGCGGCTTTGGCGGCCCAGCCCGACGCGAGCGGCTTCACCAACGTGAACCCCGTCAACGTCTGCCCGAAGGGCACCCAGCTCGCGAGTGAGGGCTCGAGCGTCGCGGCGTGCTGGAGCAGGACGCGATACTCCGCCTCGTCGCGTGTGTGCGCCATCACCGCAGGGGCGTCCACGAAGGGCCGCGGCGGGACCCCAGCGGCGCGCGTCTTCTCAGGACCGAACAGCAGCTCTTCCACCGCGTCGGCCGTCTCTTCGATGAGCGCGAGCTCCTTGGTCGCACCGCGCGCATCGTCGGCGAGGTACAGCACGACCCGGCCACGCGGCTCGACGTAGGCTTCGTAACCCTGGGACTCCGCCCAAGGGGCCCATGCGAGCAGGACGTCCAGGACACCCTGTCCCAGGGTCGCCTGCAGCGCGTCCGCGTCGACCTTACGGCCCTTCCAGTGCGCCACTCCGTCGCCGGGGGGCGTCGATGGGCTGAGAACGATGAATAGAGAGAGAGCGAGGCAGAGCATGTGCGGTCTTATCGTCGTCGATCGGGGGACACTCCAGTGGTCCCCCGATGAAAGAAGCGACCGCACGGGCCCCGTCAGGGTTTCACACCCATCTCACGCAAAAGGTGCTCGGCCCCGTAGACCACCCCGGTGATCCACAGCACGTAGCGGATATCCACGCCCATCGAGCGGCTGTAGTCCTGGTGCCAGGCGAAATCGTTGATCGTGGCCTCGAAGCAGCGGTCGAAGTTGACCCCGACGAGCTCGCCTTTGCCGTTCAGCACCGGGCTGCCGGAGTTGCCGCCCGTCGTATCGGTGTCGTACAGGATCGCGACGGGCACCTCTCCCAGATCGGGATGCACGAACCGTCCGAAGTTGCGCGCGGCGTAGGCCTCCAGCACCGCTTGCGGCGTATCGAACGGCTCGACACCCGTCGTCTTCTCGATGACACCCTTCAGGGTGGTGATCGGTGTGCGGATGACCGCGTCGGCGGGTGAATAGCTGCGGATCCGACCGCAGGTGAAGCGCAGCGTCCCGTTTGCGTCAGGGACGAAGTTCGTCGCGAGGTAGGACTGTTTGACCTCCAAGAGCGATCCGTAGAGGCGGTTGAGGCGACCCTCGCGCGCTTTGTCGAGCTCGCGGACGGCGACGGCGTTCGGGTAGAGCGCGATCGCGAGCCGCAGCAACGGATCCTCGCTCGCTGCGAGCTCGTCGGCGGACTTCTGGAGGCACTGCTCGACGAACGCGACGTCGCCAAGGCGCGTGTTCGCGATCAGTGCCGCGGCCGTCGCCGGGATCGCGTCCGGATTCGCGATCAAACGGCCGAGTCCGGGGACTTCGGCGGCACCCGGTACCTTCGCGAGCCGCTCCAACATCCCCGCCAACATCGTCACGTCCGTCGCGGCGTGCCAGTCGGCCATCGAAACGAGCGTCCGTTGCACGGACTGCGCCCAGTTCTTGTCCATGTAGGCCGACTCGCGCTCGAGGTCCGACTTCGCGCGCTCGACGCTGGCTTCGTAGACGAAGTGCCCGAAGGACAGGGCACGGCAAGCCGAACGTAGCTGCCCGAGGTGGAGCTCGAGCGGCGCAGCCGCGGTCATCTCCGTGTACACCGCGTCGATGTCGGCCAGCACCGTGCCGTAGCGCTCCGAGCGGTCGGGGTCGCTCTGGATGAACGCCTGCAGCGCCGCCTCGTCCGCAGCGCGCGCTTCGATGATCTCCTTGCGCGCGATGCCTTGCACTTGGCCGCGGGAGCGCTTCTCGACGTTGGCGAGCGATTTGCTGCGCGCGGCGTGTTTGAGGGCGACGCTGCGGTCGCCTTGGCCCGCTTCATCCATCACGGCGATCTGCCACTGGTAGAGCGCCACGATCAGCGGCAGACGGGTGCCCGCTTCGTAGCGCAAGAAGCTCGCCGTGCGGTGCCGGTTCGTACGGCCTGGATAGCCGAGGATGAAGACCGCGTCCTCTTCCACGACGCCTTCGGGCGCGACGCGGATCACGCGCTTCGGAGCATACGGCACGTTCTCGGGGGAATAGGTCGCCGACGAGCCGTCTGGCGCCACGTAGGCGCGCATGAAGGCGAAGTCGCCGGTGTGCCGCGGCCACTCCCAGTTGTCGACCTCACCGCCGAAGTTCCCGACCGAGGCCGGGGGCGCAAAGACGAGCCGCACGTCCTTCAGGAAGGTGTACAGGAAGAGCACGTACGTCTTGCCCGTGAACATCTCGGCCACTTCGGCGCGCAGGCCCGGGTTCGCGGCCTCCGCTGCGGCTTCGAGCTCCTTGCGGCGGCGCTCGATCGCGCGGGTGCGCTCGAGGAAGGGCATGTCGTCGGTCACTGCGGCGAGGACCTGTGCGGAGACGTCGGTGTAGTCCTCCGTGATCCGCACGACGTAGTCGGGGGCGGGCAGCTCTTCTTCACGCGTGATCGCGCTGTAGCCGTTCGCCAAGAGGTCCTTGTCGGCGCTGCTGGCCTTCTGGATCGCGTCGTACGCGCAGTGGTGGTTCGTGATGATGAGCCCTTCGGCGGACACGAACGAACCAGTGCAGCCGTTCACACGGCAGATGCCGTCGACGACGCTGACCTCGTCGGGGTTGAACAGCTCTGCGGCCTTCAGCTCGATGCCGCGGGCGGCCAAGTCGAGCCGCGGCAGCTCGCTCATCGGATACATGCCTTCTTCAGGCAG
>CAYOBN010000062.1:0-2233 GCA_964402175.1 uncultured Planctomycetaceae bacterium | reverse complement strand
TGCAGTGCGGCCGCGTAGGGGAGGAGGAGTTGCAGCACGGGGGTCCTCGTAGGAGAAGGGGGACGGATGAGCCGCTCATCGTAAACCCAGGGACCGAACCGAGTGCGCAGCGATCGCGCACGGTCCGTTGCACGGCGGCGTAAGGGACATGTCATGGCCGATCGGCTCGGTGCGACGGACCGCATACTGTCCGGGTGACGCTGCCGTTGAGCCTCCTCTGCTCGCTCCTGCAGTCGGGCTCCGCGCTCACTGCGGACGAGGTCCTCGTCGTGTCTCCCCGCGACGAGGCCCCCCTGACCGCGTCCGCGGCGCGCTCGCTCGTGCTCGACAGCGCGGACCTCGCGCGCACGGGCGAGCGCTCCTTGCCGCGCGCGATCTCGCGGGCTGCCGGCGTCTTCCTCGTCGAGTCGAACTTGGGCGGTGGAGCGCCCGTCCTGCGCGGCCTGCTCGGGAACCAAGTGCTGATCCTGGTCGATGGTGTGCGCCTCAACGACTCGACCACACGCCTCGGACCCAACCAGAGCCTCAACACGATCGACCCCGCCATCGTCGAGCGCGTCGAAGTGCGCATGGGGACCTCTTCCGTCCTCTACGGATCCGACGCGATCGGCGGCGTCGTCGCGATCTGGACGAAGCGCCGTGCGCCGGGCTCGGGCGACGGTATCGGCGGATCGACCGAGGTCTTGCACGACACCGCGACCCGCGGATGGCGCGGGTCACTCACGTTGACCGGTGGTGGTGAGCGCCACGGGTGGGTCGGTGTGGTGTCGGGCGCGGACTGGGACGACCTCGTCGCTGGCGGAGGCGAACGCCAGGAAGAGACGGGGTACCACACCGGCTCGGGTTTTGGCTCGTTCGAGTGGCTGCTGGAGCCTGGGCGCACCCTGCGCGCGTCGAGCTGGATCAACCGCGACTTCGATGTTCCGCGCACGTTCTCAGTGGTGCCGGGGTTCGGTCAAACCGCGCCGTCGTTCGCGCGCTACGACTTCGCCCTCCAAGAGCGCCAGCACACTGTATTGACCCTGGAAGAGGACCTCGGTTCGAGCCCAGACGATCGACTGCAAGCGCGGCTCTTCGCGCGCTCCTACCGCGAACAGCGCGCGCGGCGACGCACGGGGAGCAGCAGCGAGGTCTTCGGTGAGACGGACACCGACTCCGTCGGCCTCGGGATCGACGTGCGGCGCCGCCTCGGCGAGGACCATCGCATCACCTACGGCGTGGAGCTCATCCACGACGACGTGGACTCCTTCAACGAGCGCACGGACCTCACGACAGGTGGGGTCACACCAGAGGCTGGGGACTTTGCTCCGGGCGCGCGCTACGCGTCCCTGGGGCTCTTCGTGCAAGACGAGATCGCTGCGTTCGATCCCCTCTTGTTCACGGTCGGACTGCGTTACTCCCGCTACGACTTCGCCTTCGACGCCGCCGGAGGGCGCGAGCGGGGCGCCTTCGACGACCTCACGGGCAGCCTCGAAGCTGCGTACGACATCGATCCGAGCACGCGTGTGACGGCCACGGTCGCCCAGGGCTTTCAGGCGCCCAACCTGGAGGACCTCGCCAACGACGGCGATTTCGCTGGAGGTGTGGAGCTCTCGAACCCGGACCTCGAGCCCGCGCGAAGCCTCATGACCGAGCTCGGCATCGAGGTCTACCGCAGCACGTTCCGTTGGCGTGCGGCGCTCTTTCGCACACGAATCGACGACGTGCTCGGCCGTCGTCTGCTCGATCCCGGCGACCCGAACCTCGCGGGCGACGAGCTCTATCAGCGCATCAACGACGGCCGACTCGACCTGTGGGGCGTCGAGCTCGGCGGTGACGTCGCGCTCGCCGGTCCGGATTCACCCTGGTCGCTGGAAGGGGTGACGAGCTGGGTGCGCGGACGCCAATACGACGACGAGCTCGGGGACGTCGATGCGCGCCGCATTCCGCCGCTGCATGGTCGGCTCGGCCTCCTCTGGCGTTCGCCGCCGTCGGAGGACACGACAGCGCCGCGCTGGTTGGATGAAGCGCGCCTCTCGGTCGCGTTCAACTCCAGCCAGAGCCGGCTCCATCCCGACGACCTCACCGATCCACGCATCGATCCCACGGGGACCGACGGATGGCACGTGTGGAGCCTCGACGGAGGAGGCCCGCTCTCCGAGTCCGTTCGCTGGAGCGCGAGCCTCATCAACCTCTTCGACGAGCGCTACCGTGTGCACGGCTCGGGCATCGACGGCCCGGGCCGCTCGCTCGT
>CAYOBN010000061.1:12517-30732 GCA_964402175.1 uncultured Planctomycetaceae bacterium | reverse complement strand
AGTCGTACCTGGTACCGTTCGACGCCACGACCCACAACCCGCAACGCCCCCCCGGCCGCCGCACCCCGCTGCGCTCGGTTCGCACGCTCCTCCGAGCGGTTCCGCACACCTGCGACGAACCAGACCGCCGCAAACCGCGCCCACCCGCGACATCTCGCCACACTAAACCCACAGAAACTGCACCCACGTTGCCTAGACCAGGGTCACGCCGTACTCTCTGGGGCTGCACGGACCTGTGGTCGCGGGTACGGTTTTTGCGCTCCCTTCCCCCGAGGGGCCGCCCCTCCTTCGACCCGGGCCCCGGACGCCCCTGACCCCCCAGGCCAGGACGCGGACCGACGACCCCCCCACTTCAGCCCACCCGGCCAGCCACCCGGCCAGCCTTCCTGGCAGCCCTCCAGGGCCTACCCCACATGCACATCGTTCCGAGCCACGCACACCGGTCCGGTGGAAGTCCGCTCGGGCGCCTCGCCGCCCTCGCGGGCGCCGGCGCCCTCGCGTTCTCCCTCTCGGCGTGCAACAACACGTCGACGCCCGACAGCGGGAACCTGCCGGTCGGCAGCTTCGCGACGAACCCGGACACGAACCTGCCGTTCATCGTCGAAGCGAACGCCGGGGGCCTCGCGCCGACGATCCGGGTGCAGCAGACGTTCTTCGGCCGCCTCGTGCGCGTCGTCGCGGCCCCCGTGCTCGGTGGGCCCGAGGAGGTCGTGCACGAGAACCTCCTGATCAATCCGAACGACCTGGGTGACGGCATCGACTACGAGGTGCGCACGAACCAGATCACGGGCGACCAGACCCTCGTCGTGTACCGGGACATCGCCAACCCGGCGCGCCTCGCCGAGTTCCAGCAGATCGTCCGGACGCTCTCCACCCAACTGCGCGTCGTGAGCGACAGCGGCTTCGTGGGCCAGGGCGCCTACACGATGGTCCCGCGCAACGCCTCGATCGTCGTGCAGTTCGACGACCTGATCGACCCCACGACGGTCACCGACCAGTCCGTCAAGGTCCTCGCCGGCGTTCCAACCACGGTGCCGTTCGAAGCGCGCATCTTCGTGGACCCGAACCACGGTGACCTCGCCGACTTCAACGGCGACGGGCAAGCCGAGTTCTACTCGACGCGCATCATCATCGACCCGACCGTCTCCGAGACGGAGTCGTTCTCGACGAACCCGCCGCTCCCGGTGAACACGACCGGCTTCCCGGCCAGCGTCGCGCAACAGATCTCCAACCTGCAGATCCGCTTCGCGACCCAGGTCTCGACGACCACCACCGACCAGATCGTCCAGAACCCGACCGAGCACGGCCTCGCCCAGTCGGGCAACGGCTCGATCGACTTCGGCTCGCCGACGCGCGACATCGTGCGCGCTGCGCGCGCAGGTGGTGGCCAGTCCGTCACCGGCGACCCGTTCAACGGGTACCTGCGCGACAACAGCCCGCCGCGCGTGATCGGCTCGCTCGACCTGCAGATCGACTTCCCGCCGCAGCAAGTCCCCGGGGATCCGCTGCGCTTCATCCTCCCGCAGGTCACGTTCGTCTCGTCCCAGTGCGCCAAGCCGCTGCGCCACGACGACATCATCAGCCAGCCGGGCCTGTTCGCCCGCGTCGACCTCGGCACCCCGGGCGCCTCGCCCATCCCGGTGGACGGCAGCGGCCGCGCCAACAACATCCCGGTGCGGCTCGAGGTCTTCCCGGCGAGCTGGCAGGGTGACCCCAGCCAGTTCATCTCGAACGGCGCCGCCCCGGCCCAGTACCTGGTGCCCTTCAACCGCGAAGAGGACTCCTCGCGCCTCGAATGCTTCGTCGAAGTCTCCCCGAGCGCGGTCGGCGGGGCGAACGCGCCGACCACCGGCGTGCTCCCGACGGCCATCTTCACGGTGCGCTTCAACGAGCCGATCGACCCGGCTTCGCTCTCGGTCTTCGACTCGTTTGCGATCACGCGCCGCGAGACCCCCGCGGAACCGGTCGACTACGTCCCCGGGACCGTCGCGCGCAGCGTCGACCTGCAGGAGTTCACCTTCACGCCCGAGCGACCGCTGGCCCACACCCAGGGCACGGCGACGGCGTACTTCCTGCGCATCGAAGCCGGCGCCTTCGCCCCGACCGACCTGGCGGGCAACCCCCTCGCCGAGCCGCTGCTGTCGCTCCCGACCCCGGGTCAGGAGCCGCAACCGGTGCGCATGACGATCAACCCGCCGAGCCCCTCCCAGCAGACCGGCGGCCGCGTCATCCGCTTCCCCGGCCCGGACGAGGAGTCCCCGCGCATCGGTGAGGTCTTCAACGGTCAGAACATCGAAGAGATCCGCCCGGAATGGAACGGCCAGATCGTCTTCGACGTCGGCCGCCAGGAGATCCGCCCGCGCCCGGTCACGCGCCTCCAGGTCATCGGCGACCGCAGCCAGCTCCTGCCGGGTCAGATGACCCAGCAAGCGACGGGTGCGAGCCTGCCGCTCAACACCTTCGGTGCGAAGACCCAGATCCTCTACCGGTACATCGACTTCGGCCTGCCCTTCAAGGTCGACGATCGCATCAACGCCACCCTCGATGCGACGCTGCTGAACGTCGACGTCGAAGGCGTCTCCTTCGCTCCGCAGAGCGGCGGCGTGATCTTCGAGAGCTACGCCCGCTTCCGCATGAAGATGGCGCACTCCTTCTTCCTGCCGGACGAGGGCATCGTGCCCTCGCCGCCGTTCCCGCCGGCCTACCCGGCCTCGGGCCTCGTCGACACGTACGAGAACAACTACCTGGACATCGTCCAGGACCCGCCGCAGGTCGTGCACCTCGATTTCCGCGGGTATCAGATCGTGCCCGGGAACATCTTCCAGACGCCCACCGGCACGAACATGATCCCGCTGCCCCAGAACCGGGGCCTGACCGGCGCCGACCGCCGCACCTACACCTGGCGCGACACGCTGCTGCGCCGGCGCGCCGCGCCGAACGGCCAGGGCATCTATCCGCTGCGCTGGCAGCAGCTCGCCCCGGGCGCGTTCCAGGAGATCTTCCCGGGTCCGGGCAACCCGCCGGCACCGGGCGGCGCGCTGCTCGACTGCAACCTGCCGCTCGCCGGCACGGCGTGCCTGAACAGCTTCTACGATGCCGGCAACGTGCAAACCTCGGCGCTGCCGCTGCTGATCGAGTTCGACTGCTTCCCGTCGGCGGGAGCGCAGACGCAGAACCTGTTCGACACCAACTCGGCCCACCCGACCGCGACGACGCCGTTCTTCCGCGCGTTCTCGTCGGGCGGCTTCGACACCCAGGGCAACCAGGTGTTCGTCGACCCGGAGCTCGAGATCACCGCCAACGGTGGCTTCAACCCGGGGGCGACGCCGCCCGGAACCGGCACGCCGGGCCGTGACAACACGTACTACATCGGCGCGCTCGACCTCGTCATCCGCGTCAGCCGCGCGGCGTCGCTGTTCTACCCGGCGACCAACCCGCTGCTCTCGGACGGCAACCCGCTGACGAACGACGACCCGCGGTATCCGAACCCGGTCTTCTTCCCGGCGGTCGTGAACCCGCGCCCCGAGGACCAGCCGACCGGCACGTCCGTCGAAGTGCGCTACCGCGGCGCGGCCCTCATCGCGGCGGACCACCGCTCGCGGACGGACGCCCGCGAGTGCGACCCCTACGGCGACTTCTATCCCGACTTCCGCGAGGCCGCCCTCAACGTCTGCGATGGCAGCTTCTCGCACAACCCGCTGCGCTGCCCGGGCACGCCCCAGGAAGCCGTGCTGGAGAACGAAGGGATCACCTTCTTCAACGGCACGAACTGGCGCACGAACATCGCGGACTTGAATGGCGCGCAGTTCATCCAGGTCCACCTGACCTTCGTGAACAACGTGACCTCGGGGCTGTCGCCGTCGGTGTCGTCGGTGGCCCTCTCGTGGGGACAGTGACGCGGACGGGGTGAGCGGGGCGTTGGGACCAGGTCGCAGCGCCTCGCCCATCCCCTCTTCCGCCAGACTCCGACCGCAGGGCACAGCGGCCCAGCGGAGACGACGACGGGCGCCGGCCACGATGGCCGGCGCCCGTCGTCGTTGGTCAGGAGGTCAGGGGGCCCCAGCGGGCGCTGAGGCTCACCGCGCTCCGCCCGCCGTCAGCGCCGCCGCGCGCCCGCCGCGGTGAGGTCCGCCCAGAAGCTGGGCCAAGACTTCGCGACGCAGCGGGGCGTCAGGACCCCGACCCCCGGGCGCACGAGGCCCAAGAGCGCAAACGCAAAGGCCATCCGGTGATCGCCCTCGGGGTCGAGCTCGACGGGCTGCAGCTGGGAACCGCTCGGCTGCTCCAGGGGTCGCACCTCGAGGCTGCTCGCCGTCGCACGGCAGTCGAGGCCGACCGCGCTGAGGCCGCGCGCCAGGACCTCGATGCGCGAGCTCTCTTTGCCCGGCAGCGTCTCGAGGCCGCGCAGGACGCTCGCGCCGAGGCCGCGCAGGGCGACGTCCGCGGCGAGCACTGCGGCCACGGGCGCGAGGTCCGGGGTGGCGAGCAGATCGACGTCGGCGGGGCGGCTCGGGCGGCCCGCCGCGCGCAGGCCGTCGACGCTGCGCTCGGCCTCGGAGCCGAAGGCCCGGAAGAGCTCGACCGCCGCGACGTCGGGCTGCAGCGAGTCCCCGCCGAGGCCTGGGACGGTCGCGTCGCCCCCGGTCAGGCACGCGGCGGCGAGGGCGACTGCGGCGCTGCTGGCGCAGGGTTCGATCACCAGCGGCTCGGCCGGGGCCCGCAGCGGCCCGCCGAGGTGGTACAGCGCCGTCTCCGGCCACGTGAGGGGCGCGGGCGGGCGCTCGACGGCGACGCCGAAGCGCTCGAGCACCCCCACCGTCAGCGCGACGTAGGGCGCGCTCGGGATCGAACCGCGCACCTCGAGCGTCGCGCTGCCGTCCCAGGCGGCGAGGGCCAGCAAGAGCGCGCTGACCTCCTGGCTGGAGCCGGGGTCTTCGAGGACGACCTGGCGTACGGGACCCGGGGAGGTCAGCAGCGCAGGCCAGCCGTCTTCGCGGCCCGCCGCGTGTTCGACGCCGGCTCCGGCGGCGCGCAGCGCCCGGAACAGCGCGGGGCTGCGGCGCCGCGCGAGGGTGCCCGCGGGGACGACCTCTGCGCCGGAGCCCGCGGGCCGCGCGAGGGCGAGCAGCGCGGTCGCGAGACGCGCGGTCGTGCCGGACTCACCGACCTCGGCGGTGCACCAGGGTCGCGCGCTGGCGCCGCGCTCGGGCGGCGCCCCCGTGAGCTGGCCGTGACCCCGCCGCTGGAGCAGCGCCGTCGCCAGGAGATCGTCGGGCCGCGCCGCGCTCGGAAACCGCGCGCCCGCCGCGCGGGCCGCGCGCAGCGCGTGCACGACGTCGTCGGACGTCGGCAGGCCGTGCAGCTCCGTCGTGCCGTGCGCAAACGCCGCGGCCACCACGGCGCGCTGGGCGATCGACTTCGAGCCCGGCACCCGCAGGATGCCGCGCACGGTGCCGCCGGGGACAAATCCGTCGCACTCCCTCACAGCCGGGATTCTAACGGAGCGCGGGGGATTCCTGGCGCAGCGCCGCTCGCGCGGGCCTCGGTCGTTGTCCACACCCCGCGTGTCGCCCATACTGCGCCCCCGACCGCCGCACCCACACCATGGCCGAGCCCAATGTCTACCTCGGGGGCCACGACCCCGTCCCCGGCTTCACTCGCCTCGCCCAGGGCAAGGTGCGCGACGTCTACCACCTGGACGCCGACCACCTGCTCTTCGTCACGACGGACCGCATCAGCGCGTTCGACGTGATCATGGACGCGGGTGTGCCCTACAAGGGCGCGGTGCTGACGGCGATCTCCGTGCACTGGTTCGAGCGCACGCGCGACATCGTGCCGAACCACCTCGTCAGCGCGCGGGTCGAAGACGTGCCGGGCCTCTCCCCCGAATGGCGCGCGCGGCTGCGCGGCCGCGTGATGATCGTGAAGCGCTGCGTGCCCGACCCGGTCGAGTGGGTCGTGCGCGGTTACCTCGCAGGCTCGGGCTGGAAGGAGTACCAGCGCGCGGGGACGGTGTGCGGGATCCCTCTGCCAGCGGGCCTCGCGCAAGCGGCGGAGCTGCCGCGCCCGATCCTGACCCCGACGACGAAGAGCGACGCCCACGACCGCCCGATCACACCGGACGAAGCCGCTGCGCTCCTCGGCGACGAGCACTTCCGCGCGGGCGAGCGGATCTGCCTCGCGCTCTACGAGCGCGGGCGACGTGAGCTCGCGCCGCTCGGGATCCGCCTCGCCGACACGAAGTTCGAGCTCGGCCAGCGCGACGGTCAGCTCCTGCTGATCGACGAGGTGATGACCCCCGACTCGAGCCGCTTCTGGGACGACCGCGCGTACCGCGTCGGCACGAGCCCCGAGAGCTACGACAAACAGATCCTGCGGGACTACTTGGAGACCCTCGACTGGGACAAGAACTACCCCGCGCCGTTCGTCGAGCCGCGGGTGCTCGACCGGGTCGCCCAGCGGTACCTCGAGATCTGCGAGCGCATCACCGGCCATTCGCCGGCTGCGGCCTCCCACGCCTGAGCCACGGAATCCCATGCACCTCGAGACGCTCCTCTGGGCGGGGTCCGGCGCGGACCGCCGCGGTTATCCCGGCGCGGTGGACCTCTTGGAGCAGACGCTGCTCCCGCTGCGCGAAGAGCGCCTCCTCGTGCAGACGGTGCCCGGGATGGTCGACGCGATCTGGCGCCTCGCTGTGCGCGGCGCGCCTGCGATCGGGGTCGCGGCGGGCTATGGGATGGCGCTCGGGGTGCAGGAGCTCGCCGAGGGCCGCAGCGTGACCGCGGACGCCGTCTTGACCAAGGCGCGCGCGACGAAACAGACCCTCGATGCGGCGCGGCCGACCGCGGTGAACCTGGCCTGGGCCACGGGGCGCGTGCTCGCCCATCTGGAGGGGCTGCACACCCGCGGCGCGGACGGCCCGACCTTGGTCGCGGAGACCCTCGCCGAGGCGCACCGGATCTACGACGAGGACCGCGCGAGCTGCAGCGCGATGGGCGCGCACGGTGCACGCCTCATCCGCGATGGCGCGACGCTCCTGACCCACTGCAACGCCGGAGCGCTGGCGACGGCGGGCATGGGGACGGCGCTCGCGCCGATCTACACCGCGGCCGCGGAGGGCAAGCGGGTGTCGGTCTACGCCGACGAGACGCGCCCCTTGCTGCAGGGGGCGCGCATCACGGCGTTCGAGCTGCAGCGCGCCGGGATCGATGTGACCCTCATCACCGACGGCATGGCGGCGCGGGTCATGGGTGAAGGGCGCATCGACGCCGTCTTCGTCGGCTCGGACCGCATCGCGGCGAACGGCGATGTGTGCAACAAGATCGGCACGTACGGCGTCGCGCTGGCCGCGCACGCCCACGGCGTGCCGTTCTACGTCGTCGCGCCCCGCTCGACGATCGATCGGAACCTGCCGGACGGCCGCGCGATCCCGATCGAGGAGCGGCCCGCCGAAGAGATCACCGAGGGTTTCGGCCGCCGCACCGCGCCCCACGGGGTGAAGGTGTATGCGCCGGCCTTCGATGTGACTCCCGCGCGGCTCGTGACGGCGCTGATCACCGAGGTCGGGGTCCTGGAACGGCCGGACGCCGCGGGGATCGCCGCTGTGCTGTCCTGAGGCGCGACCAGGGGCGCGCCTGAGGCGCCTCAAGGCGCGGGCAGCACGGGGTCGAAGGTCGGGGGAGCCGTCCCCCCCACGGACCTCTGCCATGACCAAGAAAAAAGCCCGCTCGGCTGCCCCTGGCCCGCTCCCTGAGCTGACATCGGGGCCTTCCGGTGGGCCCTCCTCGGGACCTGCACGGGGAGTGGAGGACGAGGAGGATGTCGCCGACGAGGTCTTCGAGTTCGTGCGCGCGATCGACCACTTCAAGCGCACCCACAACCGCCCGTTCCCGACGTGGAGCGAGGTGCTCGGGGTCCTGAAGGGCCTCGGCTACGAGCGGCGCGCGGGCTGAGCCGCGGCGAGCTGTGAGAGCTCTGCGGGCGTTTCGAGCCAGAGGTCGTAGCCGACGGCGTCGAGCGCGGCCCGGGGAAAGGGCCCCCACCCGACCGCGACCGCGGTGAGCCCCGCTGCGCGCGCTGCGGCCAAGTCATGGGGCGAGTCCCCGACGTACGCCGCGTTCGCGGTCGTCGCACCGAGCCGCGTCAGCGCCGCGAGCAGGGGGGTCGGGTCCGGTTTGTGCTCGGTCACGTCATCGGCGCCGATCAGCACTTGGAACGGCGCGAGGACCTCGGTGTCAGCGCAGTACCCCGCGACGGCGAGGCCCCGATGGGCGGCGGCGCGCTGCTTGCTGGTGACCACTCCGAGCCGCGGGACCCGCTCCGCGAGAGTCCGCACCGCGGCGACTGCACCGGGGAACGCCGTGATCACCGCGTCGTGGTGCGCGAGGTTCCATGCGCGGTAGGTCGCGATCATGCGCTCGAGCTCACCCGGCTCCGCCGCGTAGTGCGCGAGGTGCCGCGTCAGCGGTGTCCCCACGTGCACAAGCACCTCCGCGTCGCTCTGGGGAGCTTTACCGTGCACCTGCAGCGTGTGGTGGAACGAGTCGAGGATCAGGCGGATCGAGTCGATCAGCGTGCCGTCGAGGTCGAACAAGACGGTCTCGAACGTCGAGGTCGGGCTCTGCATCGTGGACGAGCAAACGGGTGAGAAATGGGTCCGGGCCGGCGGCTGCGGAGATGACCGCACCTGCCGGCCCGGGGTTACAGGGACACGCGCCGAATCAGGCGTAGATCGGGCGACGGCGGGTGAGCTCCCCCACCTCGCCGCGCACCCGCGCCAAGACGCGCTCGTCCTGCGGTGCGGCGAGCACTTCGGCGATCCAGCCCGCGAGCGTGCGCATGTCCGCCGTATCGAGTCCACGCGTCGTGATCGCCGCCGTACCGAGCCGCACGCCGGACGTCTCCATCGGCGGACGCTGGTCGTACGGAATCAAGTTCTTGTTGCAGGTGATGTCGACGTGGTGCAGCGCCGTCTCGGCTTCGGCGCCGGAGAGGCCCCGCGCGCCGGCGTCGAGCAGCATGAGGTGGTTGTCCGTGCCGCCGGACACGACGCGCAGGCCGCGCTCGACGAGGCCCTCCGCCAACGCCTTGGCGTTCGCCACGACGTTCGCGGCGTACACCTTGAAGCTCGGCGCGAGCGCCTCGCGGAACGCGATCGCTTTCGCGGCGATGACGTGCATCAGCGGGCCGCCCTGGCCGCCCGGGAAGAGCGTCGAGTTGATCTTCACGATGCGATCCTTCGGGCACACGATCGCGCCGCCGCGCGGGCCGCGCAGCGTCTTGTGGGTGGTCATCGTGACGACGTCCGCATACGGCACGGGGCTCGGGTGGGCGCCGCCCGCGACGAGGCCCGCGATGTGGGCTTGATCGACGAGCAGGGACGCGCCCACTTCGCGCGCGATCGCGCTGAACGCCGCGAAGTCGAGCGTGCGCGAATAGGCGGAGGCCCCGACGATCATCACTTTCGGCTGGACCCGCCGCGCTTGCTCGCGCACGTGGTCGAGGTCGAGCAGCTCGGTGCCGCGCTCGACGCCGTAATGGTGAAACTCGTAGAAGACCCCCGAGAAGTTCTTCGGGTGCCCGTGCGAGAGGTGACCGCCGTGGTCGAGCGACATCGCGAGGATCTTGTCGCCGGGGTCGGCGAGCGCCATCAGCGCGGCCATGTTGGCCTGCGTGCCGCTGTGCGGCTGGACGTTGGCGCGCTCGGCCCCGAAGAGCTCCATCAGGCGCTGGCGCGCGAGCTCTTCGACCGTGTCGACGTGCTCGCAGCCCCCGTAGTAACGCCGACCGGGATACCCCTCGGCGTACTTGTTGGTGAGCGCGGTGCCCATCGCCGCGATGACCTCCGCGGACGCGTGGTTCTCGGAGGCGATGAGCTCGAGCTGGCGCTCCTGGCGCTCGGTCTCCAGGTCGACGGAGGCCCAGACGGCGTCGTCGGTGCGGAAGGTGCGGGAGCTCGCGGGCGGTGCGGCGCTGGAAGTGGGGTTCATCGGTCGGACTCGCGCGTAGGGTTGGCGGTCGGGAGTACGGGGAGCGGCATCGGCTGCGCTTCGAGCGCTTCGACCTCGGGCAGCGGATCGTAGAGGTCGGCGGGCAGCGGGCGGGGCTCGAGGTCGAGCGCGAGCGCGGCGGCGAGCTCGAGCTCTCCGGCGTCGAGCGCGCGCGAGCGGGCGCCGGCCACGTAGAAGCCGGAGGTCTCTTCGACCAACGCGCCGTCCTCCGTCCATTCGAGGGAGAGGCCTTCGATGCGCTCGCCCGCGACGTGGCTGTACGTGCGGCGGTTGCCGTTCAGGAACCACTGCTGGAAGAGGCCCATCGGCACGTCGTCCTCGAAGTACGCGACGGCGTTCATCCTGCCGTCGGGCAGCCAGTTGCGCGACACACCGCGGCGCTTGCCTGCAGCGAAGTTCTCGATCGTCTGGCGTTTACCGTCGGCGTAGTAGCTGCGCCAGATACCGTCGCGCTGGCCGTCGACGTAGGCGCCTTCGTACGCGAGCTTGCCATTGTCGTGCCAGCCGCGGCCCATGCCGACCAGCTTGCCGTTCGAGTACGAGCGCAGCGACGCGAGCGCGCCGCTCTCGTGGTACGACTCCTCGAGGCCCTGCTCGAGCCCGTTGGCGCCGAAGCGCTTGATCGCCTTGAGCTGGCCGCTCTGGAACCACTCCTGGTTGTCGTCGATCGGCTTGCCGTTGTCGTCCAGGACCTTCCGCGCGCGGGGCGCGCCGGTCGGATGGAAGGCCTCGACGACGCCGACCAGGACGCCGCGCTTGAAGCGCGCGCGCTCGCGTTCGGTGCCGTCGGGATACCAGCCGAGGGCTTCGCCGTCGAGCACCCCTTGCACGTAGGTCGCGCGTGAGTCCGGGGCGCCGTTCTCGTGGAACGTCTCCCAGAGGCCGACGCGCGCGCCGCCCGCATACGCGCCCTTCGCCTTCAGCGCGCCCTGGGGGTGCCACTCCTGCGACGGTCCTTCGAGCTTGCCGGCGACGTAGGTGACCCGCGACTTCTCGCTCTGGCTCGGGTGGTACTCGATCCACTCGCCCGTCTCGCGACCTTGGTCGTCGTAGCGGCCCTTCTTCGCCACCGCTTGGTTGCGGTGCCAGAAGGTCCACTCGCCGAGGCGCAGGCCGAAGCGCACGACGCCCTCTTCCTGCTTCAGCGTGCGGGTGTTCGGGTCGTACCACACCGTCTCGACGTTGCCGCCGGACGGGGCCGCGGGGGTGGCGTCCCGGCAGCCTCCGGCGAGCGCCGCCGCGGCGAGGGACACGAGGACAACGGAGAGGGGGGCGCGCGCGGAACGGGCCAGCGGGGGTCGCACGGACATGGCCGGTAAGGATAGCCCACGCAGGGGCCGCACCGAGCGCCCCGCGGCCCGGGCCAGATCCATCGGCCCGGTCCATCGGCCCGATCCACCGGCCCGATCCACCGGCCCGGGTCGCAGACCCGGGCCCGCGCGCGGGTATGCTCGGGGACGATGTGCGCGCGCACCCTCGCTCTCGTCCTGGCCCCGCTCCTCGCGACGTGTGCGCGGGAGGCCCCGCGGCCCAATGTGATCCTCATCACGCTGGACACGACCCGGGCGGACTACCTGTCGTGTTACGGGTCGCCGTGGGCGACGACCCCGGCCCTGGACGAGCTCGCGGCGGGCGGAGCGCGCTTCGAACGGGCCTACGCGTCCTCGTCGCTGACGCCGGTGTCCCATGCGACGATCTTGACCGGGCGGGTGAACCCGGGTCACGGGCTGCGGGTGCTGTCGGCGGGCAGCGGCTTCCGCTTGCCGTCGGATGCGGCGACGCTCGCAACGCAGTTCGCGGCCGCGGGGTACCGCACGGGGGCGGTGCACAGCGCCTTCCCGGTGTCGCGGTACTTCGGGTTCGACAAGGGCTTCGAGCACTTCGACGACCTCTCCGGGGCGCTCGTGCGCAACGAAGGGTCCGACAAGACCCAGTGGGACGTCGACACGCTGCAGCGGCGCTCGGACGACGCGATCGACCGGACGCTGGCGTGGCTCGAAGGGGGCCGCGAGCCGTTTTTCCTCTGGCTGCACCTCTGGGACCCGCACGACAAGCTGCGCCTCCCGCCGCAGGAGATCCTGCGCGTCGCCCGGGGCCGCGCGGCGGCCGCGGGGCTGACCGACGCCGACGATCAGATCTACGCGGCGGAGGTGAGCTACCAGGACTCGCAGCTCGCGCGCCTCTTCGCGGGCCTCGCGACGCGCGGGCTCGAAGAGACGACGCTGGTGGCGGTCACGGCCGACCACGGCCAGGGCCTCTCGGATGGGCTGCGGCTGCACAACTGGGCCATGCACCGCATGGTCTACCGCGAGCAGCTCCACGTCCCGCTCATCCTGCGCGGCCCGGGTGTGCCGCGGGGCAAGGTCATCCCGAGCCAGGTCCGGACCGCGGACATCGCGCCGACGCTGCTGGAGCTCGCGCGTGTGCCGCAGGGTGACACGAGCGACTGGGACCCGGCCCTCGACGGACGCTCCCTGCGCGAGCTCTTCGAGGCCAGCGCCGTCGCGCACCGACCGGTGTACGCGGACCAGGTGAACGGGTACGACCACAACGCGGGCATGCGGCACTCGCGGCCCGAGGCGGCGTTCCTGTACAGCCTCTCCGACGGCGCGTGGAAGGTGGTGTTCCGCCCCCACCTGCCCGAGCGGAGCGAGCTCTTCCATATCGCGGTCGATCCGCTCGAAGAGCGCGACGTGCGCGGTGAACACCCGGCGGAGTACCTGCGCCTCGTCGCTGAGCTAGCGCGCTACAACCCGTGGATCACCGCGCCGTTCCCGCCGCTGGAGGTCGCCGATCCCACAGCGGCCGCAGCCCTCGGCGCGCTCGGATATTCGAGCGCAGGCCTCGATTCGGAGTCGACCTGGTGGTGGACGTGCCCCGAACACGGCGACGTCCGCCTCGACCGCCGCGCGCGCCACGATGTCCCGAGCTGCGGCCGCATCCTGGTACCCCGCACCGACTGGGTCGACATCGCCCCCCCCTCCAGCGTCGATCCGAACGACTGAGCGAGAACCCCGCCGGTAGGAGTTTGGAACCGAACGGTACCAGGTACGAGTTTGCGGCGAAGCGCGCGCTGCGCGCGCGCTTCGCCGCGAACTCGTACCTGGTACCGTTCGATTCTCAACACTCCACATTGCGGAGCCCCACAGCCAACTCACCTCGCGGGGCCCCACGTCGCGTGGTCAATCCCAGCAGGTGTCATTGAACGCGCCCGGCGTCCCGAGGTCGCCGGCAGGCATCGGGCTCTCCCCCTCGCACCAGGCGCTCGCCACGTCATCGTGGCGCGTGAACCAGGCCCGCGGCGACAGCGACACGCTCGCGCCCGGGCGATCCGGCCAGGTCGGTCCGTCGAGGTAGGCGACCTCGTCGACCAAGCTGCCGTTCCAGTCGTGCAGCACGATCTGGTCCGCGCCGTTGCCGAGCGAGAACCCGGTGAACACCGCCGTCGCCGTCACGCCGCCGTTGAGCAGCGGGTCCGCGTTGCGCGCGAGGACCGCGAAGCCCCGCGCCGGCGCGATGATGCCCGCGCCGCCGTTCAGGAGCACCGTGGCCGCGCCCGAGTGGTCGCTGAGCGTCCAGCCCTCCATGTCCACGGCGACGAGGCTCGGGTTGTAGATCTCGATCCACTCGCCGCGGGCGTCGCTGACCGCGGCCGGGTCCTTCATGAACTCCGACACGATCACGCGGCGCGATTGCGCCGCGGCGCTCGATTGGGTGAGGACCGTGGACTGGTTCGGCAGCTTGAGCGCACCGGCGAGGTGCAGCGAGCCCAGAGGGCCCGCCACCACCACCGCCAGCGGAGCGGCCGCCGCAAACGCCTCGGCCGGCAGCGGGAAGCGCGCCTCCCCGTGCACGTCGACGTCGCGCACGGCGACGACGCGGCCCGCCGGCAAGCCGTCGGGGCGCACCTCGGTTTCCACGGTAGTGCGGTCGATCAGGAGCGCCCGCGCGCCCGGCTGCGCGGCCAGGAGCCGCACTTCCGAGGCGCGGCCTTCGCGCGCGGGGCTGAGGTGCACCTCGGCTTGGGACAGGGCGGGCGGCAGGAGAGCGAGGCCCAGCGCGAGGCGGGCCAGGGTGGGGGTCACGGTCAAGGTCACGTTGATGTCGTCCTTACCTTAGAGCGAATCGGTTCTGCCTGGCGCCGAAGGGGCGGCCAGGGAACACGAGGACCTGCCGTACACTCGAAGGTGTCAGCCGAGTCCGCAGGATTCGTCCCAACCTGGGCCCTGCCTTGCCGCAGGGGCCTCGACCGGTGAGACTGCGAGTCCTCCTGTTTGCGCACCGCTCCGATGCAAGTCCGCCCCCACGCACCGCTCCGGCGGCGCCTCCTGGCGCTGTCCGCCCTCCCGCTGGCCTCCGTCGTCGCTGGCGCCGCGTTCCTCCCCCAGCAGGTCCAGGTCCCCGCGACCCTGAACGACTTCCTGGTGCCCGGCACCCAGCCCGGCGTGATCCTCGACCCGATCCAGGCGTCGAACAACTGCTCGACGTGCCACGGGTTCTACGACGAAGCCGCCGAGCCGCTGCGCCGCTGGTCCGCGAGCATGATGGGGCAAGCGGGGCGCGACCCGATCTTCTACGCGACGCTCGCGATCGCGAACCAGGACGTCGACTTCGGCGGAGAGCTCTGCCTGCGCTGTCACGCGCCCGGCGCGTGGCTCGCGGGGCGCTCGACCCCTACGAACGGCTCGGCCTTGGATCCGCTGCAGGGTGACCTCGACGGCGTGAACTGCCACTTCTGCCACCGGATGGTCGACCCGGTCCCCGCACCGGAGAACCCGGCCGAAGACGCCGCGATCCTCGCCGCGCTCAGCCCGGCCGCGCTGACCGAGCCCCACAGCGGCTCGTTCGTCATCGATCCACAGGACCTGCGCCGCGGCCCGTACGACCTCGGCGCGAACTTCTTCTTCCACGAGTTCCGCGAGTCGCCGTACCACTCCGACAGCCTCATCTGCGCGACGTGCCACGACGTGTCGAACCCGCTGCTCGAGCGCACGCCGAGCGGCTCGTGGCAGCTCGGCCCGCTCAACGCCGCGCACCCGACCGCGTCGAAGGACGACATGTTCCCGGTCGAGCGCACGTACAGCGAGTGGAAGAACTCGGTGTTCGCCGAAGCCGAGATCCCGATGCCCGGGCGCTTCGGTGGTGACAAACCCGCGGTCTCGAGCTGCCAGGATTGCCACATGGCCGAGCTGGCCGGAGGCCACGGTTGCAACCCGGTCCTCGGCGCGCCGCCGCGCCCGAACCTCTCGCGCCACGACTTCAACGGCGCCAACTCGTGGGTGCTGCGCGCGATCCGCTCGCTCTATCCCGACAACGAGACCGGCCTGACGCAGCAGACCGTCGATGACGCCATCGCGCGCAACGTCGCGATGCTGCAAGCAGCCGCGGACCTCGAGGCCGTCGAAGTCGCCGGCCAACTGCGCGTGCGCATCACGAACATGGGCGGCCACAAGCTGCCGACCGGCTACGGCGAAGGCCGCCGCATGTGGTTGAACGTCAAGTTCTTCGACGGCGCGACGCTCGTCGCCGAGCGGGGTGCGTACGACTTCAACACGGCGACGCTCAGCACCGGGGACACCACGGTGTACGAGATCGAACACGGCCTCGACGCACAGATGGCGCAAGCGACGGGCCTGCCCGTCGGCAAGAGCTTCCACTTCCTGCTCAACAACACGACGCTGAAGGACAACCGCATCCCGGCGCGCGGCTTCCGCGCTGCGGTGTACGAAGCCATCGGCGCCTACGTCGTCGGAGCGTCCTACGCCGAAGAGCAATACTGGAGCGAGGTCGAGTTCGCTCTGCCCGCCAACGCGACGCGCGCCGAGGTCCGGCTGTACCACCAGACGACCTCGAAGGAGTACGTCACGTTCCTGCGCGATGAGAACGTGACGGACAACACCGGCAACGTCGCGTACCAGCTCTGGGACATGTTCGGCAAGAGCGCCCCGGTCGAGATGGGTGTGGCGACGGTGAACCTCGCGACCCCGAGCTGCCTCGCGCCGCGCCCGCTCGCCCTCGGGAAGGAGCGCGCGACGGGTCGGCCCGAGCTCGACGCCACGGGCGCGCCGTCGCGCACGCTCGGGACCTTCCAACTGCAGGTCACCGGAGGTGCGCCGAATCAACTGGCGGTGCTGTTCGAGGGCCGCGGCCAGATCAGCCGCGACCACTTCGGCGGCGTCCTGAATGCGGGTCCCGCCGCACGCCGCATCGCGACCGTGCAGCTCGACGCGAGCGGCGCGGCGACGTTCCCGATCGACCTCTCCGCGGAGGCGACCGGCACGGGCATCACCTACCAGGTGCTGTTCCGCGACCCGCAGGATGCCCTCGGGCTGGGCATGACGGGCGGCCTGCGCGTCGACGTGTGCCCGTGAGGGCAGCGCCCTCGGCGGCGCGCGTCAGCCGCCGCCGAGGTGCAGCGCGCGCTTCTTGCCGACCTGCACGAGCACGGGCCCGGCCGGGCGCGCGACCGGTGCGTTCTTGTCGGTGACGACGGCGCCGTCGAGGCGCACGCCGCCCTGGTCCACCTGGCGGCGCGCGTCGGAGGTCGACGCGCACAGGCCGACGTTCACCAAGAGGTTCGCGATCGGCAAGCTGTCGCCCCACGCGGGGTCCCACGGGACGCTCGGCAGGTCGTCCGGCAGCTCCTTGCGCACGACCTCGCGGTCGAAGCGCTCGGCCGCGTCGCGGGCCGCATCGGCGCCGTGGAAGAACTTGGTGATCTCGAACGCGAGGCGCGCCTTGGCCCCGCGCGGGTGCCCCGCGAGCAGCGCGCGGTACTCGGCCTCGGGCAAGCGCGTCAGGTACAGGAACCACGTCGCCATGACCTCGTCCGCGATCTGCATCACGCGGAAGGTCATCTCCTTGGCGTCCGCGGTCAGGCCGATCGCGTTGCCGTAGCTCTTGCTCATCTTGCGGCCATCGAGGCCGTTGATGAGGTCCTGGGTGAGCACACACTGCGGCCGCTGCCCCTCCTGCTCCTGCAGCGTGCGCCCGACGAGCAGGTTGAAGAGCTGGTCGGTGCCGCCGAGCTCGAGGTCCGCTTGCACCTTGACGGAGTCCCAACCCTGCATGAGCGGGTACAGGAACTCGTTGATGCCGATGGGCTCACCCGCGGCCATGCGCGTCTGGAACGTGTCGCGTTCGAGCATGCGCGCGACGGTCATGCGCGTCGTGAGATCGAGCACCCCCTCGAAGCCCATCGCGAAGAACCACTCGGAGTTGCGGCGGACTTCGGTGCGCGCCATGTCGAGCACCAGCGCCGCCTGCGCGGTGTACGTCGCGAGGTTCTCTTCGACGGTCTCGCGCGACAGCACCGGGCGCAGCTTGTTGCGGCCGCTCGGATCGCCGACCATCGCCGTCGCGTCGCCGACGATCAGAACGATCTGGTGCCCGAGGTCTTGCAGGTCGCGCAGCTTCATGAGCTGTACGCCGTGGCCGAGGTGCAGGTCCTTCGAGCTCGGGTCCATGCCGAACTTGATGCGCAGCGGACGGCCCGCAGCGAGCGCCTGCTTCAGCACCGCGCGGAGCTGCGCCTCCTCGATCAGGTCGACCGCCCCGCGGCGGAAGACGGCCATGTGTTGCTCGACGCGCTCTGCGAGCGCGGGATCGTCGATCGCTGCCATGCGGGAAGGATATCGCTCAGCCCGGCATCTCTTGCAGGAGCGAGCGCCAGCCTGCGACGTCCCGCTGCAGATCGCGGGTCCCTGTGAGCCAGCGGAGCACGGGCACCAGCAGCTCGAACTCCTCGGGCGTGCGCGCGAGCGCGGGCCCGCGGAGCGCGCGCAGCGCTTCGTCGCGGCGCTCGGGCAGGACCCGGACGGCGCGCTCGATGAGCGCGGCGCGCGCCGCGCCGGGCTCGGCGACGAGCCGCGCGAGCTCCGTCGGGTCGACGGGGCCCGCGGGGACCCACGCCGGGAGCTCCGTGCGCTCCGTCGAGGGCACACGCAGGGGCCGCAGCGGCAGGTCGACGCCGTCGCGCTGGACCTGGCCGCTGCGCAGCTCCGCGCCGCAGCGCGTGCGGGTGGCGATGGAGCCCGCCGGCACCTCGATCGGGATCGTCGCGAGGCGCAGCTCGCTCTGGCCGCCCGCGGGCACCGTGAGGGGGCGCACTTCGCCCAGCGCGAGCACCTCGACCGGCAGCGTCTCGTGCGCCGTGCGCGGATCGATCGACCAGCGCTCGACCTGCAGGTTGACGGGGCCCGGGTC
>CAYOBN010000061.1:0-12417 GCA_964402175.1 uncultured Planctomycetaceae bacterium | reverse complement strand
CGGGCCCGCTCGGCCGCCGCGCGGTCGACGACGAGGCGGGCCCTCCAGAGGGCGAGGGCGCGCTCGGCGACGGTGAGCTCGTCGCGCGCGAGGGCCGCGTCGACCGCATCGAAGGCCTGTACGTAGCGCGCGTCGAGGCGCACGGGCCCGCTGGGCCCAGGGGTCTGGCACGCGGCGCAGAGGGCCAGGAATAGGAGTAGGGCGGCGGGCAGGATAGGCATGTTGCGACCCCTCCTCTACCACAGGAGCGGGCGGAGGTCACCCCCCGCCCGCTCCTCGTTCAGCCCAGGGGCCTCAGGGGGCCCCAGGTGGCGGTTCCGCCGTCACTCTTCGACCGGCGGCTGACCCTTCGGCACGTTCTCGTTCTCGGCGAAGTCCGAGTGGACGAAGGACAGGCCGATCTTGCGCTCGTCGATGTCGACGCGGATGACGCGCACTTCGACCTTCATGCCCGGGCCGAGGAGGTCCTCCGGCTTGGCGTTGCGGTCGTCGGTGAGCTCGCTGATGTGCAGCAGGCCCTCGAGGTCGTCATCCAGCTTCACGAACACACCGAAGTTGGTGATCTTCGTGACGTAGCCCGACAGCAGGTCGCCGACGTGGTAGTTGGAGGGGATCTCCTCCATCCACGGGTCGGGGGTGAGCTGCTTCTTGCCGAGCGCGATGCGCTTCTTCTCCTTGTCGACCGAGAGGACGACGCACTGCAGCTTGTCGCCCTTCTTGACCATCTCGGAGGGGTGCGCGACCTTCTTCGTCCACGACATGTCGGAGACGTGCAGCAGGCCGTCGATGCCCTCTTCGATCTCGACGAAAGCGCCGTAGCTCGTGAGGTTGCGGACGGTGCCCTCGATGACGGTACCGACCGGGTAGTGCTCTTCAACGAGGTCCCAGGGGTTCGTCTCGGCCTGCTTCATGCCGAGCGAGATCTCCTGCTTCTGGTGGTTGAACTCGAGCACGACCACTTCGACGCGATCGCCCGTCTTGACGAGCTCGCTCGGGTGGTTGACGCGCCGCGTCCACGACATCTCGGAGATGTGCACGAGGCCTTCGATGCCCTCTTCGAGCTTGACGAAGGCGCCGTACGACATGATGTTGACGACCTCGCCCGAGTGCTTGCTGCCGATCGGGTAACGCGCTTCCACGCCTTCCCACGGCGACGCCGTCTTCTGCTTGATGCCGAGGGCGATGCGCTCGCGCTCGAAGTCGACGCGCAGCACCTTGACTTCGACTTCCTGCTCGAGCTGGAGCATCTCGGAGGGGTGGTTGATGCGCCCCCACGACATGTCCGTGATGTGCAGCAGGCCGTCGATGCCGCCGAGGTCGACGAACACACCGAAGTCGGCGATGTTCTTGACGATACCGGTGCGGACCTGGCCCTCGTGGAGGTCCTTGAGGAGGAACTCCTTCTGCTTCTGGCGCTCTTCCTCGAGCAGCTTGCGGCGCGAGACGACGATGTTCATGCGCTCCGCGTCGATCTTGATGATGCGCGCGCGCACGGGCTCGCCGATGAAGTCGGCCACGTCGCTCGTGCGACGGAGCGCGACCTGGCTCGCGGGCAGGAACACGTTGACGCCTTCGACGTCGACGAGCAGGCCGCCCTTGATCTTGCGCTGGACGATGCCCTTGATCTCGTCGCCCTCGTGGTAGGTCGAGGAGACCCGCTCCCAGGCGCGCAGGCGGTCCGCCCGGCGCTTCGAGAGCAGCGACATGTCGTTCTCGTCGAGGCCTTCGAAGTACACCTCGAAGACTTGGCCCGGCGTGGGCATCTGATCGCCGAACTCGGCGAGCTGCACTTGGCCCTCGGCCTTGCCCCCGACATCGAGGACGACGAGGCCGGTGCGCTCGTCGACCGAGTCGACCTTGGCCATGACGATCTGGCCGGGACGGAGGTCGACGATCGAGTCGTTCAGGGACTCTGTGAGTGCCTCGAGGTCGACATCCCCCATCGCGGCCTCGACCTGACGGTCGAGATCCAGGGTGTCGAGCTCGTACTTGCGGACACGTCGCGAAGCGACTGCCATGGGATGAATCCAGGAAGGTCCCGCGCGCTGCCCGGGGGCCGTCGCAGGGGACACGCGTAGAAGAGTTGTGGGTCCACGGGGCGCGCCCCCGAGCGGCGCCCGGCGCAGGCTGCGCCGGGAGGTTCCAGCGGCCGGTGCGGGGCGAGGCCGACGCTCACGTCGCGGACGCCGGGGCAGCGGAGGGCTCCTGGGAGGCCTCAGCGGACTCAGGCGGCAGCGGCGGGTGTTCGGGCGCGGTGGCGAGGGCGCCATGGATCCAAGCCCGGACCCGTTCGAGAGCGTCCGGCTCGGCCGGATCGATCGCTGGGCCGAACATGATGGCGACTCGGCGCCGTTTTGGGAAGCGTCGACCCTTCGGCCAGGCCTCGTGGCTGCCCGCGATCGCACACGGGATCACCGGGACCCGGGCCCGGCGGGCCGCGTGCAGGGCCCCGTGCTGGAACGGCAGCAGGCCCGGACCGCTCCCGCGGGTGCCTTCCGGGAAGATCCCGACGAGGTCGCCCTCGGCGAGGTGCGCCGCCACCTCGCGCAGGGCCCCCCGGTCGGGCTTGCCCCGCGCGATCAGCACCGCGCCAGCCTCGCGCATGATGAACCCGAGCAGCTTCGAATCGGCGAGGGTCTCGCGCGCCACGAAGCACACGTGGCGGCGCCCCGCGCCGCGCAGGGCCGCCGCATGGGCGATCATCGGGATGTCGATGCTCGAGCGGTGGTTGGCGGCGATCACGGCCGCACCCGGCGGAATGTGCTCCAGGCCGGCGCAGCGCACCCCCGTCCAGAAGCGCAGGACGGTCGACGCAAAACCCATCACGAGCCGGTACACGAGGCCCCGATGCACGATCGGGGGCTCGCTCGCGGGCCCTGCACCGGGATCCTCGACGCCGCTCACCGCGCGCTGCCCTCCGGCTGCACGACCGCCAGGAGCGCCGCCAGCACAGCGTCCGGATCGAGGCCGTCCGTGATGAGCGCCACGGCGTCCGGGTGCTGGCGTAGCGGCGAGTCCGCGCGCGTCGAGTCGTAGGTGTCCCGGCGCAAGATGTCGCGCTCGATCTCCTCGATACGGCTCGTATCGCCGAGCTCCAGGGCCCGCCGGCGCGCGCGCTCGCGCGGCGTCGCGACGAGGTAGAACTTGTGCTCGGCGTCCGGGAACACGACCGTCGTCGTGTCGCGGCCCTCCAGCACGAGGCCCGAGCCCGCCTCGCGCGCCTGCCGCCCGATGCCCTGCTGGTGCTTCACCAGCACGCGGCGCAGCGGCGGGTGCGCCGCGACCTGCGAGACGTGGCGGGTGACCTCGTCGCCGCGCAGGGCCGCCTCGGGGATCGGCCCGCTGGGCCCATGCGCGATGAGGCGCCGCCCGCCCTCGAGCTCGAAGCGCAGCCGCGCGGCCGCGAGCGTGCAGGCCGCCACGTCCCCGGGGTCGAGGCCCTCCGCGAGCACCTGGTGCGTCGCGGCGCGGTACATCGCGCCGGTGTCGAGGAAGAGCAACCCGAGGGTGGCGGCGAGGCGGCGCGCGGCCGTGCTCTTGCCGGAGGCGGCGGGTCCGTCGATGGCGATGATCATCAGGCGCGGATCAAGGAGACCTGAAGCAGGGTAACGCCGGGAGGGCCGGCCGGGGGCGCCGCGACGCATGGCCGCAGCAGGCCGCGGGGGGATCGACCCGCGTGTCGGATCCGACCGGGTGCCGGTCAGAGCACCGCGCTCTCGAGCGCGATACCACCCGACAGCGCCCCGGCGCCAGCGCCGATCGCGAGCCGCGCGACGTCGGCCCCGTCGCCGAACGCGCCGAGCGTGATCCAGCGCACCGTTGGCCGCGTCGGCTCGACGGCCACGAGCCGCCCCCCCGGCAAGAGGACGTCCTCGGGTGCATGGCTGTGGCCCGAGAGCACGAGGCTCGCCCGCGCTGCCCAACCTGCAGCGAGCGCAGCGTCGGGCTGCGGTCCGCGCGTCGTGAGCCGCGGGCCGCGGGTCCCGGAGTAACGGCGCCGGAGCCCGCGGCCAACGGCGCGCGCGAACCACAGCGGCGCGATCCGGGCGAGCCCGCGCAGCGCGGGCGAGCGCAGTACGGCGCGCAGGCGCAGGTAGCCGGGCTCGCGGACGCAGAGCTCGTCGCCGTGCAGACAGAGCACACGCCCCGCGCCAGCCTCGGCCCCGCCAAGCTCCGGCCTGCTGCCGAGGCCGGTCAGCACGAGCCCATCGGGGTGCAGGACCGCGCCCGCCGAGCGCGCGAAGTCCTCCCCGAGCAGCACATCGCGGTTGCCCGTGATGAGGTCCACGCGCCCCCCTGCCCCGACGATCCCAGCGAGTGCAGCGCGGACGGGTTCGGTGCCCGCGAGCTTCGCCTGCGAGCGGCCGACCCAGACATCGAAGAGGTCCCCGAGGCACACGAGGTGCCGTGGGGCCGTCGCGGCGCACCAAGCGACGAAGCGCTCGGTCACCTCGCCGCCGCGGGGCGGCAGGTGCAGGTCGCTGATGACCCAGACGGGGCCAGCGGTCGGCACCTCGGGCAGGGACGCGAAGCGCTGGGCCCAGTCGAGGGGCCCCCAGGGACCCGCGACACCCGCCCAGAACGTCTGAGCGCTCACGGCCCGTCCTCGCCTCCGCCTTCGCCCTGGTCGATGCCGTGGTCCTTCAGCTTCTCCCACAGGACCTTGCGCGAAATGCCGAGCAGCTCGGCCGCCTGCGAGCGGTGCCCGCCCGTCAGCTCGAGCGCGTGCGCGAGATGCCGCGCTTCGGCTTCGCGCAGGACGTCGCGCAAGGGGCGGACCTCGTCCGGCACCTGGATCGCGCCGCGCCAGCGAGGATCCGCGGGCACGAGGTCCTCGCCGGCGAGCTCCGCGCTCTCCCCCGCCAGGGCGATCGCCCGCTGCAGCGCGTTCTCGAGCTCGCGCACATTGCCCGGCCAGGGGTAGCGCTCCATCGCGCGCAGCACCGCCGGCGGCACGCGGTAAGCGCGCCCGCCGCCGTGGCGCCGCAACAGCTCCTGCACCAGCAACGGGACGTCGCCGGTGCGCTCGCGCAGGGGCGGCAGGACGATCGGCACGACCTGGACGCGGTAGAAGAGGTCCTCGCGGAAGCGGCCGTCGCGCACGAGCTGGCGCAGCGGGATCTTCGTCGCGACGACGACGCGGAAGTCCGAGCGCTGCGTCTCTTCGCTGCCGACGCGCTCGAAGGTGCGCTCCTGCAGGACCCGCAGGAGCTTCACCTGCACGGTGAGCGGCATGTCGTCGATGTCGTCGAGGAACAGCGTACCGCCATCGGCGAGCTCGACGCGCCCGCGGCGCGCCTTCTTCGCGTCGGTGAACGCGCCGCGCTCGTGGCCGAAGAGCTCGGCCTCCAGCAGGTTCTCGGGTAGCGCGGCGCACGAGAGCGCCACGAACGGGCCGGCGCTGCGGCGCGAGAGCTGGTGTACTGCGAGCGCGATGCGCTCCTTGCCCGTGCCGCTCTCGCCTTCGATCGTGACGGTCGCTTCCGTGGGCGCGACGGTGCGCACGCGCGCGAAGACCGCGCGCATGACCTCGGACTGGCCGACGACCCCTTCGAAGTCCTCGCCGCGCGCCTCGAGCTGCGAGCGCAGCGCGCGGTTCTCGTCTTCGAGGCGCCGTACGCGCGCGAGGGCAGCGAGGCGTTGCACGATCGTCTCGTTGCGGAAGGGCTTCTGGACGTAGTCGACGGCGCCGAGCTTCAGCGCAGCGACCGCGTCGTCGACGGTCGCGTAACCCGTCATCAAGAGCACCGGCCGGTCAGGGTCGAGCTGCAGCGCCCGCGCGAGCACCGCGTTGCCGCCCGCGCCCGGCATCCGCACATCGGTCACCACGCACTCCGGCGGCGGGTCCTGCTCGAGCGCAGCGAGCGCGCTGGAGGTGTCCGTCGCGCCGACCACGACGTGCCCCGCGTCCTCGAGCGCGTCGCGCAGCGTCACGAAGATCGTGACCTCGTCTTCCGCCAGTAGGACCCGCACGTGGCTCCGCTCGCTTTCAACCGCCGGAGGAGCTCTGCCCGGGCGCCAGGAGGACGATCTTGTCCCCGCCGGCCGCCTGCGCCTCGAAGAGCGCGTCCTCGGCGCTGCCGAGGAGGGCGTCGAAGAAGGGGGTCCCGCCCTCGCCGGGCTCCTGGCAGGACCCGCCGAGCGACACCGTGACCGAGATCGTGCGGCCGCCGCCCTCGAAGCGCAGGCCGTGGGCGCCCGTGCGCAGGCGCTCGGCCATCACGCGGATCCCCTTCGCGCCGGTGTGCGGCACCACGGCCAGCAGCCGGTCGTCCGCGAGCCGGCCGAGGAAGTCCGAGCCGCGGGTCGCGGTCCGCAGGAGCTCCGCCACGGCGGCGACGATCTCCTCCTTCGCTTCGTAGCCGTGCATGTCCCGCAGGGGGCCGAGCCGGTCGATGCCGAGCATCAGGCACGCGATGGGATAGCCGTAGCGCTGCGCCCGGTTGAACTCGACGCGCATGAGGTGCTGGATCTGAGCCAGCGAGAACAGCGACTTTTCGGACGGGCGCTCGGACATCGGCAGAGGGGGTGGTAGCGGGGCGCCTGGCGCGGGTCACACCGGGCGCTGTCGGGGAGGGCGTTCAGCGCGGGGAGCGTAGAACAACCGCGGGGCCCGGGGCCAGCGCGCTCACCCGAAGAGGGACATCAACCGGTCGATGCGCTCGTCGAAGCTGACGTTCCAGCGCACCCGCAGCAGGATCGCGATCGCGCCGATGATGAGCATGAAGCACACAAACGCGAGCACGTTGGCGATCAGGAACGCCGAGCCCTGGCGCGCCGCGCCGCGGGCGCTGCGGACGGCCTTGCGCAGCCCCTTCTGGAACGAGGCCATGACGAGGTCGCGCTGCAAGCGGCCCGCGCGCTCGAGCACCCGCGGGTCCTCGGCGAGGCCGGCATCGGCCCCGTCGAGCACGTCCCGCGCGCACCCGTCGGCGTCCCACTCCCCCTGTACGACGCTGCCTTGCCAGCGCTTGACGGCCTCTTTGGGCGCGAGCCCGAGCTCCACGTAGAGCCCGGCGAGCAGCCGCTGCTGGACCCGGCGGGCGTTCGGCCCCGGCTCGGGTCCGGCGCTGCGCCCGCGGGCCGCTGCGGGGCGCGCGGGAGCCTCTTCGGCGAGCTCTTCGAGCACCGCCTGCATCCCCCCGACGGACACCTGGACCGGGCCCCACACCGCGACGGCGCCCGGCGTCAGGTGCGCCTCTTCGACGCGCTTGCCGCCGACGAAGAGCTCGGGGCCGCCGCCGACGCGTACGGCCTTGGGCGGGGTGCTCCAGACGTGGAGCTGCCCGGTGCCGACATCCGGCACCGTGACGTCGCAGCCTGGGCCGCCGAGGCGCAGCACAGGGCGGTCGAGGGGCACACGGCGCTCTCCGCCGGCGCCTTGGAGCGAGAGCCAAGGGGTCGTCATATGGGGTGGATACTCGATTCGAGGCGCGCGGTCCACCAGGCACCGTGCGTCCGTTCGGGAACGCGCGGGGTTCGGATGGGTGCCGTTCCCCGGCTGGGACTCTATGCTCGTGCCTCTCCCCACCCCCCGCGCGTGAAACTCGGCCTCCATCAATCCGCCCGCCTCGAGCAGCGACTCCTCCAGTCGCCGCAGATGATCCAGGCGATGCAGATCCTGCAGCTCCCGCTGCTCGACCTGCAGGAGCGCATCGAACAGGAGCTCGAGCAGAACCCGTTCCTCGAGCTGGTCGAAGAGGCGCCCGAGCCGGTGCCGCAGGGCGAGCGCGAGGAGCGTCGCGGCGACGAGGCCGGTGAAGAGCTCGCGCAGATGCGCGACGTCATCGAGCGCTTCGACGCGGCGTACGGGGACGGCTCGGCCGGGCAGAGCCAATCCGGCGGACCCGGCGAGGAAGGCGACCGCAAGTACGAGGCGATGCTGAACGCCCCCAGCGAACCGGCGACCCTCGCCGAAGCGCTGCTGGAGCAGGTCGCGGGCCTCGATCTCGGCGACCGCCCGCGGCGCATCGTCGAGTACATCGCGTGGTCCCTCGACCCCCGCGGCTACCTGACGGAGACGCCGGCCACGCTGGCGGCCGAGCTCACCCGCCAGTTCGAGCGCGAGCTGCACGAGCACGGCGGCGCGGGCGCGGCGGTCTTCGCCGACGAGGCGGAGACGGGGGGCCAGCCGCACGCAGAGGAGCCCGCAGAGGAGCTCGCAGAGGATGTGGTTGGGACGCTGGAGGCGGACCTCGCGGCCCTGCTCGCCCCCGTCACCGAAGACGAGGTCCGCGACGGGCTCGAGCTCCTGCGCGAGGCGGTGCACCCTGCGCTCGGCGCGCTCGACCTGCAGGAGGCGCTCCTCCTGCAGCTCCCGGGGCGCGGCCTCTGGTCGCCGTTCATGCGCGCCCTCGTCGAGCACCACCTCGAGGACATCGAAGCGAACCGCCTGCCCCAGATCGCCAAGGCGACGCGCATGGACCTGGAGGACGTCAAAGCCGCCGTCGAGCTCTTGCGCGGCCTCGACCCCTTCCCAGGCGCAGGTTACGGGGACGAGCGGACGGAGACGATCACGCCCGAGGTGATCGTCGAGGAGGTCGAAGGCGCCTACCGCGTGCGCCTCGACCGCGAGCGCACGCCGAGGCTGCGCCTCGACCCCAGCTACAAGCAGGTCCTCGCCGACGGTGACAAGGACGAGAAAGCCTGGACGCGCAAGCGCGTGGAGCAGGCCCAGTGGTTCCTCGAGGCCCTCGCCAACCGCACGAGCACCCTCGAGCGCATCGCTGCGGCGATTTTCGACCGCCAGCGCACCTTCCTCGACCGCGGCCCCGACGGCTTGCGCCCCCTGCGCATGCAGGAGATCGCGGACGACGCGCACGTGCACATCTCCACCGTCTCGCGCGCCGTCGCCGGCAAGTACGCCGAGACCCCGCGCGGGATCTTCCCGCTGAAGTTCTTCTTCACGGGCGGCACGACCAAGACCTCGGGTGAAGAGGCCAGCCAGGTCTCGATCCAGGAGAAGCTCAAGCAGCTCGTCGCCGACGAAGACGCGGCCAACCCCCTCTCGGACGACGCCCTCGCGGCCGCCCTCGAGGAGAAAGAGGGCATCCGCATCGCCCGCCGGACGGTGACGAAGTACCGCAAGGCGCTCGGCATCCCTTCCTCCACGCAGCGCAAGCGCTACTGAGCTCCGCGACGGCGAGCTCCGCGCCGCCGAGGAGTCCGACCAGCGCCTTGGACGCTCGCAGACCGAGTAGAGGCAAGCCATGCGGCTCCGCGCAGGGCACAGCTAGCCCGACGCACCAGGACGCTCATTTCCCCGCGGACGGGTCTCTCCATCCTCGCCCTCAACTCACTCTTTCGGGGGATGGGCAGGCCGTGGGTTTCGACACGCGAATCAGGTCACGGAGCGAGCATGAATTCGGGGCGGAGCACAGAGGCTTCACACGGTCCCTCACAGAGCCGCACCCGCGGGTCGCTACGTGTCTTGTCGGAGATTTACACGGTCAGTTCCTTCCATCTGACTGGAAGGCGCCAGCTTGCCTGGCGCACCGGATGGTTACGCCTCATGCACACCTGTGTCGCGGCCCCAATTATCCGGACACAAGAGTGGGAGTGAGAAAGCCGCACGGAAAGCGCGGGGAAGAGGTTCGGGTGTTTGTCCGTCGCTGCGCAGCGGCTGCGCGCCGGCAACCCTGCGCGCCGTCGACAGACCTCCGGCACTTGGGTTGCGTGGCGCTCCGCTCGCGGCTCCGCTCCTGCCCGCGGCGCGATAAACGACCCCTGCCCGCCCGCATGATCGCGGGCGGGCGGCCAGGGGTCGAAGCATGGATCGAAGCCCGGTGCGCTGCTCGCCGTCGGCAGGATGGAGAGTCCTATACCTACCGGATTATTGCGCCATTCTGCCGCGGCACCCACACAAGTGCCGAAAGCGCCCACTTCTCTGTGTCTCACCAGCGAGTACCCGGCGGACGGCTTCGAATCGCATGGCCTCCAGAACGGCGTGGTCCAGGCTTCGGGCGTCACGGGGGCGCATCGGGTTAATAATGCACACCGGGACGGCACCCAGGCAAGAAGTGTTCCGCTATCCCGTGCAAGGGTCAGTAGCTAACGCGCTATGGTAGCCATAGTCTCTCTTGCAGCCACAACGAACCACGTGGCATCGTGTTGCGCTGCAACACAACAGCTGCGCCTGCCGCTGCTTCATTCTCTGGAACGGACAAGCCGGCCCCACCCAGCACCATACGATTGCTGTCCAGATCCCAACACAATGAGCAGCCCACCATTTGAAACGCATCGTCCCTCCAAAGACCGACAACACAAGCGTCTGCTCCGGAGAGTACCCCAACCCCTCGAGTCAGCCCGTATGGCCAGGTGAACGCAACATCTGGAACGCCATCACCATCCCAGTCATCGACGACCTCGACAGCCTGCCCGAAGCGACAGTTACCAATAAGCCCGTCTTCTTCGTCTGACGGGTATAAGCAGACCAACTCTGCTCGTGAAGTAACGACCTCAAGGGTACCCGATTTACAGACTCGCAGGATAGCTCCAGTACCTCGACCCTCTTGAGCCTCCGGCCAACCGATGCCAACAATCACATCTCCATAGGTTGACCTCATCGCTGCCACTCTGAGTGACTTCCCTGGTGCTCGAGCTTGCGAGTCGGCAAGAAGTGACAGGCAGTCCGAATCACCTTGCACGTCGGAGCAAACGCGCAGCCGACGCATCTCACAGCCATTGGCGTCTAGAAAAAGAACGTCCATTACCGCCCCGCTCCTGCCTCCACCGGCGCACAGCACTACAAGTTCCTCCTGGCCGACTCTATCGCAGGCCCCGCGGCCGCCTTTGATAAAAGTAGCACCGAGTGGCTGAACGACCTCTGTATCAATAACCCGAATCGAGGCATCGCTAGCTCGGGCGTCAAAGCGCAAAAGCATGAGCCTGCCATCTCCCCGTACAGCGATCTGATTGTTGGTCGGCGAACTGGGTGAAGAAACGGCTAGCAAAGTGTCCCCCCGCGGCGATGCCTCTCGCGGCTCCCCCCGGGGAATCGCCTGAATAAAGACGCCCCCTTTCGCCGAACACCAGAGGTAGTGCCCCTCTAGTAAGCCCACTCCAGCCGGGAAGAAGTGCCACATCGGCGTGCTTGAAGAGCTCTCAACGGGCAATGCCTCGGGCGAGACTTGGGCTTCGGCAAGAGTACTTCGACTCCCCAAGTCGTAGAGTCGCAGCAGTCCACCCCGAATGCCATTTGGATTGCTCTCAGTGATAGCGCTGATCGTGACCCCTAGACTCAGCAGCCGTAGAGGGTTCGGCCCCAAGAGTTGATTATGGCGTCCGAACCCGAAGCTCTTTTGTACCGCATCTGCGCTTGACGATGGTGCGGTAGGCGAATATGGGACAGTAGTCGCTGCGCTTGATACCGGCTGTGCGTCTTGGGCTCCAGACCTGGGCCGATTGAGACTACAGCCGGTCAGCCACGCTATAATCCAACCGAATACTACAAGGCGCACCGTTGCGCGTAGCGCCATCAATTGAGTCAGGTTGTTCATTGCATACAACTACAGAAAAACACAACATCAACAGAGGCGGTAACCGCGCTTGCATTGGTGCTGGCGGCGAATCGGATGTGAATGCACTGTGACGAACGCTCTGGGCAGTTTGCGATTAAAACCAGGCGATCAACGCCACTCACGCTTGAGGTCCCTGGTATACCAAAGTTGCCAGCGCCGCCGTAAGCGTATCCACCCGAGCCACCCTGCAGTGCCGGACCGGTGGTAATCAGCCCGTCGTTCTTCTCGCCATGCCACTCTCGGTACTCAGGAGAGTTTGGTGGAGTAGCCTTCGGCTTTCCGGAATCCGTTAGCAAGTTGGGTTGACACATCACAGCGAACTCCCACATGCAGCTACCAGCACCGCATTGTGCGGTACCCGTCATTGGCTGCTGTTTTCTTGCAATTAGAGTACATACAAGGTACCACTCAGTTCCGGTCGATTCGTTCTTGGAAGGCGAGCCGACGAACGCGCGATGGCTTGGCCCCTGGTCAGTTGATACTGAAAGACCATGAGCGCTTGCCCTGCTACCGTTTCCGGCGAGAGGCGGAAGCGGCATGCACCCGTGTAGGCCGGAGACTTGTGCGACTTTTGGCGTTTCAACAAAGAGTCCACTACGGTCTGTGTATTGAAGGTAATTCCCTTGACGCGCCATATACAGCGAGGCGCCGTCCACAAATTCAACGGGATCGCGAGTAGTCCAGGTGCCGAGTGACGAAGTTAATGTGCGGCGCAATGATTGACTCGTAGCCAATTGAAAGGGGAGCCCGTCCGAGGCCAAGAAGCTTGAATCTTGCGAAAGCACATCAACCCCATCATTCGTCGACTCCGTAAATCCATCATAGTCATCCTCATCGACATCCCCATCCAGATCCAAGTCCCCCCGAACATCATAGATCGCGAACGCCCACCAGATGT
>CAYOBN010000060.1:17757-30904 GCA_964402175.1 uncultured Planctomycetaceae bacterium | reverse complement strand
TTCGCCTTGGACCCCGAGTACGGGGTTGAAGACCTCGCCGCTCGGATCAGCGTGCACCTCGGAGCGCTGCACCCCGCGGAGCAGCGAGCGCTCGAGCTCGTCATCGATGGGGCCGGGGAGCAGTCCAAGGTCGTCTCTGCCCTGGTCGACGAGCTCGGACTCAGCACAGGCCAGGCTCGGGGGAGGACCAAGAAAGCGCTCGAGTTGCTCGAGCGCAGGCTCGAAGCTCGCGCGGGTCCGCGACCGCGTGGAGCGGATGCCCAGCCGCTAGCTCCGGGCGGCGACACTCCAGGACTTGAGGCCTACACGCCGGAGGCTACGCGTCCCATGAAGGCAAGAAAGCACATTTGGATGCGGCGGCTCTTCGGGGCTTCAACTACGTTTCAGGTCCGACGCTATGTGCTTATGCTAAGCTCTGGTATGATGGACCGGGGAGCTCTCTCTTGCCATCAAGGGTAGGTTGCCTCCGAGATGACATACTCCATCGAAACACTCCGCGTAGCCCTGGTGCTGTCCTTTATCTCTCCATCCCAGGGACAAGAAGAGGTTTCGCCCCTCCCGCCCGACGCGGCAGCGATGTGCGACCGGCTCGACGAACTCAGCGAGCGCTGCCAATCGATCCACTGCGTGATGCTCGACGCAAAGCGCGATCTGCTGCTGGCCAGCGACGCGGCACGCGGAGCTGAAGTGCAGCAGACCGTCAATGCATGGATCGCGAATCTCACCGAGGGAGGCTTTCCAAGCTACGACCAGGCGCTCGCCGCCCTCGAGCGTTGGAGCTCGCTCCCGCGGTCCGATCCTGACCGGGAAGCCCAGGTTCGGATGCTCGTCGACTACCGTCGCACCCCGGAGCGTGAGCTCTGCACGATACGTACCGACAGTGGTATATGCTCCTCCAGCCTTCTTACCCGAGATTGGGCGTTCTTCTACTACGACTCAGTGGGGCGGATTCTCATCAAACCTCGGGACGCTTCTTCAGGGAGCACCCACATCCGAATCGGGACCGTTCTTTACCCCCTGCCTCTGGAGCCTGAGTACCTCGCGCAGCTCCGTGGTTTGCGTTGGACCGCTGGATCTCTCGGCGAAAGTAAGTCCTGGGCTCGAGCCCGGGTCGAAGGCGCTGCTTCCGATGAGCTGGCCGCGCGATTTCGTAGCGGTCAGTCGATCCCAGAAGCGATCGTTTGCTTCACACGAACCGGACCGAAGGACGACGACATCGCTCATATCCTTACGTTCTTCCGGCATGTTCCCACCGTTCAAGGGCAAGACCCGGGAATCGGGCTCTACGAGGCGCTGCAATTCGACACTCTCGGCCCCAGAGACATGTTGGCCATGCGGCGGGTCATCCTGTTCGATGTCGAATTGGGTGCGACAGCGGAATCCACGGCGGCCCGCATGCCCATTCAGTTCTCCTCACCCCGACTGAGGTTGCAAGACCGGCGGGTGCCGACGGCTCCCCGCAACTACGGCGTCGATGTCACGACGTGGCCCCAGGAGCTGCTCGAGTACTTCGCCGCGACCGATCGCTAGGGTCCCACGTGCGCTGGCGCAGATCCCGGATCTTCTTTGCGACCGTCGCGGCAGGCTTGGTCCTCATCTCGGTCGCCCGCTGGTCGCCGCGTTCGAGCCGCCCGCTGGAGCTCCAACACCAGTCGACCCCCAGCGAGCACGCGGTTGCCCATCCGCGGGCGCTCCCCGATGCTCCACGTGAAGATTCGCGACGTCTCTCGTTGGTCGGACCAGCGTCAGAGGAGCGCCGCGAGCAGGCGCAGCAGGAAGGGGCCCTGCATATCACGCTCGTGCATGAGCTCGGACCCGGTGTCCAGGTGCCTGTCCCCGGAGCTCTGTTGCGCCTGACCGCCGAGACCACGGAGCGCAGAGCGGCGGGCATCAGCGACGCCGTGACCGACTCAGCGGGGCGGGTGGAATGGACGGGCCTCGCGGCAGGGGGCTATCGAATCGAGTCTCCGACGCTCGGGTATCGATTCGCCACGGTCGAAGCGTCGAAGCGGACGACCGACGTCTGGCGCGTGCCTCGAATCGTCACGTTGGTTGGTACCGTCGTGACGAATGACGGGGTCCCAGTCGCGGACGCGCAGGTGTGGCTCTCGCAGCTCAACACAAGCGTGTACGGTGAAGAGGTCGCGACCACGGACTCCGGGGGGTACTTCACGACTCGCATCGTGCTCGATGCCATCCGTTGGCTCACGGTGATGGCCGACGGCTATCGGGTCGCTGATTTTGCGGAGCTGCGGCCCGACGACGTCCTCCTCGGTGGAGAGCTCGAAGTCCACCTCTGTCTCGAGCCCGGTGGCGACACTCTCCGAGGTCGGGTCGTGGATGATCGAGGCGTCGCGCTCGCGGGCGCGACCATCGACTTGTTCACGACGTCGGCCACCTCCAGCAGAGGGCAAGACGGGTGGATGAGGACGTACCAATGCCCGCCGTTGCGCCGTACCTCCGGCCTCGACGGGACCTTTCAGTTCGCTGGCCTGCCACCGGTCGGTGTGTCCCTCGCCGTCTCGTTCCCCGGGCTCGCCCGGCAGACCTTCGATGGATCGAACGGCCTCTGGCGCGGCGACGTGGTCCTGATTCAGATGGCACCCGGAGCGCAAGTCTCAGGGCTTGTCGTGGACGAGGCTGGGCTCCCAGTGCCGTTTGCCACCGTTGCGAATGGCAAGCCCGGACAGGCAGGGTCGATGTCCACGCGGACGGACTCCGCGGGTCGCTTCGAGCTCGATGGACTGCCCGGGAGCGGTTGCGCCTTGGCGATCGGGCGGAAGGGCTTCGAGTGGATCGAACAGCGCGTCACGCTCGTGGCGGGCGAGAAGAAGGACCTGGGTGTACTGACCTTGGTACGCCGGAAGGGGACTATGGTCGTCGGGACCATCCACCCCCCGAAACCCCCGACCGGAGGTCCGTGGCACATCATCGTCGAGAGCGAGGCAACGTTGGCGATGGACCTCACGACCGATGGCACCTTCGAGGTCGGGCCCCTTCCCGGGAAGAGCGCGCTCGTGACAGTTTCGTGTTCGGGAGATCGCGCCCTGTGCGTGCACACGCAACAGATCGCGCTCGTTGAATCGGCGGACGGGACCGAGAATGGAGTCGTCTCCTTGAACCTCGAAGTGCGCACCGAGGCGGGAATCGTCTCCGGTCGAATCGAAGCGCCAGACTTGCATCGACAGCAGCGATTGCGCGTCAGCTTCCGCTGCGCTGGGGTGAAGAGCCTCACTCTAGTCAACACGCGCCTGAGCGATGGCGCTTTCGCCACGAGGCTGCCCGACATCGGCTCTTGGTCATTCGACGTCGTCGCGGCTTCTGGCGAGGTGTTGCATTCGCAACACTTGGGCCAAGTGGGCGCTGGGGGGGCCGACCTTGGGTTGATTCGAGTGGAGCCCGCAGGGCGGCTCGTCCTACTGGCGCCCGAAGCCGCACCGCGACGGGTGCGCATCCTGCGTCCCTCCGGGGTGCTCTATCGGGCGACCGAGTGTGCCGGATGGTGCGAGTTCGGGCTGCGGCCGGGCACCTACGAGGTCGAGTCCGCTCCGCTTACGAGCGGCGTCTGGACGAGAGCTCGGGTCCAGGTCCCGAGCGCGAGCGAGGTCGTCGTGCCACTCGCGGCCATCGAAGCCCGCCTCGCTGCACTCGAATTGTCTTTCGTCACGCCCCCATGGACGCCGAATTCCTGGGTCAGTGTTGTGGGCCCGGGTACGGACGTGCGAGTCGACTTCCTGACCGATCGCGATCCGCTCCGTGTCACCGGCGAACCCGGGCTCTACCGTGTGACACGCTACGCTGGTCTAGAGGTGGTGGCGGAGCATCAGGCTGTCTTCGACGGGCTCAACACGGTTAAGTTGAAGCTCTGAACCGCTCGGTGGTACCTGGTACCGTTCGATGCCATGGATCAGGCCGGGTCGTTGAAGTATCCCGCGAACCTTCACGCTTGGATGATCTCGTTCAAAGGCTGGGTCGCCATCGAACGGTACCAGGTACGCTCCGACGAGCGCGCGGGGGGACAAAGGCGAGACAAAGAGCGACGGGCGCGCGCTCATCGAAGCGTACCAGGTACCGTCCGATGCAGTACCGTCCGATGAAGTACCGTCCGATGAAGCACCGTCCGAGCCGCTACCGCTCGACGAAGCGCTGCACTGTCCCATCAGCGCGCAAGCGCTGCCGGCACGTCCTCGAAGCGCGGTGCAGGGGCCGCGAAGCGCGGGTTCGGATGCACCTCGTTGCGGGACCAGTTGTTGCCGTCGGTGCACGTCTTGCAGGGGGTCAGCGAGCGGCCGCAGCCCGTCAAGCCCCGTAGGCGCTGTGCGATCTTGCCGTGGTACAGCGCGTCCAGGGAATCGTCCATCACGTTCCCCAGCTTCAAGTCCATGTTCGTGTCGAGGTTGCAGGGCGAGAGGTTCCCCTGCCAATCGATCATCAAGAAGCGCATCGCCCAGACGTTGCAGTTCGCCACGGACTCGACGTCGCGGTCGGCGGTCTTGCCGCCGTACGACAACACCTGCTTCATCAGCACGTAGTCCTCGCGGCCGAGGCGCGGGAGCCAATGGGCGAGGAAGGGCTCGCGCTCGCCTTCGTTCCACGAGCTCTTGACGAAGACGATGCGCGTCGGGCGGTGGTCCGGTCGCTCGAGCCACTTGTACACCTTCTCGTGCAGCGCCTCGAGGCGCCGCTCCGGGGGCACCACTTGGCCGGCGAGGTCGCGCACCTGGCCCGGGCGGGCGCGGTCGAAGACCGCGGGGGTCACGGCGTCGAGCGAGAGCCGGACGAGGTCGATCCGCGCCTCGACCCACGCATCGAGCATGTCGTCGGTGACGAACGAGACGTTGGTGTTCAGCTCGATCTTGAAGGTCCGGTCGCGCATCCGCCGCAGGTACTCCGCGTAACGCGGGTGCAGCGTTTGTTCGCCGAAGAAGCCGAGCTCTACGGTGTCCGCGACGCGCTGGCACTCTGCGAGCGCGCGCGTGAACACCTCGTCCGACATCCGGCCCTGGCGGCGGTTGTACGGCGAGCCAGCGGGTTGCTCGCCGCGTTTGTAAGCCTGGGGGCAGAAGGGGCAGGAGAAGTTGCAGATGTTCGTCAGCTCGATCGAGACACGCAACCGCTCGTTCGCAGGCAGGACCCGCGATTCGGGGAGCGGCACGTGCTCGAGCTCGGTCACCGCGGCACCCCCGCGACGAGCGGCTGCGCCGCAGGACGAGCGGTCTTGACCTTGCGCGCGATGATCGTGATCCGGCGCCCATCGGCATAGCTGTCGACATCGTCGACGCCGAGCTGGCGCGCGAAGCCGACCGGCATGACCTCGGGCTCGAAGCCGAGCTCTCGCAGGGTCGCCAGCAGGCGCGCACGGTCGGGGACGATCTTGTCCCGGGTCTCCGCGATGGCGTTGAACGTCAGGTCGCCAGGCTCGCGGATCGTGACCTCTGCGCCGTCCTGGACCCGAGTGTCGACGATCAGCACCTCGTTCGTGACCTCGGCCGCCCAGCGCAGGATCTCCGCGTAGTTCGGCACGTGGTAGAGGATCCCCGCGCACAGCGTCACGTCGAACGGCGCCCGCGCGCGGATCTTCGGCCAGTCCGCAGCGTCACTGATGTTGCCGACCTCGAACTCGAACGCGCCGCGGGGCAGGAAACCGCCGCGCTCCCAGTAGAGGCGCGCCTGCTCGACGTGGCGCTCGCGGCCTTCGATCCCGAAGACCTTACGCGCGCCGGCTTGGGCGTAGAACGAGGACCAGAACGCGCAATTGCACGCGAGGTCCAGCACCGCCTTGCCGCGGAAGTCCACGCGGCGCAGCACCTCTTCGACGAGGATCGTCGAGCGGCACGCAGCGCGGTTGGTGAGCCACTCGGGCGCGCACACGCTGCCGAGGCCTGGCACGACGGTCAGGCCGTCGATCTCGACCGGATAGAACCACGGGTGCAGCGCGTCGATGCGCTTCACGAGCTCGCGGTCGGGCGTGATGCCCGGAGGCACGATCACGCCGTTCTCCAGGGTCGGTGCGATGTCCTCTGCTTTCGGGCCGCAGGCGCTGCCGTCGTTCAGAAGCGTGAAGAGCGCGCTCGCATCGCTGACCACCGGCGTCGGCACATCGCGGGCAGCATCGCGCGGCGGAGCTTCATCCGTCGAGCGCACGCGGCAGACGACACGCTCGCCGAGGCGGCGCCAGTCGCGCGCGGTGAGCGCGCCTTCGAGTAACATCACATCGAGCGGTGCATCGGCGCCCAGCACGCGGCTGTGGCTCGCCGAGAGCTGGTCGATCGCGACCTCGCTCACCGGATCGCGCTCCGGGTCGAGGCGCAGCAACAGCGTCGTGTCATCGCGTCCCGAGAGCACGCGCGCAAAGACGTGGAAGAAGCGATCCAGCGCCGCAGCATCGTCGTAACGCGGCCACGCGAGCACATAGCGCCGGTCCTCGCTCAGCGCCGCCAGCGGGTCCTCGTTCGTGGGCGCATTCGCCGGAGCTGCCGCTTGGACCGACTGGGCCGGAGCCGTCACCATCGGACCAGCCACACCCGCCGCGCCTCCGGCCGTCGCAACGAGGCGCATGTCGCGCTCGAAGCGCGCCGCTTTGCGCTGCACCTGCGTGATGGGCGCGCTCCGCACCGTCGCAAAGCCGGCCGCGCGCAGCTCGCGCTCGAGCGTCGCGGGCGTCCAGCCCCACTTGTGGAGCTGCGGCGCACCCTCGGCGTCGACCTCCGGGGGATACCCGAAGAGCGAGATCATCCCGAGGTCGTAGCCTTCGAGCTCGGTCCCGATCAGCGCGATGCACCGCTCGAGGTTCGGCAGCTCGAGCGCGAGCTCGCCGCCGGGCTGCAGCAGCCGGCGCCATTCGCGCAGTGCCGCGCGCGCTTCGGTCAGCGTCAGGTGCTCGAACAGATGGCACGCTTCGATCGCGGCGCACGACCCGTCCGGCAGCATCGGCAGCGCATGCGCGGGTGCGACGAGGTCCGGGCCGAACGTGGGGTTGACGTCCACGTTGACCCAGCCCGCACGTTTCTCGCGGCCGCACCCGAGGTGGAGGCGCAGGCCTTCCACGGCCGAGGGAGCTTTGGCGTTGGGCCCCGCGAGCGGCGCTTTCGAGACGTCGGTGTTCATGGTCGGTGTTTGACCCGCACGGGTCGGTACGAAGAGCGGCCGCGAGGTCGCAAGTTCGGCAAGCTCGCTCGGGGTGAACGCGCTCGCCCAGAGCGCGGCATGCTGGCTGAACGTGTTGATCTCGGCGCCGCCGGGGGCGACCGCGGACCAGAAGAGCTCCGGCCATTGCGGCCCGTAGACCTTGTTGAAGTACGCGTAGGCGAAGCGCTTCGCGCGCCGCTGGTACTCCTCGCGGCTGATCGTGTTGGTGCCGGGCGCGCCGTAGGTGGAGCCGCCGAGGTGGCGGTAGGTGACCTCATCGGAGTACCCGATCAACCAACCCGCGGCGTGCAGGTGGTACGAGAGCTCGTGGATCGCGCCCCAGCAGTAACGGAACTCGGGGTTCAGGAACCCGACCTCGTCGACGGCTTGCGCGCGCATCATGAAGCCGAGGTAGTCGCACGTCGCGGCGGGCCGCCAGCCGCCGCCGGGTCGGCGCGCCGAGCCGGGATACTGCCCGTCCGCACACGTCGGCGACAGGATCGCGAGGCGCGGCGTGCGCTCCATCGTCTCGACGAGCTGGCGCATCGCGTCGACCCCCCCAGGAGCGACCTCGTCGAACACGACGTCGTTCATCAGGACCCAGTAGTAGTCGTAGGGGAGGCCCATCCGACCCTGCTCACGCGCGTGCTCCAACGCCAGGTTGTGCGCGAGGCACTTACCACGGAAATCCGTGTCCGCGTAGTGCAGCGTCGTATGGCGGGTCAGCTTGTCCGAATCGGTGCCAGCTTCGACGACGAACAGGTCGTAATCGAGCGTCGCGTTGCGCGCGAGCCAACCCGCGAGCGCTTCGACGAGGTCCGGACGGTTACGGGAGACGACGAGGACTGCGACCTTCATGCAAACGACCTCTCTCGGTGGTGGACGGACACGCTGAGCCCCTCTTCGCGCAGGCGCCGCGCGAGCTCCTCGACGAGGATCGTCGAGCGATGGCGGCCGGCGGAGCACCCGAAGGCGACGCGCACGTCGTCGTCGGTCTTGGCGAGCAGCCGTACGAACGGCGCGGCCGTCGCGAGGAACTCGACGGCCAAGGGCTGGGCCAGCACCCAGCGGCGCATCTCCTCGCTGGGCTCGCTCCAAAGACCCCACGACGCCTCGCGCGCCGGGTTCTTCAGAAAGCTCACGTCGAAGACGTGGTTCGCCGGCGGTCGGCCGTACTTGAACCCGAAGGAGATGAGCGTCAACGCCGCGCGCTGCGCGGGTAGCGCCGGGGCGGGCGAAGCGAGATCGTGGCCCTGGGACCCAGTTCGGGACGACATGCCCCCCGCATCGGGATTTCTCGCCGAACTCTTGAGCCCGGGCCCCGGCCGAAACCCGGATCTCAGAAGCGCCGCGGCAGCTCGCTGAAGCCCGGCAAGGGCAAACGGGCCCGCGCGTCGGCCGGGCGGAAGAACTGCGAGAAGAAGCCCCGCAGGACGACCACGGGGCGCTCCATCGTGCCGCGGATCGCCACGCGCAGGAGGCTGTTCTGGATCTTGTAGAGGAGCTGCGTCAGCGGCCCGAGCCGGTCCACGAGGGCGTAGCGCACCTCGAGGTCCGTCGAGAGGTCCCCCGCGAGGTCGACCCAGCCCGACCCGACGACGGAGAGCAGGTCGCTGTCCGCCCGCGTCCGGTCGATCCACAGGACCCCGTCGGCGATCCGGAAGCGCGCTTCGATGCGCTGGAAGACCGCGGTGGTGGGGAAGCCGAGGCGCGCGAACAGCGCCTGGAAGACGGGCACGGCCCAGAGGCGCGTCTCGTCGACCATCACCGAGCCGCTCCCCGCGAGCCCCGTCACCCGCTCGATGTCGCCGGCGAGCGCGATGTCGAGGTCCATGCGCCCTTCGTTGGCGAAGTCCGAGCGAAAGGCGCCCTGCAGGAACTCACCGACGTCGACGTCTTCGAGGCGCGCGTCGAGCTCGAACGGGAAGGGCGGCGCGAGGTCGAGCGCAAAGAACTGCCCGCCCGGGCCGCTGCCCGCGCCGATGCGTCCGCCCTCGAGCCGCCCCTCGAGCGCGTGGAACGCGAGCCGCGGGTGCACGTAGGAGACCTCGACGTCCGTGCGGTCGAGGCGGCGCCCTGCGAGCAGCCCCGACAGGCCGCGCACGGACGCCCGCGCGCGCAGGCGATCGCCCTCGAGCGCCAGGTCCAGCGCGACGTCATCGACATCGCGCAGCTCGAGCGGCACGCCGAGGGTCAGCGCCATGTCGTCGACGCCGAGCCGCCCCGTGAAACGCAGCGCGACGGACGCATCCGCCTGCCGCTCGAACACGACGGTGCTGTCGAGGACGTCCACTGCGCCGCGCAGCGCCAGGTCCTCGAGCGCGCGCTCGAGGGTCTCCCCGTCGAGGAACAGCCGCAGGTGCTCACGGTCGAGCGGCAAGTCCTCGGCGGCGAGGCGCGCAGAGATGCGCGAGCCGCCGTCCGTCGGCGCGAAGCGCAGGTCCGTCAGACGCACGGGGGTCGAGCCGAGCTGCGCGGAGATGCGCTCGCCGACCCACTCACCCGTGCCTTCGACCAAGCGGAAGTGCGCGGCGACGTCCGACAAGAGCGGCCGCTCGGCGAAGCCGAGGCGCTCGAGCCGCGCATCGACCCCGACCGAGCTCGGTCCGGGCGGTCCCCCGGGTTGCTCCGGCAGCTCGAAGCGCGCCTGGAAGTCGAAGCGACCGACGATGTCGAGGGCCTCGGGGTCGAGCGGATCGCCGCTGCCACCTTGGCTGCGCACGACATCCGCGACGGAGCCGAGCACACCCTTGTTGGTGATGTCGAGGCCCGCGCCCGCCACCGCCAGCACCGGCGCGCGGTCCGCGCCGCCGAGCTCGATGTCGCCGACGAGCACGACCGGCTGCTCGGGCGCGCTCCAGCGGCCTTGGACGACCGCGCGGCCCGAGACGTCCGCTGTGGGCGCGACGGCGACGTCCGTGCGCTCAGGGAAAGCCGGACGCTCCGGCAGCCGCGCGGTCACTGCGACGCGCCCGTGCACGTCCTCGGTCGGGATCTGGAACGCCTCGGGCAAGAGGCGTGTGCCCGCTGCGGCCGTCTCGACCTCGACCCACGCCGTCGTCGCGCGTGTGCCGGGTTCCGCGCCGCTGACGACGGCGACGTCCGCGAAACCCGCGACACCCGCCGCGTCGAGCGCCGCGAGGACCCCGGGTTGCCGCGCGAGCAGGACCTCGCGCAGCGCTCCGCTGCGTGTGTTCACCGCGCGTGCGTCGACCTCGAACGCCGCCGCTTGGCGCTCGCGCCCTTCGCCTTGCGTGCGCCCGCGGACCCGCACGCGGCCGCTCGCGATCGGCGAACGGCCCTGTGCGTCGAGCGAGACGATCGTGCGCCCAGCCTCCGGTCCGCCGCCGTCCGTGCGCACGACGAGCGAGCCGCTGACACCCTCGAGCGGCACCGGCAGCTCGCGCCAGCGGAAGCCCACTTCGTCGAGCTCCAGGTCGAGGTCCGTCGCGAGGTCCGGTCCGCCCGGTCCGCGCCAGAGCTGCAACACAAACGCGAGGGCGCCGCCCTCGGGGCCGTAGTCGCGGAAGATCTCGCCGACCGGCCGCACGCCCGAGAGGCCACTGAACGCCTCTTCCAGCTCGCCGTCGACCGCGAGCCCGCGGCTCTGGATGCGCAGGTGGAGCTGCGAGCGGAAGAACGGGCGGCGCGCGCGGCGCTCCTCCGGCGTCGAGCCGATCATCGAACCCGGGATCTCGTGCAGAGAGCCGAGCACGTTCACGGGGCCGCCCGCGTGCCGCCCCTCGAGCCCGTGCAGGCCGAGCTGCAGCGGATACTCGTCCGCCGGGTGGTACGTGCGCGTCACGAGCCCGCGCAGCCCCTGCACGCGCAGCGGGAAACCCTCGTCGCGCGCCCCGCGCGCGCTGATCGAGCCGTGGTACGCGAGCGAGGCCTCACCCCGCGCGACGACCGCCAGCCCGTGTTCGATGCGGGCGACGCCCTCGCCGAAGGTGTAGTCGCGCGGCAAGCGCAGGCCGAACGACACGTCCGCGCGGCCGTCGGGCGCCAGCATCGCGTGGGCGTCCAGCACGTCGACGGAGCGCCCGGCGAGGTCGAGGAGCGTCTCGCCGAGCTCGAGGTCGCGGGCGTGCGCCGCGACCTCGGCGAGGTACGCGCCGCCATCGAGCGCGCCGAAACGGCCCGCGAGCGCGAGGCGCGTTCCGCCGAACGCGCCGTCGAGGGTCGCGCGCACATCCCACGCCTCGCGCGACCAGAGCGAGTCGGGGCCCGACGGTCGGAAGCGCGCTTCCGCGAGCAGCTCGACATCTTGGACCGGGCGCGCGGCCGGGTCGGGCAAGTGGGGGAGCTGGAGCCGCCCGTCGGCGATGCGCAGCGCGAGGTCGAGCTCGGGCAGCACCGACTCACCGCGCGCGAGCCGGCCTCGGCCTTCGAACTCGACGAGGCACTCGGGCGCAAAACGGCGGATGGCGTCGAACGGTGCACCGACGGGCAGCTCGTCCGAGGAGAGGCGCAGCGCGCGCGCCGTCCCGTGGGCCTGCAGCGCGCCGTCCGCGTCGAGCGCGCCCGTGATCCAGACTTCGCCGCCGCTCCCGGGGTCGCGCTGGAAGCTCGGCAGGAAGCGACCCGTCAGACGCCGCACACCGCCGCTGTCGGCGGCGAGCACGAGCCCGAGGCGGCCGAGCGGGCGCTCGCTCGCGTCGGGGGCTTCGACGCACACCTCGACCTCCGAGATGTGCAGGTCCGGCAGTTCGACTGCGCTGGCGCCGTCGTCATGTGGGCCGCTCTCTGCGGTCCGCGTGCGCCCTTCGAGGGCGTTCAGCATCGCGCGGGTCACGAAGAGCTCGCCCCCGAGCCACTCCGCGCGCACGAGCGTCGGGCGGCCCTGGCGCTGGCCGAAGCGCAGGCGCAGGGCCTCGGCAAACACCTCGCGGCGGCCGAGATCGAGCGCGACGCCGCGCAGGACGAGGGTCCGGTCCAGCCACTCGATGTCCGCGTCGACCAGCGCGACGTCGGCGCCGAGGCCGGCGAGGCGCTCGCGCAGCGCGGCGGCGATCACACGGTCGAAGGCCTCCGTGTGGTCGAGCAACGCCCCAGCGCCCAGCGCGCCCGCCGCTGCCCAGCCCGCGAGCCGCAGAGTGCGGCGCAGCCAGCGCCACGCCCAACGGGAGCCGCGCCGCGGGCGGCGCTGGGCCCCCGCAGCGGGTCCGGGAGGCGTCGGATCGGGGAGGACACTCGACATCGGCGGCCGTGCGTGGCCCATGGTACGCACGCGCGTCGCTCCTGCGTATCGGACGGTTCGTCGGTCTGCGGTACGCCTCCGAGCCAGAATCCCGGCGAAATTCGGCGTTTCGCGCGCCTCGGCATTTGACTTGGCCGCGCGCGATCCGCACTCTCGCGAACGCGTCACGGATTTCCTCCCACTGGAGATTCACCCCCCAGCGCACCTCACCTGGTGCGCCAATCACCGCAATGGCGAAGAAAAAAGCCACCCGTAAGCCCGCCGCCAAGGCCGGCAAGAAGGCCGCGAAGAAGGTCGCGGCCGGCGACATGCTCATCAGCAAGAGCCGCACGAAGGGCTCCGTCTCCTGCAACATCGCCGGCGACTTCTACGCCGCGTTCGATGCCGCGGCCCGCAACCTGCTCAAGCAGGCCGAGGCCCGCGCGGAGGCGAACGGCCGCCGCACGCTGCGCCCGCAGGACCTGTAAACCGGGTTCCGCTGGTCAAGCTCCGCGCGCTGTGGCTCCGGTCGCAGCCTTAGGGGCTCGCTCGGGCTCCGCAGGATGCCGGCGGGGGGATGCCCCGTCGCGCGCCTGCGGGGCCCGTGCCCGTTTCGGTCGGAGGCCTGCGCAGAGGCCCAGGCCCTCAGCGCGCGCGCACCTTCGGCACGAAGTTGCGCAGGTAGAGCGGCTCCAGCGTGGCTTCGCCGACCCAGCCGCGCGCTGCGGCCCGCGCGAGCCCGAGCTGCAGCACGTCCTCCGCGCGCGCGCGGCAGCCGCCGACGACGCGGACGGTTGCGGGGACCTCGGTGATGCCCGCCGCCGCGAGCGCGTCGGCGTC
>CAYOBN010000060.1:5053-17657 GCA_964402175.1 uncultured Planctomycetaceae bacterium | reverse complement strand
GCGGTGACACGCAGGCCCGTGTAGCTGCCCGGCCCGAGGCCGACGACGACGAGCTCCACGGCGCGCGGCGCGACACCGAGCTCGTCGAGGAGGCTCGCGAGCTCTGCGGCCAGGTCGCTCGCGTGTTCGCGTTCGTCCGACAGCGTGCGCACAACGCGCGCCCCACCGGCGCGCTGGCCCGCGAGGCTCGCCGGGCGACCCGCGCCTTCGAGCGCGACGATCACCGCCGGCGCGCGGCGCTCGTCCGACGGCGTCATGCGCCGAGCGCGGCGCGGATGGCCGCCGCGAGCTCGTTTGCCATCGCGCGGATGCGCGCTTCGGACGGGCCTTCGATCATCACGCGCGCTTTCGGCTCGGTGCCCGAGTAGCGCAGCAACACGCGCCCGTCGCCGCCGAGCTCCGCGCTGAAGCGCTGCTCGAGCGCAGCGACCGCCGGCAAGCTCGCGAGCGGCGGTTTGTGGGCGACCGGGACGTTGATGAGCACCTGCGGCATCGCCTGGAAGGCGTCGGCGAGGGTGCTGAGCGCTTGGCCGGTGCGCACGAGGACCTCGAGCACTTCGAGGCCCGTCAGCGTGCCGTCGCCGATGAAGCCGTTGTCCGGGCCGAACACGATGTGGCCCGATTGCTCGCCGCCGAGGAAGAGGCCCTCGCGGCGCAGCCCTTCGACCACCGCGCGGTCGCCGACCGCGACCTCGACGATGTCGACGCCGACGTCGCGCAGCGCGCGCCGCAGCCCGCAGTTGCTCATCACCGTCGCGACGATGCGTCGATCCGGCCAGAGGTTCCGCTGCGCCGCATCGCGCGCGATGATGGTCATGATCCCGTCACCGTCGACGATCCGCCCGCGGTCGTCGACGAGGATGCACCGGTCGCCGTCGCCGTCGAGCGCGATCCCGATGTGCGCTCCGTGCGCGCGCACCGCCTCTTGCAGGCGCTCGGGGTGCGTCGAGCCGCAGCCGTCGTTGATGTTGTCGCCGTCGGGCGCGGCTGCGATCACGTGCACGGTCGCACCGAGGCGCTGGAAGAGGCGCGGCGCGACTTCGCTGCCTGCGCCGTTGGCGCAGTCGACGACGATCTTCAGGCCCGCGAGGTCGAGCCCGACGCTCGCAAAACCGAGCAGGTGGCCGAGGTACGCCTCGGCGAGGCTCGCGTCGCGCTCTGGCCGACCCGTGAGCGAGTCGGTGGGGGCGTGCCCCGCGCGCTGCACCTCCTGCCGCAGACGCGCTTCGATCGCGCTCTGTTGTTCGTCCGAGAGCTTGCCGCCGTCGTGGCCGAACAGCTTGATCCCGTTGTCGTGGGCCGGGTTGTGCGAGGCGCTGATCATCGCGCCGAGCCGCACGTCGCGCGCGCCCGTGAGCCACGCGAGGCCCGGAGTCGGCACGAGGCCCACGCCGATCGGCTCCAGGCCAGCCGCTGCGAAGCCGCGCGCGAGGGCCGCTTCGAGGGCCGCTGCGCTGCGGCGCCCGTCGTGCCCGATCAGCACCCGCGGCGCGCCGACGGCCTGCCCGAGCACCGCGCCGGCAGCGCGGCCCAGGGCCTCGACGGCGGGCACCGAGAGCCAGCCTTCCAGGGCCCGGCCACGGATCCCGTCCGTTCCGAAGATGGGGGCGTCAGTCATCGCGGGGCGTCTCAGGGGCAGGTTCGGGGTCGCGGGGGACGAGCACCAGGTACTTGTCGTCCTCGGCGGGCTCCAGCCATAGCCGGGCGCGCGGATTGGCGCGCGCGGCGTCGAAGACGGCCGCTTGGGAGCGGCGCCAGGCGGCGTCGAGGTCAGCGGTCACGAGCTCGCCGCGCAGGCCCTCCAGGCGATCCACGTCGACCCAGGCGCGCGCGTGGTTGCGCACGAAGTTGCGCACTTCGATCCGGGCGCGCTCGGCGGCTTCGTCGTCCGTCAGGCGCGGCAGGATGCCCCGGGAGAGGACCTGCAGCTCGACCTGCTCGGCGGGGGCCTGGAAACGGGCGAGCGGCGCGGGGCCGTCCGCGGTGAAGCTCACGAGCACGACGTCGACGCGCAGCGTGCCGAGCGGGCGCGCCTCTTCGATGAGCTCGCCGTGCACGAACGTGTCCGCCGCGAGGCGCACACCGCGGCTCCGGGCGGTGTCGAGGCGCAGCGCGCGCGAGAACGTCGGGCCCTCTGCGCCCGCGAGGGAGAGCGAGAGGAACGGCAGCGTGCGCGGCTCGGCCAGGAATGGCTGCAGCGCCTCGGGCGGACCCACGAGCTGCAGCGCCGGCGGGTCGAGCCGCAGCGAGCCCTCCTGCAGGACGAGCCCGTCGGCGAGGTCCTGCAGCTCGAGGCCGAGCTCCGCGGCTGGCACCCGCAGCGTGCCCTCGTCGTAGCGGGCGACGGTCAGCGCCACGCCGCCTTCGACAGTCCATGCGACGTCGATGTCGGAGACCGGGCCGCCCGCGCCCCAGACGACGTCGCGCGGGTCGAGCGCGCGCGTCTCGCCGATCCAGTCCGACGGGACCTCGACGACGCCGCCGACGCCCGCAGCGAGGGCTTGCAAGCGAGCCTGCGCGCCATCGACGCGCACCGTCACTCGCTGCAAGCGCTGGCCAGAAGCCGTGGCCAACGTCGCGACCGCCAAGGGATCCGGCAGGATCACACGCAGCTCGCCTGCCTCCGGCGCACGCGACGCGGTGCTGGTCGCGACGACGGTCAGCTCGAAGAGCTCCACGCGGTGCACGTCGCGCCACGCGATCCAGTAGAGCCCCGTGGCCAGCACGAGCGACAGGAGCTTCTGCGCGAAGTTCGCGGAGACCGCTTCGACCGCGCGCTGCAAGAACGAGCCGCGCTGCGCCTCGACCTCTTCGCGGCCGAGCCGTGTGTGGAGGAGCCCCTCGAGCTCGGTGCGCGGGATGCGCCGCTCCATCTGGCCGCGCGCGCAGATCGAGATCAGCCCAGTCTCTTCCGACACGATGACCGCGACCGCGTCGGTCTGCTCGGCAAGGCCGAGCCCCGCGCGGTGCCGCGTGCCGATCGTCTTCGCGAGCTCTTCGTTCTCGGACAGGGGCAGGATCGAAGCCGCCGATTCGATGCGGTTGCCGCGGATGATGACGGCGCCGTCGTGCAGCGCGCCGCGGTTCTCGAAGAGGCTCTCCAGCAGCAGGCGGTTGACGCGCGCGTCGATGCGCACACCCTTCTCGATGTACTCGTCGAGCGGCACCTCGCGCTCGAACGCGATCAGCGCCCCGAGCTTACGCCGCGCCATCGACGTCGCCGCAGCGACGACCTCTTCGACCACCCCTTCGCGCTCGGTGCGCACGAGGCGGCGCAGCAGCGGGTTCTCACCCAAGCTGACGATGCCCCGCCGCAGCTCCGGTTGGAACACGACCGCGAGGATCACCACGATGAAGCCGAAGACCCCTTGCAGGATGTACTCGAGCTCCGCGAGGCCGAGTTTCTTGGCGAGCCCGAACAGACCGCCGAAGACGACCAGCAATGCCACGCCGAGGCCGCGCACGAGCCCCGTCCCACGCGTCGAAGCGAGGAACCCCAGCACGACGTAGATCCCGACCGCGAAGATCAGGACCTGCAGCAGGGTGCCGGCGTCGAGGGACATGGTGGGAGGTTCAAGGGAGCGGGGCGGAGCGGATGGCGCGGGCGACCGCAGCCGCTTCGACCATCACCCGGACGTCGTGGACCCGCAGCACGCTCGCGCCCCCCGCGAGCGCGGCGAGCACTGCGGCGGCGGTCCCGCCGAGCCGCTCGTGCGGCGCGTCGGAGCGGCGGCCGGCTGCCCAGTCCGTCTCTTTCTCGGCACCCGTGATGTGCGCGATGAAGGACTTACGGGACGGGCCGACGAGCAGCGGCAGTCCGAGCGAGCGGAGCTCCCCGAGCCGCGCGAGGAGCGCGAGGTTGTGGGGGAGGCGCTTGCCGAAGCCGAGCCCCGGATCCAGCGTGATTCTAGAGAGCGCGAGGCCCGAATCCAGGCACGCGCGCACGCGGCGGCGCAGGTACGCCGCGACGTCCAGCACCGGGTCACCGTAGGTCGGGTTCCGCTGCATGTCCCCGGGCTGGCCCTGGCGGTGCATCAGCACGTACTCGACCCCGAGCTCCGCGGCGACCGCGAGCAGCTCGGGGTCGGCCTCGCCTGCGCTGACGTCGTTGATGACCTCGGCTCCCGCGGCGACAGCGGCCCGCGCGACGGCGGCTTTGGTCGTGTCGATGGAGACCGGCGGCGCGCCCGCGCGCACGAGTCCCTCGACGACGGGCAGCACGCGCGCGAGCTCCTCCTCCGCCGACACCGGCGCCGCCCCGGGCCGCGTGGACTCCCCGCCGACGTCGAGGAGGCTCGCGCCGGCCGCCGCGAGCGCGAGCCCGTGTTCGAGCGCTCGTTCGGGATCCAGGAACCGCCCGCCGTCCGAGAAGCTGTCGGGCGTCACGTTGACGACCCCCATGAAGCGCGGGGGCGGCGCCGGCGCGGCCACCGCAGCGAGCGCGGTGGCGAGGACGGCGGCGACGGGGTCCTGCTGGGCTGCGGCCGCGATCGCAGCGTCGTCGACCTCGACGACGGCGCCGACGCCTGCCGCCGAAGGCCGCGCGCTGCGTGTGTACGCGCCGAGCGCTGCGGGCGTCGCCGTCAGCACCCGCGCGCCCGGACCGGGCAGCGCGACCAACCCGAGCCGGAGCGCGAGGTCGCTGAAAGCGACGGCGTTCGGCGCAGGTCCGGCGTGGGGCGGGGAAACGGGTTGCAGGGCTCCTCCGATCGGGCGCGTAAGGTAACGCTTGGGCCGCTCCATCGGCACGCGCGGAGCGCCAATGCAAGCGCGGGCGTGGCGGCGTCGTCATCGGGGCGCAAGCGCCACCGAATCCGAGCTCGAGGTCGACGCCGCTCTGCTCCGTCGCTCGGTTGCGAGCCGGTCCCCGATGCGAGCCCGCTGCGCCGCACGGCCAGAGCTGGGCAGCCCGGAGCCGCGCGCCCGCGGGACTCCTGCGCCAGGCGCGCGCGCGGTCCAGGCCGACGGAATCGCCCGTCCCTGTCGCGGATCGAGCCCGCGCAGCGCCGTATCCTCTGGGACCTCACGCCGCGCGGAGGCTTCGCCCGCGCTGGCCCGCGCGCGGTGGAAGCGCGCCGACCACCGCGAATCGAACTCCAGCATGCAGCTCTTGCGCCAGGGGCAACGGCCCCTCCTGATCGGTGTGGTGCACCTCGGTCCCCTGCCCGGGGCCCCGCGTTACGGCGGCGCCCTCGCGCCGGTGCTCGAGCGCGCCGCGCTCGACGCCGCGGCCTACGCCGCAGGCGGCGTCGACGCGCTCATCGTCGAGAACTTCGGCGACGTCCCGTTCTTCGCCGACGCGGTGCCGCCCGAGACCATCGCCGCGATGGCGCTCGCGCTCGAGCGCGTCGGCAGCGCCGCGCCGGGGGTGCCCCTCGGGGTGAACGTCCTCCGCAACGATGCGCGCGCGGCGCTCGGCCTCGCGGCGGCCACGGGGGCCGCCTTCATTCGCGTCAACGTGCACACCGGCGCGATGGCGACGGATCAGGGCCTCATCCAGGGCCGCGCGGCGGAGACCCTGCGCTCGCGTGCAAAGCTCGCGCCCGACGTCGCGATCCTCGCCGATGTGCACGTGAAACACGCGGTGCCGCTGGCGGGCGAGCGTCTCGTCGATGCGGCCCACGACGCCTTCGACCGCGGCCTCGCCGACGCCCTCGTGCTGAGCGGCCGCGCCACGGGCGCCCCGCCCGACCCGGCGCTCGTCCACGAGGTCCGCAGCGCCCTCGGGCCCGACGTGCCGCTGTTGCTCGGCTCGGGGGTCAGCGTCACCAACGCCGCCGCGCTGCTGGCGGCCGCCGACGGCGCCATCGTGGGCACGGCCCTGAAACGCGACGGCCTCCTCAGCGCCCCCGTCGACCCCGAGCGCGTCGCCGCCCTCGCAGCAGAGCTCGCGCGCCTCGCGCGGCGTTAGCGCTGCGGTTGCGGCCCCCGTGTGGGGGGCCGCGTGTGGGGTCCGCGCGCGCCCCTCACCACACCGTGGTCTCGGGCAGCACCCGGCAGGTGTCGAGGTACGTCGTCACACCGAGCTGCTCGTCGATCACCCGGGCGGGCAGGGCGAGCGTGGCGGAGGTGCGCCAGTCCTCGAAGCGCCAGGATCGCGCCCCGTCGGCGCGCTCGGCGCTCGCGAGGCGGGTCGGCAGGCCGTCGGCGCCGAGCTCGAGGGTGGCGAGGGTCTCGCCTTCGCGCTCGAGGGCGAGGCCCGTCGGGATGCGGCGCGCGGTCAGGCCGTCCGCGCGCGCGAGCTGGTGCAGCACGGTCAGGACCCCGAGGCGCGCGTCGCGGACGAGCGGGGTCGGGTCCAGCGTGCGGGTGAGGCCCGCGCCGCGCCAGGTCGCGGTCGCGCCGTCGCACACGGTCTCGCCGCCGTCCGCGACCCGCAGGACGAACCGCGGTCGGTCGAGGTCGAGGAGCTGTGCGACGCGGTGCGTGCGGGGACCGTCCACGACGCGGGTGTCGAGCTCCACGACGTGCGCGGCGCTCCACGCGGCGCGCCCGCCCAGCGCGGCGAGCAAGCGCTCCAGCGCCGCTTCGTCGGCCGCGCGCTCCCGGCGCAGCGCGTCCCCCGCGGGGTCGTCGTCCGGTGTGGGGGAGTCCCCATCGGGCAGCGGCACGACGCGGCCGAGCGCCGCCAGGAGCGGCGCGTCGTCGACGTGCACACAGGCCGCGGCGAGCGCTGCGTCGCGCGCGAAGGTGCGCTGCGCGAGGGCTGCGAGCGCCGCCTCCGACACCGCCGCGACCTCGGCCACGAGGCGCGCCCGCGCCCCCGCATCGACGCCCCGCAGCGCGAGCCGGTGGGCGCGCTCGAAGCCCTCGCGCTGGCCCGCGTCGGGCGGCACGAGGCGGGCCTGGGCCCGCACCCGCGCGGCCTCGAGCCCCGCTCCGAAGCCCCCTCCGTCCGGGGCGCCGAAGCCGGCCAGCACGTCGCGCACGCGGGCGGCCGCTGCGACGAGCCCCGCGCGCTCGCCCGCGATCCACGCGGCGGCGCGACCGCTGCGCCCGAAGCCGGGGGCCACGGACAGGCCGACGGTGTGCCGCTCCGTGTCCACGCTGGCCGCGAGGCGCACCCGGGCGAGCTCTTCGAGCACGAGGTGAGCCGCTGCGTCGGGCGCGTCTGCCCGCGGCCCGCGATAGAGGAAGACCACCGCGCCCACGTCTCGCTCCGGCGCGAGGTCGACCCAGACCTCCGGTTCGAGCGGAAAGACGAGCGGCGGTGGACCCGCGGCACCTCGGACAGCGCCGGGCCGGCGCGGTAGGCCCTCGGCGGCGCGCGCCGCGAGGTGCAGCGCACCTTCGACATCGATGTCGCCGAAGAGCCCGAGCACGAGCTGGTCACGGCTGGGCGGCTCCGCCGGGCGCTCGCCAGGTTCCGGCACCGGACCCGCCCCTGCGCTCGACTCGAGCGCCCGCAGCGCGCGGTGCACCAGCGCGGCGCCGAGGTCACCGGGGCGCGGCTCGGGTCCGAGCCACATCCGCGCCCCGCCGAGGTCCACCCGCGCGACCGGAGCCAGGCGCTCCGCCCGCGGCGCACGGGCCTCCGGCCGTACCCCCGCGAGCGCGCGCACGAGCCCCGTGACCATGTCCGCGTGGGCTTCGAACGGCGCCGCGAGGGTCACCGTCAGCGCGTCGTCTTCGGCCTCGATGTCCCACGTCGCGCCGCCCGCGGTCAGCGTCGCCGCGGTCGGCCCGGCGAGCAGCGCGCGGAGCCCCGCGAAGAGCGCCGCGCGCTCGGCGGGCGGCCCCGCGAGCGCGAGCCCGACGCGCGCGAGCACCGGCCCCGCGTCCGCATCGCGGGCCACGACGACGTGGCCGCCGTCCGGCAGCGGACGGAGGGCCGGGTCCTGGGGAAGTCCGAGGCCGAGGGCCAGCGCGAGCGCGACGATCACTGGAACGTGATCGTATACCCGTCGCTGAAGTTCGAGGTCGGGAACCCGAGCACGGAATCGCGATACCAGAGCTGGAAGTTCCAGGTCTGGCCCGGGAGCACGGCGACGTTGCCGTTCGGTTGCGGGATCGCGGTCAGGTCCACGTCGAGCGTGATGAGGCCGAAGGGGCCCGAGTTCTGGAGCTGGCTGATGTAGCGCCCCGTCGGCGCGCCGACGCAGAGGTTGCCCGAGCTACCGCCGGCGCTCGGCACGAAAGCCTGGCTGGGCGACACGACGAAGTAACCGTTGGAGCCCAGCGGGACCTGCGTCGCCACGATATCGAAGTTGTTGTCGACCACGCGGCGGCTGCCCGAGGCATCGAGGACCGCGGGCAGGCCCGTGCTGTTGGCCGTCGGCGTGCAGTAGTTCGCCCCGAGGGTCGGGGGGGCGGGCTGACCCAGCGCCGGCCGCCAGAACTGGAGGGTGCAGCGCATGCGCCGCGCTTGCTCCTCCGTGAACTGGTTCATGCAGGTGTCGTCGCTGTAGTTCATGTAGTTGCGCACGGGGTCCGTGCTGCCGCAGCTCGTCGAACCCGGGTTGCAGCCGAAGTTCGGCTGGGACTCCGCGTTCGTGTCGCAGATGAGGTCGCCCGTCGTGTAACACGCCGCGCTGCCGCAGCCGCCGTCGAACGTGTGGTAGAGGCCGAGGTAGTGGCCGACTTCGTGCGTCGCCGAGCGCCCTTGGTTGAACGGCGCACCGATGGGGGTGTTGCGGCCGACGGTCGACCACAGCACCACGACGCGGTCGGAGTTGGACCCGACGGGGCCCGACTGCGGCAGGAACGGCACGTACCCCAGCGCGCCCGAAGCGCTGTTCGAGTAGAGGTTCAGGTAGCGGTCCGGATCCCACGAGAGGGTGTTCCAGTACGACCCCGAGTCGTTGAACCACGTGTTGTTCGTCGTGCGCGTGATGCCGGTCGTCGGGTTGCCCGCGGGATCGACCGTCGCCAAGCGGAACTCGATCTTCGTGTCCACGCCGCCCGCGCCCGGAGTGCCCGGCAGGGCGCGGAAGTCCTCGTTGAGGATGTCGATCTGGTTCTGGACCTGCGCGTTCGAGACGTTGCCCTGGCCGCTCGTGCTCTGGATGACGTGCACGACGACATCGATGATGATCACATCGAGCGCCGCGGGCGAGTAGATCGGCAGCGGGTTCGTGCCGTTGGCGCCGCAGTCCCCGGGCGGCATGAAGTTCGACGTGCCGCTGCCCGCGGCCTGTGCGCGCGACGGCGTCAGGCAACGCAGCCCGTTCTGCCGGAAGAACGGCGACAGCGTGAACGCGCGCCAGGTGCTGAAACCCTGGCCCAGGGCCACGTGGACGGGGGTCAGCGCCGGGGAGAGCGGCCACTGCGTAGGGGACTGCGCGGCCGCGGAGCTGACCAGCGCGGCGGCAGTGAGGAGGGAACGGATCATCGGTCGTTGCGGTTCTTGGGACAGCGAGCGGGTACCGTCAGTATCGCGCGCCAGAGCCGCGCCGATGCGTCCGGGTTTGGGCCGCACCGCGCTTCAGGCGGGACCTGTCACGCGGCGCTCATATCCGCGGCGCGAGCGCGCCCCACTCTGCGACGGTGACCGCCGAGCCCCTGGCCCCCGCGCCGAGGCGCGCCGCGAGCAGGCGCGCGAGCTCCGGCGCGCGCTCGGGCTCACACAGCGCGACGAGGCCCGACCCCGCGCCGCTGATCAGCGCCGCCCAAGCACCCGCGCGGCGCGCTTCGGCCAGCGCCTCGACGGCCCCCGGGATGAGGGGCAGCCGGTAGCGCTCGTGCAGCCGGTCCACGGCGCCGAGCGCGATCAGCTCCGGGTCACCCGTCGCGAGCCCGCGCAACAGCAGCGCGAGGCGGCGCGGATTCTCGACGGCGTCCCCGAACGGCACGCTCGCCGGGAGCGCCCTGCGCGCGAGCGGCGTCGGCAGCGGCGCCGCGGGCCACGCGAGCGCGATCCCGATGCCCGTGTGGACGCCGACCTCCAGCACGCGCACGCCTCCGTCGTCGAGGGGCACACCGAGCGTGCAGCCGCCGTACAGCGCCGCGACGACGTTGTCGGGGTGCCCTTCGAGCGCGACCCCGGCGGCGACGAGCGCCTCCCGGTGCGCGCGCGGATCGGCGCCCGTCGAGCGCACACCGAGCGCGAGGCCCGCGGCGACGGCGGCGCCGCTGCTGCCGAAGCCGCGGCCGAACGGGATCGCGGACGAGACCTCGAACTGCGCCGACAGCGGCGGCGCCCCGAGCAGCGCGCGTCCCCGCTCGAACGCGCGCACGAGGAGGTCCTCGCCAGGCGTGACCGCGACGGGCTCGCCGTGGCGCACGACGGTGGTCGCCTCGCCGGGGGTCGGCGTCACACGCACCTCGAGCGGGAGGTCCAGGCAGAGGCCCAGGCAATCGAAGCCCGGCCCGAGGTTCGAGGTCGATGCAGGGGCGCGCTGTGTCAGCGCGGTCGGAGCCGTGTTCGCGTTCATCGGTGCGTGACGGGGGACCCCGCCTCTTGCCAAATCCTCGCCGCCCGCGCTAGTCTCTGCCTCACACGCGTCTCGGAACCGCACATTTCGCGGCGCGCGTACGAGGGGACCCGCGGGCGTGTACGCCGCACTCGGGCGGCAGCGCGGCCGCGGGGACACACGAGCCACAGGTTCGAACTAGGAGGGAACATGTCCGCAGACTTCACCTGCGACGAGAAGGACCGTTTCTCGTCGCGCCTGGCGACCATCCCCGGCATCCGGCCGAAGCCGTCGATCGGCGACTGGATCCTGCTCGAGGTCGACCAACCGCACGAGCTCGCGCGCAAGGTCAACCGCCGCCTCGCGCCCGGCATCCTGAGCGTGCCGCGCGGCATCAACGGCGCGGTGCGCGTCCACGTGGGCGAGCCCAAGGAGAACGAGGCGCTCCTGCGCACGCTGCGCGAGGTCTGCGCGTAGCGCGGGGTCCGGCGCGCGGCCGCGGTGGCGGGTGACTCGGGTCGCCGCTACCGTGAGCGGCCATGCACGCGCTGCTCACCGCCCTCGCACTCACCCTCGCACCGCTCCAGGACTCCGGCGCGGAGGCGCCGGCGGCCGTGTCCGCCGAGCGCCTCGCGCGCACGGTGCAGCTCCTCGCGTCCGACGCGTTCGAAGGGCGCCTGCTCGGCTCCGAGGGCAGCCGCGCGGCGGCGCGTTACATGGCCGCCGAGCTCGAAGCCCTCGGGCTCGAGCCGCTCGGCGCGACCGCCGCCGACGGACGGCGCTCGTTCCTGGCGCCGCTCACGCTGCGCCAGCGGCGCTTCACGGCGCCGCCGGAGCTCCGCCTGCAGACCGCGGACGGGGTGTGGCACACCCTCGTCGCCGGCGTGGACTTCGCGCTCGTCCCGACCGGGTTACCGACCGCGTCCGGCGAGCTCGCGGTGCGCTCGGTCCGCGACGAAGAGGCGCTCGCGCGCGAAGCCACCCCCGACGCCGCCTTCGCGCTGCTCGGCCCGCCCGCCCGCACGCGCCGTTGGCTCGATGCGCCGGCCCTCGAAGGGCGCCGACCGAGCGTCGTGCTCGTCCCCGGCAACGCCGCCGCGGGGCGCCCGATCGAAGCCGGCGACTTCGGTCCGCCGCAGCGGCCCAGCGCAGAGCCGGTGGCCGCGGCGGCGCGGGTCGCCCTGCACGGACCTTGGGTCGCGGTCCTCGAAGCGGGCGACGTGCGCGCGCTGACGCTGGATCCGAACCTCGTCGACGGGCCGCTGGACGACGCCAACGTGGTGGCGCTCCTGCGCGGGGTGGGGACCCCCGAGCGGCCGGAGCTGGCCGAAGAGGCCATCGTCGTCACCGCACACCGCGACCATATCGGCGTGCAGCGCGTCGGGGCCGCGGGCGCGACGGCGGCGGACCGCATCGCCAATGGCGCGGACGACGACGCGTCGGGCTGCGCCGTCGGACTGGAGCTCGCGCGTTGCCTCGCGGCGGGGCCGCGGCCCGCGCGCAGCGTGCTGTTCGTCTTCGTCACGGGCGAAGAGGCCGGGATGCTCGGCTCGCGGGACTACGTCGACGCGCCCGCGTGGCCGCTCGAGCGCACCGTCGCGAACCTGAACCTCGAGATGCTCGGTGTGCCGGACCCGCTGACGCTCGACGAGGCGGGACAGAGCCGCCCGTGGCTGACGGGCTTCGAGCGCTCGAACCTCGGCGCGGAGCTCGTCGCGCTCGGCCTCGGCGTCGCGCCGGATCCCCGGCCGCGCATGAACTTCTTCGTGCGCTCGGACAACGTCAGCTTCGCGAAGGTCGGGATCGTCGCGCACACACTCTCGACCGGTGGGGAGAACCCGAACTACCACCAAGTGCGCGATGAGTGGCACACCCTCGATTACGCGCACATGGCGCGCTGCGGCGCGGTGGGCCTCGGCGCGCTCCGAGCGCTCGCTTCGGGGGCCCTCACGCCGCGCTGGAACGAAGGTGAGCCGAAGCTCGGTCGGTGACGCGGGCCGCTGGCACCTGTACGATGCTCGCCCCGCTTGCAGCGCGCCGCTGCGGCGCTGCACCAGGAGGCATCGATGCCGAGCGCGACGAAAGACCGGAAGACCCGACGAGTGAACGACGACAAGCAGGCCGCGCAGGGAGCCGCCGGAAAGGGCGCGCAGCGCCCGCGCAGCGCGGGCCGGCCCGCCAAGCTCGAGGATGCGTCGCGCGGCAAAACGCCGAAGAAGGGGCAGGTCGCCAAGGCCGGCGCCGCGAAGGGC
>CAYOBN010000060.1:0-4953 GCA_964402175.1 uncultured Planctomycetaceae bacterium | reverse complement strand
GTGCGAAGAAACCCGCGGACGCGGCGAAGCCACCGCGCTTCACCGCCGCGACGGCCGACCGCTACGAGCTCTACCAGCTCGCGGTGAACTCACCGGAAGCCGACGTCGACTTCCTCTTCAAGGCCTACGCCGAGCTCCGCAACGGCAAGCGCCCGCGCCACCTGCGCGAGGACTTCTGCGGCACCGCGAACCTGGCCGCCGAATGGCTGCGCCGCGGCGCCGACCTCACGGCGGAAGGCGTCGACCTCGATCCCGAGCCGATCGAGTGGGGCAAGCGCGTCAACTTCACCGACGTCGAAGACGCGGAGAAGCGCATGAAGTTCCACGTCGCGGACGTGCGCTCGAAGCCGACGGTGAAACCCGACATCACCACGGCGCCGAACTTCTCCTATTGGTGCATGCGCACCCGCGAGGAGCTGAAGGCGTACTTCCGCGCCGCGTACCAGGGCCTCGCCGCGGACGGGATCTTCGTGATCGACGTCTACGGCGGCCCCGAAGCCATCATCGAGATGGAGGAGAAGCGCGACATCGACGGGCGCTTCACGTACGTCTGGGACCAACGCGAGTACTTCCCCGGCACCGGCGAGTACCACACCGCGATCCACTTCCGCTTCAAGGACGGCACCGAGCTCTTCGAAGCCTTCACGTACGTCTGGCGCTTCTGGCACCTGACGGAGCTGAAGGACCTCTTGAGCGAGGTCGGCTTCAAGAGCGTCACGACCTGGTTCGAAGGCACCGACCCCGAGGACGATGAGGCCGGCGACGGCAACTTCGAGCGCGACGAGAAGGGTGAGAACTGCCAGGCCTGGATCGGTTACATCATCGGCGCGAAGTGAGCGCGCTCACTTGTCCTTGCGCAGGTCGATGGGGTTCTGGATCGCCATGGCCCCATCGAGATCGAACGTGAAGGGCGTCGTGATGCCGTAGCCGCGCTTGAGCGGCGGGAAGCTGATCTTCTCGCTCGGCTCGGGCAGGACGCGGCAGCGGTTGTTCTCCTCGGTGTCCTTCGTCTCGACGAGGCGCAGCAGCACGATCGTGCGGCCCTGCCACTGGGGCTCGCCGCGCTGCTGCTCCTCCCAGATCTGCTTGAGGTGCTCTTCGCAGTGCTCGCAGGTCTGGCGGTAGACGATGACGTGGCTGTCGGGCTGGAACGTGCCCTGTTCGTAACCCGCGGTGGCTCCGTATTCGTAGAAGTTCAGGAGCTCGGTCGACCACACGTCCTGGCCGACGAGGTCCTGGACGCGGAGCTCGCGGAACTCGGGCAGGCCCAGCGCTGCGAGTGGATCGCCGGCGGGGCTCGCCTCTGGCGCGGGCGCGGCTGCGCCGACGTCCGCGGTCGGCGTCTCAGGCGCTGCGGTGTCCGTGACCGCGTCCGCGGTCGGCGTCACCGAAGGCGCGCTGCTTTCGTTCACCGGACGCGGCGCGACCGGGGGCAGCGCCGTGTCCTGGATCTTCATGTACGGCGCGAGCACCGCGACGGCCAGCAGCGGGGGCAGCGTCGCGGCCCCGAGGCCGCTGCCCTTCGGCAGCGAGCGCCACGGTTTGGTCGCCAGCAGCAACACGAGCAGCGCGCTGTCGATCCCGAGCATCAGGCCAGGCGCAATCGTGATGTTGCCGCCGAAGCAGCCGCACGAGGTCTCGCCGCTCGCGACGAGCGGCAGCAGCACCGCGATGAACACGGCGAAGGCCCCCGAGAGGAAGAACCAGCCGACCCGCGGCAGCGCGATGACGAGCCCGAGCACCGCGAGCTCGACCGCGATCGCGGCCCGCAGGGTCTCGAGGGCGCCGAAGGGCGAGAGCTCCTTCACCGTCGCGGGCAGGTCGTTCGGCGACCCCTCGAACAGCTTGAACAGCGCGCCGGCGGCGAGCCAGAGGAAACCGAGGATGAGCGCGAAGCGGGCGAAGAAGGGGCGTGCCATGGTCGGTGCGTCCGAGGGCCTACGGCGGGCCGGGCGCCGTGTTGGGGCCGAGATGATAGTCGCTCGGGACGGGGCTGCCGAACGCGGCCCGGAGGGCCGCGACGAGCGCGCCCCGGCGTCCCCACACGGGATCGACGAACCAGCCGAAGGCGCAGCCCGCGAGCGCGGCGAGTGCGCGCGGGTCCAGCGCATCGGCGAACAGCTCGAGTTCCTCCGCGCGGGCGTCGTGTCCCACGAAGAGGTACGGCGTGCCGTCGGCGAGGGCCGCTGGAGCGGCCTCCGAGGGGCCGGTGAACCACCAGAGTGAGCGCTCTCTGGCCGCCGCCGCGAGCGCGCGCTCGGCTGCGGGCGAGGCGAACCCCGCGACGAAGCCGCGCTGCGCCCACGCGCGGCCGTCGTGGCCGGGTTGGAACGGCCGCCCCGGCTGGGAGGCCACCGTCAGGAACCCTGCGCGGTTCGCGAGCTCGAGCTCGGGGACGAGCGCGTCGCTCTCGTCGTCGAGCTCGGCTGCGCCCCAGCCCGGAAAGCTCGCCAGCTCGCCGTGCACGAAGCGCGCGCCGAGGTCGCACAGCTCGGCGAAGGTCTCTGCTCTGCGCCACGGGTCCACGCTCGCGTCCATGCGCCGAGGGTACGCTCTCCAGCGATGACTCCCTCTGATTCCTCCCCCGACTCGCTCTACGCCATCGACGCGCTGGCGATCCACCCGACCTTCGGTGAGCGCCTCGCCGCGCAGCGCGGTAAGGTCGCCCTCGTCGTGAACGTCGCGAGCGCCTGCGGTTACACCCCGCAGTACGCGGGTCTCGAGGCGCTGCACCGCGAGCTCGCCCCCCGCGGCTTCACCGTGCTCGCGTTCCCGTGCAACCAGTTCGGGGCCCAGGAGCCCGGCAGCCCGGGCGCGATCGCCGAGTTCTGCCGCACCCGCTTCGACGTGACCTTCCCCGTCTTCCAGAAGGTCGACGTGACCGGGGCCGAGCGCTCGCCGGTCTACGCGCTCCTGGAGCAGAAGCTCGGAGCGGTGCCGCGCTGGAACTTCGCCAAAGCGCTCTTCAGCCGCGACGGCGAGCCCCTGGCCTTCTACGAGAGCCGCGTCGCGCCGGACGACGTCCGCCTGCGCGAGGACCTCGAGCGGGCGCTCGGCGGCTGAGGCGGCAGCAGGCCCCGAAGCTGGCCGCGAAGCTGGCCGCGAAGCTGGCCGCGAAGCTGGCCGCGAAACGGGGCGCGGGTTCAAGCGCGGTGCGTGCCTGGTCGATCCCTCCGGCGCCTGTCTCCCTCCGGGGCCGGCCCCCGACCCGACCCGAACGCGTACCTCTGCCATGCGCCTGCACCCCGTTTGCCTGTCGCTCCCCGCGCTCCTTCTCGCTGCTTGCGGCGGTGGGGGGAGCGGTAGCCCCGATCCCGGAGGCACCGACGTCCAGGGCCTCGCCGGCCCGAGCGGCGTCTCGATCGTCACGCCCGACGAGAGCAACGTCGCTCCGGGTGGCAGTGGCGGCGGCGGCTCGCCTGGCTTGAACTGGCCCGCGGGCTCCGCGTACCTCACGGATGTCGCCACGGTGCACGTCTACGACCCGTCGATGGAGGCGCTCGAGCAGGGCAACTCGATCCTCTGCATGGTCACGCGCACGGGGTACGCCGAGATGGTGAACACGGGCCCCTATATCGCGCAGGTCGACGAGGACCTCTGCAGCCAGGGACAGGAACCGACGTCGACGAGCGGGGAATCGTCGACCGAGGAGCGCCGCCTCATGTTCTTCACGACGCGGGCGACGCGCGCGAACAGCACCGCGCCGCAGATCAACCACTTCTGGGTGCCGGCCAACGGGCCCGGCGAGGCGGAGGCGCTCATCCACGCCGAGATGACGGTCGACGCGGCCCCGACGGAGAACGACCCCTTCGGCACGTTCCAGTTGAACTGGGCCGGCGTCGAGGGCGGCGGCTCGGTTCAGGACCCCCTTATGTGGGGGTTCTTGAAGAGCGACGACCTCGCTTACCCGGGCTTCGAGTTCTTCGAGGAGTCGGGTGATGTCGACGTTCCGGCCGGTCCTGACGAATATTCGAGCCGCACAGCGGTGCACGTCAGCCTCGATCCGACGACGCAGCGCGGCGCCGCACGCATCCGTGTGATCGAGCGCTACAACTTCGGCGGCGGCGACTCGGGCCAGCTCACGTCCAACTGGCGTGTGGTGTTCAACGACACCCACTTGAAGCGCCAGCGCGACACCGACCCCGAGAGCACCGTGTCGCGGGTCGACTTCACGGACCGCGTCTACCGCTACAACCTCTACCACGCCGACGGCGAGCAGCTCGGCCAGCGCGTCGCGCTGAACTCTGGATTCAACATTCAAGCCGAGACCGGCGAGTACGGCTGGGCTGGATACCACGGGATCTGGATGCCCCCGACGGTCGAGCTCGTCGACGGGGCCACGGTCACGCGCCGTGAGCCGGGCTCCAGCACGGGGACGCCGTACACCGTCGATCGTTCGCCGGGCCGCCTCGTGCGCTTCCAGCGCGAAACGCTCGCGCTCAGCGCGCTGGCGGGCCAGGTGTTCGAGTGGTGGGAGGTCGGCGAGCGCTATCGCGTCGACTACTCCGTCTCGGACTTCCGCCGCATCGCGCGCTGGAACATGGGCCTCGAGTCGTGGGAACCGGTCGAGCCGCCGACCGTGATCGACGTCGGTGCCAACGGTGGTTTCCTGAACATGTGGTCGCAGACCCTCGGCGGTCCCGTGACGTACGTCGATGGCGCCGATGCGATCACCTTCTTCGCGGAGGAGTTCATCGATCCGGCGGACGAGCTGCTCAGCTTGGCGGTCGATGGCGAAGTGGCCCTCTACGGCTACGTGAACTGCCTGCGCTCGGGCATCCTGGGCAGCGAAGCCGAACAGGGGAACGTGTACCTCCCGTTCGCGGCCGGTGTCCTGACCCCGCACGTCTTCCGGTTCAACGCCGAGGATCTGACCCTGCGCCACGATCCGAACGGCGACGGCTCTGTCCTGAACGTCGTGGGCCTCGCCGAGGGTGAGTCGCCGGAGTTCGG
>CAYOBN010000059.1:0-31293 GCA_964402175.1 uncultured Planctomycetaceae bacterium | reverse complement strand
TCGAGCTCGTCGAAGCGGTTGTAGAAGTCCAGGAGCTCCGGGAAGCGCTCGGTCCGTTTGGTCTCCGTCGCGAACCGCTCGGCGGACAGGGTCACCGGGGCGCCGTCGCGCAGCGCGCGCAGGCGCTCCTTCTCGCGCTCGGGGTCGCCCGAGTCGAGCGTGTACAGCCGGATGTCCCCGAGCGCCAGGTCCACGTGGTCGGTGGTGTAGAACCACCCGCGCCAGAACCAGTCGAGGTCGACCGCCGAAGCGTCTTCGAGGGTCCGGAAGAGGTCCGCGGGCTGCGGGCGCTTGAAGCGCCAGCGCGTCGCGTATTCACGGAACGCGAAGTCGAACAGCTCGCGGCCCATCACCGTCTCGCGCAGGATGTTCAGCGCCGTGGCGGGTTTGCTGTAGGCGTTGGCTCCGAACTGCGGGATCGATTCCGAGTTGGTCATGATCGGCACCTGGTCGGTGCTCGCCATGTACGCCGCGATGTCCTTGGGCTCGCCGCGCTCTGAGGGGTAACGCGGCTCCCACGTTTGCTCGGCCAAGAACTGCACGAAGGTGTTGAGCCCTTCGTCCATCCACGTCCATTGGCGCTCGTCCGAGTTCACGATCATCGGGAACCAGTTGTGCCCGACCTCGTGGATGATGACGGAGATCAGGTCGTACTTCGTCGTCTTCGTGTACGTGCCGTCTTTCTCGGGCCGCGGGCCGTTGAAGCAGATCATCGGGTACTCCATCCCACCGACCGGCCCGTTCACGGAGATCGCCACGGGGTACGGGTAGGGGAAACAGTGCCGCGAGTACACGTCGAGGGTGTGGACGATCGCGTGGGTCGAGTACTGGCTCCAGAGGGGGTCGCCCTCTTTCGGCCAGTACGACATGGCCCACACGGGGCCGCCGCCTTCGATCGGGTGCAGCACCGCGTCCCAGAGGAACTTGCGGCTGGAGGCCCAAGCGAAGTCGCGCACGTTGTCGGCGCGGAAGACCCAGGTCTTGGTGCCCGTCGCGCGGCTCGCTTCGTTGGCTTCGGCCTCGGCGCGGGTGATGATCGCGACGGGGCGCTCTGTAACGCGCGCTTGCTCCAGGCGCTCGCGCCACTCGGCTTTCAGCACATCCTCGGGGTTCTGCAGCGTCCCGGTGGAGGCGACGACGTGGTCCTCGGGGACGGTGATCCGCACGAGGTAATCCCCGAACTCGAGGGTGAACTCGCCGCGGCCCAGGAACTGCTTGTTCTGCCAGCCCTGGTAGTCCGTGTAGGCGCAGAGCCGCGGGAACCACTGCGCGAGCTCGTAGAGGTAGTTCCCGTCGTCGGGGAAGTGTTCGAAGCCCGTGCGGCCGCGCACGAGCTTGCTGTCGTTGATGGCGTACGTCCAGTCGATCGAGAGCTCGACCGTGCTGCCGGGTGCGAGCGCTTCCGGCAGGTCCACCCGCATCATCGTGTCGACGATCGTGTGGGGGAGCGCTCCGCCAACGGCATCGCGGACCTGTGTGATGTCGCAGGCCCCGTCGAAGCCCATGGCCGCGAACCGTTGGCGCAGCGCTTCGTAGCTCTGCTGGTGCAGCGCGGGCGCGGTCTCCGTCAGCCGCGCGTGGGAGCGCGGCGAGAAGATGTTCGGGTCGAGGGCGACCCAGAGATACCGCAGCGTGTCGGGGGACTGGTTGTGGTACGTGATCCGCTCCGACCCGGTCAGCCGCTGGGCGGCATCGTCCAGGGTGACGTCGATGACGTAGTCCACCCGCTGCTGCCAGTAGCGGTGCCCGGGCGCGCCCGAGGCCGCGCGCTGCTCGTTCGGGGTCGGCAGGAGCTCGTCGAGCTGCCGGAAGGGGTCGCGCCGTCCGTCGCCTCCGCCGCGGGCGAGGCCCAGGGCGAGCGCCAGGGCGCACACGGTGGGGAGGACTGCGCGCCGGACGCGGGCGCCGTGGGGGCGGATCTGGACCATCCCCAAACGGTAGCGTCAGGGCGCCGTCCGTGCCCGGATGTGAATGGTCCCCGCCCCGTCCAAGACGGGAGCGGGGACCGCTCCTTCGACGCGACGACGCGTCTTCCCGTCGACGGTGGCCACACCCTGCAAGGAAGGCCACCGCCACACAACGGCGCGGACTCGCCTCCGGCGCCGCCGTGAGCTTCAGCCGCCGGCGTTGTTGCCACCGGCGTTGTTGCCGCCAGCGTTGTTGCCGCCGCGCCGGCGGCCACCACCGGCGTTGGTGCCGCCCGCCGCGTTACCGCCGCCGGGCCCACCGCCGGCGCCGAAATCAGGGCCGCGCCCCCCGAAGCCCCGGTCCTGGTTCGAGGCTTTGTACGTGTCGTACTGCGTCGGGGTCAGGACGCCGCGCACTTGCTGGTCCATCGCGTCCGCGAGGGCGGTCCACTGCGTGCGCATTTCCTGGAAGCCAGCGCCCGTACCGCGGGTGTCGCGCATCGCGTTGCGCATCTCCTCGCGCTTCTGGTCCGCCTCCTGGTAGATCTTGCGCATGCCGTCGACCTGGCGGCTGTCGAGGCCGAGGTCGGACTGCAGCCGCGCGAGGCGATCCTCGAGGACCTGAGCTTCGCGCTGGATGCGCTCCTGCTCACGCTTCAGGCGCTCCTCTTCGTCGTTCATCGCGAGCACGGCCTCGACTTGCTTGCGGAAGTCGGGGGTCACCACCGCCCCGGAGGGCGCGGTGTTCAGCTTGGCGACCGCGGCGGCGACGAGCGCGTCGAGGTCGACGGGCTCGTTGCCCGCCGAAGCCGGCATGCGGATCTGCGTCGGCGCCGCCATCGACGCATTCGCCTCGAGCTTCGCCAAGCGCTCCAGGACTTGGCTCTGCGCGTCCGTGAGCGCCCGCAGTTGCTCGGACACATCACCACCGGGTTCGAGGACCGCCGCCGTGTTGCCAGGGGACGGAGCGCCGGGCGCCGGCATGAGGGCCGAGGTCGCGACGGCGCCGACGCCGCCGGCGACGAGCCCTGCGGCGAGGGCGAGGATGACTTGATTGCTCATGGTGCTGGGGTTCCTCGGGGTTTCACTCGGCCTTCGCGCCCGCGCTCACTGCAACCGTGAGCTCGATGCGGGTCTCTTGTTCGGTGTGGCTCTTCATGACACCGCGCTGTGTCTCGCGCTCCATGTCGCGCACGGTCGTCAACGTGCCCGTGAGCTCGAAGCGCACCGGGCGCGCTTCTTTCACGGACCAGAGGAGGCGGCCTTCGAGCTCGGCTTCGAACGTGTTCGCCGCGCCCGTCATTCCTTCGAGTCCGAACGCCCGGTCGCGGCCGCGGCCGCCGCCGGCGCCCATCTCGGGCAGCTCGCCGCTGACTTCGGCTTTGAGCTCGATCACGGCGCACTCGACGCCGTCGACCTCTTCGGTCTCTTCGGTGAGCTTCGCCTTGGCGTCCCACTCGCCGCCTTCGAGCACGGCGAGGCCGCCGCCGCCCATCCGACCGCCCATGGCACCACGGCGTCCGCCGCGCTCGCCGCGGCCTTCACCTGCGCCGCCCTCCGGGGCCTGGCGGCGGAAGAGGCTCTGCTCGAGCTCGTGGCCGATGGCCGCCAGGACGTCCGCGCCTTCGAGCTCCCAGCTCGCGCCGGCTTCGACCGCCGCGCTCGGCAGGAGGCGATCGAGGACCAGCGTCGGCACCATCCCCGCGAGGGCCGCATCGGGCACGTCGCCCTCGAGCACCTCGTACTTCGCCTCGTCGCCCGTGTGGTCGATGACGATCACGGCGTCGGCGAACGCGCTCTCGACCTCGACGTCGTTCGAGCCGCCTTCGCGGCTCGGCATCGTCATCGTTCCGCCGACGGAGCCGAAGGCGCGCTTCACCTTCTTGGGCGCGCCGTCCTTCGCGGCGAGCACGGTGTCCGTGAACGTGTAGCTGCGCTCGGAGCTCGTCCCGCCGCCGCCGCCGAAGTTGCCGCGCTCGACGGGTTCGCCGTCGATGGTCATCTCCATCGCGGTCACTTCGGTCGCGTTCTTGGAGGTGACGCTGACCGTGAGCGAGCGGTCGCGGGTGTAGTCGGTCGTGAACTCTGCGCCGACGAGAGCGAGGGCGAGGGTCGGGAGGAGCAGGGTGGTCTTCAGCATGGCGGTGGGTGCCCCGGGAGGGGCCTCTGGAATAGGTTTCGCACGGGATGGAACCCAGGTCCAGCCCCAGGTTCCGCCGCTGGAGCGAACGGGGCTGCGCCTGTTGCGAGCGGCGGGCCAAGGGCCGGTCTTCACACGCCCCTCACTGCGTACGGATTGTGTTGCCCTGGTGCCGTTCGATCCGACTCCCGCATGGTCCGCGCCGATTCCATTCGACGCGTTCCCCCCAGACCGAGCCCTCACCGCGCCGCAAGTCGCCGCTTCGCCACCGCCAACCGCGTGCGCGCGACCGGCACCCGCGTCCCCCCCTCCAGCACGAGCTCACCGGTGCCCGACGGCAGCGTCTCGATGCGCCGCACCCGACCCACCGCGACGAGGGCCGAGCGGTGCACCCGCAGAAAGCGCTCGTCGCCGAGCACTCGCTCGAGCTGCGCCATCGACGCGCGCAGCAGCTCCTTGCGCCCATCGACGAGGTGCAGCTCGACGTATTGGTCCGCCGCCTCGACCCACACGATGTCGACGTGGGGGACGTACTCGACCCGACCCTCCCGCGGCACAGCGAGCAGCTCGTTGCCGCTCGAACGCACGAGCCGATCGAGGCGCGCGCGACCTTCGGCGGGCCCCTCGTGCAACAGGCGCTCGCGCGCGCGCCGCAGCGCCGTGCGAAAGCGGGCGTCGTCGAACGGCTTCAGCAGGTAATCCACCGCATGCAGCTCGAACGCGGCGACGGCGTGATCGTCGTGCGCCGTCGCGAAGACGACGAGCGGACGCTCGTTCTCGGCGAGGCCTTCGACCACTTCGAGGCCGCTGCGCCCGGGCATGTGGACGTCCAGGACCAGCAGGTCCGGGCGCAGCGCGCGCGCTTGTGTGAGCGCTTCGTCGCCATCCGCGCAGAGCGCGACCAGCTCCAGATCGCGCTCCGCCGTCACGAGCGCCCGCAGCGTCTCAAGCGCCAGCGGCTCGTCGTCGGCGCACAGCACACGCAGCGGCTTCATTGCAGAGCGCCCCCTTCGTCGTCGCGCGGCAACACGAGGCGCACGCGTGCGCCGCCGAGGTCGCTGGCGCCGAGCTCGATACGCGCCGCGCCCTCGAAGAGCGTGCGCAGTCGCCCGGCGACGTTCGTGAGGCCGATCCCCCAGCCCTCGCCCGCGAGGACCTTCGCGGGGAACCCCGGGCCGTCGTCGTCGACGTCCAATACGAGCTCGGTGTCCACCGCGCGCGCGCGCACCCGCACGCGGCCCCCTTCGCTGCGTTCGGCGACGGCGCAGCGCACCGCGTTCTCGACGAGCGGCTGCAGGAGGAAGAGCGGGACGTCGGCCGCGCGGCACACCGCGTCGACATCGAGCTCGAACGCGAGTCGCGCGCCGAGCCGCACCCGCTCGACGTCCACGTAGCGGGCGAGCACCGCGAGCTCTTCCTCCAAGGTCACGAACCCATCGCCGTGCGCGTCGAGCGCGAGGCGCAGGAGCCCGCCGAGCTGATCGAGGGTCTGCACGGCTTCGTCGCCGCGGCCGCTGCGGACGAGGGCGCCGATCGAATGCAGGGCGTTGAAGAGGAAGTGGGGGTGGAGCTGCGCTCGGAGCGCGTCGAGTTGCGCGCCCGCGAGCTGGCCCTCGAGCGCTTGCGCATGTAGAGCGAGCCGCTGGGCCTCGCGCTCGCGTGTGCGGCCGTCGAGGAACAACCGAATGGCCGCGCCGAGGCCGATGAAGGCCCACGTCGCGAGCACGATGCGGGGCGCCCGGTAGCGCACGGCGAAGCGCAGGGACTCCGCGAACGTCATCGGGCCGCCGAAGCCGCGGCCACCGAAGCGCTGCCCGCGGGTCGGCGGACGGTCGGGGTTCGCTCCCGCAGGAGCTCCGACTCCCGGTCCACCCGGTGGCACGGCGGTCGTCGGCGCCGTCTCGCCCGCTTGCGCCCCGCGGCGCGCGCGCGCCGGGTCGTTCTCCTGCGGTGTCGACGGCGGGCGCTCTGCGCCCTCACCGCGCGCGGCCCGGTCAGGTCGCTCGGCCCTCTCCGTGCGCTCGAAGCGCTCGAAACGCTCCGGTCGCTCGAAGTCCGAGAACCAGCGCCGGGTCGCCACCTGTTGCAGCACGAGCAGCCCCGCGACGACGCCGCTCGCCAGGACGAGCCCGAGCCCGACACGCAGCGCCCCGAAGCGCCGCCCGAGTCCCACCGCAGCCACGCCGAGCGGCGTCGCCAGCGCCGCGCTCAGGAACCAGTTCAGGCCCTCTCCTAGGAGGATGTCGACCACCGGCACCTCGGCGCCGCGGGCGAGCCGGGCCTCGATGTTGCCGAACGTGTTCATGGCCGTCGCCAACGCCACGAAGCCCAAGCCCAGCGCCGCGAGCCGCACGGGGCTACGGAGCCAGCGCTCGAGCCCCCGCGGCCGGGGGACAGTGGCGGACGGGGCCTCGGCGCGGGGACTCGCCAGCGTTCGATGGGCGTTCACACCAGAGAGCTTGCCCGCTCGCGCGACGTTCTGCTCACGGAATGTCCCCGCCCGCCGACCCTCCCCATGGTTCGAAGCACGGTCGGGGGGGCAATCGAGGAATCCCCGGAGCGCCTTCAATGGCGCGTGGAGCACCGACGCGCTGAGCGCACCGATGAGATCGCGCTCCGATACGCCCTTCCGCGCATCGGGATACACGCTGCTGGCGCGCCTACTGGGGCCCTCGTTCCAAGGGGCGCATCAGCGCAGGTCACGCACGTGTCTGCGCCGAGCCGACCGTCGCGCCGGGAACCACGAGGAGCGGGCCGCGGCGGGCTTGGGTGGCTTCGTGGAGCACTCGGCCCAGGCCGGGGCGCTCGCCGCGGCCGAAGACGGCCACGTCCGCGCGTTCGACGTGACCCATCAAGGCCCGGACGGGCGGACCGCAGAGGTGCACGACCTGGATGTCGACCTCGCCATCGCGCTCGCCGTCATCGTGGCGCCCGCAGCAGGTGCCTGCGGCGCAGGCTTCGCGACGGGCGGCGCGGCCGGCGTCGAGCGCGCCCTGCACCCACGCTTGGAACCAATCGCGGTCGCGCGGCGCCGCCGTGGGGCGGCCCGCTTCTTGGCAGTGCAGCGCGACGAGGCTCGCTTGGAAGCGCACCGCGAGCTCGAAGGCGCGCGCGAGCACGGGCGCGTCGCGCTCGGGCTCGTCGATTGCGGCGACGACGCGGTCGGGGGGCGTCCACGCGCCGCGATGGACCCACAGGGGGCACGGCGGGGCGGCGAGCAGGCCCCGCGTCGTCGTGCCCGGCTGCGTCCTGCCGCGGGCGTGGTAACGGGTGCCGATCACGAGCACTTCGGGGGCGAGCTCCGCACAAGCGGAACGCAGCCCACGGTCCGCATGGGTCGCACCGTCGACGTCCGGATCGACGTGCAATACCGTGACCGCGCCGCCCAGTGCGCGCGCGAGCGCCTCGCCCGCGGCGAGGGTCTCTGCGTCCGACGGATCGCGCGCGATCCCGACGAGCACACAAGGACGGCTCCCTGGGTGCACGGGGGCCTTCCCTGCCCACGAGACTTCACGCTGCGCCATGGCCCTAGAGCGTCGGCTCTCGCGGCATCCAATGCGCTGGGCCACAGTGCGTAGGCTGCCCCTCTGGTCGTCGTACCGGGACAACCCTCGGTCGGCACCCGGGCACATCGACTACGCACGCGGCGGCGCCGGGATAGGCCCTTGGGCGCATGGTGTCGCGGCGGCGCGCAGCGCGAAATCGAGGCCGCTCACCTCTCACCCCCGGAGCTGCTCCCATGGACCCGAAACACATCCTCCTGCCGACCGACCTCTCGGACCTCTCGCTGCGCCCCGTCGAGCGCGCGCCCGAGCTCTTCGTCGGGCGCAAGGTGACGCTGTTGACCGTCGTGCCCGCGCTGGCCCTGCCCGCGCCCGCGTCGCCGTTTGCGCCGCCGCTCGAGATGCCCGACATCGCCGAGCGTCTCGCTGCGGCACACGCGGGCCTCGAAGCGCTGCGGCCGCGCCTGCCGGCGGGGGCCGAGGTCGACTGCCTCGCCATCGCCGACGGCGTGCCCGGGGAAGCGGCCGCGCGCTGGGCCGACGAACACGGCGTCGACCTGATCGTCGTCTCGACCCACGGGCGCACGGGCCTGCGCCGCCTCGCGCTCGGCAGCGTCGCAGAGTCGCTGCTACGCCACGCGCGCGTGCCGGTGCTGGCGTTCCCGGCGAAGGAGGCTGTGAAGTGAGCGGACCCTTGTCAGGCCTCGCGAGCCCACCCGAGTGCATCGACGCCGGGGCGAGCCTCGCCGATGCCGCGCTCTACATGGGCCGCCGCCACATCGGCTCGCTCGTCGTCGTCGAACGCGGCGCGCCGGTCGGACTCGTCACCGACCGCGACGTCGCGCTCGCAGGCTGCCTGCGCGCGCCGCATGCGCCGCCGCCCCCGGTCGGTGCGGTCGCTTCGCGTCCGCTCGTGACCCTGCCGGAGTCGGCGACCCTCGAGGAGCTCACCGCCCTCTTTGCGTCGCGCTGTATCCGCCGCGTGGGGCTCGTCGATGGGCGCGGCGCCCTCGTCGGGATCGTGTCCTCCGATTCGGTCGTGCAGTTCCTGGGCCGCCACTTGGGAGAGCTCGCGCGCACCTTCGAGCGCGAGTTCGACGTCGAGCGCGAGCAGCGCGACTTCCAACCCTCCACCTTCGGAACGGAGTGAGCGTGCGACACCTCCACAACCCCGACGACACGGCGCGCGTGGCCCCGGAGACGACCCTCGCCGAAGCCGCAGCGCTGCTGCGCGAGCGCGGGATCGGCTCGCTCATCGTGACCGACGCCGCGGGCCGCGCGGTCGGCATCGTCACCGATCGCGACCTGTGCCTGCGCGCCGTCGCGTTCGAACATGACCCACATCGCACTCGCGTCGCGGAGGTCATGACCGCAGACGTGCGCGGCGCCCGGATCACCACGCCCCCGGAGTCCGTCGACTGCGCCTGGGCCGAGCCGATGCGCAAGCTCGGTGTGCGCCGCGTCCCGCTGCTCGATGCGGACGGTTGTCCCGTCGGTCTCTTCTCCGCGGATGATTGGCTGCGTTGGCTCGCCGAGCGCATCTACGAGGTCGCGGCGACGACGGACCCCGCGCGGCGGCACGGACCCCTGCGGCCGCCAGCGATGGCCCTCGACGAGCTGACACTGCACCTCGAAGCGCGCCAGCTCCTGGACCGCGACGAGCTGCTCGAGGCGATCGGGCGGCTGCGTAAGGCGCTCTGAGTCGCGCGCGAGCCAGCGCACACGCGCGGAGGCGGCTGTTATCCTGGCCGCCCATGCGTTCCGACCTCGAAATCGCGCGCGACACCGCGCTCCGCCCGATCCAGGACGTCGCCGCGGACTACGGCATCCCCGCCGCGGCGCTGCGGCCGTACGGCCACCACATGGCCAAGGTGGACCATCGCTTGGCCGACGGACCGCCGCGCGCGGGATCGAAGCTGATCCTGGTCACGGCAGTCACGCCCACGCCAGCGGGCGAGGGCAAGACGGTCCACACCGTGGGGCTGTCACTCGCGCTGAACAAACTCGGCAAGCGCGCGGTCTGCACGATCCGCCAGCCTTCGATGGGGCCGGTGTTCGGCATCAAGGGCGGCGCCGCGGGCGGCGGGTACAGCCAAGTCGTCCCGATGGAGGAGCTCAACCTGCACCTCACCGGTGACTTCCACGCTGTCACCGCTGCGAACAACCTGCTGGCTGCAGCCGTCGATGCGTCGGTGTTGCTCGACAACCCGCTCGACATCCACCCGGGCAAGATCACGTGGCGCCGTGTGCTCGATGTGAACGACCGCGCGCTGCGCAACATCGTGACGGGCCTCGGCGACCCAGCTGACGGTGTGCCGACGCAGACCGGGTTCGACATCACGTCGGCGTCGGAGGTCATGGCCGTGCTGGGCCTCGCCGAGGACCTGGCCGATGTCCGCCGCAGGGTCGGGCGCATCGTGATCGGCACGAACCGCGCCGGGGAACCCGTCACCGCCGAGCAGCTCGAAGTCGCCGGCGCGATGACCGCGATCCTCGAGCGCGCGATCGACCCGACGATCCTGCAGACGACCGAGGGCACCCTCGCGTTCGTGCACACGGGGCCGTTTGCGAACATCGCCCACGGCAACTCGTCGATCGTCGCGGACCGCGTCGCGCGCCGCTTCGCGGACTACGTCGTGACGGAGGCGGGGTTCGCCGCCGACATGGGCGCAGAGAAGTTCTTCGACATCAAGTGCCGCATGTCGGGCATGACGCCGGACGCGGCGCTGCTCGTCGTCACGGTCAAGGCGATGAAAGCGCACTCGCCCGCGTTCGACCTGAAGCCAGGGCCCCTGCCGAAGGAGCTCTTCGTCGAGAACCTCGAAGCCGTGCGCGCTGGCTGCGCGAACCTCGAAGCCCAGATCCAGAACGTGCGCCACTTCGGCGTGCCCGTCGTCGTCGCGATCAACGTGTTCCCCTCGGACACACCGGCCGAGATCGCGCTCATCCGCGAGCGCGCGCTCGCCGCCGGCGCCCGCGCGGCCGAGGTCAGCGAGGTGCACGGTAAGGGCGGCGTCGGCGGCGCGGCGATCGCTTCCGCCATCATCGCCGCCGCGGAGTCGGGGGAGGCGCGGTTCCGTTTTGCGTACCCCGACGACGCGCCCCTCGCGCGCAAGATCGAGACGCTCGCGACCGAGCTGTACGGCGCATCCGCCGTGCACTTCGAACCCGCGGCGAAGAAGACCTTGGAGCGCTTCGAAGCCCAGGGTTTCGGGCGCCTCCCGGTCTGCGTGGCGAAGACGCAGTACAGCCTCTCACACGATCCGAAGCTCAAGGGGCGGCCCAAGGGGTTCACGTTCCCCGTGCGCGAGGTGCGCCTCTCCGCGGGCGCTGGCTTCGTCGTCGCCCTCGCGGGCTCGATCATGACGATGCCGGGGTTGGGCCGCACACCGGGCTACAAACGCATCGACCTCGACGCCGAGGGGCGCATCACAGGCCTCTCGTAACGGCCTGAAACCGAGCGCGCGCGGCGCGGGTCTCTCCTCGGTGAAAACCACCGAACCCGCTCCCGCCGCTCTGATCGCGGCCCTGCTCGCCGCCGCGGATCCCGCAGACGGTCGGGTGCAGAAGCTGCTGGCCGCGTTCCCGCTCACGGTGCTCGCGCGCCTCGACGCAGCGGGGCTGCAGAGCCTCGGAGGGCTCTCGCGCTCCGCTGCCGCGCGCCTCGCCGCAGCGTTTGCGCTGGGCCGGGCCGTCGAGCGCGCGGCGCTGCCGCGCCGCGCGCGCCTCGACCGTCCCGCGGCCATCGCGCGCGTGCTCCAGCCCGAGGTGCGCGGCCTCGAGGTCGAGACGTTCCACGCCTTTGCGCTCGACGTCCGCCACGAGCTCGTAGCCCACGACATCGTCGCCGTCGGCACCCTGAACAGCGCGCCGGTGCACCCGCGCGAGGTCTACCGCGGCGCGCTCCGCCGCTCCGCCGCGTCCCTCGTCGTCGCGCACAACCACCCTTCGGGCGATCCCGAGCCCAGCGCGGACGATCTGGCGGTCACCCGCCGGCTCGTCCAAGCGGGGCGCTTGCTGGGCGTGCCCCTCCTGGACCACGTCGTGGTGGGGGCGGGCGGTCGCTACGTTTCGCTGCGCGAGCGGGGCGCGCTCGAAGCGGCCGAGCTCACTTGAATCGGCGGACAGCGCTCAGGGGCTGAACGTGACGGCCACCGCAGTCGAGAGGTTCGCCGTCGGGGTCGGGTTCTGGTCGCGGGTCCAGTACTGGAAGTACCAGGTCTGACCCGCCACGGGCGGACCGCCGAAGGGCAGGTCGAGCAGGTTCGAGCTGAACGTCGCAGCGCCGGTCGGCGTCGCGTTCTGCGCGTGCACACCCCAGCGGAACACGGGGCTGCCGCCGACGCAGAGATGGGCCTCCGTACCGCCCACTTGTGGTTTGTCGTCACGGCGGTCACCGACGATCGGCAGTCCGAGCGCGCCGGGGGGCAGCCCCGTCACGGCAAAGCGCAGGTCCGCCGCCGCGATCGAAGCGCTGCCCGCGGCCGTCAGGATCGCGGGGCCTCCGGTCGAGTTCGGGGTCGCCGTGCAGTACAGCTCGAACCCGGGCCGCGGATCGATCCGCCAGACCTGGTTCGAATAGTGCGTGCCGATGAGCAGCGCGCCGTCGGGGCCCTGGGCCAGCTCCGAAACGAAGCGCAGACCCGCTTGCTCGGTGGGGGCGAGCTCCGCGTAGAGGTCCACGAGCGTCGCCGCGCCGTAGGGGTCCTCGACCATCCAGAGGCTGCCGCGGCAGAAGTCCGCGAAGACGTATTGGCCTTCGAGGCGCGGGAGATTCGAGCCGCGCAGGACGAGCCCGCCGATCACCGCGCACTGTCCCGTCCCGTTGCCGTTCTGCAGGGCGAGGAACGGATCGAGCAAGGTGCTGGAGGGGCACAGGCACGCCGAGTGCTGCCGGCACTCGTTGCCCTCGCGGCACGGCCAGCCCAGGTTGGCGCCGGCGAGGCCGGGGTCGACCCGGGTCAGCTCCTCCCACAGCGTCGAGCCGACGTCGCCGATGAAGAGCGCGCCCGTGTTCGGGTCGATGTCGATGCGCCAGGGGTTGCGCACGCCGTACACGTAGACGCGCTCGTCCGCGCCCGGTGTCCCGACAAACGGGTTCGTCGGCGGCACGTGGGGGGCCGGCGCGTCGACATCGATGCGCAGCACCTTGCCGAGAGGCGAGCTCAGGTCCTGGGCGACGGGGGAGCCCGTCGCGCTGCCCGCGTCACCGTCGCCGAGCGCGATGTAGAGGAGCCCATCGGGCCCGAACTCGAGGTCACCGGCTTTGTGGCCGAGGGTCGTCTGTGGGATCGGTCCCACGAGCAAGCGCTCGGTGTTGACGTCGATCTGGTCGAGCGTCCCCTGGGCCATGCGGAACTCGGAGACGACGGTGTCGCCATTGCCTCCGGCGCGTGTGTAGCAGAGATAGACCTTTCGGTTCTGCGCGAAGTCGGGGTGGAACGCCATGCCCAAGAGGCCCCCCTCGCCGTCCTGGTTCGTGTTCCAAGCGAGGTCGAGCGCGGGCGTCGACAGGTACCCGTTGCCGCGCACGACCCAGATCCGGCCGTTCTTCGCGGCGACGTAGAACTGGTGCGCGACCCCCGGGGCCGTGGCGATCGCCGTCGGCCGGAAGGGGAGCGAGGTCACGAGCGTGGCGCGGGGCGCCTGCGCGGGCGCGACAGCGGCTGCGGCTACGGCCCACGCCGCAGCCACGAAGGTCGATCGTAGGTCCATGTCTGGGGTCCGGGCGGCAGCCCCTCGCTGCCGCGTCCAACTCTACCCCTCTGCTGCGTCGCTTGCGGGGACCAAGTCGCACACGTTTGTGTCCGCGGCGGTCGTTGAACGCGACCTTTGCACATGCCCCAGAATGAGCGTGTTCCAGGGCCGCGCCAGGGCAGAGGCACAGCGCCGCGCGCGCGCAACGCGCAGCGCAGCGCTGCACTGTCGCTCAGACGTCGACTTCGTCGGCCTCTTCCGCGCGGTCCATGATGAACCGGAAGCGCGCGGCCGGATCCTTGCCCATCAGCTCGTTCATCACGCGGTCGGTCAAGAGCCCGTCTGCGATCTCGACGCGCAACATGCGGCGTGTCTTCGGGTTCAGCGTGGTCTCCCAGAGGGTCTTCGGCATCATCTCGCCGAGGCCCTTGAAGCGCGTGACCTGCGGCGTGCCGCGCCCCGAGCCGTGTTTCGCCAGGATGCGGCGGCGGTCGGCGTCGTCCGCGGCCCAGTACGTCTCCTTGCCGATGTCGATCCGATACAGCGGCGGCAGCGCGATGTAGAGCCGCCCCGCTTGGATCACACCGGGCAGGTGCCGGAAGAAGAACGTCAGCAGCAGCGTGGTGATGTGGTGCCCGTCCGAGTCGGCATCGGCGAGCAGCACGACGCGCTGGTAGCGCAGCTTGCCGACGTCGAACGCCGGACCCACGCCGCAGCCGAGCGCCGTCACGAGGTCCCCGAGCTCCTTGTTGTCGAGGACCTTCTTGATGTTCGCTTCTTCGGTGTTCAGGACCTTACCGCGCAGCGGCAGGATCGCCTGGTACGTGCGATCCCGGCCCTGTTTGGCGCTGCCGCCTGCGGAGTCACCTTCGACGATGAAGAGCTCCGAGCCGAACTGCGACTTCCCGGAGCAATCGCTGAGCTTGCCCGGCAGCATCAAGCGGCTCGTGGGGCTCTTGCGCGAGATCGACTCCGACGCGGCCCGGCTCGCCGCCCGCGCGCGGCTCGCCGCGATGATGCGCGCGACGATGCTCTCCGCGACGGAGGTGTTCGAGTTCAACCACTGCTCGAGGGCCGGCCGCACCGCGCCGTCGACGAATGTCTGCACCTCGGAGTTGTTGAGGCGGTCCTTCGTCTGACCCTGGAACTGCGGGTCCGCGATGAACACCGAGAGGATCGCGACGAGACCCTCGCGGATATCCTCGGGGCCGATCTTCACGCCGCGCGGCGTCAGATCGTGGGTCTCGATGTAGTTGCGGATGGCCTTCATCAGGCCTGCGCGGAAGCCGTTCTCGTGGGTGCCACCCGACGGCGTCGTGATGCCGTTCACGTAGCTGCGCACGTGTTCATCGGTCGACTCCGTCCACTTGAGGCACAGCTCCATGCGCTCTTCACCCTCGCGCGTGAGCGTGAAGACCGGCTCGTGGATCGGCTTCGCTTTGCGCTCCTCGAGCACCTGGCCCAGGTAGTCGACGATGCCGTTCTTGTGCTGGAACGTCTGTTTGGTCTTGTTGACCTCGTCGACGAACGTGACCTTCAGGCCCCGGTGCAGGAAGCTGACCGTCTCCAGGCGCAGCTTCAGCGTCTCCGAGTTGAACTCGATCTTCGGGAAGATCTTCGGGTCGGGGGTGAAGGTGATCGCCGTGCCCGTGCCGCGCACGTTCCCGTCGCCAGCCGCGCGCAGCAGCTTCGTCGTCGGGACCCCCTGCGCGAACTCCATCTTGTACTGCGCGCCGTCGCGCTTGATGACCGCGACGAGCTTCTTCGAAAGCGCGTTGACCACCGACGCGCCGACGCCGTGCAAGCCGCCCGAGGTCTTGTAGTTGCCTTTGCCGTCGTTCTGGAACTTGCCGCCGGCGTGCAGCTCGGTCAGCACCAACTCGAGGCCCGACTTACCCGTCTGTTTGTTCTTGTCGACCGGGATCCCGCGCCCGTTGTCGGCGACGGTCAGCGTGTCTCCGCTCGCGTAGAGGGTCAGCGTGATCTCCGTCGCGTGGCCGTTCATGGCCTCGTCGACGGAGTTGTCGAGGATCTCCCACGCGAGGTGGTGCAGGCCCGCGCTGTTGACGCCCCCGATGTACATCCCGGGGCGCTTGCGCACGGCCTCCAGGCCCTGCAGCACGGTCAGTTGATCAGCGTTGTACGACATGGCTCGCCTCTTTCCCTCTGCGGTGTGCGGCGCGGACGGTCAGAGGACCGGGGCCTCGACGGGGTCCGGCACGATCCGCGCGATCTTGCCGTTCTTCTGGATCTCCGTGCCCTTGCCGCCTCGCGCCGTGACGCGGTACTTGGCGGTCGAAATGGTCTTCTGCGCGCCACGGTTCGTCTCGACGACCATCAGGTCGCGGTCGCCGGTGCTGGCCTTGAAGCCGATCAAGCGGTCGTCGTCGTTCAGCTTGATGAGCAAGACGCCCTTGCCGGGGCCGGAAAGGTAGTTCACGTCGCTGACCGCGCACACCATCGCGTGGCAATCGGCGCTGATCGCCAGCACCGTCTCCTTGCCGCGCACGAGCGTCACTCCGACGACGCTGTGCCTGTCCGCGGGCTTGGCGTAGCGCCGGCCCGCTCGCGTCGAGGGCTCGGCGTACTTGTCGAGCGCAAAGCGCAGCGCGTAGCCGTCGCTGGTCGCGGCGAACGCGTGCAGCGGCGGCGCTTTGTCGGGCTTCTTCTCGTCGGTCGCGATCGACGCGCCCAACGCGCGCGGATCGAGGCTCTGCACGGCCACGATGCGCTCGCCGTCCTTGAGCTTGAAGAGCTTCTGGATCGGCTCGCCGTGGCCCGTCGATGCGGGCAGGTCGACGAAACGCGCCGTGTAACACGAGCCGAGGCTCGAGAAGAACGCCACCGTCGCCCGGGTCGAACCCGCGACGCAGGCGAGCACGCTGTCGCCCTCGCGGATCCGCGACTTCGAAGGCTCCTTGATCTCCTTCTGGCGCTTGACCCAGCCGTCCGCCGTGACGAGGACGTGGCAGTCCTCTTCGACGATGAAGTCCTCTTCGGCGTACTCGACCTCTTTCTCGGGGGCTTCGATCAACGTCCGGCGCTTTGCGACGACCGTCTTGCCGTGCTCCTCCATGAGCTCCTCGAGCTCCTTGCGCACGATGCCCCAGCGGCCCGACGTATTGGTGTCCTTCGTGTCGTCGGCCAGGAGCTTCTTGATCTCCTTCGCGCGCTTCGCTTTCTCCTTGAGCTCGTCCATGACGAGGTTGATCTCGAGGCGCGCCAAGCGATACAGCTTCAGCTCGAGGATCGCGTCCGTCTGCTCTTCATCGAGCTGCGGCGCGAAGCGCTTCATGATCTTGTTCGCGGCGTCGGCTTTGCCTTCCGACGCGCGGATGATGCGGATGATCTCGTCGAGCGCGTCGAAGATGACCGCGAAGCCCTCGAGGATGTGGATGCGCTTCTCGAGGCCCGCGAGCTCGTTGGTGAGCCTGCGTGTGATGACCTCCAGCCGGAAGTGCAGGAAGTGCCACAGGATCTCCTTCAGCCCGAGGCGCGCGGGCGCGCCGACCTCGGGGTTCTCCGTCGGCACGAGGCACGTCAGGTTGTAGCCGAAGCTGACCTGGAGCTGCGTGTGTTTGTAGAGGTACGCGAGGACCTTCGCTTCGTCGGCCTCCGGCTTCAGGTCCAGCTCGATCCGCACGTCGTCCGTGGACAGATCGCGTACGTCGAGCAAGAGCGGCATCTTGCGCTCGATGACGATCTCGGCGATCTGCTCGACGAGCGAGGCTTTGTTCACCGCGTACGGGATGCTGTCGACGATCAGCGTCTTCGACGTGCGCGTCGTCGCTTTCGGGTCCTTCTTGACCGTCGCGCGCACTTTGATCGTGCCGCTGCCCGTCTTGTAGATCTCGCGCAGCTCGTCGCGCGACGTGATCACCTGGCCGCCGGTCGGGAAGTCGGGCCCTTGGACCGCGTCGTTGGCGACGAGGCGGTAGTCCTGGATCTCGGGCTCGGCGAGCAGCTTCAGGCACGCGCGCAGCACCTCGCCCAGGTTGTGGGGCGGGATGTTGGTCGCCATCCCGACCGCGATGCCTGCGCCGCCGTTGACGAGCAGGTGCGGATAACGCGCCGGCAGGACGACCGGCTCGGTGTTCGTATTGTCGTAGTTCGCGCGGAACGGAACGGTGTCGTTCTTGATGTCGTCCAGCAGCGGCAGCGCGAGCGGAGCGAGCCGGCACTCGGTGTACCGGTACGCGGCCGCGGCATCCCCGTCGACCGAGCCGAAGTTGCCTTGGCCGTCGACCAGGAGGTGCCGCATCACCCACGGCTGCGCGAGGCGCACGAGCGCTTCGTACAGCGGGCTATCCCCGTGGGGGTGGTAGTCGCGCAGCGCCGTCCCGACGACACCGGCGCACTTGCGCGGCTTCGCGTCGGGGAGCATGCGCTCCTTGAACATCGTGTACAGGATGCGCCGCTGCACCGGCTTCAACCCGTCGCGCACGTCCGGCAGCGCGCGGCTCGTGATGACCGAGAGCGAATAGTTCAGGTAACGGACCTGCGCCGCTTCGTGCAGGGCGATCGCGGAGTCACCGCTCCCGCTGCTGCCCCCGTCGTCGCCGTCCGGCGGCGCATCACCGCCGCCGCGGCGTCCGCGCCCGCGGGGCGGCGCAGCGGCGCCTCCTTCCGCGTCGCCGTCGGCAAGGGTGTCGGGTTCGTCCTGATTCGAGCGGGTGCGCGCCAAGCTTCGGGCTCCGTGACGGCGGGGCGCATGTCGAGCGCCTCGCGCGAGTTCGAGAGGAGAGTCGTGGTTCAGCGACGATACGGGGGAGGGGCGCTCGGTTACAAGCGCGCGCCGCGCCCGTCTGCGCTCAAGCGCCGAGGAGTCGCGCGAGGAGCTCCCACGCCGCGACGAGGCCCGCGAGCCCGACCGGGGCGGAGCTGAAACAGCCCGCGCGCAGATAGCGCTGCTGCAGTGAACCCGCGCACTGCGGGCACGACCGCGGCAGCGGCGGCGGCGGCAGCTCGGCCCCGCAGTGGGGGCATTGCTTGGCGTCGATGAGGCGCGGCACGCGCGTAGGCTACCGTCCGAGCGGGATCGGCGTCGGGTCGAGCTCCGCTTCGCACAGCCCCGCCCGCGCCGCGAGGTCGCGGAACGCGCGCAGCGCGGGCCCCATGGCGGCGCCGGGGTCGTAGCGGCACTCGACCTCGAGGTACTCGCGGCACGCCGCGACCGGCAGGCCGAGGGTCGGCGCCGCGGCATCGGCGAGCTGGCGCTTGGCGGCGCGCCCGCGCGCCTCGGCCGCGCGGAACGCGCCGAGGTGCGGCGCGACGTCCGCGCCGGGGGCGACGATCCAGGCGGCGAAGACGAAGGGCAAACCCGTGCGCTCGGTGAACGCGAGCGAGGGATTCCACGCGGGGAGGCGCTCGGCGACGGTCTCGCGCAGCGCGACGTCGCCGATCCGCAGCCACGCATCGGCGGCCACGCCGCGGGGATCGACCCCCTCGGGCACCGTGAGGAACTCGGGCGGACCGCCGGGATGCTCCGCGCACGGCGCGCGGTCGTGCAAGAGGCTGCGCACGAGGGCCTCGGCGGTGCGGCTCGAAGGGTCGAGCGCGATCGAGCGCACCGCTTCGATCGGCCGGCGCAGGAACACCTGGACGCTGCCGACGAAGCCGTCGCCCGCGACCGCGTGGTCCGCCAGGTAGCGATATCCCGGGCGCCGGAAGAGCTCGATCGAGCTCACGAGCGCGACGTCGAGCGCGCCGCTGCGCAGGCCCGCGACGAGCCGCGCTGGCACCTCGCGGCGGAAGTCGAGGCCGGGTTCGTCCTCGAGGCCGAGGTCGAGCGGACGACCGACGAGGTAGGGGACGGAGCCGACCCGGAGGCGCGCGACGTGCATGCGCCAGGAATGTACGCAACCGGCGGGCCCTCCGCGCGGTCGTCCCTCCGCGCGCGCCACCGAGCGCGCGTGGAACCATGCTGAACACCTACTCCGCACTCCATCGTCGCACCCTGTGTGCTCCTGTCACCCCGCCGTCCGGGGCTCGCTCCTTCGGTCGCCATATGTGCCTGCCGCTATGCCTCGCCGCGGCGCTCGCCGTCGCAGCGCCCGCGGTCACAGCGCCCGTAATCGTTCGTCCGCAGGAGGTCATCGCCCGCCTCGACCCGGCGGGCCTCGGGGTCCTGCCGCCGACGGGCTTCGGGGCCGCGCTCGGCTTGCTCGCGCCCGAGCCCGGTCCCAGCGGGGGCGCGGCGACGCCGCTCGCGGCGGGGGCGGTCGTGCTCGTCGGCGCCCCCGACGACGCTGCGACCGGCGTCGGCCGCGGCGCGGTGCACGTCTTCGTGCAGCGCGCGGGGGGCCTCGATCGCGAGCGCCACCTCCTGCCGGCGACCGGTCCCGCCGATCCGGCGGTGCTGAGCGCAGCCGAAGCCTTCGGCGCGGCGCTGGCCACCGACGGCGCGGCGCTGTGCGCGATCGGAGCGCCCGGCCGCGACGTCGGCCGTGCGGGCGTGGTCGTCGCCGCCGCGGGCGGCGTGACCCTCGTCGCCCGCATCGGGGGCGCCTGGCAGCGCGCGGCGGAGCTCAGCGCGGTCACCCCCGAGGCCGGCGCGCGGTTCGGCGCGGCGCTCGCGCTCGGCAGCGCGGCGGCCGAGGCCCTGCCCGGCGGTACGGCCGCGGGGTCCTCCGATCCGGGCGCGGGCGCCGAGGGCGCCGCGCCGGTGCGCGTGCTCGCCGTCGGCGCGCCCCAAGCGCGCGCCGCGGACGGGACTCCGGCCGCGGGCGCGGTGACCGTGTTCGCGGCGGGGGGCCCGTCGCCGGCGCCATGGACCCCGCGCCTCGAGCTCGCCGCACCGACCCCGGCCCTCGCCGCCGGCTTCGGCGCGGCGCTGGCCCTCGTCGATGACGCCCACGGCATCCGCTCGGGCCCGATGGCCACGTGCCTGGCGGTGGCCGCGCCCGGCGACCCCGGCGCAGGTCCCGGGGCGGGGGCGGTGTTCCTGTTCGACCTCGGGGGGCGGCTCCTCGACGTGCGCCGCGCCGCGCCCGACGTGCACCGCGGCCAGCCCGCCGGAGCGCGCTACGGCGAGCGGATCGCGGCCCTCGGCGGCGGCCGCATCGCCGTCGCCGCCCCCGCGCGGGGGGCCGTCGAGGTCCTGCGCGTCGAAGGGGGGACCTTGGTGCGCGAAGCGCTCCTCGCCGCGTCGCCGCTCGTCGGCTTCGGCCTCGCGCTGGCCGGCGCGGGCGGCGAGCTGCTCGCCATCGGCGCGCCCTTCGAGGGGCCCGGGGCCGACCGCGACGGGGCGGGGGCGCCGCTGCTCGGCGCGGGGCGGGTGCATGTCTACGCGCGCTCCGGCGAGGTTTGGTGCGCGGGGCCGCGCTTCGGCGCCGAGCTCGCTGCGGGCGCCACCGGCGTCGAGCCGCGCGACGAGCTCGGCGCGGCCCTCGCCATCGATCCCCACGGACGGGGCCTGCTCGTCAGCGCCCCCGGCGACGACAGCGCGTGCCCGGGCGGCACCCCGTGCGACCTCGGCGCCGCGTACCTCCTTCGCGCGCGCCCCGCGCTCCGCACCTCCTGCGCGGAGGGCGCCCGAGGCGCGCTCCTCGCCCTTGGCAGCACCCGCGCCCGCGACCGCCGCCTCTGGCTCGCAGTCCCCGGCGTCGACCCCGGCGCCCGCGGGCGCCTCGCCGTGGCCAGCGGCCTGGCGTCGCCGGGCAGCTCGCAGCCCGGCGCCTCGGGCGGAGCGACCTGCCTCTCTCCGCCGATCGTCCACCTGGGCTGGGCCACCGCGGACCCTGCGGGCACTTGGCGCTGGGACGCGGACCCCCTCTGGTCCGAGCTCACCCGCCGCGCCCCCGGCGCCACGTGGACCCTCCAGGTCGCGTGGAGCGACGGCCGCGCTTCGAGCGCCGCGACCTTGGTCGCTGTGCCGTGAACGGCGCGCGGAGCGCCGCGGTGCGTCGTCCCGGGTCAGCGAAGGGACGCCTTGATGTTCATTCCACGGGTACTGCGGGCGGAACGGGTTCTGTGGCGCAGACTCCTCGGGCTGCGACAACCTGTTGTGTTCGGACTTCCCCCGTTGACCACCCCTCGGGGGAGTGCGATCCTGGCTCGATCAGCGCCGGGGAGGTGCCCCGTGCGCTGCCGCTGAGCGCACCCGTGGCCCCCCGAATCGAGCGGCAGAGAGGCGAGAGAACCGTCGAACGGACGGCTGGGTCGCTGTCGTCGGGCCGCCGGCTCGCGGGGATCGTGCTGCCGGCGCTGGCCCTCCTGGGCGCGGGCTGCGGGCTGGAGCCCGCCGCGCCGGTCGCAGTGTTCCGGGTCTCGCCCGAGACCGCGGGCACGTTCGAAGCGGCGGGGCTCGAGCCCGAGCGGGCGGCGGTGGCGGCGGCCCAGGTCGAGGGCGCGCTGCAGCTCCTCTTCGGGACGCCCGCGCGGCCCGGTTACGCGCCGCTCGCTGCGTGGGCGGAGGACGAGCGCGATCCGAACTACGGTCAGGACGAGCTCGACGACGCGGCGTTCGCTGCGCTCGCCGTGGACAACGAAGTCCGCTTCGCGCGGCCGCTCGCTGCGGTGCGCGCAGGGGCGTTCGATGCGGTGCCACGGGTGTTCGGGGCCGAGGGCGCGCACGCGCTCTGGCGCGCGCGCTTCGCTCCGCTGATCGCCGGGGAGGTCGCGGGCGCAGACCTGCACCCGGACTCTCCGCCGCTGCCCACCGACGACGCAGCGGAAGGTGAAGGTGAGGGCGATGACGAAGCCCCCTTCACCTGGGCCGACGAAGCCGAGCGCTTCTGGCGCGAGCGTTACCCGACGCTCGCCGAGTCCGCCGCGCTGTACCAGCGCCACTGCGTGCACTGCCACGGCGCCACAGGGGCGGGTGACGGTCCGAGCGGTGTGACGCTGGAGCCGCCGCCGCGCGATCTGCGCCGCGGGATCTTCAAGTGGGTCGCCGTCGAAGCCGGGCACCGCCCGCGCCGCGCGGACCTCCTGCGTGTGCTCGAGCGCGGCGTCGAAGGCACCGCGATGCCGTCCTTCGCGCGCCTCTCGCGCGCGGAGCGCGAGGGCCTCGTCGATTGGGTGAGGCTCTTGTCTCTGCGCGGCGAGACCGAGCTCGTCACCGCAGCGCTCGCGGCGGCTGCGGGCGCGGTGACGCCCGAGGTCGCGACGCAGGCCTACAGCCGCGCTTGGGCGCGCTGGGACGAAGCCGAAGAGCGCCTGGCCGCTGTGCCGACGCCGCCCGAAGCGTTCGCCGCCGACGCGGTCACACGCGGCCGCGCGCTGTTCTCGGGGCCGATCGCGAAGTGCAACACGTGCCACGGCGACGACGCGCGCGGCGACGGCGACGCGATCTTCGAGACCGACGCGGAAGGACGCCGGACGCGGCGCAAGGATGTCTGGGGCGGCCCGAGCCGGCCGCGCGACCTGACGCGCGGCGTGTTCTACGGCGGCGACCGGCCAGCGGACCTCTTCCGCCGAATCAAGTACGGCATCGGCGGCACGATCATGCCGGCCGCCGATCCCGGGCTCGCCGATGACGACATCTGGGCGCTCGTCGCGTTTGTGCTCGCGCTGCGCGAAGGGGGGGCGCTGTGATGCGGTGGCTGCTACCGCTCCTGGTCCTCGCCGGCGCCGGCGCGACGTTCTGGAGCGTCTACCGACCCGCGGACATCGGCCTCGGCGCCGCGCTCTTCCCCGCGGAGGTCACGCTCGGCGGCGAGCACATCGACGCGCTCTTCCGCGAGCTCGCGGTGCTGATGGGCGTCTTGCTCGTGCTCACCGCGCTGCTGCTCGCGTACGCCATCGCGCGCGGCGCGGGGCGGCGCGATGGCCAGGGTTCGGGGCGCACCGGCAGCGTCGGACTCGAGCTCGTGTGGACGGTCATCCCTGCGGTGGCGCTCGTGTGGACCCTCGTGCGGCAGCTCGAAGTGCGCGAGGCCCTCGCCGCGGCGCCGCGCGCGGAGGGGCTCCCGCCCGCGTTCGCCGTCGGCGTCGACGCACACCAATTCGAGTGGCGCTTCCGCTATCCTGGCCCCGACGGCGCCGTGTGGACCGCGGACGACATCGTCACCGTCGGTGAGCTCGCGCTGCCCGCGGGGCGGCCCGTCGCGCTCGCGCTGCGCACGCGCGACGTGATCCATTCGTTCTTCGCGCCGGCGCTGCGCGTGAAGCGCGACGTCGTGCCCGGCCGCGAGACCCAGATGGCGTTCGTGATCGACGCCGCGGACCTGCCTGCAACTTTCGGTGATCCGCGGGGACCCGAGGCGCGCGGCGAGCACGTCCTCGGCCTCGAGTGCGCCGAGCTCTGCGGCTGGGGACACGCGGCCATGGTCGGGCGCGTGCGGGTGCTGGGCGACGCCGCGCTCGCGGATTGGCTCGCTGCGCGCGCTGCGGAGCGCCTCGCCGTCGACTGAAGGAGACCTCGATGACGGGACCCCTCGCACGCCTCGCACAGCGCCTCACCGACGACAGCCGCCGTGTGCGGGTCGTCGACGCGCACACGGCAACGGGCGCGCTCGGGCGCTACGTCTTCTCGACGGACCACAAGGTCATCGGGTTGCAGTTCCTGGTGACCGGCGCGTTCATGGCGCTCGTCGGAGCGCTCCTCGCCCTCGTCATGCGCGTGCAGATCGCGTGGCCGGGCGCAGAGGTCCCGCTCGTCGGCGGCGCGCTCTTCCCCGGTACGGGGGGGGCCGTGCCGCCTGACGTGTACGCCGCGCTCTTCACGATGCACGGGACGATCATGACGTTCTTCGTCATCATCCCGCTGCTGACGGGCGCGTTCGGCAACTACTTGATTCCGCTGATGATCGGGGCGCACGACATGGCGTTCCCGAAGCTCAACGCGCTGAGTTATTGGCTCCTGTGGCCCGGGATCGTGTGCATGTTCCTGGCGTTCGGCGCGCCGGGGGGCGGACCGGGCTCCGGCTGGACCGCCTACGCGCCGCTGTCGACGATCGGCGCGTATGCGCCAGGGAGCCTCGACGGCCAGACCTATTGGCTGATCGGCGTCACCTTCGCGGGCCTCTCGTCGCTGGTGGGCTCCGTCAACTACCTCGTCACGACGTTGAAGATGCGCGCGCCAGGCGTGAGCCTCGGCCGCTTGCCGCTCACCGTCTGGGGGCTCTGCATCGCAGCCGTCATCCAGCTCCTCGCACTGCCGGTCCTCACGTCGGGCGCGTTCCTGATGGCGCTCGATCGGGTCTTCGAGACGGGGTTCTATTCACCGTCCCAGGGCCAAGGTGAGCCGCTCCTGTGGCAGCACCTCTTCTGGTTCTACAGCCACCCCGCGGTCTACGTGATGGTGCTGCCCGCGATGGGCATGGTCTCCGACCTGCTCTCCGTGCACGCGCGCAAGGCGGTCTTCGGCTACAGCGCGATGGTGGCGTCGATGCTCGTGATCTCGGGCCTCGGTTTCATCGTGTGGGGGCACCACATGTTCACCGCGGGCATGGACCCGCGGCTCGAGGTCGGTTTCCTCGCGTCGACGGCGCTGATCGCGCTGCCGTCCGGCGTCAAGGTCTTCAACTGGATCGCGACGGTCTGGGGCGGACGGATCCGCTTGACCTCGGCGATGCTCTGCGCGCTGGGTTTCGTCGCGCTCTTCATCATCGGGGGTCTCTCGGGCCTGTGGCTCGCGTCGACGCCGGTCGATGGCTACATGCACGACACGTACACGGTGGTCGCGCACTTCCACTACATCGTCGTCGGCGGCACGCTCCTCGCGATGTTCGGCGGGGTGTACCACTGGTTCCCGAAGATGACGGGCCGTCGCCTGTCCGAGGCCCTCGGGCGCATCCACTTCGTCGGCACGTTCGTGCTGCTCAACTGCGTCTTCCTGCCGATGCACCAACTCGGCTTCGCGGGGATGATCCGCAGGACCTCCGACCCGTACACGCTGCCGGGCATGGACGCCCTGCAGCCCCTCAACGCGTTCGTGACCGTCAGCGCGGCGCTGCTCGGGCTCTGGCAGCTCTGGTTCTTCGCCAACGTCGCGTGGAGCCTCGCGGTCGGGGCGCGCGCCGAGCGCAATCCCTGGCGCGCGCTGTCGCTCGAATGGTGCGCCGACTCGCCGCCGGGGCCGGGCAACTTCAGCGCGCCGCTGCGTGTGACCCACGGTCCCTACGACTACGGCGTCGGGTTCGGGCCGTCGGACGGCGAGCCGGCGCCTCTCTCGACGGGCGCCGCGCGAACGGGAGGACACGCATGAACACCCTCTCCCTCGAGGCGCCGCGCGCTGGCATGGTCAGCCCTCCCCGTGTGCGCCTGCGGCAAGTGGTCCTCGCCCTCTGTGTCATCGCGATCCCGCTGACGTGGATGCGCAGTTGGCAGCTCGTGTGGCAGCCGCTCCTGCCGCTCGTGTTGTTGCAGCTCCGGGTGCACACGATCGCCAGGATCCAAGTCGCGGCGGTCCTCGCGCTGCTGTTGCTCGGCGGCGCGGTCACGACCTACCGCGTCGGAATGGCGGTGCCGGACTGGCCCGGGACGTTCTACGAGAACATGTGGACCTACCCGCTCGCGGACATGCTCGCGAAGGGGTACGGCGTGACGCTCGAGCACACCCACCGCCTCTGGGCGAGCGGCGTCGGGCTCATCGCGATCTGCCAGGTGCTCGCGGCGCACATCCACCGCGCGCCGCGCGCCGTGGTCGCGCTCGCTTGGGCCGCGCTCGCTGCGATCATCGGTCAAGGCCTGCTCGGCGGGACCCGAGTACTCGAGAACAGCCAGCACCTCGCGTTCTTGCACGGCGCCCTCGCGCAGGCGGTCTTTGCGCTGCTCGCGGCGGTCGCTGTCGTCTCGAGCGAGCGTTGGCAATCGACGCCGCGCTTCGCCTGCAAGCTCGCGCCGGCGCTGCGCCAGAGCGCGCTCCTGGCGTCGCTCGGTGTCTACGTGCAGATTGTGCTCGGCGCGATCACGCGCCACTCGGGCGCGCATGTGCCGCTCGGGCTGCACCTCGGTTTTGCGCTCGCTGTGCTGGTGCTCGTGACCATGCTGATCGGTCGGCTCGGCGCTGCGCGCCAGCGCGGGCTCGACGCCGGCGAAGAGCGCAGCCCCCTCGGCGGCCTGCGACGCCTCGTGTTGGCGGCGCTGCACACGCAGATCCTGCTCGGGGTGCTCGTCACCGCGGCGATCTTCCTCTGGTCCAAGGGCTTCTCCGGCGAAGTGTCCGTCGGCGAGGCCGTCTTCGCGAGCCTGCACGTCGCCGGCGGGGCGGTCCTCCTCGCTGCGTGTGTCGCCGCCCTGCTCTGGTCGTGGCGCCTCTTCTGCTCTGCGAACCGCGCCGCACACCCGACCGACGTCCGATCCTGATCCCCCTGCCGTAACCGTTGGAGACTTCATCCGTGACCGCCCTCGAGACCATCGCGCCGCCCCTGACGCGGACCCCCTCGCGCACCCTCGCCCAACATTGGGCGGAGCTCCTGCGCGTGCGCATCGCCGCGATGGTGGTGTTGACCGCCCTGCTCGGCGCGTGGCTCGCGGCGCCGACGTGGACGGGCCTGGCGCTCGGCCTCGAAGCGGCGCTGTACGTCCTCCTGGTCACGGCCTCGGCCAGCATCCTGAACCAGGTGCTCGAGCGCGACACGGACCGGCTCATGACGCGCACCGCCAAGCGCCCGCTCGTCACGGGCGAGGTCTCGGTCGCAACGGCGCTCTGGGTCGCGCTCGCGACGGGGGCGCTCGGCACGATCGGCATGGCGGCGCGCTTCAACTTGCTGGCTGCGGTGCTGCTGCTGGCGACGCTCGTGTCGTACGTCGCGATCTACACGCCGCTGAAGCGGGTCAGCACCCTCAACACCGCGTTCGGCGCGATCCCCGGCGCGGCGCCGCCGATGATCGCGTACGCGGCGCTCGCGGGTGAGGTCGGTCCGTGGGCCTGGGCCGTGTTCGGCGTGCTGTACCTGTGGCAGTTCCCGCACTTCATGGCGATCGCGTGGCGTTGCCGCGAGGACTACGCGCGCGCGGGGCACCGCATGGTGGCGGCGATCCCGGGCAGCGAGGGTATGGCGGGCCGCCAGGCGCTCCTGTATTCGCTCGCGATCGTGCCCGTGTCGCTCTTGCCGGCGCTGTGGGGGATGGCGGGGATGTCGTACGCCCTCGGCGCGCTCGCGCTGGGCCTCGGCTACATCGTGCCGTCCGCGCAGTTCATGGCGCGCGAAGACGCCCCGCGCGCGCGGCGCTTGCTGTTTGCGTCGCTCTTCTACCTGCCGCTGTACTTCCTGCTGGTCCTCGTCGACCCCGTCGTCCGCGGATGAGCGCCCACGCCGTCGCGTACGACTACGAGAGCGGCCCGCCGATCGAGCGCGGCCGGCTCGCCGTGTGGCTGTTCGTCGGCAGCGAGCTCATGTTCTTCGCCGGGCTCTTCTCGGCGTGGTTCGTCCTGCGCGCGGGCGCGGCGGATTGGCCCGCAGAGCCCCGGGTCTCGCTCGGACTCGGCATCGGTTTCACGGTCGTGCTCGGGCTCGCCTCGCTGGCGGCGGCTGCGGCCGTGCGCGCGGCGCGGCGCGGCGCGCGCGGTGCGACCGCGCGCTGGATGTTCTGCACGGCCTTGCTCGGCCTCGGGTTCCTCGCGGGTCAGGTCTACGAGTACCAGCACCTCTTCGCGCAGGGCATCGCGCCGCGCACGGACGTCGCGTGGGGCCTCTTCTTCGCGCTGACAGCGGCCCACGGGCTGCACGTCGCGGTGGGGGTGCTCTGGAACCTCGGGCTCTGGTTCAGCGCGTGGCGGGGCCGGATCCCCGCGTGGCGCGCGCGGCGCGTCGAGTACGCCGCGCTCTATCAACACTTCGTCGACGTCGTCTGGCTCGGCGTCTTCACCGCTCTGTACGTCGTCGGTTGAGTCCATCCATGCTGCAGCGCCCCTGGTCGATTCTGCTCGCGTTCGTCCTGGTGGCCGCCGCCGCGGCGCAGGATTGGTTCGGCACGAGCGCAGCGGCGCCGCCGCCCAACTCGTCCGAGCGCTTCGGCGTCGTGCCCGACTTCGAGTTCACCGAAGCCGACGGGCGCACCGTCACGCGCCAGGACCTCCTCGGCAAGCCGTGGCTCGCCGTCCCGTTCTTCGTGAAGTGCTCTGGGCCGTGCCCGTCGATCACGACGGACCTGCGCAATCGGCTGCATGACGCGCTCGCGGGCACCGACATCCGCATCGTGTCGTTCTCGCTCGACCCGATGCTCGATACGCCCGTCGAGCTGGCGGAGTACCGCGCGGGTCGGCGCATCGACCCCGAGCGTTGGCTCTTCCTCACGAGCACGGACGAAGCTCGTATGCGGAGCTTCCTCACGGAGGGGCTCAAGGTGCCGGCGCAGCGGGTCACGGGCGAGGTCGAATACGGCCTCTCGATCACCCACGGGACGCGGATGCCCGTGATCGACAACGAAGGGCGCATCGCCGGCTGGTACGAGCTTTCGCCGCCCGGAATCGCGCAACTGGTCGACGACCCTGCGCTGCAGGAGCCGGCCATCGCGGCGATGTACGGCCTCGTGCTCGCGCGGCTGCGCGCCCTGGCGGGCCTCTCGATCGGCCCTCCACCGAGCCTGCAAGGGACCGAGCGCCCTTACACCCCATTGCCGCTCATCAACGCGTGCCTCAACGGCACCGCGTTCGTCTTGCTGGTGCTCGGGCTCGTGGCGATCAAACGCGGCCAGCGCTCGGCCCACGAACACCTGATGAAGCTCGCGTTCCTCGCGAGCGCCGCGTTCCTCGCGAGTTACCTCTACTACCACGGCGTCGTCCAGCGCCAGTACGGCCCCGTGCGCTACAACGGCGTGGGGCTCGCCAAGACGGTCTATTACGTCCTGCTCGCGACCCACGTCGTGCTCGCGGTGGTCAACTTGCCGATGGTGCTGCGCACTTTCTGGCTGGCGCACAAGGAGCGCTGGGACGACCACCGGCGCCTCGCGCGCTTCACGCTGCCGATCTGGATCTACGTCTCCGTGACCGGGGTGATCGTGTACCTCGTGCTGTATCCGTTCAATCCGGCGCCGTGATGACTGTCCTCGCGGTGTTCTTCTGAGAGAACTGCAAGGAGGCGGTCGCCTCCGCTGCGCCCGCCTTGGCGCGCGGGTTCTCGTGGAGCGTGCTCGGTTTGCTCGGGGTCGTTCTGCTGCTCTTGCCCGGGCTCCTGGGGCTCGCGCTCCTGCGGCGCAGCGGGCTGTCTCGCAGAGGGGACGGCGCGCTCCGTCCGAGCGCGCCGAGGCCCTCCGTTGCACGCGACGCAGAGCCTCGGCCGCCGACGCCCTGAGCCGTCAGCGGAACGTGACCTCGAGCGCCTCGCTGAAGTTGCTGGAGGGCCCCGACACGCCATCGCGGTACCAGAGCTGGAACACGCGAGTGTCACCGGCCATGACGGACTCTGCGCCGGTCGGTGTCGCGAGCTGGGTGAGGTCCAGCGTGACCTCGATGACACCCCGCGCGTCCGACGACCGAACCTCGCCGAGCGCCGATCGGTTCAACCGACCGACCGCACCTGCGACGCACTGAACCCCGAGGCTGCCGCCCGGATTCGGCATCGACCCGACGAGCGTGCCCGACAGGAAGTAGCCGAAGCGCCCGGGGGGCAGGTCACCGGCGACGAGGGTCAGCGCGTTGCTCGCGGCGCCGTCATCACCGTTTGCCGCCAAGTAGACCGGCGCGCCGTTCGAGCTGGGCACGACGGCGCAGCCGACGGTTCGACCGATCAGCTCTGTTGCGCCGACGTCGGCCGAGCCCGGCACGCGCACGGCACCCCGTTGGTCCGTGATCAGGGGCGACCCCGGCGCTGCGCCGTCGACCGCTGCGCTGGCGGGCAGCGGCAGGTGCGTGCGTGTCGCGCCTCCGTTGTGCCGCAGCGGCGCGAACTCGGCGGGGACGTTGCTTTGATCCGTCGGGGCCAAGGTCGCGAAGGCCACGTCGCCGAAGAGGTTGTGACCCCCCGAGGCGATCCCGCCGTAGAGGTCGGCGCCCTGACCACCGGGCCCGGTGAAGTTGCCCACGAGCGCGGAGCTGACGATCGTCGCGCCGGTCGCGGGTCCGCCCGATGCGATGAGCAGACCGCCGCCGTTCCACCCGGTGTTGCCAGTGAACGTGCAGTGCTCGACGCGCGCGGTCGCGGCGCTCAGGTTCTGCAGCAACGCGCCGCCTCCGCCGCCGAAATTACCGAGGATCGTGTTGCCGCTGAACGTCGAGTTGGTGAGCTGCGCCGAACCGCCCAGCCATTCGAGCCCAGCGCCGAAGGCCGTGGCTGAGTTCGCTTCGAACGTGCAGCTTTCGATGACCAGGGGCCCGAAGCCCAGCACGCCGCCCCCCGAGACCGCCGCGGTGTTCTCAGCGATCGCGCAGCGGCGCAGGGTCAACGCTCCGCCGAAATCCAGGATCGCGCCACCCTCGAAGCCTCCGTCGTTCTGAAGGAACGTGGTGTCCTCCGCGACGACCACCATTCCGGCGAGCGGCACCTCGAGGCCGCCCGCGCCGTTCGAGGTATTACGCTCGACGCGACACCCCACGAGGGTCAAATTCGTCGCGCTCGAGCTGAGCCCGATGCCACCCGCCGCTCCGGTCGCGCGGTTGTCGACCACCGCGACGCCCCGCAGCTCGAGCGCGCCATGGACAGCGATCCCTCCCGGATTCGCAGTCCCCACACCGCCGGTGATGGTGAGTCCCTCGAGGACGACAGTGGCTCCCGCTCCGGTGCGGACGGTCGGGCCGAGGCCTTGCCCGTCGACCACGGTCCTATCCGCGCCCGCTGTACCCAACACCGTCACACCTGCGGGCACGACGAGCCGCTCGACGTATGTCCCCGGTGCGACGAGCACACGATCGCCAGCGGCAGCGACGAGGAGCGCATCCCCGATCGCGCAGAAAGGCGCGGTGGAGGTCCCGTTGCCAGTCGCACAGTTCGGCGCGTGGACGTCGACATGCCAATCGGAAGGGGGGGAGCAGAGGATGAGCGCAGTGAAGAGGGTATGCATGGAGCCAGGATAACACCGGGTTTCGAGGTTGCCTGGAGCGTCGCGCGGGGCTGTCTCTCCCTGGGCTGCCCGGACCCAAGGGAAAGAGCGGGGGCGGGGAGTTGTCCGTCCCCGAGGGGCGACCGCGAGCGGGCAACCGGCGCGCCCTACGGGCACGCCG
>CAYOBN010000058.1:29008-31595 GCA_964402175.1 uncultured Planctomycetaceae bacterium | reverse complement strand
GGGTGCAGCTCGAGCAGGGTGTCCAGCTCCGTTCGCGCGCGGTCCAGGGCGCCGACGGCGCGCCAGAGCTCGGCGAGGGCCAGGCGAGGTTCGGGGGCGGTCGGGTGCAGGCGTTTGGCGAGCGAGCGGGCGCGGAAGACCTCGTGCCAACGGGCGCGGCGGTCGGCTTCGGTGCGCAGGGCAGCGGCGCGCGCGTCGTCTCCACGGGCGACCGCGTCGCGGGCGAGGAGATGCAGGGCGGTGGGGGCGTCGGGGTGGAGTGGGGCGAGGGCGATCGCGCGTTCGAGCGCCGCGCGAGCCCTGGTGCTGGATTGGGCGCTGGACTCGGTGCTCGACGGGGCGCTCGCCCCGGTCGCGCCCCGGGCCAGGGCGCGGCCAGCGATGAGCCAGGCCTCGGAGCGCTCGGGGTCGAGCAAGCTCAGCGGCTCGGTGGGGGCCGTGACGCCGAGGAGGCTCAGCGCGCCGGCGAGGTCGTCTTCGTCGAGGGCCATGGCGGCTGCGGCGAGGCGCAGCTCGACGTCGCGCACGGGGGCGGTCGCGAGGAGCGCGCGCGCGCGCTCCGGTTCGCCCGCGGCGTGCAGCGCGCGTGCGACGAGGCCCAGGGCTTCGGTGTCGCCGTGCAGCGCGCCGCCCGCAGCGACGAAGGCCGGTCCTTCGCGCGCGAGGTCGGCGACGTCGCGCACGGCGAGCGCCATGCTCCAGGTGTCGAGCAGCTCGGCGCGTGCAGCCGGGAGGAGGGGCTCCCTCGGAGGCCCGAAGCGCGGCGCTGTGTTGTTCCGTGTCGGGGCCGCGGTGGATGGGCCCGCGCTCACCACAGGCAGCGCGCCGACGGGGCCCGCGGGCGGGACCAACGGCTCGCTCCGCACGATCCCCGCGCCTTCGCGCACGACGAGGCGTCGGCCGGTGGGGCCGCGGCCGAGGGCTTCGATCCGGCCCGAGGGCCAGCGCACGCTGAGCGCTTCGTACTCCGCGGCCGCGCCGAGGCCGACGTGCACGAAGGGGGTCGAAGACGACTGGTAGCTGCCCGAGGTGCCCGCCGCGCGGCGCTGCGTGCGGCCGGCGACGCGCACTTCGACGACGGCGCCGTTTCCGTCGCGTGGGCTCGCGACACCTTCGAGGCGGACTTCGAGCCAGTTGGACCCCTCGAAGCGATTGAGCCCCAGAGCGAGGGGACCGTCGATGCGCGAGACGAGGAGGTCCGGCCGTCCGTCGCCATCGACATCACCGAGCGCGCTGCCCCGCGAGCCCGTGCGCGGCGCGAGCAGCGAGCGCTCGCTCGCCGGGGGCAAGGCCTCCAGGGTGCCATCGGCGCGCACGCGCCAGAGCGTGTCGGCTTGGCCGTAGCTCGTCCCCGTATGCGGTGCGTCGGCCTGCGGATAGACGTGCCCGTTTGCGGTGAAGAGCTCGAGGCCGCCGTCCCCGTCGAGGTCCGCGAGGTGCACCCCCCAGGAAAGCAACGGCCGCGACATCCGCCCGAGGCCGACGCGGTGTGTGACATCGCGGAAGCCGCGCTCGGCTGCGAGCAACAAGCGCGTCGGCTCCTCGCTGAAGTTCGTCACGGCGAGGTCGAGTCGGCCGTCCCCATCGACGTCGCCCGCGGCGAGGCCCATGCCCGCCTCCTTCTGTCCGTCGGGGCCGAGCGCAAAACCCGCCGCATAACCGAAGTCCGTGAGGACCCCGCGGCCGTCGTTGATCAGCAAGAGATTCGGCGCGCTGTCGTTGGCCACCGCGACGTCGATGTCGCCGTCCCCGTCGAGGTCCGCCGCGAGCACACCGAGCGTGTACCCGGCCCGGTGCCCCGGCAGCCACGCTTGGCTCACGTCTTCGAACGTGCCATCGCCGCGCCCGCGAAAGACGGCATCGGGCTGCGGCTCGAGCCCGCGCGGACCGCAGTAGACGGGCATCCCGCGCCAGACGCAGGGCACAGCGAGGGGGCCCGTGCCGAGCGCTCCGAGCGGCGGGGCCGCCGGGTCGAGCGCCAGATAACGCCCGACGTAGAGGTCGAGCACGCCATCGCCATCGAGGTCCGCCAGCGCGAGGCTCGTCGCCCAATCGGGCGCGCCCTCGGGCGCGCTCGCGCCGGGCACGAGTCGGCGCTCCGCCGGCACGAGCTCCGCGACGGGCCGCAGCTCGCCGTCAGGGCCCTGCAGCAGGACGAGCAGCCGCCCGAAACCTGCGGCGACGAGGTCCGTCGCGCCGTCCCCGTCGAGGTCCCCGGCGGCGAGGCCCGTCCACCAACCCGCGAGGCCCGGCCCGACGCGCGCGCGGAACTGCCCGCGCCCGTCGTTCTCGAAGACCGCCAGGTCCGCGCCGGGGCCCGTGCGCAGCGCTTCGAACGAGCCGAGGCCCTGGCCGACGATGACATCGAGGTCCCCGTCCGCGCCGAGGTCGAGCAGCGCGAGCCCCGCGCCGTTGGCCTCGAGCACAAAGCGCTTGTCGGGCCCGCCGCTCCGGTCGACGTGCACGAGGCCGCGCTCGGCCGCGACCTCGGGCAGCGGTTCGTGCGCGGGCTCCGTTGCGCTGGGGTCCGGCGCAGTGGGGGCGTCGCCGCAGGCCGCCGCCCACGCGGCGAGCAGCGCCCCGCCGC
>CAYOBN010000058.1:20727-28908 GCA_964402175.1 uncultured Planctomycetaceae bacterium | reverse complement strand
GCGCAGCGAATTCCGTCGCGCTCACGCTCAGGAAGGGTTTGAACCAGGCGGCGCTCTCCGTCATGCTGTAACACAGGGTCCGCGCCCGCACCCGCGGCCCCGCACTCGGAGGGAGGTCTGCACGTGGCGAAGCGCAGGATCAGCATGTTCGAGGCCTTCGAGGTCTCTACGCCGCGGCACCGCGGAGCGCCGCCGGAGGCGGTGCCCGCAGCCCCGGAGCCCCAGGTCGCCGCCCGCGAGCTGCCCGACGAGCTCTTCCAGACGCCGCTGCCGGTGCCCCCGCGCAGCCTCGTGCCGGACAACCTGCCGCCGCCGCCCCCGGAGACCGGCTTCAGCCTGCCGTTCAGCGGCGCGACGTTCGCCGTCGGCGCCGCGGTGGCCCTGGCGCTCGCGTACGCCCTCGGCGTGCTCTCCGCCCGCGAATCGAGCACGACCGGCGAGCGCGGCAGCGCCGAGGTGAGCGCTGAGGTGAGCGCTGAGGCGCCCGCGGAGCCCCAGCCGAGGAGCGCGCCGAACACCCCGCCCGCGCGCCCCGAACGGGCCGCGACGCCGGCGGTCCCGCGCGAGGCCCCGCCCGTCAGCCGCGGTCCTGCCGCGACCCAGCCCGCCGCGGAGGCCGCCGCCGACGACGCGACCCGCGCCTTCCTCGACCCGCGCAACCAGTTCACGCTCCAGCTCGTGTCCTACGACGGCTCGCCCAACGGGCGCAGCCTCGCCGAGCACTGGCTCGGGGTCCTGCGCGGCCGCGGCCTGCCGGCGGTCCTGCGCCAGGTCGGCACGAAGCTCTCCCTCTTCGTGGGGGCGAGCCCGAACAGCCTCGAGATCGAAGAGCTCGGCCGGCGTGTGCTCGAAGTGCGCGACTCCCGCGACAAACCCGTCTTCCCGTCGCCCCGCGTCGTCTCGCTCGCGGATTTTCGGTAGGTCGCCCCTTCCCGCCGAGCCCCCGGATCCCTAACCTTTTCGGCTCGCGCACGGCCCCGCTGGGCCGCGCCTTACCGAGACCGTCCTCCGCCGTCCGCAGCCAGCACCCCCGACGCCATGTCGATCCACCCGAGCCTCCGCGGCATCAACACCCTCGTCGGTGAGCGCAGCGTCTTCACCCGCCGGGAGCGCATCGAGAAGCTCATGCGCGACGGCAAGATGAAGGACGAAGCCTCCGCCTACGGCCTTCCGAAGGTCCGCACGCGCTTCAAGCTGAAGAGCAAGCGCGCGGCCGTGAAGAAGGAAGAGAAGGAAACGAAGAAGGGCGGCAAGAAGGGCAAGTGACCCCCTTCGAGGTCGCCGCGCCCGTGATGGAGGTCTTCGCCTCCATCCAGGGCGAAGGTCGTTACGTCGGCGAGCCGCAGGTGTTCCTGCGGCTGGCGGGCTGCCCCCTGCGCTGCGCTTGGTGTGACACACCGGGCTCCTGGGTGCTCGCCCCAGGCCGCACGGCGCGGATCGCAGCGGTGACCCCTGACGGCGGCGTCGAAGTCCGCCGCGAGCCCCAGTGGGCGAGCCCGTTCCAGGCCGCGGTCTGGGTCGCCGCGACCGAACCCGGTGAGCCGCGCACCGTCTCGGTGACGGGCGGCGAGCCGCTCCTCTGGCCGGACTTCCTGCGCGCCCTGCGGCCGATGCTCGGCGCGCGCCGCATGCACCTCGAGACCGGGGGCGGCCACCCCGAGACCCTCGCGCGCGTCCGCGACAGCTTCGACCACGTCAGCCTCGACCTGAAGCTGCCCGAGGACCTCGCTCCGCCCGTCGAAGTCACCGCCGCGCACCTGCCGGATCCGGAGCTCCAACCCCCGACCACCGAGCCCGCGCCGGTCACCCCCGCCGACTGGGTCCTCGCGCGGCGCCGCGCCCTGCAGCTCCTCGCCGACAGCGACGCCTGCGCCAAGGTCGTCGTCGCCGGCGGCCGCGAGCCGCGCGCGTTCGAGCCGCTCTTCGAGGACGTCGCGCGGTTCGCGCCGAGCCTGCCTGTCATCCTCTCACCTGCGACCCCGATGCACGGCGTGACCGCGCCGACGATGGACAGCCTCGTCGAGGTCGTCGAGCTCGCCCGAGACCTCGGGCTCGAGACCCGCGTCGTGCCCCAGGTGCACCGCTTCCTCCACATTCCCTGAGCCCGTAAGGCCCCTCCCCGTGCACCCCACATCCCGCTCCTCCGGAGAGGCCCCGCTCCCGCGCGTCGCCATCGTCGGCCGCCCCAACGTCGGGAAATCGACGCTCTTGAACCGCCTCTGCGGCAGCCGGGTCGCGATCGTCGAACCGACGGCCGGCGTCACGCGCGACCGCATCTCCGTGCCCGCCCGCCTCGACACCGAGGCCGGCCCGCGCTGGGTCGAGGTCATCGACACCGGCGGCCTCGGCATCGTCGACCGCGACGACCTCGGCCCGCACGTGGAAGCGCAGGTCCAGACCGCGATGAACGGGGCGGACCTCGTCCTGTTCCTCGTCGATGTGCGCGACGGCCTCACGCCGCTCGACATGGAGGTCGCACAGCGCCTGCGCGGCGCAAAGCTGCCCGTGTTGCTCGTCGTCAACAAGTGCGAGGGGCGCGCGCTCGAGTGGGACGTGGACCTCTTCCTGCGGCTCGGTGTCGGCGAAGCGCACTTCGCCGTCAGCGCGCAGAACGGCGACGGGATCGCGGAGCTCTCCGAGGCGATCGCCGAGCGCTTGCCCGAAGCGCCGGAGACCCGCCCCGAAGAGGGCCAGCCCGTCCTGAAGATCGCCGTCGTCGGGCGGCGCAACGCGGGCAAGTCGACCCTCGTCAACCGCCTCGCCGGCGAAGAGCGCATGATCGTGTCCGAGATCCCGGGCACGACCCGCGACGCCGTCGACGTCGTCTTCGAGCGCCGCGGCGAGCGCTTCGTCGTCATCGACACCGCGGGGGTCCGCAAACAGACGAAGCTCGCCGATGCGATCGAGTTCTTCTCGGACGCACGCGCGAAGAAGTCCGTGCGCCGCGCCGATGTCGTCGTGCTGCTGTTCGACGTCACCGAGCCCCTCAGCGCCATCGAGAAGACCCTCGCGCGGTTTGCGCTGGACCAGCACAAGCCGCTGGTGCTCGGGGCGAACAAGTGGGACCTCGTCGAGCACTCTGTCGACCCCGACGAGTTCCGCAGGTACCTCGAAACGGAGATGCCCGGCCTGTCGTTCAGCCCGATCGTGTTCCTCTCGGCCAAAGAAGGCGCGCGCACGGGGGAGCTGATCGATGTCGCGCACGACCTGTTCAAACAGGGCCAGCGCCGCGTTTCGACGGGCGAGCTCAACCGGGTGCTCGAAGCCGCGCTCGAAGCGCGCCAACCGAACTCGAAGGGTTACCGCGTGCGCGTCCGCTACGCGACGCAGGTCTCGGTCTCGCCGCCGACGTTCGTGCTCTTCGTGAACGACCGCAAACACGTCGGCAAGGACTGGCTGCGCTACCTCACGAACCGGATCCACGAGGATCTGCCGTTCCCCGAGGTGCCCGTGCGTATCGTCGTGAAGGACAAACACTCCGCCGAGGAGGAGGGCCAGCAACAATGATCACCATCGGACGTCGGTGCGCTGCGATCGCGGTCGCGCTGTGTGCGCTCGTCGCTCTCAGCGGCTGCAAGTCGAAGCCCGAGCCCCAGTGGGTCGACGCGACCTTCGACGTGCGCAGCGAGAACCTCCTCTGGACGGTCTTGCGCCAAGCGCTCGATCGCGCGGAGTTCGCCGTCGGCAGCGAAGCGGACCCTGGCCAGCGACGCATCGTGTCCGCCTGGAAGGTCGACGCGTCGCCGTTCAAGGGCCGTGGCTTCCGCTCGAAGGCCCACGTCGAGTTCTCGCCGAGCTCGGAGAAGAACGACGGCCAAGACACCGGCTGGGCCGTGCGCGTGCGCGTCGAGAAGGAGACCAACGAGAGCTTCAAGGGGCTCGACCTGCGCTACGCCGAATGGAAGGCAGCGCCCGACGACGTCGCGGCGGCGGCGCGGATCGTGCAGTTCGCGCGCTCGCTCCTCGGCGGGGGAGACTTCGAGGTCAACCCCGAGCCGGATCGCAGGCCCCCGTCGCGCTCGAGCCGACCGACGGACGAGCTGCCGCCCGAGCTGCGCGTCGAGAACTGACCTCAGCGCCCGCTGCGGAAGAGCGCGCGCAGGACGTGTCCCGCGATCGCGGGGTTCTTCTGCAGACGCCGAATGGCGTACGCGCGCCACTCCGGCCCGTACGGGACGTAGACGCGGACGGTGTACCCGCGCGCCTTCCAGCGCTTCCACAGCGGCTCTTGCACGCCGAGCAGCACCTCGAACTCGAAGCGATCGCGCGACACACCGAGGTCCGCGGCGAGCTGGATGCAGCGCGCCGCCATGTGCTCATCGTGCGTCGCGAGGCGGATGCGATGGCCCGCGCGCCAGAGCGTCTCACACGCCGCGACGTACGCGTCGCGGATCGGCACGTAGTCCGTGTGCGCGATCGCCGGCGGCTCGACGTAGATGCCCTTGCAGAGGCGCACGTCCGAGTCCGGCGGCAGGGCGCGGATGTCGTCCGGCGTGCGCTTCAGGCGCGACTGCAGGACGATGCCGACATGGGGGAACTCGGCGCGCAGCGCCGCGTAGAGCCACAGCGTGTCGTCGGTGCGTGTGTGGTCCTCCATCTCCACGCGCACGTGCTGGCCCCGCCCTGCGGTGTGCCGCGCGAGGTCGCGGTAGAGCTCCAGCGCCAGGTCCCGCGACGTGCCGAGCCCGAAGTGCGTGGGTTTGACGGACAGGTACGCATCGATGCCGCGGCTCTGGAGCGCGTCCGACGCGGCGCGGTACTCCGCGAGCGCCGCCCGTGCGTCGGCCTCGCCGGCGACGTCCTCACCGAGCAGGTCGAGGATGCCCGGATGACCCTCCTTCTGCAGCGCCGCGAGGGCCGCGAGCGCCTCGTCGAGCGAGTCGCCGGCGATGTACCGCGCCGCGACACGCCGCATGAAGGGTCCCGGGACGAACGGCAGGGTGGCGACGAGCGCCTTGACGAGGAGGCCCATGGCGCGGCCATTCTACTCGCGGGGCGCGCTATCCTCGTCCCCGCCATGCAGCCCCCCGACCTCGAGCTCGTCCTCTGCACGGCGCCCGACCTGCCGGTCGCCGAGCGCCTCGCCGAAGCGCTCGTCGGCGAGCGCCTCGCCGCGTGTGTCAATCTCGTTCCGGACCTCACGAGCATCTATCGCTGGCAGGGCGCCGTGCAGCGCGAGCGCGAGGTCCTACTGATCATCAAGACGGCCGCCGACCGCCGCGCCGAGCTCGAGGCGCGGCTCTGCGAGCTGCATCCGTACCAAGTGCCCGAGTTCGTCGCCTTGCGCGCGGCGCATGTGGCCGAGGCGTACCACACCTGGCTCGTGCGCGAGACGCGGAGCGCGGATGGACCAGGTTGACCTCGCGGACGGCGCCACGTCGCCGCGGGCGCGCCGCGCCGGCGCGCTGCTCGGGGTCCTCGCGTTCGCTGCGCTGCTCTTCGCGCCGGGGCTCCCCTTGACCCCCGACCAGCGCAAGGTCGCCGCGGTCACGGCGCTGACGGCTGCGCTGTGGCTGACGGTGGCGCTGCCCGTCGGTGCTGCGTCGCTCTTGCCAGCGGCCCTGTTGCCGTTGCTCGGCGTCTTGCCCGCGAGCGCGATCGGCGCGCTCTACATGCGCGACCTCGTCTTCCTGTTCTTCGGCGCTTTCCTGCTCGCACTGGGGCTGGAGCGCTGGGGGGTGCACCGGCGCATCGCGCTGAACATCCTGGAGCGCGTCGGGACCTCCCCGCGCAGGCTCGTGCTCGGCTTCATGATCGCGACGGCGGCGCTATCGCTTTGGCTCAACAACACGGCTGTGGCGCTGTTGATGCTGCCGATCGCGCTCGCGACCCACGCACGCGTCGCGGCGGCGCTGCCCGACGACGAAGCGCGCCGCAACTTGGGCCAGGCGTTGTTGCTCGGCGTGGCGTACGCAGCTTCGGTCGGTGGCATGGGGACCCTCGTGGGAACTGCGCCGAATCAAGTCTTCCTGGGCCAGTTCGTAGCGCGTTTCCCCGACGCGCCGCAGCCATCGTTCGGTCAGTGGATCGTCGGTTGGCTGCCGCTGGTCCTCGTGTTCATCCCGCTCGCGAGCTGGTTGATGACCCGCTGGCTGAACCCCGTGCCGCACACCGATGCCACGGCGCGCGAGGTCGTGGCTGCAGAGCGCCGTGAGCTCGGCTCCATGGGGAGCGGCGAGCGCCGCATGGCCGCGCTCTTCGCGCTCGCTGCGTTCGGCTGGATCTTCCGCGCGGACCTGGACCTGGGCTTTGTACGGATCCCAGGCTGGGTGCGGCTCTTGCTCGGGCCGCAAGCCGCGGACCCCGCTTGGTACGCCGCACACGAAGACGACGTCAGCGATGCGACCGTCGCGCTCGCGCTCGGCTTCCTCGCGTTCGTCGTGCCCGCCGGCGGCGGCGAGCGCGGCGCGCTGCTCGATTGGCCGACCGCCAACCGTATGCCCTGGGACGTGCTGCTCCTGCTCGGCGCGGGGTTCTGCATCGCCCATGCGTTCAAGGTGACGGGGCTCGACGTCGCGCTCGGGCTCTCCCTCGCGCCGCTGTTCGAGGGCCGCTCGACATGGCTCATCGTGTTCGGTGTGGCGCTGCTCGTGAGCCTCCTCACGGAGGTCACTTCGAACACCGCTTCGACCGCGGTATTGCTGCCGGTCCTCGGGGCCGCCGCCGTCGAAGCGGGCGCGCACCCGCTGCTCGTGATGGCCCCCGCCACGATCGCGGCGTCCGCGGCGTTCATGCTGCCCGTCGCAACGCCGCCGAACGCGGTCGTGTTCGCGAGCGGCCGGGTGAGCGTCCCGGTCATGGCGCGCACCGGGTTCGTGCTCAACCTCGTCTGCGTTGTCCTCGTGACCCTCGTCTTCCAGCTCTGGGTGCGGCGCGTTTGGGACATCCCGGCCGCGGCACCGGACTGGGCCCGCTGAGCGCTGAGGCTCGCCCCCTGCGCGTTATCCTCTGGCGCCTCGCCCTACCCTGTCGGATCGGCCATGTCGGAACGGACCGAAGTTGCCTCCGCGCGCGGCGCGGCGCTGCTCCTCGCGGGGGCGGCCATCGGCCTCGCGGCGCTCCGCGCGGAGCCGGCGGCGACGTGGCCCGCGCTGCACCTCGCGCTCGCGGCGCCGCTGTTGCTGGGCGGTGTGGCGCTACCGTGGCTCGTGCTGCTCGCGCCGCGCGAGCCGTCGCGGCTGAAGCTCTTCCTCTTCGGAGCGCTCCTGTCGACGCCGATCCTCGCGCTGTACTTCGCGGTCGCGCAGTCGGCGGGGCTCGAGCCGCGCAGGGCTGCGCTCATCGCGGTCGCGGTCTCAGAGCTCGCGCTGCTCGCGCGTCCGATCGGCCGAGCGCCCCTCGGGCGCGCGGCGCTCGCCGTCGTACTGCTCGCGGTGGCGTTGGCTGCGCTCACTCTGGCCGCGCTCGTCGGCGGCAGTGGAGCGCCGCTCCTGACGCGGCCCGAGGTCCTCTGGCATGCCGGGGTCGCGGACGAAGTGCTGCGCCGCGGCTTCGACGCAGCGCTCCTCGCGCCCTTCCGGCCCGGCGCGCTCGAACATCCCTGGCTCGCAGGGATGGCGCTGCCCGCCAGCCCCGTCGTCGGTGTGTTCACCGCGGTCGTGGTGCTCGTCGCGGGGGTCGCTGCGCCGCACGCTCTGGCGCTCCTGACGGCGCTGGCTGCGTTGCTCGGCCCGATCGCGCTGTACACCACCGCCGCGGCGCTGTGGCGCGAGCCGCGCCGCGACGTCGCGAGCGTCGTGCTGGGGTTCGTCGGCTGGAACGCGCTCGGCGGCCTCTGGCCCCGGGCAGGCGGCGAGCCCCTCGATTGGCTGCGAGAGCTCGCGCGCGGAGCCCCGGCGAGCGCGCCCGGCGCGGTGCATTACGGCGGCAGCGTCTTCCTCTGTCCGGGAGCGCTGCCCCTCGCCCTCATGTTCAGCGCCGGAGCGCTCGCGGCGGGGGTGCACGCGGTGCGCCATGGGCAGCGCCCGTGGCCGCTCCTCGCGGCGCTGTCGACGGGGCTCGCGGCGCTCGTGCATGTGCCGGTCGGGGTCGCGGTGGGGCTGGCGCTCGTCCTGGCCGCGTTGATCGGAGGCGCGACCCCGCGCGCCCGAACGGCGACGGCGGTCGCCGTGGCGGCAGCCCTGTTGCCCGCCGTCGCCGCGGTCGGCGCGTTCGGCGCGGACCCCGATCCCGTCACACCGA
>CAYOBN010000058.1:0-20627 GCA_964402175.1 uncultured Planctomycetaceae bacterium | reverse complement strand
ACTGGCCTCGCCACTGGCGGCGCGCTCGGCGATGGGTGGGCGCTGCGCGAAGCCCTGCTCGCACCGCTCTACACCGATCGTCACCATTGGGACGTGAACATCCGGCACCTCTTCCAACGCCTCGGCCGCCCGCTCGTCTTCATCGTCGACGAGCTCGATCGGCGCGCGACGACCGAGCGCGGGGGCGGGCCGCGGGGCATCGATTCGCGGCTGCTGCAGCTCGGTGCGCGCGAGGTGTTCTCGACCGGTGACGTGGCGGTGCTCGTGCTCGAGCCGGAGGCGCTGCGATGAGCTTCTTCCGTCGCCCCCTGCTCGGCCCGGCCGAGCGCCTCGTCGCGCACGGCCTCGGTCTGCTCGCGCTCGTCGTCTACGCGGCGGCGTTTGTCGGGCCCGCTGAGCTCAGCGACTCCGAGGTCGAGTTCCAGTCGACGAGCAGCTTCGTGCGCACCGGCTCGCTCGCCCTCGGTGGCACACCCGAAGCCGAGCGGATCCGCGCCGCGGCCCTCGCGGACCCCGACCTCGCCGAGGAGCTCGGCGTGCGGGTGGTCGACACCGGCGACGCCGTCGAGGTGTACGGCCGCCACGGCATCGCTCAGGTCCTCGTCGCCGCGCCTTTCTATGCGCTCGGTCGGCTGTGGGCCGAGCTCGCGCCGGAGCTCGAAGCCGAAGGGCAGCGGCGGGCCTACGACGGGGTCGCGGCCTCGGAGTCGCTCGCGCACCTCGTCGTCGGGCTGCGCAACCCGCTCTTCGGGGCGGGCACGGTGTGGATCGTCGCGATGTGCGCGCTGCGCCTCGGCGTCGCGCGCGGACGGGCGGCGCTCGCGGCGGCGGGGCTCGCGTTCACCACGTACCTGTGGCCGCAAGCCCGGTCGAGCCTCTCCGATGTGCAGGCGACGTTCTTTCTGGCGCTGGCGCTGCACCTCGTCCTGGTCGCGCGAGAGCGGCTGGACCGGCTCGAGATGCCGCGCGGGCGTATCGCGTTCGGCATCGGGGCCGCGCTGGCGCTCGCGTTCCTGTCGCGCATCGGTGTCGCCCTCGCGTGTGCGTTTGTCGCTGCGGTGGGGGAGGTGGTCCTGCGTGTCGGGACCGAGCGCATCGCGGCGTCGCGCTGGACGCCGCGCGGACCCGTCGGTGTCACACCGAGGAGGCTCCTCGTGCTCGCGGTGCTGCCGCTCGCGCTCGGTTTCGCTGCGTTCTTGGGGACGAACGTGCTGCGTTACGGCGTACCGTTCGATTCGGGCTACGGCAGCCCGTTACGCGGCGGCATCTTCGACGGGCAGATCCTCAGCGGAGCGCTCGGGTTGCTCATCTCGCCGGGCCGCGGCCTGCTCGTGCACGCGCCGCTCCTGCTGCTCGTGCCCATCGGGCTCGCGCGGGCGCTGCGCGAGGGCGAGCGCTTGATCGTGTTGGCCGTGCTCGGGGTGGCGGCGCTCGTGGGGATCCCGGCGGCGCTGCTCGACGATTGGCACGGCGCTGCGACGTACGGGCCGCGCTACGTGCTGCCTGCGTTGCCGTACCTCTGGCTGTTCGTCGCGTTGGCGTTGGACGAAGCCCTGCGGCGGCCTTGGGTCGTGCGGGTGGCGCAGGCGCTCGCGGTGGCGGGCGCGATCGTCGCTTTCGGCGGGGTCGCTGTCGACCACAGCACCCACGACGAGCTGGCGCGTTCAGCGGCGCGGGTCGCATGGCCGGATGCGCCGAGCCTCGGCCTGCCGCTTTCGGCGAGCGGTGCGGAGCTGGAGGTCGAGCGCTACGAGCGCACCCTCTCCGACCTGCGCTTCATCGCGCCCCTCGCGCATTGGCGGATCCTGCGCCACCGGGTCGCCGGCCTCGGAGAGTCCTTTCCGATGCGCGAGATCTTCCTGACCGGGCCCGAGGGGCTCGAGCTGACCCCGGCCCGCGAGCGGGGCCAAGCGTTCCGTCACTTCGGCTGGCGCGAGTTCGTGCGCCGCTTCGAAGGCCCGTCGGCTGCGCCGGTCGCGCTGGGGGCGGTGCTGTTGCTGCTGGCCGCGATCGCTCTGGTGCGCGGAATGCACGAGTCCGTGTGAGGGGACGGCGCCTCGGGCGTCGTCCTCCCACACGGACCCTTGGATTCTCTTCGGAGGTGCTGAGTCGAGCTCAGGCCGTCCGGCGGACTTCGACGCTGCGCGGCGCCGTGCGCGGCATCGACGCGTAGGTGCACCAGTAGTCGAAGTCGACGACCGCACCGACGATCGAGGCGTCGAGGGTCGCCGCTTTGGCGGTCTCGTGTTTCGCCTTCCACTTCATCAGCATGCCGTGGATGGGCAGGAACTTACGCGTCTTGAAGAGGAACGACTTCGTGTAGGTGCTCTTCGCGCGCTGCAGCATCGTCGGCGGTCGGTCCTCGGTCTCGGCGATGCACTGCGCGCGCACTGCGTCGCGGTTGAAGAGCTGCGACTGCCACACGGAGCCGGAGCTGTCCAGCTTCGTGAACGCCGCTTGGCGCGATTCGCGCGTGAGGCTCTTGTGCGTGACCTTCGGCTCGCGACCTTCGACGTACATGGTCAGCGCGCTGTCGCTGCGCACCGCGAGGCCCGAGTTCGTCGGGACCCCCGTGAACTCCGTGAAGTGCGCGCGGTAGAGCTCGTTGTAGAGCCGGTAGCCCGACACGTACTCGAACGGCACCGCGAGCAGCGCGCGCAGGAAGTCCGCGTCCTGGAAAGGGCTGGTCAGGCGCAGGTTCTGCGCCCACGGCCACATCCACGAGCCCGAGGAGAGGCCCGCGGAGCCGAAGTAGAGGTGAGTCAGGAACGGCCGCGCGAACATGCCGATCCAGAACTGGAACTCGCGGTTGCCGGCTTTGCAGCGGGCGTATTCGGCTTGCAGCGTGTCGTAGGGATCGACGATGGCACGGCGCAGCTCCGGGGAGAGGAGCTGCTGCACACGCTGCTGCACGGCGTCGCGCGTGATCCGCTCGACGGGGAACAGCGCGACGTCGACGGCGGCGCCGCCGAGGTACTCACCGCCCCACACACCGTGGATGTGCTCGGGTTGCACCGGGCGCTCGCGGAGGCGCTGGAACCCCTGCGGCGAGAAGTGTTCACGCGCACCAGCGCGGTGCTCGGCCGTGTGCTTCAGGCCAGCTTTCTGCGCCAGCATCCGGGCGATCACGACGTCGCGGTCGTCGTCGGCTTTGCCTTCGACGATGTAGTGCGTGACGAAGCGCATCGACTTGCGCTGCTCCGGCGTCGTGCAGGACAGGATCAAGCGTGTGTCCGCACCGCCCGTGAGGCTCGCGAGGGCCTCGGGGTAGCGCTGCACGCGGCGCTGGACCGCGGCTTTGAACGCGTCGGCGACGCGTTTGGCGTGCTGTTCGAAGGTCGCGTTGCGATCGACCTGGACCTCCAGGGTGTCGTGCACGCGGCGCTTCGTGTCGCCCTTCGTGAACGTGACGACGGTGGCCGCGTCGAGGTTCTTCACGCCGCGGATGAGCGTGCGCCCGCCCAGCGTCGAACCGAAGACGAAGAACTCGGCGACCCCGTCGGGATCGAGCTCGCGCCCGCCGGGGACGAGGTGGGCCAGCGGCTCGGCTTCGCTCGCGACGGCGACGAAGTCCGGCGTCTCGAGCACGAACAGCGGGTGGAAGCCGAAGGCGTCATTGCCGAGGACGAGCTCGCCGCGCTCTGCATCGTGCGCGAGGAACCCGAAGGTGCCGTTCTTCGGCGGGGTCAGATTGGCGCCGTGCTGCACGTAGCCCTGGAGCAGGCTCGCTGCGAGCTCGTGCCGACCGGGGGCCGTCGTCGGCAGATCGAAGGCGTCACCGCTCGCCACGACAAAACGTCGCCCGCCGGGCTCCTCAGCCGTCGGCGGAACGGGTCGGTCGACGGCGACAGCGACGGTGAGCCCCGGCCGGGTCGTCCGCGCGAGGGTGCGGCGACCAGCGAGTGAGAAGTCGGTGATGGCGCGCTCGAGGGCAGCAGCGTCGGGGGCGGCGCCCCTCGTGAAGCAAGCGAGGAACATAGGTCGATGTTACCCACCCGGGCCGGGCGGGCAGTGCGCGGACGACGTCGTAGCGAAGGGGCGGAGGGGCCCCTGGGCATCGTACGGACCTTTCGACCCCGCGCGTTCGGGAACTGGAGCCGGGGCCCTGGAGGAACGGTCGCAGGGCGGGGGGGACGGCCCGCGCCATGGGCCGGAAGTCGCTCGAGCCACACTCGGGCGGCCCCAGGTGTGCGATCGGTGGCCACATGGGGGTCCTGGGGGTGGTGCAACCCTCGCTCCCTCATCCGTGCCCATCGCGGAGAGCCTCCGATGCAGACCGTCGCGTGATGCAGCAACGCTCCCGCGCACGCAATCCCTGGGTCCCAATCCGCTGGCACCCCACTCCGTCCGCCCTACACCGCGCGGTGCGGCTCGCAGACAAGGCGGCCTTCTCTCCACCCAGCGCGTCGCGTGCGGTTTCCCTACCCGCGGCGCTCCACCGGTCGGTGGTCGTCCTCCAGCGCCACGCGGATCGCGGGGGTCTCCAGGTCGTCGAACTGGCCGCGGCGTACGGCCCAGAGGAACGCGGCCAGTGCGCCGCCGCCCAGGACGAGCGCGAGGGGGAGCACGATGTAGATGACGGACATGTCGGCGTTCTTCAGGCGCGCCGCGGGGCGCGGCGGCGGATCGAGACGAGGGCGAGGGCCAGCACCGACGCGGAGCTGATCGGCATGAGCACCGCGGCGACGAGCGGGTCGACCCATCCGAGGGCCGCGGCTGCCACCGCCACACCGTTGTACACGAGCGACAGCCCGAGGTTGCGGTGGATCGTCCGCAGCGTCAGCCGCGACAGGTCCACCAACTCCACCAGGGGCGCCAGGCCCGGGCGCGACGAGAACGCGTCCGCAGCCGCGAGGCTCGCCTCCGCGCCCCCGTGCACCGCGACCCCGACCTCGGCCGCCGCCAGCGCTGCGGCGTCGTTCACGCCGTCGCCGACCATGACCGTCGGCTCACCTGCGGCGGCGAGGGCCCGCACGCGCGCGAGTTTGCCCTCGGGTTCGACGCCGCCGCGGGCGACGCTGGGGTCGAGGCCGACCTCACGCGCGACACGGGCGACCGCGCCGGGGACGTCGCCAGAGAGCACCTCCGGCACGAAGCCCCGCTCGACCAACGCGCGGATCGCCTCGCGCGCTCCGTCCCGCGGCGCATCGACGAGGCCCGCGATCGCCACGACGTGGCCATCGAGCGCCACGCCGACGACCGTCGCGCCGTCGGCTTCGAGGGCTGCCGCGTCCCGCGCGAGCTCGGAGTTCGGGACCGCGCGGTGGGCCGCGAGGTGCTCGAGGGACCCCACGCGCACATCGCGTCCAGCGACGAGGCCGCGGATGCCGCCGTCGAGGCGCTCCTCGACGTCGGTCGCCCGCACACCCGGCGCTGCATCGGGCTCGAGCGCCGCAGCCAACGCGCGCGCGATCGGGTGCGCCGATGCACGCTCCAGCGCCGCGACCGGGCCCCGGGCACGCACGTCGCCGCGCCACGCGATCAGAGCCGGCGCGCCGCGGGTGATCGTGCCCGTCTTGTCCAGGATCAGCCGTCCGCCGCGCGCGAGGCGCTCGAACACCGCCGCATCCTTCACCAAGAGCCCGCTGCGCGCGGCGCGACCGACGGCGACCGCGAGGGTCAGCGGCGTCGCCAAGCCGAGCGCGCACGGGCACGCGACGATCAACAGCGCCACCGTGTGGTCGATCGCCGGCGCGAGGCCGCCGATCCAGAGCCACGCCGCGAAGTTCGCCGCCGCGAGGGCCGTCACCGTTCCGACGAACCAACCCGCGATGCGATCGGTGAAGCGCTCGATCGGCGGCTTCTCCGCGAGGCCCTCTTGGACGAGGCCCATCAGCCTGCCGATGCGGCTCGCATCACCGACCTCGGTGACCCGCACGCGCAGGACCCCGCCGACGTTCTGGCTGCCGGCGTGCACCGCATCACCGACCGCGACCGCGACCGGCTCCGCTTCGCCCGTGAGCAGCGCGCGGTCGACCCGCGAGCGGCCCTCTTCGATCACGCCGTCGGCAGGGAACGGCTCACCCGCGCGCACGAGCACGACGTCGCCGAGCGTGAGCTCCTTCACCGTGATCTCCTCGACCTGACCGTCCGCGCGGACGACGCGGCAGCCGACGGGGGTCAACGCACGGGTCAGGTCCACAGCGTCTTCCGCGAAGCGCTGCTGGCGCGCTTGGACGTACCGTCCCGCGAGCAGCAAGAACACGAGGACCGTCAGCGAATCGAAGTACGAATCGCCGCGTGCCGCGACCGTGTTCCAGATCCCCGCGAGGCCCCCCGCGAGCAGCGCGATCGCGATCGGCAGATCGAGGTTCGCCGTGCGTGTGCGCACCGCCGCGAGCGCACCGCGCAAGAAGCGCCGACCCGGCCACAGGATCGACAGCCAACCGAGCGCGAGGCCCGTCCAGCGGAAGAGCGCCGCGTGGGACGCCTCCAGATCGCCGCTGGCACCGGAATAGAGCGCGAAGGCGACCAGCATCGCGTTGCCCGCGCACACTCCCGCGACGCCCAGCTCGACGAGCAGCTTGCGCTCGGCGCGTTTTGCGAGCTCACGCTGGACCTCGCTGCGCGCGGGATGCACCGGATACCCGATCGAGTGCAGCTTCGCCGCGACCTCCGAGAGCCGCAGCACCGTCGGGTCGTAGCTGAGGCTCACGCGGGCGTCGCGCAGGCGCAGCTCCGCAGACTTCACACCGGGAACGAGACGCGGCAGTCGCTCGACGAGCCACACACACGCCGCGCAGCGCACACCTTCGAGCAAGAGCTCGACGCGGTGCAGCTCACCTTCGCGGCGAACGTGTTCGGCCTGGAACGCATCGCGATCGAAAGCGGCGTAACTGCGCTCGGACGAGCGCGCCTCCGCGCGGCTGCCTACGTCGTCGAAGCGCTCGCGCAGCTCGTAGTAGTCCACCAGGCCCGCGGCCAACAGCGTCTCGCGCACCGCGCGACAGCCGCTGCAGCAGTACTGCTCGCGCGCGCCCGGCTCCAGCAACGCCGCCGGCACAGCGAGGCCGCAGTGCGCGCAGAGCTGTGACTGCGCGGTAGCGGCGCCAGCCTCCGGATTCATCGTTGCGGTCGTGCGCGGGGAAGAGAACTGCATGGCGGGGATCACGGACGTTCCGAGTTCGAGGCGGATGCGCCGCCGGCGCAGCACGCCGGTGTCACATGCGGGTCGGGGGCCACACCTACCGCTCCGTGCGCGTCGGCGCTCGCCGCGAGCGCGGCGGGGGAGAGGTCGAGGCGGCCGCTGAGCGAGAAGAGGCCCACCGCGACGAGCAAGATGCTCGCGAGGACCTCGAGGCGCGGCCCGAGGTGCCGCGTTGCGCCGCGCACCGCGGCTCCGAGTGAGACGAGGATCGGCAGCGTTCCGACCCAGAAGACCAGCATCACCGCGGCGCCATCGAGCAACGCGCCCGTGCCCGCCGCCGTCACCGCAAAGGCGTACAGCCAGCCGCAGGGCAAGAGCGTCGTCGTCGCGCCGATCGCCAGAGCGCGCGCCAGCGGAGAGAGGCGCAAGGCGCGCGTCTGCACGCCTCGCACGCGGCGGGCAAAGCCCTCCGGCAAGTGCAGCGCGCCGAAGCTCAGCCGTACACCGGCCAGCCGCGCGAGGGTCACGACCCCGAGCGCGACGAGGGTCGCACCGGCGAGCGCCGCCGCGATGGGCTGCAGCCCCGCGAGGCCGCCGGCCAGATCGAGGAAGGCCCCGGCCGATCCCGCGGCAGCCCCAAGGAGCGCATACCCCACGCCCCGCGCTGCGTGGTACGCCGCCTGCAACCGCAGCGCGCTCGGGCCGCCAGCCGCGCTCGGTCCGGCGCCGACGACAAACGCGAGGAACGGACCGCACATGCCCGCGCAGTGCAGCGAGCCGACGAGGCTCGCGGCGAGGACGGCGGTCAGGATCGCGGTCATCGGGCGCTGCCTCCCGCCGGCGGCGCCAGGGTGCTGCCTCCCGCCGGCGGCGTTAGGGCGGCGATGTGCACGATGCGCCGGTCGAGGAAGGCCGCGCCCGAGGTCGCAGCGGCTTCGGCCACGAGCTCGGCGCTCGTCTCGAGCGAATAATCTCCGGCGCGTTCGAGCGGCAGGAGCGCGACGTAGCGGCCGCCGTCGGCGTCGTCGGTCACAGGGCTCGCGGCGACCTCGACCCGGTCACCGACCGCCAGGTGGTAACAGCGCACGCGGACCTGCGCGCCGACGACGGGGTCACCCGCCGCATCGCGCAGCGTCAGCGTCACACGCCGCAGTCCGGAGCCATCGCCCAGCGCGGCGGGGGTGACGTCGAGCGTCCAGCCCAGCGCGTCGCTGGCCGCCTCCGCCGCGCGCGCAGCGTTCCAATCGAGGTTCCGGTCGCGGTACTCGGGCAGCAGCGTGTGCCCACCGCTGCCGCCCGCGATCTGCACCGCGAGCACCATCGCGCCGACGTGGGCGGCGAGGAGCCCGGCGATCGCGAAGGGCCACGGGGAGCGCTTCCGTGCGGCGCTCGCAGGCATGGGGGAGTCGCTCATGGTGTTCATTGTGCTTTGGCGGTGGCGGGCCCGAGCAGGCGCCATTCCTTGGCGGAGCTCCAGCCGAGGTCGTCGGTGACGGTGAGGGTGGCGTCGAGGCGCCCGAAGACGAACACGTCGGGCGGGACGATGACGTGCAGCGGCTCGGTCACGGTCTCGCCCGGCGCGAGCGTGACCGGGCTGCGCTGGGCGCGCAGCTCCAGCGCGAGGCCGGTCGACGTCACGGCGGAGAACGAGTAGGTCCGCGGGGCTTCCGTGCGGTTCGTGAGCTTGAGCCGCATCGTGTTCTCGACCTGTCCGCTCTCCAGGACCAGGAACGGCCGGCCGAGCGCGCGCAGCAAGGTCACGTCCGCCTGCGGGCGATCGCTCAAGAGCGACAGCAGCAGCACCGACAGCCCCGCGATCAGCGCGCCGTAGATCGCGATCCGCGGGCGCAGGATGCGGGTCGGCTCGCCGTCGATGGCGGCCTGTGAGCTGAAGCGGATCAGGCCGCGCGGCTGGTGCGTCGCGTCCATGATCTCGTCGCACGCGTCGATGCACTGCGTGCAGTTCACGCATTCGAGCTGCAGGCCCTTGCGGATGTCGATCCCCGTCGGGCACACGTGCACACACATCTTGCAGTCGACACACGAGCCCGCGCCGGCGGCGCTGCGCTGCTCGAGGGTCTGGCTCTTGCGCAGAGGCGCGCGCGGCTCTCCGCGGTGCGGATCGTAGGCGACGATCTTCGAGTTGCGGTCGAGCAGCACCGATTGGAAGCGCCCGTAGGGGCAGCCGATGATGCAGAGCTGCTCGCGCCAGTACGCGAAGTCGATCATCATCAGCACCGTCAGGACGACGACGATGATGAACGGCGCAACGTGCGCTGCGGGGGACTCCCAGACCCACTCTCTCACCGCATCGACACCGACGAAATACGCGATGAACGTCTGCGCGAGGTGCAGCGAGAGGAACAGGTAGATCGCGTACATGGCGAGCTTGCGCCAGCCCGCGATCTGCTTGCGGGGCGGACCTCCCACACCCGCGCGTCCGGTGAGGAGGCGCTCGATGGGGCGGTAGAGGAACTCCATGTAGACCGTCTGCGGGCAGGCCCAGCCGCACCAGACGCGGCCGAAGATCGCCGTCACGAAGAAGATCGACAGGAAGACGATCAGGACGCTCAGCGCGAGCAGGACCGTGTCCGTCGGCAGGAAGGTCGTACCGAAGAGGACGAACTTACGCGCCGGCAGGTCGAACAGGAACGCCGGCGCGCCGTTGAGCTTCACCCACGGCAGCGCCGAGTAGATCAGCATCAGGAGGTACGCGACGATACGGCGGCGCTGCCAGAGGCGACCCTTCGCTAGGCGCGGGTGCAGCCAGCGGCGGCTGCCGTCGGCCTCCAGCGTCGAGAGCACGTGCTCATCGGGCGGCAGCAGCGCGGAGAGGCGCGCGTGCGCTTCGGACTGGGGCTCGGTCCCGGACGGGGTGCCAGCGGTGGGCTTCGTATCGACGGACATGGTGGTGAGAGGTTCGGGCGCTGCCCCCGCGGGGGCGCCGCGGGGGCAGCGCAGAGGTGGGGCTCAGTTGCCCGCGGGCGGCGTCGACCAGGGCGCGATCACCGTGCCCTCGGTCCCGCGGCTGCTCGCGAGGTTCTGGCCCCGCAGGGAGGCGACATAGGCGGAGACGAGCACGATCTCGTTCTGCATGAGGCGGTTGCCCCACGCCGGCATGCCCTTCGCGACCGAGCCGTTGGTCACGGTCGTGGCGATGTCCGGGAGGGACTTCACCAGGAGGTAGCTGTCGTCGGTCATGTTGGGTGCCGAGACCCCCGCACCATCCCGCCCGTGGCAGGACGCGCAGTTGGTCTGGAAGATCGCGCTGCCGACAGCGAGCCACTTCTGCTGTTCCGGGTCCTCGATGAACCCGAGCAGCGTGCTGTGGTCCGGTGCCAGCTCTCCTAAGGTCGCGAACTGCCGCTCGAGGTTCCTGGTAACTTCGCGTTCGTAGGCGGCGCGGGTGTCGATCCACTCGCTGCGCACGAGCGAGACGAAGTAGTAGGCCACCGAGAACACGATCGTGCCCCAGAAGAGCGCGCTCCACCAACCCGGCAGCGGGTTGTCGTACTCTTGGATCCCGTCGTAGACGTGACCCGTCATCGCGGTGTCGTGGGATTCACTCATGGCGATCTCTGTTGCGTCGTTCAGGGGTTCGAGGGCCGAAAGGAGGGCTCACGCGGTTCGAGCGGGCCATCCTCCTCGCCTGTCAGGGGGATGCGGGACCAGGTCGAGATCTCGCGCTTCGTGCGCGTCAGGACCCACACGGTGATGCCGATGAACACCGCGACGAAGATGACGAGGCCGATGACCGCGAAGTGGGTCAGGGCGCCGCTCGAGAGGATGTCCTTGATCATCAGCGTGCACCCACCTTCACATCGGACTGGGGCTGGGCTTCACCGACGGGTTCGGCGGCCGCGGGCGCGGGCGCGAAGAGGTCGGTGCCGAGGCGCTGCAAGTACGCGACGACGGCGATCACCTCGCGGTCCGAAAGATCGATCGCGTTGCCCTTGGCGTCGACGTACGGTTGGTCACCGTTCTGCGTGATGAACTCCTCGGCGAAGCGCTGGGCCTGGGCCTTCGCGTCCGCGACCGACGACTCGACCTGTGCGTCCGTGTAGGGCACACCGAGCGCCTGCATCGCGCGCATCCGCACGGGGATCTCCGTGAAGTCGAGCTTCTTGCGGTGCAGGTGCGCGTAGGCCGGCATGATCGAGCCCGGGGTCAGCTCCTGCGGCTTCTGGAAGTGCAGGACGTGCCAGTGGGTCGATTGCTTGCCGCCTTCGCGGGCGAGGTCCGGACCGATGCGCCGGCTGCCCCACTGGAAGGGGTGGTCGTACACGAACTCACCGGCCTTCGAGAACTCGCCGTAGCGCTGCTTCTCCGCCAGCATCGGGCGGATCATCTGCGAGTGGCAGTTGTAGCAGCCCTCGGAGACGTAGATGTCGCGGCCGCAGAGCTCGAGGGGCGTGTACGGCTGGACGCTGGCGATCGTCGGGACGTTCGAGCGGATGACAAACGTCGGGATGATCTCGAAGAGCGATGCGACGATCACCGAGATCGCCACCCAGACGGAGAAGCGCATCGGCAGGCGCTCCCAGCGGCGGTGCCACCAGAAGGTCCAGAACACGTCGAGCTTCTTCGCACCTTCGGTGACCGCGACCAGCTTCGACGCCGGCGCGGGCTCCTGCGGGTAGGTCGGCGCGAGCGGCGGGGCCTCGATGACCTCGACCTCGTACTGCTTCGGCCGGCGCGCCCAGGTCGCCATGATGTTGTACGCCCCGATCAGCGCACCGCCCAGGAACAGCACGCCGCCCAGGATGCGGATGTAGTAGAACGGGATGATGCGCAGCGTCGTCTCGACGAAGTCGGGGTACGCGAGCTGGCCCTCGGGGGTGAGCGCGCGCCACATGAGGCCCTGCGTCACGCCCGCGATGTACATCGAGATGACGTACAGCAGGATGCCGATCGTCGCGGTCCAGAAGTGCCACGTCGCCAGCTTGATGCTGTAGAGCGGGGTCTGGAAGAGGCGCGGCGCGAGCCAGTAGATGAGGCCGAAGGCCATGAAGCCGTTCCAGCCGAGCGCGCCCGCGTGCACGTGGCCGATCGTCCAGTCCGTGTAGTGGCTGAGCGAGTTGACGGACTTGATCGAGAGCAGCGGGCCCTCGAAGGTGCTCATGCCGTAGAACGTGACCGCGACGACGAAGAACTTCAGCACCGGGTCGGTCGTGACCTTGTGCCACGCGCCGCGCAGCGTGAGCAAGCCGTTGATCATGCCGCCCCAGCTCGGCATCCACAGCATCAGCGAGAACAGCATGCCGAGGGTCGAGGCCCACTCGGGCAGCGCCGTGTAGTGCAGGTGGTGCGGGCCGGCCCAGATGTAGATGAAGACGAGGGACCAGAAGTGGATGATCGACAGCCGGTACGAGAACACCGGCCGCCCCGCGGCCTTCGGCATGAAGTAGTACATCAAGCCGAGGAAGGGCGTCGTCAGGAAGAAGGCCACCGCGTTGTGGCCGTACCACCACTGCATGAACGCGTCCTGCACACCCGCGTAGATCGGGTAGCTCTTGAAGAGCCCCGCCGGCACCACGAGGTTATTGAAGATGTGCAGGATCGCGACGGTGATGATCGTGGCGATGTAGAACCACAGGGCCACGTACATGTGGCGCTCGCGGCGCTTCGCCAGCGTGGCGAAGAAGTTGACGCCGAAGAAGCCCGCCCAGACCACCGCGATGGCCAGGTCGATCGGCCACTCGAGCTCGGCGTACTCCTTGCTCTGCGTGATCCCCATCGGCAGCGTGAGGGCCGCCGAGACGATGATCGCCTGCCAACCCCAGAAGTGCAGGCGCCCGAGGAGGGGCGACCACATCGGGGTCTTGCAGAGGCGCGGCGTCGAGTAGTAGATCGCCGTGAAGATCGCGTTGCCCGCGAACGCGAAGATCGCCGCGTTCGTGTGCAGCGGGCGCAGGCGCCCGAACGTCAGCCATTCCTGGCCGAACGACAGCGACGGGAACGGGAGCTGCAGGGCGACGAAGAGCCCCGCGAGGAATGCGACGATCGCCCAGAGGTACGTCGCGAAGAGGAACATCCGGACGATGGAGTCGTCGTAGGAGAACCTATCGACGCGACCCAAGTCGCCAGGGGCACGTTTGGCCGTGGCCTCGGTCATGGTGGTGCTAGGGGAGGAAGGGAGCGGGCCGGGACGGGGGCGGATCAGTGCCGGACGTCGTCGGCTGGTTCGGTGGGGGAGCCGGCGGCGCTCGGGCCGCGCGGTGGTTCGGGGTGCGGGTGCGCGGCGCCGTTCCCGTGGGAATGGCCGTTTCCGCGGGCGACGGTCCGGGCGCGGTCGAGCGCCGCACGGGCGTCGCAGAGGGGCGCGAGCTGGCCCGGGCGATCGATGAGGTCGCCGACACACGCCTCGCGCAGCGCTTTCTCTTCCGCCGCGAGGATGCGGCTCAGGAGGCCGTGCAGCGGGCAGAGCCGGCCGCGGTGGCCCGCGAGGGCGAGGGGGCAGGAGTCGATGCGCTGCAGGGGGTCGACCTGGTTCACGACCTCGAGCAACGAGATCTCGCTCGGCGCCTTGCGCAGCGAGTACCCGCCGCGCAGGCCGCGCTGGCCGTTGACGAGGCCCGAGCGCACGAGGGGCTGGAAGACCTTGGGCAGGTAGCTCGGCGGGACCTGGGTCGCGTCCGCGATCTGCTGGGTCGTCTGCGGCTGCCCGGGGTTCTGGGCGAGCCACACCACCGCCCGGAGGGCGTACTCGGCGGTCTGGGTCAGGGCCATGGTGGGGTGGTGGGTCGGGCGAATGCCGGAGATGTGGATCCGCAGGGCAAGTTATCGGTTTCGGGATTGCGAGTAAAGAGACCTGTTTAGCGAAATATGCGGAATCCTGTCGCGGGGGGGCCTCAAGGGCGCGCCGTCCCGATCCGATGCAGGGACATGCTCGGAATGCTCCTCGCGCTCGTCCTCGGGCTCGTCACCGGTGGGTCCTCGGCCCTCGCCAGCGCCCTCCGGGCCGCGCCGGGCGCCCCGCCGGCGGGGGTCCCGGTCGCGGAGTTCGAGCCCTGCACGCTCCCGCGGGTCGAGTGTTTCCTCGTCGCGGACCCCGACGGCACGGAGGTGGCCGCCGTGCGCCTCCTGCGCCTGGATACGCCGGGTCACACCCTGCTCGAGCGCGACATCGTCTTCCGCGCCGAGGGCCAGCGCGTGCACCACACCGAGCGGCTCGCGGGGGCCCAGCGCCGCCTCGTCTGGCGCGAGCTCGGGCCCCGCGGCGGGGCGGTGTGGGTCGCCGAGTGGGACCTCTCCGATGCCTCGGCGGGCGCGCGGCTCACCACGGTGGGGCACGGCTCCGCGCGCGCGACGCACGCTGCCGAGGCGGCCGCCGCGCCGTGGATCGGACCGCTCGAATGGCTCGAAGCCGCGCGCAGCGGAGCGCTCGCAGAGCTCGGCCCCGTCGCCTGGCTGACACCGGGCCGCGCGGCGTCGGGCGCGCGGGTGGCGCCGGTCGAGGCCGCGCTGCCGAACCCGAGTCCGCGCGGGCCCGAGGGCCTCTGCACGGTCTCTCAGGGGGCGCTGCTGGGCTTCGAGTTGCTCGTGCCCGGTCGGCGCGCGACGCCGTGCAGCGCCGCCGATTATGAAGCGTTCGTCGCACGCTACGCCTACCGTCCGGCGCCGCGCCATCCCTATGTGGAGGCGGCCCTGCGGCGCGGAGACACGCTGCGGCGCCTTGCGGCGGGCAACGAGTGGCGTGTCCTGCTCAACCCGTAGCAACCCTTACGTTCCGAGGCAGCTTCTTACGGGACGGTGACACCCGTCGGCCGTTAGGCTCGCGGTACGGCGGGGCGAGCCCCCGCCGCGCCCGAATGATGCCGCGCCCCCTGCTCCCTCCGACCTCGCACCCGCGCCCCTGGCGCGGCCGGCCCTCGACGCTCTTCGCGCTCGCAGCATGCCTCGCCTGGGCTTCGTGCCGCGGGGCCGAGTCCTTCCAGCGCGAAGCGGACGAGGAGGTCTTCCAGCTCCTCGACGCCCGCCTCGCGGCCCTGACGCGCGGTGAGATCGACTTCGATATCACGCCGCCCGAGGACAGCCTGCGCGCCAAGGTCATGCGCGGCGAAGTCAGCGACGTGGGGGAGCTCTCGCTCGTGCAATGCCTCGAGATCGCCGCCGAGGACAACGAGCGCTACCGCACCGAGCGTGAGTCGCTCTTCCTCGAGGCGCTCGCTCTGACGCTCGATCGCTGGCGCTTCGCGTGGGTCCCGACCGTCGATGGGGGCGGCGCGCTCACCGGAACGGGCGACGAAGCGGCCAGCGCCTCGGCGGACGGCAACGTGCGCTTCAACCGCCTCTTTGGCAGCGGCGCGCGCCTCATCACCGACGTCGGCGCCAACCTCTTCCGGTTGCTCTCGACAGGGGACGGCTTCGACGTCGTCTCGAACCTCGGTGTGACCGTCACGCAGCCGCTGATGCGGGGCTTCGGCTCGAAGATCGTGCGCGAACCGCTGACCCAGGCGGAGCGCGACCTCGTCTACCGCGCGCGCACGTACGAGCGCTTCCGGCGCACGTTCTCCGTCGATGTCGCCACGCAGGTCTACGGCATCCTCGAGGCCTACACGAACCTGGAGAACGAAGAGCGCAACCGCGACAACCTCGTGGTCTTGCAGCAGCGCAACGAAGCCCTCGCGGAGGCCGGGCAACTGTCCGATATCCAGGCCGACCAGGCGGGTCAGGACGTCCTCCGCTCCGAGAACCGCCTCGTCGCGCAGCGCGGTGCGCTCGGGCAGCGGCTCGACTCGTTCAAGCTCTTCCTCGGCCTGCCGATGGGCTGCGAGGTCGCCGTCGACCGCCAGGAGTTCACGCGCCTCTCCGACGAAGGAGCGCTCCTCGATGTCCTGGACGCGTTGCCCGAGGACAAGGTGATCCGCTTCGCTTGGGACGAGCGCCTCGACCTCGCCACTGCGGCCCAGGAGGTCGAAGACGCGACCCGCGCTGTGCGCATCACCGCCGACGCGCTGCGCGCGGGCCTCGGTGTGACGGCGTCGGCGGACTCGGCCAGCGACGAAGGCCGGCCGTTGTCGCACCGCGGTGACGACATCCGCTGGACGCTCGGCCTCGACGTCAACCTGCCGTTCGGGCGGCTGCCGGAGCGCAACGCGTACCGCTCGGCGCTCGTGCGCCTGCAGGCCGCCGAGCGCAGCTTCGAGCGCTTCCGCGACCGTGTCGCCGCCGACGTGCGCGACGCGCTGCGGCAAGCGCGCAACGCGCGCGCGTCGTACCAGATCCAGGTCCAAGCCGTCGAGCTCGCCGATCGGCGGGTGCGCAGCGCGAACCTGAACCTCGAAGCCGGTCGCGCCAGCACGCGTGACTTGCTCGAGTCCCAAGCTGCGCTCCTCGAAGCGCAGAACGCACAGACGGCCGCATTGGTCGACTTCAACCTGGCGCTGTTCGACCTCTACTTGCAGCTCGAAGTGCTGCGGGTCGACGGCGACGGCATCCAGGTCGACGAGGAGAGCATCGCGGCGCTCCTCGCGGCAGAGTGAGGCGCGACGGAAGCAGAGCACGAGCCATGGCGAAGAAGACATCGAAGAAGGGTGGGATGAAGCTCCTGGTGTTCCTGGGGCTGCTCGCCGGCGGCGCGTACGGCGCGCACCAAGCGGGCTGGACCGACCAGCTCCTGGCCAAAGAGGAGGCCGTGGTCCTGCAGGGCGCCCCGGTGCGCCGCGGCGATCTGCGCGTGAGCGAGCTCGTGCGCGGCAACCTGGAGGCCAAGGACAGCGCGTCGATTCGCTCCGAGATCGAAGGCCGCGCGACGATCATCTTCCTGGAGAAAGAGGGCACCCGCGTGACGAAGGGCCAGCTCGTCGCGGAGCTGGATGTCACCGCGACCGTCAACGAGCGGGTGCGCCAGGAGATCGCGGTCCAGCAGGCGGAGCTCGACGTCGTCAAGGCCGAGAAGCAGGTCGAGATCCAGGAGATCCAGAACCGCACGGACCTCGCCGCGGCGAAGTTGCAGGTCGACCTCGCCAAGCTCGACCTCCAGAAGTACACGGACGAAGCCAACGGTGACTGGGTGCTGGAAGTCACCAAAGCCCAGGAGGCCGTGACGATCAAGAAAGAAGAGGTCGCGCGCGCGACCCGCGAGTTCGAATGGACCACGAAGCTGGCGGAAGAGGGCTTCATCCAGACGAACCAGCTCGAAGCCGACCGGCTGACGATGCAGCGCGCGGCGATCGAGCTGCAGCAGGTCGAGCGTGACCTCGCCGCGAAGGTCGAGTACGGCAACCGGCGCAAGCTGGCCGAGCTCGCGGCGGAGGTCGAGAACCGCGAGAGCGTGCTCGAGCGCACGCAGAAGCAGGCCGAGGCCAAGATGGCCGACTTCACGGCCGCGCTCAGCTCGGCGCGGTACAAGCTGGAGCGCGAGCGCGAGGACCTCGCGCGCCTCGTCGACCAGATCCAGAAATCGAAGCTCTACGCGCCTGAAGACGGGCTGCTCGTGTATTCGCGTGAGCAGGGTCGCATGGGCAACACCGAGGTCATCCAGGAGGGCCAGGAGGTCCGCGAGCGCCAGGAGATCCTCTCGATCCCGCGCGCCGGTGGCATGGTGGTCAAGGCTTCGATCCACGAGACGAAGCTGAAGAAGATCAAGACGGGCATGCCGTGCCTCATCACGGTCGATGCGTTCCCGAACCGCGTCTTCAACGGCAAGGTCGACTTCGTCGCGGTCATGGCCGATTCCGGCAGTTGGCGCACGAACCCGAACCTGCGCCAGTACAAAGCCGAGATCGGGCTGTCGGACGGCGTCGTCGAGATGCGGCCCGGGATGTCCTGCAACGTCGAGATCCTGATCGATGACTTGAAGGACGCGCTCTACGTGCCCCGCCAGAGCGTGCTGCTCGACGGCGGCGAGACGATCGTGTTCGTCAAAGAGGGTGATGCCGCGGTCCGGCGCGTCGTCCAGGTCGGGCTCGACAACGCGAAGTGGGTCGCGATCGAAGAGGGCCTCAAAGAGGGCGAGACGGTGCTCCTCGCGCCGCCCGCGAACTTCGACCCGGCGCCTGCGCCCGAAGTGGCGCCCGACCCGAACGTCGCGGCGGCGGCGGCCAGCGCGGCGGCAGCGGCGGCGCCGGGCGGCGCGCCTGCGACGCGGCCTGCGGGCGGCCCCGGTGGCGCGAATCCCGAAGCCGGCGGCGCACCCGGCGGCGCACCCGGTGCGTTCGGGGCCGGCGCGGCCCGCGATCCGAACGCCCCCCGCGGGGCAGGCCGCGGCGGCTTCGACCGCAGCCAGTTCCTCGATGCAAACGGCAACCTGGACCCGGAGAAGCTGCGCGCCGCGGGCATCGATCCCGAGCGTATGCAGCGCCGCCGCGGTCAAGGCGGCGGCGCCGAGGGCGCCCCGAGCGGCGCTGGTGGCGAAGGTGCCTCCGAGGGCGGCTCCGCGGGCCGGCCCCGCCGCAGCTCGGGCGACGGTCAGGGAGGCGGCGAGCGTTGACGACCCAGGACCTTCCGCGCGGCACGGCGAGCTCCGCGCTGCCCGTCGCCGAGCTGATCGACGTGCAGCGGGTCTACCGTATGGGGGACGTGGATGTCCGCGCCCTCGATGGGGTGTCGTTCACGTTCCGCCAGGGTGAGTACTGGGCGATCATGGGCAGCTCGGGCAGCGGCAAGTCGACCTTGCTCAACATCCTGGGCTGCATCGACCGCCCGAGCGGCGGCACGTACAAGGTGCGCGGCCGCGACACGAACGAGCTCGACGACGACGAGCTCTCGACGTTCCGCGGCGGCCAGATCGGGTTCGTGTTCCAGTCCTACAACCTGCTGCCGCAGCTCGATGTGCTCGAGAACATCATGGTGCCCGTGATGTACCAGGAGGATGTGCCCGAGGGCATCGAAGAGCGCGCACGGATGTTGGCGGACCGCGTGGGCCTCGGCTCGCGTCTCGACCACCGTCCGCTGCAGCTCTCCGGCGGCCAGCAACAGCGCGTCGCGATCGCGCGCTCGTTGATCAACGATCCGGCGCTGATCCTGGCGGACGAAGCGACGGGTAACCTCGACAGCAAGACGGCGGACGAGATCTTGAATCTGTTCGACGAGCTGCACGCCGAAGGGAAGACCATCCTGCTCGTGACCCACGAGCCCGACGTCGGGGCGCGCGCGGAGCGCGTCCTGCGCCTGCGCGACGGCCGCGTGGACACCGTTACCGAGAACCGCTGAGCGGCTGCCCATGCGCGGAAGCACCCTGTTTCGCACCGTTCGGCTCGGGATCTCGAGCCTGTTGCTCCACAAGCTGCGCAGCGCGCTGACGATGCTCGGCGTGCTCTTCGGCGTCGCCAGCGTCATCGCGATGCTCGCGGTCGGCGAAGGCGCCAGCGAAGAGGCGCAGGAGCAGATCCGCAAGCTCGGCAGCCGCAACGTCATCCTGCGCAGCGTCAAGCCGCCGGACAGCGGCAACGACACGTCGGAGATCCGGATCGCCGAATACGGCCTGACGCGCGAGGACCACGACCGCATCGAGGGGTCGTTCCCGGGGGTCCAGCGCGCGGTCCCCGTGTTGCAGGCGCCCGTCGAGGTGCGCTCGAGCGACCTCGTGTGTCTGCCGCGAGTCATGGCGACCTTGCCGGACTTCCGCGAGGTCACGCGGCGCGAGCTCTACGACGGCCGCTTCCTGACGCAGATCGACGAAGAGACCAACGCGCTCGTGTGTGTGCTCGGGTACGAGGTCGCGCGGTTCTTGTTTCCGTTCCAGAGCGCGCTCGGCCAGCGGGTGAAGCTCGGAGAGCACTACTTCGACGTCGTCGGCGTGATGTATCCGCGCGGGCCGATCGGCTCGATCCAAGCGGACTTCAACAGCGAGACCGGCGGCGAGGTGTTTGTGCCGCTCGCCACGGGGCGCGCGTACTTCGGCGAGCGTCAGATCGTCATCCGCGGCGGTACGCAGGACATCCAAGAGGTGCAGCTCCACGAGATCGTCGTCGAGGCCTCGCGCGACGACGACGTGAAGTTCGTCGCGGACGCGTGCCGCGAGATGCTGCGCCGTGGGCACAGCCAGAAGGACTACGAAGTCATCGTGCCCCTGGAGCTCCTCATGCGCGCCGAGGAGACGAAGAAGATCTTCAACCGGCTGCTGGGCAGCATCGCGGGCATCTCTCTGCTCGTCGGCGGGATCGGCATCATGAACGTCATGCTCGCGACCGTCACCGAGCGCACCCGCGAGATCGGCGTGCGCCGCGCGCTGGGCGCGCGCAAGGGGCACATCGTGACGCAGTTCCTGGTCGAGACGATCGTGCTGTCCGCGAGCGGCGGGTTGTTGGGGGTCGTCTTCGGCGTCCTGAGTCCCTGGATCATCGATCTCTTCTCCGAGAACCCGACCCCCGCGATCGTGACGCCGTTTGCGCCGATCCTGGCGTTCTCGATCTCGGTGGGCATCGGCGTGGTCTTCGGCCTCTACCCCGCGTGGCGAGCCGCATCGATGGATCCGGTCGACGCCCTGCGCCACGAGTGAGCGCCACGACTTCGCACCCCGTCGAAGGGTTGGGAGTCGAACGGTACCAGGTACGAGTTGGCGGCGAGGCGCGCGCGCAAGCGCTCGCGCGCGCTT
>CAYOBN010000057.1:0-32332 GCA_964402175.1 uncultured Planctomycetaceae bacterium | reverse complement strand
CTCCGCGCGCGCCCTGCCGCCAAGTCGTACCTGGTACCGTTCGCACCCAGCCCACAGCCCACAGCCCACAGCCCACAGCCCGCAGCCCACAACCCAAAACCCCAACTCACCCCCGCGCCCGCAAATACCCCAGCAACTCCTCCAAATCCCGCGGCAACGGCGCCTCGATCCTGAGCCTCTCCCCCGTCACCGGGTGATCCAAACTCAACACCGACGCATGCAAACACTGCCGCTGCGGCACCGGAGCCCCCTCCGGCAACACCACCGGCGGTGCACCCCGCGAGTGATAGATCCGGTCCCCAAGAATCGGCAACCCCGCATGCTGCAAGTGCACACGGATCTGGTGCGTCCGCCCCGTGCGCGGCTGACACGCCAGCAGCGACAACCCCCCAAACCGCTCGCGCACCTCGATGAAGGTCTCCGCCTCGCGCGCTTCGCCGGCGTCCTGTTGATCGCGGGTCGCCACCCGCTGGCGGTCGGGGCTGCGCGGGTTCGCGGCGAGCGGTGCGTCGATCCAGAGTGAATCGAAGCGCGGCGCCCCGTAGACGATCGCGAGGTACGTCTTCTCGACCGTACGGCGCCGGAACTGCGCGACCAAGGCCTCCATCGCGGCCTCGGTGCGCGCGAGCACCATCACGCCGCTCGTCAGACGATCGAGGCGGTGCACGATGCCCGGCCGCCCCTCGCCCTGGCCGACGGGCAGCGCGCCGTAGCGCGCCTCCGCGAGGTCCGACACGGACAGGCCGCCGAAGGCTGCCGAGCCGTCCGCCGAGCCCGGGTCCACGGGCCCCGAGAACTTCGGGTGCGACGCGAGGCCCGCGGGTTTGTCGATCACGGCGACGGCGTCGTCCTCGTACAGGACGCAGAGCTCGCGGATGGGCGCCCCCGTGACGTCGAGGGCCTCGCTGCGGGGGGCGGGCAGGTGCACGGCGACGCGCGCGGGGGCCTCGAAGAGCAGGTTCGCCTTGCGCACGGTGCGGCCGTCGACCTGGACGCCGCCGTCCCGGATCACCGCCTGCAGGCGGCTGCGCGACCACCCGGGCACGAGGTCGACCAGCACATGGTCGAGCCGCCGTCCGAGGTGCTCGGGGCCGATTTCGAAACGGCGGACATCGCCCGCGTCGGGCGGTTGGAAAGCCTCGGTCGGTGGGGTCATGGTCGGGGCCGCCGGAACGGCGGGCCGGATATGGTAGGGCCCGGCCCTTCCATCGGCCCCCCCCGGATCGTCATGCTGCGCGCGTGATCCACGGCCCTCCCATCGATCGCGCTCCAATGGAGCGAGGCCCCAACGCCTGGGGGCCCACCGACCGCCCCCTCGAGGTGCTGCTCGTCGACGACGAAGCGGCGGTGCTCGAGCTGCTCGGCGCGGTGCTCGAACGTCAGACCATCACGGCGACCCTCGTGCGCCGCCCCGAGGCCGCCCTGACGCTCCTGCAGCGGCGCAGCTTCGATGCGGTGGTCACCGACGTCGTCATGGACGGCCGGCCCGCCGGCGAGGAGATCCTGCGCGCGACCCGCAAGCTGCACCCCGACACCGTCGCGATCCTGATGACGGGTTACCCGCGGATCGACGCGGCCGTGCAAGCGATGAAGGTCGGTGCATCGGATTACCTGCAGAAACCCGTCGACCCGAACCTGCTCGCAGCGACGATCCATCGCGCCGTGCGCGAGCGCCGCCTGCGGCGCGAAGAGCTGCAGTACCAAGAGCTCGTGGACATCCTGTCGGGCATGGTCGCGCGCTCGATCGAGCGGGTCGATCCGTACACCGCGGGCCACGGCGAGCGGACGCGGCGCTACTGCAAGCTCGTCGCCGAGGACTTCGGCCTCGACGCCGCGACGATCGAACACCTCGAGCTCGCGGCGATCGCGCACGACTACGGCAAGATCTTCCTCGACGACCTGAGCTTCCTGACGAAGAAGGGTCCGCTCACCCCCGCCGAGCGGCGCGAGATGCAGCGCCACCCGCAGGTCGGCGCCGAACGCCTCGGCAAACACCCGCGCCTCGAACCCGTCGTGCGCTACATCGCGGAGCACCACGAGCGCTGGGACGGCACGGGTTACCCGCTGCGCCTGCGCGGCCGCGACATCTCGCGGGCCGGCCGGATCCTGTGTGTCGTCGAGGTCTTCGACTCGCTGACGAGCCGCCGCTCCTACAAGAACGCGTGGAGCCTCGACAAAACCCTCGATTTCTTCGAGTCCCAGTCGGGGCGCGCGTTCGAGCCCGAGATCCTCGACACGTTCCTGCGGCGGCTCGAGCGCCACGGGCGCGAGTGGCTGGAAGCCCCGTTGCGAGACCTCGCCGCCGCAGGGCTGCTCGAAGCGGGCTGAGCGCGCCCCGGGAAGGGCCGCTGCACGCTCCGGGGGCGGTTGCGCTCCCGCGCCGCGTCGTTATCCTCGCCCTCCCCCTGGGCCGCCTGGACCAGGTCCGCCCCCCCGCGAAACTGCCGCCCGCAGGGCGACTAGTACTGGGATCCAGCCGACATCGGCACCCCCGTCCGTGACCCTTCGCATGCAACGTTCTCCTCTCCCCCTGACCGCGCTGACCTCCCTGAAGGGCCTGGCCATCGTCGGACTCGCTGGCCTCGGGCTCGCGGTCGATGATTGCGCCGCGGCCCAGGCGCCGCCGCAGAACGACCTGTCGATCGTCGGCGCCGCGACCGTCCCCGTCCCCGGGACGGTGGCGATCCCGGCCGGTCGCGCCTGGATCGGGTCGAGCGAGAAGGAGATCGAAGAGCTGCTCGCAAAGCACCCCGGCTTCGTGCGCGTGCTCGACGCGCAGACCCCGCAGCAGCAGATCGAAGTGCCCGCGTTTGCGATCGGCCAGTACGAGGTCACGAACACCGAATACGCCGCATTCGTCGAAGCGACCGGGCGCCGGCCCCCGATCGGCTGGGCCGACGCGAAGGCCGAAGAAGAAGCAGCGCGCGCCTTCGCCAAAGCCGAGCAGGAGAAGTTCGAAGCCGCGCGCGAGGCGGGCAAGACCTACGAGCGCCGCCGCTGGGCCGCCGACGTGAGCCCCAACCCGCGCGACGAGTGGTGGGAGGCCAACTGGCGCACCGTCGGCTACAAGATCAAGGAGGGCGAGGAGCGCTACCCCGTCGTGCTCGTGACCTACGAGGACGCTGAGGCGTACTGCACGTGGGCGGGCGTCCGCCTGCAGACCGAGTTCGAGTTCCAGCGCGCCGCGCGCAAGGAATCGAAGTCGATGTTCCCGTGGGGTGACACCTGGGAGGACGGCAAGTACTCGAACACCGCCGAGCTGCGGCGCGCGAAGCCGCACGCGGTGGGCTCGTTCCCCGCGGGCGCGAGCCCCTTCGGCGTGCACGACCTCGCGGGCAACGTGTGGGAGTGGACCTCCAGCCCCTACGCCGCCTACAAGGGCTTCAAACAAGGCAAGTACACCGTCAAGATCGGCGGCAAGCGCGAGGAGCTCTCGGTCCTGCCGACCTTCGACCCGAACCAGCGCGTCGTCGTCGGCGGTGCGTTCGAGGTGGACAGCCTCGCCGCGCGCGTCCCGACGCGGCGCGCGACCGAGCGCACCCAGGCGACGGGCGCGATGGGCTTCCGCGTCGCGGCCTCGCAGAAGACGGGCCTCGATGCGGCGCGGCACGTGCTCGCGGCGTACGTCCAGAACGCGGGCGCCCGCCCCGATGCGGAGTACGACCCGGAGGCGGTCGTCGCGGTCGACCGCTACCGCGTCGGCGCCGCCGGGATCACGGGTTACGACCACCTCCTCTTCATCCCGATCGCGAAGGTCAACGAAGGCTCGGAGAACGAGCTGCGCATGAAGAGCCGCGAGGCGATCGCGCACCTCGGGGTCCTGTCGTCGAACGTCGACATCCTCGAGCCGGAGCTGCCCGCGGGCGTCTACTTCGTCGCCTTCCGCGCGAAGGGCAAGCCGCCGCGCGCCGAGGTCAAGGCCGAGGAGAACAAGGACAAGGGCGACGGCACGTCGAAGTCCCAGGACGACAAGAAGAAGAAGGGCAAGCAGGACGAGCCCGCAGCGCCGGTCGACCCGGCCCTCGAAGGGCTCGACCTCGACGAGGATTGGCTGCTCTTCCTGCGCCGTGACGGCACCCGCGCGGCCGCGGTGAAGGCCGAGGGGATCACGATCTCGCGCGGGCAACCGGGCGGCTCGTTCAAGGTCCGCCACGCCACGGAGCGCATCGGCAGCGGCGCCAGCGCCGCGATCGAAGCCCGCACGTACTTCGACCTCGAGTGCAACATCGCGCACAAGATCAGCAAACAGGCGCTGCCCTTGCGCCTCGCCCTCCGGCCGGCCGCGCCCGCCCCGGGGCCGCCGGGGCGCCTGGGAGGGGGATGGCGCCGGGGCCCCCCCCCCCCGTAAAGGGGCGGGGCGCGGGGGTCAACGCCCGCGCGCCGCGTCGCTACTATGCGGGCGTGCTGAGCCTCTGCATGATCGCGAAGAACGAGGAGCGTTTCCTCGACGGGTGCCTCACGAGCGTCGCGGGCCTCGTGGACGAGGTGATCCTCGTCGACACCGGCAGCACCGATCGCACCGTCGAGATCGCGCGGAGCCACGGCGCGCGCGTCGTGGGCTACGCCTGGAACGAGGACTTCGCGGCGGCGCGCAACGTCGGGCTCGCCGTGGCGCGCGGCACCCACATCCTCGTCCTGGACGCCGACGAGCGACTCGGGCCAGGCGCGCGCGAAGGCCTCGCGGCCGCGCGCGCCGACCGCCAGCTCCTGCTCGGCTCGCTGCCGCTGCACAACGCGTCGAGCCTCGACGCGACGCTGCTCGAGGTCGTCACCGGCGCCAAGCGCCTCGGTGGCCCCGTCTTCGTGCCGCGGTTCTTCCCGAACCGGCCCGAGCTGCGCTTCACGCGGCGGGTGCACGAGACGCTGACCGTCGGCTTCAACCGGCTGCACGCGCGCGGCGAAGGCCTATCGAAGGCCGTCGCCGCGCCGATCATCCACTACGGCGACGTGCCGTCGCTGCGCCAGGACCTCGGCAAGGACGTGCGCAACGAGCGCCTCCTGCGGCGCGCGCTCGACGAGGACCCCGCCGACGGTGAGCTCGCGGGATACCTCGTCGTGCAGCTCCTCAAGGTCGGCCGGATCGACGACGCGCGCGCGGTCGGCGAGCGCTCGCTCGCGCCGTTCCTGCGGGCCGTCGACACGCGCCCCGCGGGACACCTGCCGCTGAACACGATCCGCCTGGGTTACGCGCTGTCGTTCGCCCAGGTCGAGACCGGCGCGCCGGAGGCGGCCCTCGAAACGGCGCGCGCCGCCGCCGCGCGCGCGCTGCACGAACACCCGAACCTCGTCTTCGCCGAAGCCCACGCGCTGGACCGGCTGGAGCGGCTCGCTCAGGCGAAGGAGCGCTACCAGCGCTGCCTCGCGCTCGACGGGCAGGTGTTTGCGCAGCCCGTGCTGCCGGGTCTGACGAGCGACCTCGCGCTGCTGCGCCTCGCCGACATCGAGCTGCGCTCGGGCCGCCCGGCCGAGGCCCTGGCGCTCGCCGAGCGTGTCGGCGGCGGCTTCCGCTTCAAAGCGACGCTGCTCGCGGCGGAGGCGCACCTTGCCGCTGGCGACCCCGCGCGGGCGATGGAGCGCCTCGCGCCGCTGGTGGACCTGCCGCAGCTCCCGCCCGACTTCCACGCGCTCGCGCACAGCGCGCTCGCGGCGCTCGGTAAGGACGCCGACGAGCTGCGAGCGCTCGCACAGCGCGCAGAAGCGTCGCGCTGGCTCGAGCGACGTCGGACGGCGCTCGTGTGAGCGCTGGCATGGACCGAAAGAGGCGCCGCCGCCGCATCGGCACCGGGGAGCCTCTACTGCAGACGTCGGTGCGTCCGCGCAAGGCGCGGTGAGCTTCGTGGAAGAGCTGGAGGACGTCGCCGCCACGCAGCCGAGGCGCGCCGGGCCACGACGTTATGCGCCGAGTTCGTGGCGCAAGCACCTCGGTTGGCTAGGCGTCCAAGGACCTGCGGGTCGCGCGCTGACGCCAGTGCGTCACCGCCGCGCTGTTCCGCGGGCGGAACGTGGCCGAGCCGTGCGGAAGTGCACAGGCCCGGTGGAGCGAGCGCACGCCGCGCACCCGCGGGCGCGGCCCGCAGGCGGTACGCGATTTGCAATCGAAGTGCGGCGCTCCCCGGCCCCGCACTTCCGCAGGTACCCCCACCATGAACCACGCGCGCACCACGCTCGCGGCCCTCGCCGCGCTCTCGATCCTCGGCCACGCTGCGCTGGCCCAGTGTCCGCCTGCGCCTCCGCCGCCGCCCGGCGGCGGTGGCGCAGGCGGCAGCGATGTCGGCGGCGGCGGCAGTCCGCCGGGGGACGGTCCGAACGCCCCTTCCCCGGGCGCCCCCTCCCCGGGCGCTCCAGCGCCGCCGGCGCCAGGCAGCCCGCCGAGCGGGTCGCCCCCGCCGGCGGACAGCCCGCCGTCGATCCCGGATGCGCGGCCGGCTCCGAACGCCCCGCGGTCCCGGGGGCCGGCGGGGCCTGCGAGTCCCGGCGGCGCGCCCGCCGCTTCGCCGACGCCGAGCTCGGGCCGCCCGAGCGGCCCCGCGAGCGCCGTCGCGCTCGGGGAGGACCTCCTCCACTGGCGGCACTGGTGGTTCCTCGAGAGCGCGGCGTACCTCGACCTGCGCGCGCACATCCAGGGGCCCGCGGCGGCCGATGGGCGCTCGATCGTGCTGTCGGCGCCGCGCGCGCCGGGACGGCGGATCGTCGCCGCCGAGGTCGTGCCGCGCCTCGTGGCGCTCGCGACGACCCATCGCGATGACGACGTGCGCGCGTCGGCGCTGCTCGCGCTGGGCCGTGTCGGCGACGCGGGGCTGGCGCTCGCGCCCGGTACCGCGCTCGACCCCGCGGTCGTCGGTGCGCTGCGCTCGCAGCTCCCCGCGCGGCAGCACGCCGTCGCGGAGGCTGCGGCGCTCGGGCTCGGTCTGCTCGCGGAGCCCGCGCTGATCGACGACCTCGTCCAGCTCGCGCGCAACACCGCCGACGGCCAGCTCCTCGTCGGCAGGAGCAGCGTGCCGACGCGGCTGCGCTGTTTCGCGGCGTACGGCCTCGCGCTCGCCGCGGAACGGAGCGCGGCGCCAGAGGTCCGCCAGCGCATCGCGCTCGAGCTGGTCGAGGCGCTCTCGGCGGACGATCCGCGCGTCGATGAGCTCGATGTGGCGTTCTTGTCGGCGCTCGGCCTGTGTCCACTTCCCGAGCGGCCCGTGCTGCCGCCCGCGGCGCTGCGTGCGCGGCCGGGGATCGCGGCGGCCTTGTCGCGCACGGCGCAGCTCGAGTTCCTCGCAGCTTGGGTCGCGCCGACCCGCGCCGATGGGCGCAAGAGCGACCTGGTGCGTGCCCACGCGTGTGTCGCCGCGGCACGCCTCGCGACGGACGCGGGCACGGCGCTGCGCGCGCGCACGGTCGCGACGCTGGCGCGGCTCGCGGGCGATCGCAGCGAAGGCCTCGACCTGCGGGCTGCGGCCGCGCTTGCGCTGGGTGAAGCGGCGACCCTCGGCGACCACCCGGTGGACCGCGCGGCGCGCCGTCAGCTCCTGGAGCTCGCCGCCGACGGCCAGCCGCTCGAGCGGCGCATGGCGCTGATCGGCGCGGCGCGGGCGGGTTCGCGCCCCGGAGCTGGCGAAGACACGCTCGCGGGGCACGCGGAGGTCCGCCGCGCGCTGCGCGGCGAGCTCCAACGCGGACATTCCTTCGATCGGCCGTGGATCGCGCTCGCGCTCGGTGTGCAGGGCGAGGCGCTGCACCGCGTGGGAGCACCGTCCGGCGAAGGCGCCTTCGAGGTCCTGCGCACCACGAGCATCGAGCGCCGCGGCGCGGACGACACGGGCGCGTTGGCGCTGGCGCTCGCGCTCTCCGCGCGCGGCACGCCGCTCGCGGCTCAAGCGAGCGAGCGGGTGCTCGACTCCGTCGCGCGCACGGGTGACCCCGACACCCTCGGGCACCTCTTCCTCGCGGGGGCGCTCCTCGGCTGTGACAGCCTGCGGCCCACGCTGCGCTCCGAGGTCCGCGGCAGCGTCGCGCAACCGGTGCGGTTCTGGAGCGCCGCGGTGGCTTTGGCGCTGCTCGGTGAGCCGGTGTCGGCGCAGCTCGTGCCGGCCCTGCAAGGCGCGCGTTCGAGCGCCGCGCAGGTCGCCATCGCCGCCGCGATCGGCCACTCGACGGGGTCTGAGGCGGTGCTGCCGCTGCTCAGCTTGATCGACGAGCCGCGTTTGCCGAGCGCGACGGTCGCGGCCGCCGTGGACGCCCTCGGGGCGCTGTGTGACCTCGAGCGGCTACCGTGGCGCCACTCGCTGGCGTCGGGCCTGCCGTACTTCGCGCTGACGCCGACGCTGGTGAGCGGCGGGGTCGGGGTGCTCGAACTGCCGTGGTAGCGGCTGGGGAGGCTGAGCGGAAGCGGTCTCCGTCGAGGGCCTGGGTGCGAACGGTACCAGGTACGACTTGGCGGCGAGCTCGCGCGTGCTTCGCACGCGCGAGCGCGCGCTTCGCGCGCGCCCTCGCCGCCAAGTCGTACCTGGTACCGTTCGCACCCAGGCCCTCGACGGAGACCTGGCATGCATCGCTCCGCCCTCAGCGCAGATCGACGACCAACTCCGCCGTCGCCGCGCTCCGCGGATCGAGGCGCTCTGCGATCGAACGCTCGATCGCAGCCCGCTCCCGCGCGACCCGGCCCCGGAAGAGCTCGCGGTCGCCCTTGCGCACGACCACGTCCTGGTCGAGATCGACGAACCCGTCCCGCAGTCGCAGGGTGACACGCGGGACATCCGCCGATTCAAGCGTGATCGTCTGACCGTCGACCGTCGCGGTCAAGGTCCGCCCAGCAGCCGCGTCCTCGGGCGCAACCGCCAGCCAGTATGCGCGGGTGTGCAGCACGTCGTCCTGCAACCAGACGACCCGCTTCGGCCACGGATCGCGGCGGTTCGCGGCCATCCAGGGCAACGCCTCCTTGTCCGCGCCGTCCATCCAGTGGCCTTTGCCGGGGTAGATCTTCACGAAGTGCGGGTACCCACCCGGGTCCGCGGCGGCGAGCTCAGCGAGGCGCTGGCCCCATGCTGCGGCGACTTCGTTGCGCTTGTAGGCTGCGTCGTTGCCGCCCATGAAGAGCGCAAACGGCAGGTTCCGCAGGCCGAGCGGCTGCGCTTCGTTCGGGTGGCCCGCCATCATCGCGGCGGCGGCAAAACGATCGGCCATGCGCGGCGCCAGTTGATAGACGCCGTCGCCGCCCGCCGAATACCCCATGAGGAAGACCCGGTCCGGGTCCACGCCGTTCACACAGACGTGTGCGTCGATGAGGCGCTGGAAGAGCGGGTCGATGTGATCCTGGTGCCACAGGTTCCACGTGTCCGTCGGCGCGCGGGGCGCGACGTAGAAGCCCTCTTCCAGCTCGTACAGCCGGATCTGGTTCTGCCACTGACGATCGTTCACCTCGCGGGGCGCGCCGCCGCCGCCGTGCATGGAGATCCAGAGCGAGCGCTCGCCCTCGGCGGCGTCGCCGAAGCGCTTCGTCAGGGTGCGCAGGGTGTGCCCGTTGTGCTCGAAGCTCTGCGCCGCGAGCGCGGCCTCGAATGCGGGCCGCAGCTCGGCGCGGCGAGCGGCAAAGACCTCGCCGACAAGCGCCTCGGCGGCAGCGCGTGACAGGGCCCAGCTCGGCGCTGCTTCGTCGGCGTCCTCGAAGCTGAGCTCGACGGTCGCGACCCCGGCGGCCCGCGCGTCGCAGCGCGCGTAGCGCACGCGCCCTTCGTGCCGCAGCTCGAGCCAGTATTCACCCGGCGCGAGCACGAGCTCCAGCATGTCGTTCAGATCGGCGCGACCTGCGCGCGTGCGGCCTTCGCCGACGCTCTGGCCCGTCCGATCGCGAGCGATGACGTCAACCGCGAGGCGCTCTCCGCCGAGCCGTTCGAAAACGCGAACGTTGCGCACGACGAGGCCGGGATCACCGGCAGCGCGCTCCACCGCGTAACGCTCGGTGACATCGAGCGCGGGGACGCTGCGGTCGTCGCGGGACCAAACGAGCGGGAACGACGCGCCTGTGCCGCGCCACGAGCTGGCCCAGACGGCGTATTGGACCGAGCCCGCGACAGCTTTGGCCGCGTCGCCGGTGAACCAACCGCGGTCGAGGCCCGCGCTGTCGTATTCGTCGGCGCCCGTGAAGCGCCACCGCTCGCCGTCGAAGACCTCGACCCACGTGTGGTTGCCGCGTTTGTCGGACCACGATGCGACCCCAGCCACACGGGCGGGCACCCCCACCGCGCGGCACGCGTCGACGAGCAGGATCGACAGGCCCGTGCACGTCGCCCGCGTCTGTTCGATCGACTCGAAGGGGCTCTGGTTCGGCCGCTTGCGCCCCGTGTTGTAGTGGACCCCGACGGCGTTGAAGAGGCCGCGGTTGAGCGCCTGCGCGGCCTCTGCCAGGGTCTGCGCTTCCGCGACGAGGGGCTCGGCGACCTGTAGGAGGCGCGGGCGCCAGCGCTCGCGGGTCTCGTCGACGACCGCGTACGGCAGCACGTCGTTCCAGAAGACGTCGAGGGGCACCGATGCGGCCCACGGGAAGCGCTCGCGCGCAGCGAGCGCGAGCGTCAGGTTCTCGATCAGGAGCGCCGCGTCGAGGTCCGCGTCGCGCTCGGGGGCGTGCTCCGCCAGGAACGCCGCTGCGTCTCTGCCTGCGGCGCCGTGCAAGCGCTCTGCTTCGAGGAGGAAACTCTGCCAGCCCGCCCCGAGGGTTCGCTCGGGCTCGGGCGGCAGCGGACCTTGGAGTGCCAGGCAGGTCAGTAGAGTGAGGAGCGCCATAGGCCATCAGCGTAACCGGTGCCGCGGTGACGCTAGAGGGCCCGCTGCGGTCAACCCTCGGAGCCCCAGCCCTTCCGGCCCACGGAACGGAGGACGAGCACCGCGTCGCCCTCTTCCCGCGAACGAGCGAGGTCGACCTCGCCGACGAACGACCACTCGTGCCACCCCTCGGGGTCGGCCAAGGTCTGCTCGACCCGCAGCTCGCCGTGGGTGTATTCACAGAGGGACGGCGAGCGCGCAGCGATGCCGGTGTCGATGCGACCGCACTCGTCCAGGAACGCGCGCTGGGTCGCCGCGAGCGCGTCGAGCGGGACGCTCTCGTTCGCCAGCTCGTCGAACGAGCGCGCCGCAAAGGCGCGGACCCAGCGGAACGCGGCGTTGCGGACCATCCGCGTGAACGCGCGCGCGTTCTGCGTGACATCGTAGGGCAGGGCCAGCGGCTCGGCCTCTGCCGTCGCGGCGCGGTCCGGGTCGTCGAGGCGCTCCCATTCGTCGATCAAGCTGGAGTCGACGTGGCGCACGAGGGCGCCGAGCCACTCTGTCAATTCGCGCGTCCCGCGTGTGATGTCGCGGCCAGGGGGCAGGCCCTTGGTGAGGACGCGCCAGACCTCGCAGAGGTGCCGCAAGAGCTCCCCCTCCACCACCGCCAGGCCGTAGTGCTGCACGTATTCGCGGAACCCCATGCCGAGCTCGAACATGTCGCGCACGACGGACTTCGGGCTGGGCATCTGGGTCGTGAGCCCCGGGTGCTCCGCATCCCAACGGTCGAACGCCGCCGCGATCTCGTCTTTCAGCGGCTGCGGGTGCTCGATCTCCTGGCGCTCGGCGCCGAAGTCGCGGCGGGCGCTCTGGTCGAACGCGTCGGTGCCCTGCTCACGGTGCGCCTGCCAGAGCTCGTCGCGCAGCTTCTTCGCTTGCCGCGCCAGGACTACCCGCGGATCGTCGACGACCGACTCGACGAGCGACAGGAGATCCAGCGCCGGACCGTCGTCTGCCGCCAGGAAATCCCACGCGACATCGTGCAAGAACCGCAGCAGCGGTCGATCGAAGGTCAGGGCATCGGCGTCGTCCGCGCGGCGCACGCTGCGCTCGCCGAGCGAGAATCCGGCGCTCGCGGGAGCTTCACGGCTGTCCCCAGACTCGATTCGGCGGACTTCACGGCGCGCGACGAGCGTTTCGAGCACACGCTCGACCTCGCGCGACAGCGCCTCGCGCTCCGCGGGTTTCACGGGCAGGAGCTCGATCAGATCCCGCAGCCGTTGGATGCCGCGCTCGCCGCGGCGCACGAAGTTCATCACCAGCGCAGCCGTCACCTCGAAGCGCACCTCGAGCGGGCGAGCCGGGCTCGCCGCGAGGTTCTGCATCGTCTGCTCGCTCCAGCTCGGCATCTTCGGCCCGGGTCTGCCCGCGGGTTTCGCGGCAGGCTTCTTCGCCTTGCCGCCCTTCGCAGCTTTGGCGGCCGCTTTCTGCCGCTCGACTTCGTCCTCGGGTGCGAGAATCCAGACATCTCCCTGCGGATCTCCGGACTTGCTTGCGAAACCGGCCCGGCCCGCGCGACCGGCGAGCTGTTGGAAGCGCGCCGCATCGAGGCGCACGTACTCGTCCTTGCCCGAGTTCCGCACGAGCTGCGGGAACAGCACCGTCCGGATCGGCAGATTGACGCCGACACCGAGCGTATCGGTGCCGAAGATCAGCCGCAGCTCGTTGGCCGCCGAGAGGTTCTCGACGAGCCGCCGGTACTTCGGCAAGAGCCCGCTGTGGTGCAGGCCGATCCCCGCGCGCAGCGCGCGTTTCAACTGTCGCCCGAAGGGTGAGGTGAAGACGTACTCGGGCAGCTCTACGGACTTCGAGCTCCAGCCGCCGCTGCTGGGCTCTGCCAGCGCCTTCTCGGCCGCTTCATTGCGTGTGACACACACGACGTAAGCTGGCAGGAGGCTCGCATCGCGCAGCTCGTTGATGGCCTCGCGCTCGGTGGCCACTTTGTAGCTGAACAGCAGCGGCACGGGCCGCTCGGTCGCCCGCACGAGCTCGAAGTCCTGCCCCGTCAATGCTTCGACGAGCTTCTCGGCGGTGAAGATCTCGCCGATCGTCGCGCTCATCAATAGGAACTTGGCTCCGTCGAGCAGCATCAACGGCAAGAGCCACGCGATGCCGCGCTCCTTGTCGGAGAAATAATGGAACTCGTCCATCACCACCCAGCCGAACGGGCGCTGGGTGCCTTCGACCTGGGCCAGGTTCGACAGGATCTCGGCCGTGCAGCAGATCACCGGTGCGTCGCGGTTCACGGCGGCGTCCCCGGTCAGGAGGCCGACGTTGGCCGACCCGAACTTGCGGCACAGGTCGAAGAACTTCTCGTTGACGAGCGCCTTCGTCGGCGCGGTGTAGACGCTGCGCTCGCCGCGCCCAAGGGCATTGAAGTGCGCCGCCAGCGCGACGAGCGATTTGCCCGAGCCGGTCGGTGTGTTCAGCAGCACGCTCTGCCCCGCGAAGATGGAGAAGTACGCCTCCATCTGGGCCTCGTACGGCTTGATGCCACCTGCAGCGAGCCAGCCTTCGAAGCTGTCCTGCAACAGATCGCCGGGCGAGACGCTGCCCGCGACCTGCGGCAGGACCCGCACGAGGGGGCCGATGCGCGACGCGATGAAGCGCCGGTACACCCGCACCGCGAGCTGAAAACTGGTGGTCTCCGCCTCCGCGGTGAGGCGCGCGAGATCGGCGAGCAACGCGCCGAACTCCTCCGGCTCGAGCGGCACATCCTCGGGCCGGGTGACCTCGACGCGGGCCGAGTCCTCGTCGCGTTCGTGCCGCTCGGGGGCGAGCGTGGCTTTGAACGGCGCGAGCTTCTCCAAGAGCGCCAGGAGCGCGCCGTCGTCCGCCTCCCGCGCATCACCCGCGAGCCACGCGAGGGTGCGCAGCGCGAGCTCGAAGGGGCCGCGCGGCAGCGGCTCGTCGGGCGTTGGAGCCGACGCCGAACCATATCCCGCACCTGCGGTCGCAGGCACTTCGTCGGCGAGCGCGCGCAGAAGCTGAGCGACCGCCCCGCGCACGGCGCCAGCGCCGCCGCTGCGCAGCTCGCTGATCGCCGCGGTCACCGCGAGGCGACGCACGTTCTCGGGCGCCCCATGCAACTGGGACGCGCCCGCCCAGGCCCTCTGAGCGACTTCGAGGGACTCCGCGGGTCGCCCCGCGCGACGCAGCGCGGTCGCCAGGTCCGCGGCCAAGTCCACCCGTGGCGCCTGTTCAGCAGCGTGACGAGCCAGCTCGACAGCGAGCTCTTCGCTGCCCGTATCGTCGAGCAGCCAGCGCACGGCCTCCGGCGGCCGCGTGAACGCCGCAGCCAGGCGCGCAGTCCGCCGAATCAAGGGGTCGACGTCGGAGCCGCGCCCGTCGCGCCCGTCGCTTCCGTCGCGCCCGTCGCGCTCAATCTCCTCGGAGAGCGCAGCGAGCGCCGCATCGACGAGCGCCGTCAGCGGAGCGCGCAGCGGCTCGCAGCCGGCATCGACCTGCGCGTCGATGAGCGCGCCTGCGATGATGGGGTGCGCTGGCGCCCAGGCGCTGTGCTCTCTGGCCGTCGTCGTGCGCCGCAGCGGCACATGCGCCGCGAGCGGAGCGAGGGCGACAGCGAGCGCGCTCGCTCGAGGCGCCTCGGGCGGAACACCCAGCAAACGCGCGAGCAGCAGCTCAGGCACCCCCGCCAGCCCGACGAGCACCGGCGCCCCGAGCAGGACCAGGACATCCGCGGCAGCGCGGTCGCCGACCTGGACCCCAGCGAGCGCTGGATACACAACCTCCGCGCGCGCGCGCCACGCGTCTTCGTCACCGACGACGACCGTGCGGTGGGCGCGGCCCAGCGGGCCTTCGGCGAGCTCGGGTCGAGCGACGGGGGGGGTGACCGCCGAGCTGTCACTCTGACCGTCCGCCTCGCTCCGTCCTTCGAGCGCCGCCAGGAAGCGCGCGCGCTCCGCCGGTGTGTCGCGGCCGACGGCTGCGAGCACGAGCTCCGCAGCGCGCCCCCGATCGCGCGCCACCCGCGCGGGATCCGCCACGTCGGGCTCACCGACGCTCGCCCCGCGCAGCGTGCGCACCTCCGCGGCGGCAGCGAGCCACGGGCGCGCCTCGCCCCCGCCGCGCACCCACTCCGCCGCGTCGGCGAGCAGCACGACATCGGCGACCCGCTCGCGCCCGAGGCTCCGCACGAAGCGGTGCAGCTCGGCGATGCATTCGTGGGCGTCGTCGACGACGATCACCGGTGCGAGCCCGCGATCGCGCGCGGCGTCGAGGTGCTCGCTGGCGGCAGCGGCGTCGAAGGGCAAGAGGCGGTCGACCCAGCCGAGCGCGAGCTCGCGGCGCTCCGCGAGCCGCGCGACGAGCTGCACCGCGAGCGTGCTGCGACCGTCCCGCGGCTCGGCGAGCACCATGGTCAAACGCAGGCCCACGGGCGGCGCGCCGAGGTCCTGGAGCACGCGCTCGCCGACGGGCAGCACCGGCACCCGCGGATCGATCCCGACGGCGAGCGTCGGAGCGCCGCCCCCGAAGAACCGCTGCAGCGCCTCGGCGTCGAGGGGCGGCAGCGCTGCGATGTCGTCGCGCCGGACGGCGAAGGCTCGGGTTTGCATGGGCGGCAGAGGATAGCCGCCGGCCTCAATCGCCGCCGTATCCGAGCCCGGAGAGCGCGCGGCGCTGCGCGTCGCTCAGCGCCGCGCCGCCGCCCTGGCGGAGCGTCGCCATCGCGGCTCTGACCTCCGCGAGCCGCGAGCGCAGCGCGGCGACCCGGGCGGGCTCCGCGGCTGCGAGGTCGCGGCGCTCGCCGGGATCGACCGCAAGGTGGAAGAGGCGCGCCGCGCCGCCCTCCTCCACGATGAGCTTCCAATCGTCTTCGGTGAAGCTCGTGAGCGGCGCGCGCCAGAAATTGCCGTGGGCGAGCACGCCGCGGCTGCCGCGCTCTTCGCCGCGAACGAGCGGCAGGAGGCTCCGCCCGACGAAGCCCGCGCCGGGCGGGATGTCGAGCAGCTCGCACAGCGTCGGGGCGACATCGACGAGGCGCACACGGTCCTGGACGACCGCCGGAGCGAGGCCCGGCGCGCGGACGATGAGGGGCACGTGGAGGAGCTCCTCGTAGAGCGAATGGCCGTGTTCGAAGTCGCCGTGCTCCAGGAACTCCTCGCCGTGGTCCGCGGTGAATGCGACGACCGTGTCCGCGCCGAGGCCGCGTGCGTCGAGGCCCGCGAGCAGGCGCCCGACCTCGGCGTCGAGGTACGCCACCTCGCCGTCGTACAGCCGCGCCGCCCGTTCGATGACGGAGGGCTCCAGCGGCAGCCGCCCTGCGCGCAGCGCGACCATCTCTTCGCGTGTGCCGAAGGTCCACGCGCTCTGTTTGTCCTGCTCCTCTGCCCACACCTTGCGGTAGTGCGACGGCGGCGCGTAGACCGCGTGCGGATCGAAGTAGTGCACGAGCAACAAGAACGGCCGCTCGCGCGGCGCTCGCTCGAGCCAGGCGAGCGCGGCGTCCGTGGTCGCCGTCGCCGCGCGCAGGTCCTGGTTGTTCTCGAAGGACACCTGGTCGACCTGGTCGAAGCCGCGGGTGACGCCGAACGCCTCGGGGTCGAGGAACGTGACGTTGACGACCGCATGGCTCGCATAACCGCGGCGCCGCAGGAGGTCGGGCAGAGTCTCGACCCCCTCCGCTAGGGCCGTGAAACGCGGCACGCGCCCGCCCGCGCCGTGCTCCAGCGGGTGCAGCGACGTCAAGAGCGACGCGATCGATGGCAACGTCCACGGCGCATGGGCGTTGGCGCGCGCGAAGCGCGCTCCCGCCGCCGCGAGCGCGTCGAGGTGCGGCGTCAGGCCAGCCGGTCCACCCTGCGACGAGAGCCGATCGGCGCGCAGCGTATCGGCGATCACCAAGACCACGTTGCGCGGCTTCGGTGCAGTCGGCGCCTCGCGGCAAGCGAGCGCGCAGGAGAGCGCCAACACCGTGAAGAGCCACTTCAACGCACACCTCCAGCGAGCGCAGCGAGGTCGATCCGCGAGACGAGCTGCGCGCCATCTCCGAGGTGCGCGGGCACGAGCTCCTTCGGGCGCGCCGAGACGAGGTGCTGAGCCTCGCCGATCGCGCCGAGCACGCGCTCGACGATCGACAGCGTCGGACCGTCATGATCCTCGGGCCAGACAGCGCGCACGCGCACGCCTCCTGCGCCGACGGCGACGACGCGTACGCGGCGCGGCACCTCGCGGCCTTCGAGCTCCAGGGCGACCCCCTCGGGGACCTCGAGGTCGACGTGCTGCGCACCCGCCGGCGAGCGGAGGCGACCCGTCAACGCGATGCCCTCCGCGGTGCGCACCGCGCCTTCGAGCTCGAGCTCTGCGAACGGCAGCAACCCAGCGGGCGCCGGCGCCGCTCCGGCGGAGCGCAGCGACCAGCGGGGAGCGATGCGCGGCGCGCCGAACGTCCCGCGCGCGAGCAGCGCCGCGGGCACGGGGTCACCGCTCGACGCGAGGTGCCACTCGGCGACCTCCGACTCGCGCTCCGCGGCGTACACCACCGCAAGGTGGCCCGGAGTGTCGACATCGATCGCGGGCACCAGCCGCGCCATGACCGCGCCGAAGGCCGTCGCCGAGAGACCGAGCAGCACCAACCCGAGGCGCGCGCCCGGCGCAGCCGCCGCGAGGAGCGGCGCGAGGGTCGGGACCGCGAGCGCGCACAGGAGCCCGAGCGCCGCTCCGAGCGACGGCCCCGGCACCGACGGCGGCGTCGCGCCGAACGCGTCGAACAGCGCCGCGCCGAGCGGCACCGTCAGCGGCGCCAGCGATAGGGTCGCGGCGGCGTACACCCAGCCGAGCGCGACCTCGCCGCGCGTCCGGAAGCGCGCCGCCGCGAGCCCGAGCGCGAGGACCGACACCGACGCCAAGGTGAGGATCGCCGCGCCCGGCGCGCCCAGCGCGGCGAACGCGGTGCCGAGCGCGAGCGCGAGCGCTCCGCCCAGGCCGAGCCCGACCACCCCCACCGCGCGCGCGGCGAGCGGCGCGAGCAGCGCTGCGGCAGCGAGCGCCGCGCCGAGCATCCCCACCACTGCGGGCACGGGCCGCGCGCGCCACGGCCGCGACACACCGGCGACGACTGCGTCGAGGACTCCGGCCATGTGAGCGGCGAAGGCCGTGCACACCGCGAGCGCGAGCGCGAGTGACAATCCTCCGAGCACACGCCCGCTCCCCGTCGCGCCGCGGCGCGCGGCGCGCACGACGGTGTGCAACACGAGCAAGAGCGCAGCGAACGCCGCAAAGCGCGCCGCGCCGGTCCCCATACGCAGCACGAAGGCGCCGGCGACATCGGCGAAGACGGCGTCGCCGCGACCCTCGCCTGCGGCTGGCCAAGCCGCTCCATCGAGCGCCACGACGGCGTCGTACGCGTTGCTGACGTGGTGCTGCAACGCGCGGCGATCGAGGTGCGCGAGGTCGTCGAGCGGCGTGTGATACCGCGCGACCCCGCCGATCCAAGCGAAGTTGAGGCCCGGCACACCGCGCCGCCGGAACACGGTGTAGTCCGTATCGTTCGGCATCCGCCGATAGACCTCCGTCGAGAGCGACGTGGCGCTCGGGTGGGAGGCCCCGCGCGCAAACGCCGTCGCGATCCAGTGGTTGTCGGCGCCGGTCTCGAACATGCGGCTCGGACCGCCGGTGCCGCGGGCCTCCAGGTTCACGACCGCGCCGATCTCGCGTGCGAGCGGGTGGCTCTCCGCAAACGCCTCGGCCCCGAGCAAACCGCTCTCTTCGCCGTCGCTGAAGAGGAAGACGAGCTTGCGGCGCACGGGCTCCGCGCGCCGGATGAGCGCGCGCGCGACCTCGATCCACGCCGCCACACCCGCCAAGTCGTCCGAAACCGCGGGCCCCGCGCCGACCCCGTCGTAGTGCGACAGGCAGAGGAGCGCTGGCAGCGGCTCGGAGGCGCTGTCCGCGCCGCTGCGGCTCTCCAGCACCGCGATCACGTTGTGCACGGTCCCGGCGACGGCGCGGCCGCCGTCGCGGTGCGCGACGAAAGCCGCTTGGACCTCGACGGTGAGCCCGAGGCGCTCGAGCTCCGCGACGAGCCGCTCGCGCGCGCTCGTGTTGGCGGCCGAGCCCGCGGGCCGCGGCGCGCCGTCGCCGAGGAGCCGCACGAGGACCGCCTCGGCGCGCGCGCCGGAGGCGAGCGCGGGATCGGCGTCGGCGGGTACGACGGGCGGCGGACCGCTCCGCACGAACGCGAGGGCGCCCAGCAACGCGGCGCCGATGAGCGCCAGCGCGAGCGGCAGGTGCGACCGCTCGGGGGGATCTAGAGGGGTGTCTTCAGGGGAGTCCACCGGCGCAGGCATGCGCAGAGGATCGCACACGGCGGGCCGGCGCGCAGTCGCATTCCGGTGGGTCCACAGCCGGCGACTCGGGACCGCTGGGAACCGCGCCCCCGCGCGCTGTCCCGGGCGCGGAGTCGCTAGGATCCCGCACAGGGCGAAACAGGGCCCGGACGCCGCATTCGGTCCCCCGCGTGACCGCTCTTGGGTCCCGCCCCATGCCCCCCCACACGGCAACTCCGCACCGCGACTCCGCAGACCGGCCATGCACACGATCCCGGGGAAGACCACCCACACCGCGCCCCCGAGCCCCGCCCGCTGGCGCACGGCGACACACCTGGCCCTGGTGCTCGGGGTGGGCCTCGGCGGGGCCTGTTCGTGCGGCCGCGAGGAGCCCGCGGGCCCGCCGCCCGGCGGCCCCGGGGCGACGGTGCCCATCGAAGACGTGCTCGTGCGCGAGCGCGTCGCGGCGACCTTCGCGAAGCAGGAGGAGTTCAAACGTGCGAAGGAGCTGCTCCTGCCGCTGACGTCGCGGCCAGAGCCGAACCCGACGGACCTCGTGTGGCTGGCGCAGATCCACATGCGCCTCGGCGAGATCGACGAAGCGCGCGCCGCGATCGACCGCGCGCGCGCGCTCGCGCCCGATCACATCGGGGCGCGTTATACCTACGGCCGCCTGCGTTACCAGCTCGGCTACGACGAAGCGATGCCGAGTGACGCGCGCGCGGCGTACGAAGCGACCCTCGCGGCGGTGCCGACCGATCCTGCGGCGCGCATCGAGCTGGCGCGTGTGCTGGAGGAGTTCGGCGACGAGAGCGACGTCGCGCGCGCGGCGGCGCTCCTCGAGGAGGTCATCGCGCTCGGGCTCGAGAACGGCACCGGTTGGTACGTCACCGCGGTGTACCGGCGTTACCAGTTGGCGCTGATGGCGGGCGACGAGGAGGCCGAGCGGAAGTACGGCGAGGTCTGGCGCGTCCTGACGGAGCTCGAGTTCGAAGCGCTGAAGGACCACGAGCTCGACCAGGGCACCGTCGCTCGCGTGACCCCGCCGCCGTCGCTCGGCACGTTCCCGGCAGCGCCGCCCGCAGCCCCGAGCTACGCCGCGCCGAAGGTCGCGCTCGCAGAGCTCGCCGGCGCGCGCGCCTTGACCGTGCGCGACGTTGACGGCGATCGGCGCCCGGACCTGGTCGGATACGACGAACAGGGCGCGTTCGTCGCGCTGCAGGAGGCGACGGGCTGGCGCGCGCTGCGTGTGTACGACGGTGAGGTCGCTGCGGTCGTCGCGCTCGATCTGAATCAAGCGCGCGGCGGTGACACGCTCGACCTCGCGGTGCTGACCCGCGGCGGAGCGCTCGTGATCCTCGAGCAGCGCGACGATGTCGGCGCGCCGGTCACCTTCGAGCCCTCGCCGGTCCAGGTGCCCGCGCTCGGCGCTGCGGGTGCGGACCTGGCGGTGGTCGACTTCGACCACGACGGCGACCTGGACCTCTTTGCGGTCGGCGCCGGCGGCGCGCTGCTCCTCCGCAATGACGGCGCAGGTGTGCTGCGCGACCCGAAGACCCAGGCCGAGCTGCCGCGGGGCGCTTGGACCGACGCCAGCGCCGAGGCCGGCTTGCCGAGCGGTGCGTTCACGTGGTGCGCGATCGAGGACCTCGACGGCGATCAGGACGTCGACCTGCTCCTCGGCGGCGCGGGTGCGACACACCTCCTGTCGAGTTTGCGTCGCGGCAAGTTCACCGACATCGCCGGCGCAGCGCTCGGCGGAGCCGCTCTACGCGGCCGCCCGCTGCTGGCGGACTTCGACGGCGATGGCCGCGTCGACATCGTCGAAGCAGGCGCCCCAGCGCGCCTCTGGCGTCAGACCGCGCCGCTGCGCTTCACCGGGCAGAGCCTCGCGGTCGATGTGCCGCTGGATGCGCCGCTGGCCGCGGCGGACATCGACCTGGACGGCGCGACGGACCTCGCCTTCGGGGTCGAAGGTCGCTTCGCGCGCGCGCTGCTGGCCGCGGGGCTCTCGGCAGCGAAGCTCGTCGACCTGCCCGAGCTACCGGGCGCCCGCGGGCCGCTCGCCGTCGCGGAGATGGACGCGCCGAACGCGTACGGGGTGCTGGGTCACGAGCTCGTGCGCACGACCCCCGCGGGCATCGTGCAGGTGTCGCCGAACGGCGGGCTCGGCAATGCGCTCTACGTGAAGTTCTTCGGACGCAAGGACAACCGGCAGGCGGTCGGCGCGATCCTCGAAGCGCGCGCGCGCGTGCTCTACCGGCGCGTATTCCTGACCGGAGAGCCCGAGCTGATCGGGCTCGGTCCGCTCGAGAACGTCGACATCCTGCGGGTGACCTGGCCCAACGGTGTGGTGCAGCACCGCTTGGATGTCGAGAAGGGCGTCGACATCGCCGCGCCCGATGCAGGCGATTGGGTGCAGAGCGAAGGCCTCGTCGGTTCGTGCCCGTTCCTCTACACGTGGGACGGTGAGACGTTCTGTTTCATCAGCGATGTGCTCGGCATCACACCGCTCGGTCTGCCGATCGGCCCCGACATGTTGGTGCCGCCGGACCACGACGAATACGTGCTCGTGCGCGCCGAGCAGATGCGCCCGAACGACGAAGGCCGTTACGTCATGCAGTTCACCGAGGAGCTGCGCGAGGTCACCTACCTCGACCGCGTACGCCTCGATGTGCTGGATCACCCGGCTGACGCCGAGGTCTTCCCGGACGAGCGCTTCACGTTCCCGCCGTTCCCCCCCGCGCACGTGCACACGCTCGTCGGAGCGCTCGCGCCGAAGTCGGCGCGGGGCAGCGACGGCGGCGACTGGACGGAGGCGCTGCGTGCAGAAGACGACGTGCACGCCCTGAACGTCGAGCGCCTCGGCGGACAGTACCTCGGGCTCGCGCGGCCCCATTGGCTGGAGCTCTCGTTCGACGCCGAAGCGGTGCAGTCCGCGCCGAAGCTGCGTTTGCTGTTCACCGGTTGGTTCTATTGGACCGACGCCAGCGTCAACATGGCGACCGCCAGGACGCCAGGGGTCGAGTTCGTGCCGCCGATGATCGAGGTCCCCGACGGAGAAGGCGGCTGGCGCCCGATCGGGCCTCCGGTCGGTTTCCCGGCGGGCAAGACGAAGTCGATGGTGATCGACATGACCGAGCACCTCGTCCGCGCAGACCCGCGGGTGCGCATCGTGTCGACGCTGGAGCTGTACTGGGACCGGATCGCCCTGGCGGTGTGCAACGACGACGCGACGCGTCGCACGACCTCGCTGGAGCCCGAGCGCGCGCGCCTCTGGTCGCGCGGGTTCTCTCGGCCGGTGCCCGAGACACGCAGGGACCTGCCCGAGCGCTTCGACTGGGACCAGCTCGAAGAGGGCCCGCGCTGGAACCAGCACCCGGGCCTCTACACGCGCCTCGGCGATGTGTTGCCGCTGGTCACCGAGGTCGACGATCAGTTCGTGATCATGGGCGCTGGCGACGCTCTGGAGCTCACCTTCGACGCGCGCGCGCTGCCGCCGCTGCCCGAGGGTTGGCGCCGCGATTTCCTGGTGTTCCTCGACGGCTGGGCGAAGGACCGCGACCCGAACACCGTGGAGGCGCTCGAGGTCGAGCCGCTGCCGTTCCACGGCATGAGCGGCTACCCCTACGGACCCGACGAGCAGTTCCCCGACACCCCCGAGCACCGCGCGTGGCGCACCGAGTGGAACACACGCGAGGCGCTGCAGTGGATCATGCCGCTCGGGCGGCGCTGAGCGCGCCTGTTCGCGCGTGCGGCGCAGCGCCGTGGAGGGACCCTGGTCAGCGGAGGTCCGCCGCGGTGAGCCGCGCGCGGAACTCCGCGTCCATCGCGCGGCTCTTGCCCGTCGCCGGGTCGTAACAGACGAGCGCGGCCTCGGCTTCGGCCCACACATCGCCGCCCGGGCCGCGCACGCGGTACGCCTGGCGGAAGGAGCTCTGACCCACGTACACCGTGCTCAGTTCGACGGTGACCTCCACCCCACCGCGGCCGGGGCGCACAAAGCGCACGTTCGTCTGCGCGAGCAGGAACGGGAAGCGGTTGGCGTCGAGCCCGCCGGTCGCCTGCGCGAAGCAGAGGCGCGCCTCTTCGAACAGCGTCATGTAGACGGCGTTGTTGAGCACCGCTTGGTTGTCTTCGTCCGACCAGCGCGTGCGGAGCTTCGCGACGAACTGCGGGGCTTCGGGGACTTCGGGGGCTTGCATCACGGGAAGATCCGATCAGGTCGGTTGACGGAGGACGAGCCCCTTCGAGCCCGTGCCGCCGGGCTTGACGACGAGCGCGAGGCCGACGAGCAGCCCGAGCGCCGCGGGTAGGAGCTCTGGCGCGAGGCGCTCGTCGAGCCAGATCCACGCGGCGAGCGCCGTCACGAACGGCTGCGCGAACACGTAGAACGCCGTCGTCGAAGCAGCGAGCCGCGACAGCGCGAACATGTTCAGCATGTACGCGAGGGTCGTCGGAAAGATCAACACGAACGCCAGCGCGGCCCAGAGGCCCGGCCGCGATTCTGCGGGCAGGATCGGCCCTTGCAGCGCGAACAACGGCAGCCACGGCACCGAGAGCAGATACACCCACGCGATGACGACGAGCGGCGGGTGGCGCTGGGTCAGCGGGCGCGAGAACACGAGGTAGAACGCGTAGCTCACCATGTTGCCGACGAGCAACAGGTTGCCGAGCGCGTGCTCTGGCGCGAGCGACACGCCGCGACCGAGCACGAGCGGCAGCGCCGCCAGCAACGCGACGACGACGCCGAGCGCGCGGCGCCAGTGGAACGCTTCGCGACCCGCGAGCGCCGCGACGGTGAACGTGAACACCGGGATCAGGCAGATCAAGAGGCCTGTGTTCAGCGCCGTCGTGCGCGCGAGCCCCGCGAGGAAGAGCCCTTGGTTGACGACGATGCCCGTCAGCGCGTGCAGCGCGAGCCAGCCGAGGTCCCGGCGCCCGGGCCATGCCCGGCGGCCATGCACCAGGTACGCGGCGAGGCCGAGGGCGAGCGCGCCGAACCCGATGCGCCACGTGGCGAGGGCCCAAGGTGTGAACCCGCGGCCGGGCTCCATCACGACGCGGCCGAAGACCGGGAACAGCCCGAAGAAGACCTGCACCGCCGCGAGCGCCGCGTGCCCCTGCGCGCTCCGCGACAGCCACGGCTGGGCCGCGGCCCCCGGGCGCTCCACGTTCGATTCCGCCGCCACCATCCCGAGAGCGTATCCTCCGGGTGATTCCCGCGAACGGGCGGGATCCTGCGCCCGAATGACCCAGCCTCCCCCCCGCCCCTGGCCGCACCACGGCTCGCGCTACGAGCCGTCGCTGCTCCTCTTCCGACCGCGCTGGGATCTCCTGGAGAACCCGCGCACGGGCCAGCGCCTCGAGCGCCTCGTCCTCGAGACCCCAGAATGGGTCAACGTCGTCGCGCGCGCGACCGACGGGCGCTTCGTGCTCGTACGGCAGTTCCGCTTCGGGATCGGCGCGGTGACGGTGGAGCTGCCCGGCGGTCTCGTCGACCCCGGCGAAGCGCCGCGTACGGCGGCAGAGCGCGAGCTCGCCGAGGAGACCGGCCACCGCGCGGCCCGCTGGACGTCGCTGGGCGCCGTGCAGCCGAACCCGGCGATCCACAACAACCGGTGCCACCAGTTCCTCGCCGAAGGCTGCACGCCGACCCAAGCGCAGGAGCTCGACCCGGGTGAGGACATCCAGGTGCTCCTCTGGGACGAGGCGGAGATTCGCGCGGCGATCCGCCGCGGCGAGATCGCGCACACGCTCGTGCTGTCGGCGCTCGCACGGGTGCTGGACCTGCGCGGAGTCGTCGCAGATCCGACGCCGTGAGCGCACTGTGATCTCCTCCGCGACGAGTCGCTTCGGACACGCAATGGAAGCGTCGAATGCGCTACCCTCGGTCGCCTCGGATGGGCGGGGCGAACTTCAGCGAGCGCGCGACAGAGCGCACGGTTGTGATCGGCGGCGGCGTCGCGGGAGCGGCGGTGCTCGCAGCGCTCGCGCGCGCAGGCAGCGACGCAGGTGAGGTCGTGCTGCTCGAAGGCGCCACGCGCCTCGGCGCGCACTCGAGCGGGCGCAGCGCGGCGATCTTCCGGCCCGCGGTCGACGACCCGCTGACCCGCGCGCTGGCGCTACGCACGCTCAGTTGGCTCGAAGCCGCGGAGTCGCGGCCGCTCGGCCGGCGCCTGCTCGACCCCGTAGGCCTCGTCGTGCTCGAGGGCCAGGACCTCGCCGATCCCCCGCCCGCTTGGGCCCAGGACTTGACGGCTGCGGGCCTCGCCGAGCCGCTCGATGCCGCGGGCCTCGCGGAGCGCGCGCCGCACTTCGCGCCGCGCGGCGCGCGGGCGTGGTGGCTGCCGCGCGCGGGCCGTGTCGCGGCGCACGCGCTGGTGCAGACGCTCGTGCAAGAGGCCGAGCGCCACGGCGCGCGCGTCGAGACCGGGGCGCGCGTCGCGGGCCTCCTCACGGAGGACGGTCGAGTGACGGGTGTGCGGCTCGCCGACGGCGCGCAGCTCGCGGCGGAGACCGTGGTGCTCGCCGCGGGCGCGTGGTCGAAGGCGCTCGGCGCGGCGGTCGGAGCCGAGGCGCAGCTCGCGGCGTCGACGCGGCACCTCTTCGTCGCCCGCCGGGCGGCGCACGGCGATCGCTCGGACCCGCAGCCCGCCATCGAACCGCGGCTGCCGGTGGTCTGGGACGACGCCGCCGGGTTCTACGTCCGGCCCTACGACGGAGAGCTGCTCGTCTGCGCGTGCGACAAGGAACCCGCCGACCCGGACGCCGTCGCGCCGCGTTACACCGTCGACCAGCGGGTCGAGCGGCGGGCGCTCGAGCTCGCGGAGGCCCACCTCGCGCCGCTCGGGGGTCCGCTGGTGCTCTCCCGCGGGTGGCGCGGCCTGCGCGACGTCGGCGCAGGCGACCGGCCCGTCTTGGGTCCGGACCCGCGGGTGCCGGGCCTCGCCTGGTGCGCGGGCCTCGGCGGGCACGGCTTCAGCATCGGCGTGGCCGCCGGGGAAGAAGCGGCGCGCCAGATCCTGGCAGAGCGCGCGCTGCGGCGCTGAGCGCGCCCCGGCTTCGCGCGGGGGCTCTGGTAACGTGGAGCGGCATGACGCTGCTCCTCTCGCTCGCTCTCAGTTGGTCCCCGGCGCTCGGGGCGCTGCCCCAGGACGAACCGGCCGACGCGGAGGGCGCAGCGTTCTTCGAGAACGAAGTGCGGCCGCTCCTCGCGGCGCACTGTGTCGAGTGCCACAGCGGAGAGCGGCCGAAGGGCGGGCTCGACCTCGCGACGACCGGTGCGCTAGCGCGCGCCAAGACGGAGCTCGGCCTGGCGCAGTTCGTCGAGGGTGAGCCCGCGGGGTTATTGCTGGACGCGGTCGCGTACACGGACCCGCTGCTGTTGATGCCGCCGAGCGGCAAGCTGCCCGACGAGGCGCTCGCGGTCCTGCGCGAATGGGTGCGCCGCGGGGCGCCGCTGCCTGCGGCGGCAGCGAGCTCGGGCGGCACGGAGGGCTTCGACCTCGCGGCGCGCAAGGCCTCGCATTGGGCGTGGCAGCCGCTGCTGGATGTGGCGCCCCCACCGAGCCGCTATGCGGAGTTCGCGCGTGACCCGCTCGATCACTTTCTCTTCGCCGCGCTCGAATCGGCAGACATTCCGCCAGCGCCCGAGGTCTCGCGTGCGGTGTGGCTGCGGCGGGCGACGTTCGTCCTGACGGGTCTCCCCCCGAGCCCCGACGAGCGCGCCGCGTTCGAAGCCGACACGTCCGAAGAGGCCTACGAGCGCGTCGTCGATCGGCTGCTGGCGTCGCCGCGTTACGCCGAGCGCTACGCACGCCATTGGCTGGACCTCGTGCGTTACGCCGAGACCAAAGCCCACGAGTTCGATTACCCGATCCCGAATGCGTGGCAATACCGGGACTACGTCGTGCGCGCCTTCGAGGCCGACGTGCCCTACGATCGCTTCCTCGCGGAGCACATCGCCGGAGATCTGCTCGCAGGCGCCACCGACTTCGGCCCGCGGCTCGATCCGACAGGGCGCTTCGACGAAGCGGTCCTGGGCACTGGCTGGTGGTGGCTGCATGAAGAGGTCCACTCCCCCGTCGACACGCGCGCGGACGAGTGCGACCGGCTGGCCAACCAGATCGACACGCTGACGAAGACGGCCCTCGGGCTGACCGTGGCGTGTGCGCGCTGCCACGATCACAAGTTCGACGCGGTCTCGACGGAGGACTACTACGCGCTGACGGGAGTGGCGCTCTCCACTGCGTACAGGCAAGTGCCGTTCGAAGCCCGCACGACCAACGACGCGGTGGGGCGCGAGCTCGGCAGAGCGCAAGCGGAGAGCGACAGCGCGCGGCGGGCTGCGCTGGCGGATTGGGTCGCGCGTGTCGTCGCAGAGGCACCGGACACGGACCTGTGGCGCGCGCTGCGCGAGCGCGCCGCGCCGCGCGGACAGAGGAGCCCTTGGGGCTGGCTCGGCCTCAGCGGAGACGAGCGCTCGGCTGGCCTCGACGCCGCGCTCGCGAGCGCGGATCTCTCGCCAGCGGCGAGGCCCGTGATCGACTACACGGACGATGCGACGCCGTGGCTGCAGGACGGCGCCGCGTTCGGCCAGGGGCCACGCGCCGAGGGCACGGTCTTCGTCGGGGACAGAGAGCAGAGGCCGCGGATCGTGACGCGCCGCGCTGCGGCAGCGGACCCGTTCTGGCGCGGCTTGATTCCGGCGGACCATGCGGGCCGGCACGCAGGCGAGGCCCACCACGTCCAATCCGGCAAGACCCTCGTCACCCCCACGATCGAGCTCGAGGGCGGCTACGTGTTCCACCTCGTGCGCGGGCGCGGGACGGTGTTGGCGGTGTGCAACTCACACCGGATGCTGGCGGGGCCGCTGTGGACCGAGAGCGTGCTGCACTTCGACACGCAGGGTGAGTGGCGCTTGGTCAGGCACGGCTTGAAGCGCCTCGTCGGCACCGCCGCGCGCTTCGAATACACGCCGCATGACGCGGCGGGTGACGACTACGGCCTCGAAGTCGCGGCGGTCTTCGATCGCGATGTGGACAGAGCTCCGCAGCAGGTGCAGCCGGGCGCTTGGTTCGCGCGCCGCCTCGAAGAAACAGGCGCGACGACCGCGGACGAGGTCGCTCTGGAGCTACGCGCTGCGCTGCTCGACGCGGCGCAGCTCCTGGTGACCGGCGGAGTTCCGGGTCGCCTCCTGCTCGACGACGAGCGCCTCGGGCTGCTGATGACGTTGGACGAGCTCGTCGCGGACATCGCGGCGCTCCGCGCGGAGTCTCCGCAGGCGTGGACGCAGCTCGAAGAGCTCCTCGGCGCTCCGCGCGCGGCGGAGGCGCCGCTCGCAGCGCGGGTCGTGCGACGCTCGGCGCTCGCGCCTGCGGCGCTGGAGCTGGAAGGGCGCGACGAGCGGGTGCTGCGCCGCGGCGACGTGAAGAGCCCTGACGCGGTGGCGCCTCGGCGCGACCTCGCGGCATTACGCGGCGCGGATGTGCTGCTGGCTGCGTCTGGCGCGGGCAGCGGCCGGCTCGAGCTCGCGCGGCGCTGGACGTCGCCTGAGCAGCCCTTGGTGTCACGCGTCTACGTGAACCGCCTCTGGCGCTCGGTCTTCGGCCGCGGCCTCGTCGCGACGGTGGACGACTTCGGGGCCACGGGTGCGTTGCCGAGCCATCCCGAGCTCCTCGATCGCTTGGCGCGCGACTTCGTCGCGGACGGGCGCTCGACGCGACGTTTCCTGCGGCGGCTCGTGCTCTCGGCGGCGTTCCGGCGCTCCAGTACGCCTCCGGAGAGAGCGCGCGAACGCGACCCGGAAGGGCAGCTCCTCGCGGCGCTCCCGGTGCGGCGCCTCGAAGCCGAGGTCCTACGGGATTCGCTGCTTTGGAGCTCCGGCGAGCTCGACGAGACCCGTTTCGGCCCACCCGTGCCGCTGCACCTGACGGGGTTCATGCAGGGCCGCGGGCGACCCGGCTCGAGCGGCCCCTTGGACGGCGCGCGCCGCAGGTCCATCTACCAGGAAGTGCGGCGCAACTTCGCGCACCCGCTCCTGTCGGTGTTCGATTTCCCCACGCCGAGCGCGACCCGCGGCGCGCGCAGCGTCTCGAACGTCCCTGCGCAATCGCTCGCGCTCGCCAACGACCCGTTTGTGCTCGAGCGCGCGGCGGCGTTCGCGGAGCGTGCAGCGCGGGTGTCGGATGCACCGGCGGTGCAAGCCGCGTTCATGCTGGAGCTCGCGCTCGGGCGCGCTCCGACACCGGAAGAGGTTGCGCTCTGTGCCGAGCACCTCGCTGCGGGCGGCGCCACGGCGTTGGTCGACCTGGCCCAGGCTCTGTTCCAGATGCAGGAGTTCCTGTGGATCCCATGATGCCCTCCCGCCGCGAGCTGCTCGCGCGTGTCTCCCACGGCTTCGGCGCCCTCGCGTTCGGCGCGCTGTTCGCTGACCGCGCCCGCGCCCTGACCGATGACAGCGGCGCCGCGCTCGCGACGCTGCACCATGCTGCGCGCGCGGACCGCATCATCTTCCTCTACATGGATGGCGGGCCATCCCAGGTCGATACGTTCGATCCGAAGCCGCGCCTGCGCGCCGAACACGGCCAGAAGATCCCGATCGCGACGCCGAAGACGCAGTTCGACGATGTCGGCGCGGTGCTCGGCTCGCCGTTCGAATTCCGACCGGGCGGAGCGTCGGGGATCCCGATCTCCGACCTCTTCCCGTTCGTGCGCGAGCGCGCGGACGAGCTGTGTGTCGTGCGCTCGATGCACTCGAAGTTCCCCGAGCACACCGCTGCGAACTACTTCCTGCACACGGGGCACAATCCTGCGGGGCGCCCGTCGATGGGCGCTTGGCTGTCGTACGGCCTGGGCTCGGCCGCGCAGGACTTGCCAGGCTTTGTGGTGATCGACGGCGGCCTCGTGCCGCCCGGCGGGCTCGAGTGCTTCGGCAGCGGCTTCCTCTCGCCGCAACACCAGGGCTCGCTCTTCCGCGCGGAGCTCGGTGTGCCGAACGCGGCGGCGGCAGTGCCGCGCGAGCGCCAAGAGGCGCAGAGGCGCCTCGTCGCGCGGCTCGAGGCCAAACGCACCTTCGAGGATCGCGGCGTCGAAGCTGCGATCCGCAATTCGGAGCTCGCCTTCCAGATGCAAGCGGCGGTGCCGGAGCTGGTCGACATCGCAGGTGAATCGGCGGCGACGCGCGCCCTCTACGGCTTCGACGCGGAGTACGAACCGACACGGCACTACGCGCGACAGTGCCTGCTCGCCCGACGGCTCGTCGAGCGCGGCGTGCGTTTTGTCGAGGTCACGTGCCGGGGCGTCGGACACGACCGCTGGGACCAGCACTCGAACCTCGAACAAGGCCACCGCGACAATGCACGCGCCGTGGACCAGCCGATCGCGGGTCTTCTGACCGATCTCCGTGCGCGCGGGCTGCTCGAGCGCACATTGGTGGTCTTCGCCGGCGAGTTCGGTCGCACACCGATGTCCCAGGGGGCGGATGGCCGCGACCACAATCCGCACGGCTTCTCGATCTGGCTCGCAGGCGGCGGGGTGCGTCCTGGCCACATCTACGGCGCGACCGACGACTACGGCTATTTCGCCGTGCAGGACCGCGTCAGCGTGCACGACCTCCATGCGACAATGCTGCACCTCTTGGGGATCGATCATACGCGGCTGACGTTCCCCTACAGCGGACGCGACATGCGCCTCACCGACGTCCACGGTGAGGTCGTACACGGGATCCTGGCGTGAGCTCAGGGGCTTCCATGTCGGACTCACTCGATTCGGCGGATATGGCCCTGGAGCCCGGGGGCCTCGCGCGCTCGCTGCGGTTCGGGGACGTCTACCAGCCGGACACCGACGGCGGTCAGGCGCGCGAGGTCTTCGTGAAGGGCGCCGGGCTGCCCGAGCTCTGGCTGAGCCGTAGCGGGCCAACGGTCGTGCTCGAGCTCGGGTTCGGCACGGGCACGAACTTCCTCGAAACGTGGCGCGCGTGGCGCGCGACGGGCGGCGCAGGCGCGCTCGAGTACATCGGCGTCGACAATCATCCCCTGCGCCCCGAAGAAGCCGCGGCGGTGCACGGGGTCCGCGGCGCGCTCGCAGAGGACACCGCGGAGCTCTTGCAGCGCTGGCCGGAGGCCGGGCAAGCTGCCGTGCGCGTCGATCTCGGCACGCCCCCGCTGCACCTCCACCTACGGCATACGACCTTCGAACGCGCGCTCGCAGGGCTCCCGCCGAGCTCCGTCGACGCCGTCTACCTCGACGGTTTTGCGCCCTCGAAGAACCCGGGCGCTTGGACCGAGGCGACGCTCGCTGCGCTCGCGCAGGTCATGCGGCCAGGCGGCGTCGCTGCGACGTGGTGCGTGGCGGGCGCGGTGCGGCGCGGGTTGGCCGCAGCGGGTTTCGACGTGCAGCGCCTCCCGGGTTACGGGCGCAAGCGCGAGCGCCTTGTCGCGGTGCGGCGGAGCTGAGCGCGCGCGGCGAAGCCCCGAAGAGCGCGAGGCCCGCCGCTCGTGAGAGCAGCGGGCCCCAGCGTTCACAGACCAAGGAGAGAATCGAGTCAGGGATCCCGACTGGGGCGCGCGGCGGGAACCAATCGCCGCGGTGATGCCCCGTCGTGGGCGTGTATCAGGCCGCGCGCTTGCTGGGACGGCCGCCTTTGGGTTTGCGGGCCTCGAGGGTGGCGGTGAAGGCGGTCCACTCGTCCTTCGAGAAGAGGCGGACTTCGCCGCCGCACTCGACGCAGTAGCTCGCCTCGAGGCTGGCGAGGTAGCGGACGTCCTTCGCGCAGCAGGGGCAGTACTTGGTGGCGGCGTAGAAGTCGTGGCTCGTCATGGCGGTGGGTGTCGGCTGTGGACGGAGGGACAGGAGCCACGGGGGTGCCAAGCGGCGTGACGGCGGTGCAGAACGCGCGCAAGCATCCGCGCAGCGGGGGGTTACGGCATATCGCGCGTGCCGCCTAGCGGTCGTAGGCGGCGCCGCGATGTTGCGTCGTTGCCCCACGGAATGTCGCCTGATTGCGACACGTCGAGGTTCCGCAACCCAGCCCAGCGAGCTGTGTGCAACGTCGTACCTGGTACCGTTCGCACCCAGATCACGCGGTTGGGGAGCGTTCGAACGGTACCAGGTACGAGTTGGCGGTGGAGCGCTCGCACGCGCGCGCTCCGCGCGCGCCTGTGAGCGCTCCACCGCCAACTCGTACCTGGTACCGTTCGAACCCAGGTCGTTAGTTCGTCCCTCAGGTCCGGGTT
>CAYOBN010000056.1:14775-32436 GCA_964402175.1 uncultured Planctomycetaceae bacterium | reverse complement strand
CTGGTCGTGGGTTGGTCGATGGCGACCCACATGAGGACGGAGCTCGTCGAGAGTGTCAAGGACCGGCCAACCGAGCCCACTTCGAGTCCGGCCAAACGAGCCCACCTTTTGACACCTGATCGGGCCGGCGCGCGCGGGCGACACACGCCGGACATAGCCATCTGTCGCTTTCGCGCGATGTCGCGTAGGGTGTAGGACATGAAGCCTACATCCAACGCCGCCCTGGCGGCCCTCCTTATCGCAATCACTGCCGGATCCTCCGGCGCACAATCGCTCTATCGACGACTCCTCCCGGCGCAGGGAAACGAACAGGACTTCGGCGCGTCGATCGCGAGCGCGGGTGATGTCGACGGCGACGGTCTTGCCGACGTCATCGTCGGTATTCCGGTGTTCCCTGATCTCAATCAGCGCCTGGGTAAGGTCCATGTCCGCTCTGGAGCGACGGGCCAGGTGCTGCGCCAGTTCGCGGGGCAGGTTCCGGGGAACTTCCTCGGGCGCCATGTCAGCGGCGTCGGCGACGTGGACGCCGATGGTCGAGGTGATTACGCCTACACCTTGACGGAAGGTCTCCTTGGCCGTGTCATCGTGCGCTCGGGTCGCACCAACGCGATCCTGCGAGAGCTGCCCCTGGCGGCGAGCGCGTACCGGCTGGCGAATGTCGGCGACTTCGACGGCGATGGTCGCGACGACCTCGGGCTCGCGTTCAGCCCGCAGTTCACGCAGGGCCGCTTCCAGATCCATTCCCTCGCGACCGGGACGCTCCTCTTCCAGCTCGATGGTCCGACCCAAGAGAACTTCGCCAGCAGCATCGGCGCGGCAGGCGATGTCGACGGGGACGGCCGCGGCGACATCTTCGTCGGTTCATCGAACTTCAGGACGAGCCCCACCGCCGGTGGCGGCGGGCGCGTGCGTGTGTTCTCGGGAGCGACGCAACAACTGATCTTCGAGGTCCGCGGCGAGTCCTTCGGGATCAACGGTCTCGGAGCTTCGACGGCTGCTGCGGGGGATGTCGATGGCGATGGCCAGGACGATCTGTTCATCGCCTGGAACCGCGGTGTGGCCCTCTTCAACAGTGCGACGGGGGCACGTGTGTACGAGGTCCCCGCCGTCCAGGTCAACACCCAGATCGTCGACGTCTGTGCCCTGGGCGACGTCGACAACGATGGACTCGCCGACTTCGCGTTCACGAGCTACGTCTACTCCGGAGGTGAGATTCCGACGCAGACGAGCGGCTTCGTGCGCGTCGTCTCTGGCGCCTCGGGCATCGTCCTCGGAACGAGAAACGCAGCGCTCGGGACCGAATACCGCGAGTTCGGTCCCAGCGTGGTCTGCGTCGGCGACGCCGATGGCGACGGCAACGCGGAGTTCGCGATCCAAGGGGTCGGAACCAACGGCGTGGGACTCGTCGATCTCTTCTCGTTCCATCACAACAGCGTGTTCTGCGCGGGGCTGCCGAACTCCACGGGAGCCGTCGGCACCCTCGATCTGCGCGGCTCTCCCGTCGTGGCGCGCGACCTCGCGGCGCTCGATGCGAGCCGCTTGCCGCAGGGCGCCCTCGCGCTGCTGCTGGCAGCGCGCAGTCAGGGTCCCGCTCTGCCGGTGGGCAGCGGCGAGCTATGCCTCGCAGGCCCGATCGGGCGCTTCTCGGGACCTGGGCAGATCCAAGTCGTCTCGACCGCAGGCACCGCGGGGTTCACCTTGCCGCTGCAGGCGTTGCCGACCCCCACAGGCCTCCTGGTCGCGACACCGGGTGAGACCTGGACCTTCCAAGCGTGGCACCGCGATACGGTCACCGGGACTGGCAGCGCGACGTCCAACTTCACGCGCGGCTTCGAACTGACCTTCCGCTGAGCGATTCAGCGCCCTAGGGCACCGAATGCACTGGGCCGAACAACGCGCCCCCTGTGGATCATTCCGCAGGGGGCGCGAGATGTTTGCCAAGCGCATGAGCTGCGCGGGCTCCGCCGCTGAGTTCGGGCGGCTCCGGATCGCCAGCGAAGGGGAGTTGCGCGAGCATGTCGCGTAGCCCATCGGGACCGATACGGCGCGCCCAGTCCCGGTCGAGCCTGCCTTGATGCACACGCCGCAGCGGGGTGCGCTTCGCTTCGGTGGTCGTCCTCTTGCCGCTCCAGGGTGTGCTCCCTCACCTGCACTCCTGTGCGGTGTCACAGGGAGCGCTGCGACTTCCTATTGCCAGACGTGCCAGCGCTGGTCCATGGGAAACTCCTCGGGTACCAGAGCCGCCTGCTGTGGCGTCAGTTCGACAGCCTGCGCCACGGTGACCGTGACCCTGAATCGCGGGCGCTCCGTATAGGGCGCCCCGTGGAATCGGGTCTCGACCCACGACATGGGTCGCACCGAACCGCCGGCTGTCCGCTGGTAGTCGGAGTAGTCCGTCCGCGCCACCACGTTGCCGAATGGATCCAGGACCTCTCGCGACTGCGGCAGCGGCACGGGTCCTCCCACGGCGATGCGATAGCGCAGGGACGTGAACGGTCCCTGGGCGCCGTGGACGATATGCTCGACGAGGAGTTCGTCACCCGCAACGGACTCGAGTGTTTCCAGCGCAGGGAAGGCCGGTACGTCGAATGGATCGACCGCCCAGCGATAGATCCAACGCGCCAACGACGTGTGATCCTCCACGCCGTACTGCCAGTTCGGCGAGGAGCGGTAGTAAGCAACGCCGCAGTCGTCGCCGACCGCGAGGTCCTGCAGACGATAGAGATCGAACGTCGTCCGATGATCGGCAGTCGTCGGGTCGCCCTCGCCATTGACGACGGGGGTCACCCGCCGGAAGTCGAACCGACCATCAGGGGTGAAGGACCCGTCGATCGAACCGCTGAACCGGTGATTCGGCACCGAATCGGCGGGATCGAAGTGCTCCAACCGAACCCGCGCCACGATCGAGAATCCTGCGCCAGCGGGAGCGTGTGCCATGAGCTCCCCGAGCATCCCGGGGACAGCCGCGGGGTCGGACACTTGCGCCGCGTCGTAGACCGTTTCGAACAGGTTGCCACTCGCACCCACACGGGCCAGCGTACCAGTGGCGATCCAGTAAGGGGTGTCGCTCTCGCCGAAGTAGGGCTGACCCTCGAGGCGCTCGTCAGCCTTTTTCTGGCGGTTGTCGCACTCCACCACAACGGCCGACCAGTCCTTGGTTTCGGTCTGCTTGAGCTCCTTGCACGAGAGCGCCTGGAGAAGCAACTCCGGGACCTTGTCCATCGACGTCCAAGAGAGGTTTCCAAGGGCCGACAAGGGCGGTAGAGCGAAGCACCCGCCTCCCGTGTACGAATAGTACACGCGCTCGACGCCGCGCGCTTTGCAGTGGTTCCCATCGGAGTTCGGCGCTCCGCACTTCCAGAACATATACGGGAAGTCCGAGTACCCCAAGATGCAGCTCGGTTGCGTCCGAAGTGTCTGCCCGGCCACGGAGAACGTGATGACGGTGCAGTCGACCGTCTCCTTGTTGTGGACCCCCGGTTGCACATCGTGCTCGCGCGCCTGGTCGTTGCAAAGAGGCTGCGAGCCCGAGCTCGGTGACTGCGGGATCGCACTTGCGGACGCAACGAGCGCCAGTGCAGCACCTGACCTGAGAGACCAACGGCTCATGCAGCGTGAGGGTGTGGGGTGTGGGGTGTGTGCATGATTCTCCGAGGGTAGGGAGCCTCCAAGAGGCAGGCAACACATCTCGCAGAGTCTCTAGGTCGAAGGCACGCCGCGGGTCGACAGGCCTCCTGGTCGCGATGCCGGGCGAGAACTGGACGTTCCAGGCGTGGTACCGCGCGACGGGCGCCGGGACGGACAGTACGACGCTCCACTTCACACGCGGCTTCGAGCTGACCTTCCGCTGAGCGAGCCGGAGCCCAGGGCACCGAATCCACTTGGCCGAACATCGCGCCCCCTATGGATCGGTTCCACAGGGGGCGCGGGACGTCTGTAAAGCGCTCGCCGCGGCGGCTCAGTCGGCGAAGATGGGCGCTTTCGAATTGCCGCCCGAGAGGAGATACGCGAGCAGGTCGCGCAGCTCGTCCGGATTCAGGGGATCGACGAGACCCGCGGGCATCTGGGAGAGCGGCGAGGGTTTGACGAGCTTCACTTCGCTCCTCGCAAAATGCACGGGCGGAGCGCTCGGATCGCGGGTGTACACCACGAGCTCGTCGCCGTCTTCGGCGAGGAGGCCCTCGGCCAGGGTGCCGTCCTCGGCCAGCACCGTGTGTGCGGCGTACTGGTCGGAGATCACCTTGCTGGGCTCCAGGATCGCCTCCAAGAGGTCCTGCGCCGAGAACTTGTTGGCGACGGTCGAGAGGTCGGGACCGATCGCTCCCCCACCGCCGTCGAAGCGGTGGCAGGTGCTGCACGACGTCGCGTGGAAGAGATTGCGGCCGGCTTCGAAGTTGCGGCCGCGGAGCGGGCCATCGCCGAGGGCGGCGAGCGCGTCGCTCATCGTCCACGCGCGCCCCGGGCCGGTGGGAGGTGTGACGCCCTCGGGCGCGGGCGCAACGAGGGTCTGGCCGAGCTCGGAGGCGAGGGAGCGCAGCTCACCCGGGTCGAGCGTGGCGACCGCGTCCGCACGGATGTTCTCGAGGAAGCCGGTGTAGCTCATGCCCCCGGGGTGCTGCGCTGCCCGCGGGAAGAACCCGAAATACTGGCGCCGGCGCGCGAGGTCCCAGCCGACCGTCGCATTGCGCAGGTTCAGCGCGTGGTGGATGCCCTCGAGCGGCGGCATGTCCGCCAACATCTTCGCGATCGGCCCGCCGTAGTTGTCGTTGCGCGTGATGAGCGTCGCCCAGGTCGGCAAGTCCGCCGATTCATGGCCCTCCAGCAGCGCGAGCGACTTCTCGACCGCCGTCGGTGCACCGAGGTGAATGAGCAGCGCGCCGAGCTCGCGGTTCACCGCCGCGGAGCGCGCGGGGAAGAGCGGATCGAGGCGCTCGATGAGCTCTGTACGTCGCGCGTCCGAGGGCTTTCCGAGGCGGATGAGCGCCAGAGCATGCGCGCGCAGCGCGCCGAGCAGCTCGACTTCGGACAGGTCCGTCAGAGGCAGGCGCGCCAGCGCCGCGAGGGCCGCGTCGAGGTCCGCGGGCTCACCTTGGCGCGCGAGCGCGATCAGCGCTGTGATGGCGGCGCGCGGCGCTTCTTCGGCGAGAGCGCGGGCGCGCCACTCGGCGACGGGCTGAGCTTCGACCGCGATGCGCGCCGCGAAGCGCACATGCCGGTCTGCGCTGCCGAGGTGCGGCCAAGCGGCAGCGACCGCAGCCGGATCGCGCCGTCCGTGGAACGCCTCAAGCTGATGGCGGAGGCTGCGCGCGGCGACCACTTCCGACGCAAGCTCGGCGCGCGGCGCGGGAGCGGTGGACGCGTCGCCGACGTACGTCACGCGGTAGAGCGCCGACTGCGTACCACGGCCGCCGACGGTGAAGTACATCGCACCGTCCGCGCCGATGACGGCGTCGGTCACGCCGAGAGGCTTCGCCCATGCGAACTCCTCCTTGGTCGCCTTGAAGCTGGCGCCGACGGGCTCGAGATGCAGCGCGTAGATCGTGCCGAAGGTCCAATCGAGCACGAACAGCGCGCGCTGGTAGCGCTCTGGGAAACGAGCGCCCGTGCCGAACGTGATCCCCGTCGGCGACCCAGGGCCCAGGTCGATGATCGCGGGCAATGAGTCCTCGTAGTGCGCTGGCCACTTGCCGGTTCCGCTGCGCCAGCCGAACTCGCTGCCGCTCGTGACGTGACAGACGCGAGTCGGCCGGTACCACGGCGTACCGAGGTCCCATTCCATGTCGGCGTCGTACGTGAAGAGCTCGCCGTGTGCGTCGAGCGCGATGTCGTACTGGTTGCGATAACCCGTGCTGATGAGCTCGACGTTGCTGCCGTCCGGGTCGCAGCGCGCGATCCAACCGCCGGGGGCGAGGATGCCGCGGGCGTGGCCACGGGCGTCCCAGAGGCGCGGCAGCAGGAGGTCCTCGGCCCAGTTCGTGGGGCCGCACGAGCCATCGAACTTCGGCGGCGCGACGTGGTTGCCGCCGATGAAGTAGAGCCCGCGGCCGTCGGCGGTCGGCAGGACCGCGTGCGGGCCGTGTTCGCCGCCCGCGCCGAGCGGGATCAGGAGCTGTTTGTCGTCGAGGCGGCCGTCACCGTCCGTGTCGCGCACGCGCCACAGCCCTTTGCCGTAGACGTTGGCGTAGAGCGAGTCGAAGGCCCAGACGAGGCCCTGCGCGCCGCTGAGCTCGACGCCGATGGGCTCGACCTTCGTCTCGGCACCGGCGACGCCGATGGCAGCGGGCGTGATACGGAAGATCCCGGCGCCGGCTTGGTCGCTGGCGTAGAGCTCACCCGCGGCGCCGCGGCAGAGCGCGACCCACGAACCCTGGGAGTCCTTCGGGACGGTGTAGAGCACCTCGGCCCGGAAGCCGGGCGGCAGGTGCAGGTCGGGCCCCTCTGCGCGGAGAGGGGCCAGCGTGAGGATCGCGACGATGGAGAGGAAGCGCCAGGGCAGCATGCGCGCATGGTAGCCCAGCCCGAGGATTCGGGCCCGAGCGCAGGCGGTTCACCGTGCGCGCTCCGCGGCGGCGGTACAGCGCGCTGAAAGCTCTGCGAGGCGCTCGGCGTGCTCGGCGAGTCGGGCGAGGTTGCGCTCTTCGCGGGGATCGTCGCGCAGGTTGTAGAGCTCTTCGTACTCGGGGTGATCCAAGTAGCGGATGTACTTCCAACCGTCGCTGCGCAGCGCCTCCGTGCGGGGGATCTCGGGGTGCCGCCAGAGGTGCTCGGTGAAGACCTCGCTGCGCCAGCCGCGCTCGAGCGCGTCAGCGTCTTCCTCGGTCAGCTCGCTGAGCCACGGACGCAACGAGCGCCCTTGATTCAGCGGACTTGGCTCGATCCCCGCAAAGTCCAGCAGCGTCGGCGCGATGTCCGCATTCAAGGCGGGTGCAGCGACGACCCTGCCACCATCGACCCTCGGGGCGCGCGGGTCGCAGACGATGAGGGGCACACGGACGGAGCGCTCGTGCATGGTCCACTTGCCAGCCCAGCCCCGTTCACCGAGGAAGTAGCCGTTGTCACCGATGACGAGGATCACGGTGTTGTCCGCCAGGCCCTGAGACTCCAGCTCCGTCACGACGTGTCCGATCGCCATGTCGACTGCGCTCAGCATTCGATAGTAGCCGCGGACCATACGCACGCGCTTCTCCTCTGTATCGAAGCGCCAGTGCCAGCGTTTGCGGTTCATGCCTGTCTGCAGGAACTCGGGCAGCGCGGCGAAGAACGCGGGATCCGAAGTGTCCGGAGGCGGGATCACCGCATCGACATAGAGCGCATCACACGACTCAGGCCACACGTATTGCTCGGGGTTGTTGTCCTCGGCGTGGGGCGCTTGAAACCAGAGGGACAGGCAGAACGGCCGCTCGTCTTCGCTCCGCAAGAACTCCAGCGCCCGCGCGGTATTGCGCTCGGTGAGGTGTTGCGGCTCCGCGCCGCTTTGGGCTTCGTTGCGACGCACGTAGGGAGCGACCCCTTCCACGAACGTATCGAACAGCTCGGCCCGCTGGGGCGCTGGGATCGCGACGCCGAGCTTGCCAACGAAGCCGACCCTGTAACCCGCGGCCCGGAGCTGCGCCGGGTAGGTCGCGCGGGTGACGTCGGGGGAGAGCGGCGGCGCTTGGAACGTGTAGCCGTGCCGACGCTCGAAGGCGCCCGTCAAGAGCGTCGCACGGCTGGCGGCGCAGATCGGCGTAGTGGCGAACGCGTGGGTGAAGCGGGTCCCACGCGCGGCCAGTGCATCCATATGCGGCGTCTTCAGGACCGAATGCCCCGCGCAACCGAGCGCGTCGTGCGGGTGATCGTCGGTGACGAAGACGATCAGGTTCGGGAGCCGCTCCGCGCCAGCCGGCACAGGCGCTGGAGCGTGCGCCGCGGAAAGAAAGAGGGCCCAGAACATGGGCCCTACGGTACCTCGAAGTTCAGCCCGCGCGCTCAGGCGGCTGCCGTGAGCTTCGGGAGCCAGTCGCGCAGCTTGCCGAGCAGCGCCTCGGTCGACGCCGGCTTCGCCAGGAAGTCGTCCATGCCGCACTCGAAGCAGCGCAGGCGCTCTTCGGGCAGCCAGCTCGCGGTGAGGGCGATGACGGGTTGGCGCTTCGCGCCCGACTTCCGCTCGCGGCGGCGCAGCTCGCGGGTGGCGGTGTACCCGTCACAGCCAGGCATCTCGCAGTCCATCAACACGAGAGCGTAGCGCTCGCGCTCGAGCGCAGCGAGGGCCTCGTGGCCGTCGTTGGCGATCTCGACGTCGACGCCCGCGCGTTCCAGGTGTTTGCGCGCGACCTTCTGGTTGATGAGGTTGTCTTCGACGACCAGGACTCGCGGCCGCGGATGGCGCGCGGAGAGCTCCAGCGTCGTTTGCATGTCGCGCGGGGGTTCGGGCGCCGTCGCGCGCATATCGAGCGAGCGAGCGTTCTTCTGTCGCAGCGCCACCGCGGCATCGAGCTCCTGCGGCGAGAGATCGGCCAGGCGCAGGGCTTCGTTCAAGAGGCCCATGACCTCGGTACCGCAGGCTTCGATCGTCGCGGCGTAGTCCGCCGCAGCTTCGTCGAGGTCCAGGCGACGCAGCAGACTCGCGACGCCGAGTAAGCCGGCGAGGGGCGTGCGGATCTCGCGGTTCAAGAGGCCGAACAGCTCCAAGCGCTGGCGATTGGCGCGCTCGATCTCATCGCGGGCGGCGTTGAGCTCGGCGCTGCAGCGCTCGAGGGCGTCGTCGTCGAAGGCGAGCGGGGCCTGGGGCTTCTCGAGGCGGTCGAGTCGCGCCGCGAGCTCGGCGAGCCGTGCTTCCACGTTCTCGCGGCGCTGTTTCGGTTTGGGTTGGTCGGGCGTCGGCATATCACGGTCCCGGGGGGGCAGGTAGGACGCTATTCGGCCGCGCCCGCCCGCCGAGCGGAGCAGATTTCGGTGCCCGCTAGGGGAATCCCCCCAGCAGTCCCACGGATGGGACAGGGGTTCCCGGGACACCCTGCCCCTCGGACATCCTGAGCAGCCGGGCCGAGGCCCGCGCCGAACGGCCCTCAGGCGATGTCCAAGAGGACGTGATCGGGGTTCTGCTGCGCCGCCAGGCGCTTCTCGTACTTGGACTGGAACAGGACGACCCGGCGGCCCCGGCGGTCCCGCGCCAAGAGCGACGTCGTCGGTGCCTTGAACGGCTTGTCCTCATCCTGCAGCCAGGCGCTGCACTCGTAGGGCAGGACGTCGAGGCGGGTCTCGACCGAGTACTCGTCGCGCAGCCGGTACTGCAACACCTCGAACTGCAGGCGCCCGACGGCCCCGATCAGGATGTCCGCGGGGCCGGTGTCGGGCCAGAGCTGCTGCACGGCGCCTTCGGCGATCAGGCTCTTGATGCCCTTGTCGAAGCGCTTGCGGTCCGAGGTCGACTTCGGCGCGACGCGCGCGAACAGCTCGGGCTGGAACAAGGGCAGGGGCTTGTGCTCGAAGCCCCCTTCGAGCGAGAGCGTGTCGCCGATGTGGTAGAGGTCCTTGCCGATCAAACCGACGACGTCGCCGGCGAACGCTTCGTCGATCGTCAGGCGCTCGCGCGCGACGATGCTCTGCGGGCGCGCGAGTCGCACCGTCTTCTCGAGTCGGTGGTGGTGCACCTGCATGTCGGGCTCGTAGCGCCCGGAGCAGATGCGGATGAAGGACACGCAGTCCCGGTGCCGCGGGTCCATGTTCGCCTGGATCTTGAAGACGAACGCGCTGAACGGCGCGGTCACATCGAGCGGACGATCCGTCCCGTCCGGCAGGTCGACCCGCCGCCCCGAAGGCCCTGGCGCGAGCTCGACGAACGCGTCGAAGAACGGCTCCAAGCCGAAGTTCGTCAGCGCCGAGCCGAAGAACGTCGGCGTGATCTCGCCGCGCAGGAAGCGCCCGTGGTCCCACGCGTTGCCCGCGACCTCGAGCAGCTCGAGCTCGCCTTTCACGCGCGCGGCCGTCTCTGCGCCGAGCCGCTGGACGAAGCGCTCGCTGTCGAGCGGCACGCGCTCGAGCTCCGACTTCGCCGCCCCGCCCGCCGCCGTCTTCGTGAACAGGATCAGCTCCTGCGTGCGGCGATCGACGACCCCCGCGAACTCCCGCCCGGACCCGACCGGCCAGTTCATCGCGCTCGCCTGGATCCCGAGCGCCTCTTCGACCTCCGTCATGAGGTCCAGCGGCTCCCGCCCCGGCATGTCGAGCTTGTTGATGAACGTCAGCACCGGGATCCCGCGCAGCCGACAGACCTCGAACAGCTTGCGCGTCTGCGCCTCGACCCCCTTGCTGGCGTCGAGCACCATGATCGCGGAGTCCGCGGCCGTCAGCGTGCGGTACGTGTCCTCGCTGAAGTCCTCGTGCCCGGGAGTATCGAGCACGTTGATCACCTGCCCCTTGTACGGGAACTGCATCGCAGACGAGGTGATCGAGATCCCCCGCTCCTGCTCCATCCCCATCCAGTCCGACGTCGCGAGCTTCCCCTTCCGGTTCTTCACGAGCCCCGCGCTCTGGATCACCCCCGAGTACAAGAGCAACTTCTCGGTCAACGTCGTCTTCCCCGCGTCGGGGTGCGAGATGATGGCGAAGGTGCGACGACGCGCGATCTCGCGGGCGATACGGGGGTCAGACATCACGGGCTCACAGTTCGAGCCGAACAGTATGGGAACTCCCCCCGGGACCGGCTACTCACAACCGCCCCGCGTCCCCGACGGCGCAGGCAGGTGGTGCGCCCGGCGGGATTCGAACCCACGACCCCCGGTTTAGGAAACCAGTGCTCTATCCTGCTGAGCTACGGGCGCATGAAGGGGGGCGAGTGTAGCCGCGCGGGGTGGTGGGGTGCATCGGGCGTCGCGCGGAACGGGGGGTTCGGGCATGCTGGGGGGAGCCATGTGGAATCCCCAGCGCAGCTCACGGAACGTTCCCGCACGTCGAGGTCTCGGTCGGATGGAGGCGCCGCGGCCATGGCTCCGCTTGGGGCTCTGGGCCGGGCTCCTGTGCGGGGGGGTCGGGTGTGCGGCAAGTCCCGAGGAGCCGGCGGTCGAGGCGATCGTCGCGGCGGACGAGGAGGGCACTGAGGACGACGCGCGCAAGGCCGAGGTGCTGCAGCGGAAGGTCGATCTCGCGACGTTCGAGTTCGCGGGGGCTGCGGCGGAGCTCGGGCAGGCGGTGATGGCCGCGAAGGCGGAGTTGGCGCTGGCCGAGGCAGCGTTGGCCGCGTTCCAGCGGTTCGATCGGGTGACGAAGCAGGAAGAAGCCGAGCTGGAGCTGCAGGGCACCCGCGATCGCGCCATGGAGGCGGCGGAGGAGCTGGCGCAGCTCGAGGCCATGTACCGCGAGCAGGACCTGGACGACAAGACGCGCGAGTTCGTCCTGAGCCGGGGTCGGCGCGACGCGGAGCGGGCGCAGCAGCGGATCCGGCTGGCGGAGCGCTCGCTCCAGCAGCTCGTGCAGGAGGAGCTGCCGCGCGAAGAGACGAAGCTGCGCCTCGAAGTCGACCGCGCCCGCGCGGCGCTCTCGGCGGCGGAACACGCCGAAGCGCTGGACCAGCGCCGGCGCTCGCTCGAGCTGGACGAGCTCCGCTACGAGCTCGAAGAGGTGACACGCAAGCTCGAGAAGGCCAAACGCGAGGCCGAACAGCGCGCTGCCGGCCGGAGGCGGCGTTGAAGCTCGGGTCCCTGGGCTGGGCCTCCTTGGCCGCGCTGTGTCTCGCGAGCGCAGCGCCGGCGCAGGTCGCGGAGCGCGCGCCGCTCGTCGACCGCGAGGCGCTCGCGCGGCGCATCCATGCGGGGGTCGAGTTCCTCGTCGGCGCGCAGAACGCCGACGGCTCCTTCGGGGGACCGCGCAACGCGACCTTCACGACGTCGTTCGCGAACGCCGCGACGCACGAGTGCTGGCAGATCGGCGCGAGCGCCCTCGCGGTGCGCGCGCTCTTGGAGCTGGGCGAGGGCGACGCCGTCGATGCAGCCGTCGCGCGCGGGCTCGACTACCTGGTGCAGAACGCGGAGCCCGTGCGGCCTGCGGATTGGGACGTCGACAACAACTGGGCGCTGATCTACGGCCTGGACACGGTCGCGCGCGCCCTGCGCGACCCGCGCTTCGGGCCCGAGACCGAGCGCCACGCGGCCCTGCGCGCCGCCGGCGAGAAGCTCGTGCGCGGCCTCGCCAAGTACCAATCCCCCCGCGGCGGCTGGGGTTATTACGCCGACGCGGACGCCGCGTGGCGTCCCGAGTGGGCCACCTCGTTCACGACCGCGGCCGCGGTGCTGGCCCTCGGCGAAGCCAAAGCCTCGGGCTTGGAGGTCGACGACAAGGTGTTCCGCGCGGGGGTCAAGGCCATCGAGCGCTCGCGGCTACCGAACGGCGCCTACGACTACGAAGTGCGCGCGACACCGGGACGACTTTCGCTCGAGTCGATCAACCAAGTGAAGGGCTCGCTAGGCCGGATCCAGGTCTGCAACCTGGCGCTCTTGCGCGCGGGCGCGCCGATGGACGAAGCGACGCTCGTGCGCGGCCTCGAAGAGTTCGTGCGCCACCACAAGTTCCTCGACGTCGCGCGCCACAAGCCGATCCCCCACGAAGCGTATTACGCCAACGCCGCGTACTTCTACCTGTTCGCGCACCACTACGCGGCCGAGGTCGTCGCGGCGCTCTCCCCCGAGCGCCGCGCTGCGTTCGCCGCCTTCGTGCAAGAGGGCGTCGGCAAGGCGAGCCAACGCGACGGTTCGTACTGGGACTTCTACATCGCGTCGAACACGAAGCCCTACGGCACGGCGTTCGGCGTCCTGGCGCTGCGCACCACGCTCGAGGCCACTCGCTGAGCGAGGGCGCTCAGTCGCGCTCGACGGTGAACGTCAGCGGGAACCCTGCCGCGCGCGCCTTCGAGCGCGCGCGCTCGGCGCGGCGCTTCGCGGTGGATTCGGGGTAGCGCCCCACCACCGCCGAGCCCGTGTGGTGCACGCGCAGCATGACCTCCATCGCCCGGGCCGCGGGCAGGCGGAAGACCTCCATCAGGACCTGCACGACGAAGTCCATCGTCGTCACCGGGTCGTCGTGGCAGATGACCTTCCAGAGCGGCGCGAGGGTCTCCTCGACCCGCGTGTCGACCTCCTCCTCGGTCTCCGCGGCGGTCCACACGGGTGAGGCGGCCATGGCATGAGGATGCCACGCCGCGGCCCCTCCCGGATACCCTCTCCGGTCAGCCATGTCGATCCAGGTCTACCAACTCATGCACGTCATCAGCGGTTTCCTCCTGACCGCGGTGACCTTCCAAGCTTTCGCCGCCCCCACCCCGGAGCGGCGCAAGAAGACGCTCGCCCTCGCGGGGATCCTGAGCCTCCTGATGCTCGTCGGCGGCTTCGGCCTCCAGGCGCGCCTCGGGCTGAAGCTGGCCGCGGAGGGCTGGCTGCACGTCAAGATCCTCTGCTGGTTGACCCTCTCCGCCATGGCGGGCGTCGCGTTCCGCGCGCCGTCGCTGGCGAAGGTCCTCTCGCTCGTCACGACCGCGATCGTCGCCCTGGCGATCTACATGGTCTACATCGGCCGCGGAGTGCAGTGATGCGGTTGCACCTCCTCGCCCTCGTGGCGCTGCTGGCCCTCGGCAGCGCGCTGGCACACGCGGGCGAAGAGGTCCGCGTCCTGACCTATAACATCCGCTACGACGAACCCCGCGACGGTGCGGACGCTTGGTCCGAGCGCCGCGCGCGCGTCGCGGCCCGCATCCGCGGAGCCGCGGCGGATGTCGTCGGAGTCCAAGAGGCGCTCGCGCACCAAGTCGAGCACCTGCGCGGCGACCTCGAGCGCTACGGTGTCGTCTCGCGCGGCCGCGACGAAGGCGACCAAGGTGAGCGCTGCGCGATCTTCTTCGACCGCGAGCGCTTCTCGCTCGCCGCTTCGGGCACGTTCTGGCTCTCGCCGACCCCCGACGTGCCCAGCAAGGGCTGGGACGCCGCCCTGAACCGGATCGCGACGTGGGCGGACCTGCGCGAGCGCTCGACGGGACGCGCGCTGCTCGTCGTCAACACACACTTCGATCACCGCGGTGAAGCGGCGCGTCGCGAGAGCGCGCGGCTGGTCGCCGAGCGCCTCGTCGAGCTCGCCGCGGGCCGCCCAGCGGTGCTGCTCGGTGACTTCAACTTCGGCCCCGATTCAACGGGCTACGCAACGCTGGACACGTTGATGGACGACGCCGCGAGCGTGACCCGCACCGCTGCGGCGGGTCCGACGGCGACGTTCACGGGCTTCGGCAAACCCTCCGCCGCGATCCTGGCGCAGGCCGGGCCGCGCATCGACCACATCTTCGTGCCGCCCGGCACAGCGGTGCTGTCGCACGCGGTGCTGGCCGAGCGCGCGGACGATGCGCGCTTCGACTCGGACCACCGCCCGGTCCTCGCGACCCTCGCGCCGTGGCCCGTTGCGACGGCGACGCCGCCACCCGCGGGACAACGTCGCCCAAACATCGTCTTCGTCTTCAGCGACGACCACGCGCCCCACGCGATCGGCGCATACGCGCGCGATCCCGAGCAGCGCTTCGGTCGGTGGATGGCCGAAGTGGACTCGACCCCGCGCATCGACGCGCTCGCCGCCGAAGGCATGCGCTTCCGCCAGAGCTTCTGCACGAACTCCATCTGCGGACCGAGCCGCGCGGTGATCCTGACCGGCAAACACAGCCACCGGAACGGCTTCATGTCGAACGACGACGCGTTCGACGGCGACCAGGTCACCTTCCCGAAGCTCCTGCAGGGCGCTGGCTACCGAACCGCGCTGATCGGCAAGTGGCACCTGAAGAGCGACCCGCAGGGCTTCGATCACTGGGACGTGTTGCCGGGCCAGGGTGACTACTACAACCCGGTGCTGATCAATAGCGAGGGTCGTCGCCGCGTCGAAGGGCACTGCACGGACGTCGTGACGGACCTCGCGCTCGAGTGGCTCGACGCGCAGAAGGAGAGCGGCGAGCCGTTCTTGCTCATGTGCCAACACAAAGCGCCGCACCGCACGTGGATGCCGGCCCTGCGGCACCTCGAGCTGTACGACGGTGTGACGTTGCCCGAGCCGCCGACGCTGTTCGACGACTATGCCGGCCTTGCGCCTGCTGCGCGCTTCCAGGAGATGACGATCGCACGCGACATGAACCTCGTGTACGACCTCTTCGTCACGCCTGGCGAAGACTGGGACCCGAAGGCGGGCACGGCGCTCGACCAGTCGGGTTACGCCAACCTCGCGCGGATGACGCCGACGCAGCGCGAGGTCTGGGACAACTTCTGGGAGCCCAAGAACGCCGCCTTCCGCGCGGCCGAGCTCACAGGGGAGGCACGTGTGCGGTGGATGCACCAGCGCTACCTGGCGAACTATCTGCGCTGCGTGCGCGGCGTCGACGAGAGCGTCGGTCGCATCGTCGATTGGCTCGCCGCCAACGGTCTCTCCGAGGACACGGTGGTCGTGTACTCGTCGGACCAGGGGTTCTACCTGGGCGACCACGGGTGGTACGACAAACGCTGGATGTACGAGGAGTCGCTCGCGATGCCCCTCATCGTGCGTTGGCCCGGGGTCACGGCGCCCGGCTCCGTCGACGATCACCTGGTGCAGAATCTTGATTACGCCGAGACCTTCCTCGAGATGGCGGGGGTCGCCGCGCCGGCGGACATGCAGGGGCGCTCGCTCGTGCCGCTCCTGAAGGGCGAAGCGCCGGACGACTGGCGCCGCTCGATCTACTACCACTACTACGAGTACCCGAGCGTCCACATGGTCTCGCGGCACTGCGGAGTGCGCACCGATCGTTGGAAGCTCGTGCACTACTACCCGTTCGACGAGTGGGAGCTGTTCGACCTCGCGGCGGACCCCGACGAGCGCACGAACCTCTTCGGGCGGCCCGAGCACGCGGCGCAAGCGGCGAAGCTGGCCGTCGAGCTCGGGCAGCTCCAGGCGCGCTACGGCGATACGACAGTCACCGACCCTTGGACCGCGGAGCGGCAGGCCGAGGTCCGCCCGCAGCGCTGAGGACCCCAATGTCCGCCGAATCAACGCGCTCGCGCCGGCGATCGACTGCGGCCGAACGTCTCATCGCGCAGATTCGAGGGCGCAGCCGGATGGCCCCAAGGGATGGGCGGCCAGGGGAGGCGCGCTCGCCGGAGTTGGCGCTGAGCCCATCAATCAAGTGAGCCCCCCGCGCGCTCGCCTGCGCAGGGGGCTCGGACACGGGCTACTGCCCGGGCAGACCGGCGTCCCCACTCGCCTAGGGCCGCCGGCTGGCATGAAGATAGTGTTAGACCGCCCGTTTCATAGGGGGAATCAAGGCAGATCGGGCGAACTGCGGGGAACTCCGCGGGTCCGCCCCCGCCGCAGGACACAGGTTTTTCCAACCTGAGACCTGGCGGGACGCAGGGGAAGGCCCATGCTGGACGATGGACCCTGTGGGCCAGCCCATCCCCGGCCCCCCTCCACCATGCGACGACTGCTGCTCCTCTCCCTGTTCTGCGTCGGCGTGGCCGACCTCGGCCTGGCCCAACGCGGCGGGCGTACCGTGACCCGGCAGCCGGCGGCCCAGCCCGCCGATGCCCAGGACCGGGGGAAGGGCACGGGGACCGACGCGGACAAGGGCAAGCCGCCGGCGCCGGCCGCGAACGAGGCGCTCGCCGCCCTGCGGCGCAGCTTCGGCGAGGAGTACTTCCAGCGCAAGGTCGCCGCCGGCGAGGAGCTCGCCGCGGCGCGCGAGCGGGCCGGCTCCGACGAAGCGGCCTTCGCGGCGGCCCGCACCGAAATCGCCCGGCGCTATCGGGGTGAGCTCGCTGCCCTGCGGACCGCGTACGCGGAGAAGGCCAAGGGCCTCGGGGTGAGCTTCGAGCTGCCGGGGGACGACCTGGCACTGGAGAAGCTGGCGACGGAGGTCGCTCCGGCCGCGTCGCTGCGCGCCGACTTCACGAACCAGGTCGCGACGTTGGCCGCCGCGGCCCAGAAGGAGCTCGCCGAGGCGCGCACCGCCACGGGAGCCGACAGCGCCGCCTTCGGCGCGCGGCGCACGGAGATCGCGCGGAAGTACCGCGGGCAGGTCGTTGCGCTCCAGCAGGCCTTCAGCGAGAAGGCTGCGGGCCTCGGTGTCAGCGTCGACGTCAGCGACGTCTCGAAGGTCATGGGCGCCATCGCAGCCGCGGAGGCCGCCGCGCCGGCGCCGCCCGGGCCGGCACCGGCGCCCGCGGGACCGGCGCCCGCTCGGCCAGCCCCCGCGCAGCCGAACCCAGCGCCCGCCGGCCCCGCGCCCGCACCCGCGCCGCAGGCCGGGGACGACGCCGCGGGCCAACCGGCGCCGAAACCCGCGCCGAAGCCGATCGATGCAGAGACGCTGCGCAAGGCGTTCACGGCCCAGGTCGACGCGCTGCGCAGCAGCCTCGCCGCGGAGCTCGCGGCCCTCGACGGGGCCGAGAAGGGCGACGCCGCCACCGCCAAGCGCGCCGCGCTGATCGCCAAACACCGCGAACAGCTCGCGAGCTACCGCGCCACCGTCCAGACCCGCGCCCAGGCCGCCGGCGTGACGCTGACCCTGCCGACGGACGCCGAGCTCGTGCCCGAGCTCGCCCCCGCTCCGAACGAAGCCCCCCCGCAACCCGCGGAGAAGCCCCCGCAGGGCACGCCGGAGGGCACCCCTCAGGGCACCCCCGGCCAGCGCCC
>CAYOBN010000056.1:0-14675 GCA_964402175.1 uncultured Planctomycetaceae bacterium | reverse complement strand
GGCCAGCGCCCGCCCCTATGGAAAGCGGGGCACCGGGCGAGCGGACCACCCCTTGGTCCGGATCGCTGCGCCCGCTGCGGCGACGGGGCCTCCCGCACGGGCCTCCGCTTAGGAGCGCGCTCGAGGCGAGACTCAGGGCCTCTGACGCCACGCTCTTGCAAATTCGGAGTTCTCCTCCGGATCTGCAAACGGCGGCCCCCACCCCGCCCTCGGGGCGGCACGTGTGACCCGCGGCGGGGCCCCTCGCGCTCACCCGAGGTGCTTCGGGGAAGACGTGCGCAAGGGCGCGACCGGCGCCCTCGGTGGTACCGTCTCGCCCATGAAGTTCCTCCCCTCACTCTTGCTGGCGCTCCTGCCCACGGCGGTTTGGATGCAGCAGGACGATCCGAAGCCGGCGCCGGCGCGCGCCGAGGTCGGCGCTCTGGCGCCGGTGTTCCGGCTCAACGACCACACGGGCAAGCTGGCCGCGTTCGCCGGGCCGAGCGAGCGCTGGTCGATCTTCGCCTTCTATCCGAAGGCGGCGACGCCCGGCTGAACGAAGGAGATGTGCTCGCTGCGGGACGCAGCGGCCGAGCTCGGGGAGCTCGGGTGTGATGTCTACGGGGTCAGCCGCGACTCCGTCCAGGACCAGAGCAAGTTCGCGGAGGCGCAGGGGCTGCCCTTCCGGCTGTTGTCCGATCCGGACGGCAGCGTCACCCAGAAGTTCCAGGTCGACGTCGAGGGCCGGCCGTTCGCCCGGCGCGTCACGTTCGTGGTGGATCCGAAGGGCGTGATCCGCGCGCGGGACGAGGGGGTCAAAGTCGATGCCCACGGCAAGGACCTGGTCGCGCTGCTGAAGCGCCTCGCCGCGGAGTAGGCCGCGGGTCCTCCCCGGTGCCTTCGTCGCGGACCGAGGTCGAGCGGCTGGGAAGGCACCGGGGGCCCAGGCGCACCCCTGGGATTGGCCTCCCCGTTTCCCGCGTACCGCTCCAGGGGGTGCTACGCTTATTTGGTATCTGCGGCGGCGGTGGCGCCCCGCAACGACCGAACATGCGCACCCTTCAGCTCGCCCTCGTCGTAGGTTCGATTTCCGCATTCGGGCTCGTTCCGGCGCGCCTTTCGGCGTTTCCGCACACCGGGCCCGGCGGCGCCCCCACCGCGGTGCCCGCCCAGGTCGAGCGCTGGCAGCGCGGCGCCGTCGCGGCGCAGTCGCTGACGTTCGACGACAGCTACCGCAGCCAGATCAAGACCCTGATCCCGATGCTGGACGCGCGCGGGCTGCGGGGGACGTTCTTCCTCGTCTCGGAATGGGTCGACCTGATGGTGTGGCGGTCCTCGTGGGACGACTGGGCGACCGTGCTGAAGGAGAAGGGCCACGAGATGGCGAGCCACAGCGCTCGGCACCAGGAGAACCGCGACCTGGCGGGGAACGTCCAGGGCCTGACGGGCCTGAACGCCGTCGACCTGGCCTACGAGCTGGAGCACTCGAAGACGCAGATCCGCACGCAGCTCGGGCTGCCGGATGGGCTCGTCTTTGCGTACCCCTACAGCATGCTCAACCCGACGGTCCGTACGGCCACGGCGAACCACTACATCGCGGCGCGCGCGGTCAGCGGCATGACGGTGAGCGCCACGCCGGCGGACTTCTACGCGATCGGCTCGTACGCGTGGGAGCAGACCCACACCTGGCAGGACATGATCGTCGCGACGAACACCGCGCTCGCCCGCGGCGAGTGGGCGGTCGACATGATCCACGGCTGCGACGGCGAAGGTTGGAGCCCGCCCGCCAGCGCGGACTACGCGCTGTACTTCGACCACATCAAGGCCCAGTCGGACCTCGGTGTGCTGTGGGTCGCGCCCTTCGGCGAGGTCGTGCGCTACATCAAGGAGCGCGATGCCGCGACCGCCGACGTCACCGTCGACGGCCAAGGTGTGCACACCGTTGCGGTGACGTCCGCACAACCTCTGCCGCCGACCCCCGTGCGCCTGACGATCTCCTTCCCCGCCCCCGCGACCTGGACCACGATCCAAGCCACGGACGAAGGCGGCCAGCCCGTCCCGGCGAGCCTCGTGCAGCGCAACGGCCTGCCGTACGCGCTCGTCGATGTGCTGCCCGAGGCGCCGGGTGAGGTGGCCGAGGTCACAGTCAGCGGCTCCTGAGCGCGTCGGGATCGCGCGCGCTCGGGCACAGCCTGCGCTGCCTTGCGGGAACGCCGCCGCGATCGCGTCAGTGCAGTTCGACGTCGCTGCGTGCGCGATCCGGGTGCTCGGCCCTTCGCTCGGCCCTACGCTCGGCCTCAGCGGTAGGTGAAGCGGGCGGTCGCCACGCAGTCGTGGTCGGCGACGATCCGGACCCAGTAGGCGGCGAACGCCGGGGGGAACGCGAACGTGCGTGGCTCGCCGCAGGGCACGTCACAGGTGGTCAGCGCGCGCCATGCGCCCGCACCCGTGATGTCGACCTCCAGCGTGAACTTGACGGCCTCCGGACGGTCGTGGGTGAAGGCCACGGTCTTCTCGTCGTAGCCCGCCATCAGGTACGGGTCCGAAGGTTCATCCGCGCGAACCTGGGTCGCAGCCCACGGTCCGCCGAATCCGCGGGGTTTGCCGAGCGTCCATAGGTCGTCGACAGCGCCCAACCATACCGCGCAGCGGCCATCGGCCGAGCGGATGACGTGCGGGTCGTCGTCCGCCGCCTCGCGGAGCCCCGTCAGTGCAAGCAGGCCGCGCCAGGAGCAATAGTCCTGCACGAAGAGCGCATGGGTCGCGATCGGCCGTACCTTGGCGAAGCCGCCGGCGTTGTTGGCCGGCAGTTCGAAGAACGTGCCGGCGCACTGGAAGAGATCGCGCTCGGTGACGACCTCGCGCGATGCGCGCTGCTGGTCGACGAGGTCCGGCTGGTTGAAGTAGGCCTCGTTCCCGACAGGTACACGCCAGCGATGGCCGTCGTCGTCGATGTAGAGGGCCGATGCGTTGTCGATCACTAGGACGCCGCGGGAAAGCGCGACCTTCTCGGCCATCCACTGCGCGCCGGCGTCGGGACCCGGTGTGTCGACGCGTACGAGCGAGAGGTTCGGCCGCAGCTCGTAATAGCCGGTCGCGTCGCACGAACCGTCGTCGTCGACGCGGGTCGCGAGGACCTGCAACCCGCGCGCGCGGTCACCGGCGCGTAAGAGGCCACCGAGCGCCGGCTCGCCGACCGGCGCGAGCGAGGCGAAGCGGCTCGATGCTGCCGTATTGCGCGGGTCGGACTGGCGCAGCTCGAACCAGACGGTGACCCGCGCATCACGCGAGACCGAGACGGAGACCCAGTCCGAGCCGACACGCCCGCCTAGGTCACCTGCGCCTCGCTGCGCGGTCAGCGTGTGGAACGTGTAGCGTCCGACCTGGACCGACTCCGATTCTGCGAGCTCGCCCTCTGCGTGCTCGGAATCCGTATCGCCCTGCACGCGGCGGATCGTGAACGTGACCGGGTCCTCTGCGTCGTGCGCGAGGTGCACGCCGACGAGGTCGTAACCGGCGACGAGGAACGGATCGGACCACGCGCCCGCGGCGACCTCCTCGTCGACGAAGACGCCGCCATGACCGAGCACCGGGCCAAGACGCGAGAGCTCTGACGGCGACAGGAACCACAGGTTCGACTGCGATTCGGCGGGTCCAGCGAGCGCTCCCTTGACACGGCGTCGGTTCAAGAACTCCGAGCGTGCGGCATCGTCCTTGCCGAAGACGACGAAGTCGCCGTGCCTACAGAAGTCACCCACGACGGCGAGGTAGTTCGAGCGCGGACGGATGCCAGACGTCTGGTCGATGTCGAAGCTCCGGGGGAAGGACCACAGCGCGCCGTGCATCGTCATGAGGAGCGCGTCCTCGCCGATATCGCGGATCCGCGGCCATTCGGTGTTCCAGCCGTGCGCGCCATCGTAGGCGTGCGAGGACTTGGGAAGGCGGAACCGATGCCAAGCGCCGTCCCTGGCCGAGCGCAACATGAGCAAGAGCGAGCGGTGGTCCCAGCCGATACTCCAAAGAGGGTCGCCTTCGGCGCTACCGTGAATGCCGCCGGGGCCGGTGACCTCCGTGAACTGATTGCGCTGCACGACCTCGAACGGACCATCTCCGCCCCACTCGGCGAGCACGCCAGAGGGCGTGTCTGGCCGTTTAAGGGCGCGTTCGCCGTACTCGCCATTGTTCGAGTAGACGAGGACCCCTTGGCCCGAATACAGGCCCTTGCCGTGGTAACCAGGGAGGTCCGCGCGCGCGGAGGTGGACTCGAACTGCGTATCCGCGAAGAGCGTCGTCACCGCGAGGGTCTCGACGTCGACCTCGTAGAGGCCCTCTTCCATCGTCGCGTAGTAGAGCTTGCGCGCGGGGTCCGTGAGATGCCGTGCGTTACCCGTCGGCCGACCCGGCAAACGCTCGTAGGGGATGACGCGCACATTCCCTCGGCCGTCGATCGCGTAGGGTCCGATGAAGAGCTGCTGCGACTCCGCGTGGACCATGCGGTTCGCCGGCGTCCCGCCGATGCTGGCGCGCGCCGCGTAGAGGTCGCCAGCCGCATCCATCGCGTAGAGCCGATCGTCGGATCCGCGCGGCGCATGCGGCGCATAGGTGACCCACCAGAGCTTGCCGGCCCACGGCACCAGCGCGCCGGTGCCACACTCGTTGCTGCCGTTGAACGACGCGAGGTGAGGATAGACCCCGCTGAACCCGCGCCCGGCGTGGGCGACGAGCTCGAGCGGGCTCGTTTCCTGCGCCGCCAGCGCGGCCGACGCCGCGACGGAGCCCGCGACGCTCTGCACTACGAGAGATGGCCAGGAACCCAGGAGCGAGTGGAACCGCATGGCTCGGCCCTTGTACCAAGAGCGGAGCATGTGCTGAAACTTGACTGACCCTGGCTGGTCCAGTGATACCGGGTTCGTGTTCGGACGGTGGGAGCGACCGCGACGGGCACCTGCGTGCCCTGACCTGTAGCGCTGGCCGCGGATGCGTAGGCATTGATCGATGTAGGCTGGTACGATCTCCGCGCGGGAAGGCCTCGCAACTGGCGAACGCTACCGCGTTGCACTTCGCTCGAAGACGAGGACGTAGGGCAGGCCATGGGAGCGTACAACTGGATCACCTTCGAGGGCACATGTCCCGCTTGCTGCAACGAGGCGCCAATCCGGGCGCAGACTCACGTGGCGGCGTCCTACGACGGCGATTCCTCGGGTAGGTTTCACGATCGAACCTACGAGCTCGATGTCGTAATGGCTTGGTGGTCACGAGATGACGGCAGGTTTGGGCGTTGGACCGAGAACGCCGACCTTCGGCATCTACCGTCCATCCGTGAAGCCTGTTACTCCGCTTGCCAGGACTGCAAGGCCGACCTGTGTACTGTCCTCGAGTTTCTAGATCTTCGCGCGACCCGTGTCGTGTTGATCTCACTCGAAGCGGCTTGGCCCGAGAGCTATTCGAGATAGGCCTCCAACACCACCTTGAAGCCCATGCGCGCCGCAACTGCGCGTGCGGCTGTTGGCCGATGCGTCTGCGGGGCGACGCGGCCTATCCTCGACGGCACGAAATCCCCGATAGCGTCATCGTATTCGCCGTCGCCAGAGGACTGGGTGTCTTCGGATGTCGCCTGAAGCAGCCTTCGCGCCGAGTGGTGCTCTTTCAGAAGTCGAGAGCCATCGGACTATGGCGACAGTCCGCCGGATACGCGATCCCGAGCGCGGACTCGACACGTGTCTCGCAGGCCTACACACCCCGAGCCATGGAAGTGTTGCCTGGGCACGCAGCGGCGCTTCCTCGAAGTCGCCGCGAAAAACCCCTTTGAGAGCGCTTCTTCGGGGAGAGCGATCGTCTTCCCACAGAATGAAGCTCGCCCCGATCGCTTAGGTCCTGGGCCGGGCACGATGTCCCTTGGTAGGCCCTCGACCGAGCATCGCCGTTCATCCTCGCAACAACGCTCGTGCCCTCCGATCCGATCAGCGCGGGGCGGTTACTGGAACTGCACCGTGATCGCGTCGGTGAAGTTCGACGTCGCCGTGCCCCCGATCGCGTCGCGGTACCACGTCGTGAAGTTCCAGGTCTCGCCCGCGGCGATCGACGTCAGGCCGAGCGGGGTCGGGGTGCGGTTCACGTCGATGCGCAGGTGGAAGCGGCCGAGCGCGCCCGAGCTGCGGACTTCGGCCGGGGCCACGTAGCGTCCGATGCCGCCGAGTACACAGAGGACCCCCATGCTCCCGCCGGGCTGCGCGAGGTACCCCTGCGTGCGGCTCGTCAGGAAGAAGCCGAAGGAGTTCTGGGGCAGGTTCTCGGCGACGAGGGTCAGGTTGTTCGTCGCGACGTTGGAGCTGCCGACACCGCGGATGCGGCCGGGGCTGCCGGTGGAGTTGGTCACGCCGGGGCCGCAATAGACCGAGCCGACCGGGTTGGCGCCGACGACGTAGTTGATCCACCCCTGCAGAGCGCGGGAGCCGTACCAAGTGCCGGTCGTCGTGAAGGGTCGGTTGCGCGCCTCGCCGGTCGTGAGCGTGAGGCGCGTGTCGGTGAAGACCTCGGGGGCGCCTGCGCCCGTGCCGTTGTAGCGGAGGCCGCCCTCGAGATAGACGATCGCGACGCCGACGGTCTGGAAGCGCGGCACGTGGAGGTCCGGGATGTCGAAGATCTCGGAGCGACCGTGCCACGGGCCCTGGGTCACCGTCACCGTGCCGTGCGGCGTCCAGCCGAGCGGCGAGCTGGTCGGGCCCGTCGTCGCGGAGCCTCCGAGGCACGAGCCGGCGAAGGTCCAGAGCTCGACATCGAAGGTCTCGGTCGGCGCGCGCTCCGAGCCGATCGTCAGCGCCTTCACCGTGATGTCGGTGTTGTGGGCCGTCAGGTTGAAGAAGAGCGCGGGCTGCCCGGCGGTGAGGCCGTTGGTGTTCGGCGTGTGCGCGAACAGGTAGTAGTACTGCGCGGAGGCCTGGGAGGCGAAGAGCAGCGCAAGGAGGGCGGTCAGCTTCATGGACGCGGGGGCGCGAGCGGCGGTCGGCGGGTCGGGACCGGGGACCGCGGCGTGTCGAGATCAGCCTAATCTGCGGAGGGCCTCTCCGGCGCGGCCCCTTGGAAATCGACGCGGGGCTCGGGCGCAGTGGAGCGGGCATGCCCGGGCCGTCCCATCCCGACGACGCGGGGAGCCCGCGCGTACCACGTCTCAGGCCGGGACCGACGCGCAGGCTCAGCGCGGAGCCCGCGGCGGGCGGCGGCCCAGGCGCCGGCGCGAGCCGTGGCGCTCGACGACGTCGGCGGCCTCGCGGCGGGCGTCGCTGGTCGCCCGAATCCGGGCGATCCGGCGGCGCGCCTCGCGGGTGGCGGTCGCGTGGTCGACGATCGGCGCCGGGTAGTCGATCCCTGGCCGGAATCCGAGGGCTGCCGCGAGGAGCGGAGGCGTGTCCAGAGGCGCCGCCAGGTGCTCGGTCGGCAGCGCCGCCAGCTCGGGCACCCAGCGCCGCACGAAGTGGCCCTCGGGGTCGTTGTCCGCGAGCTGCTTCGTCGGGGAGTACATCCGCAGCGTGTTGATGCCCGTGACACCGCTCTGCATCTGCACCTGTGGGTAGTGGATGCCGGGTTCGAAGTCGACGAAGCGCCGCGCGAGCTCCAGCGCGACGGGGCGCCAGTCGAGCCACAGGTGGTACGCCGCGAACGACACCACCATCGCGCGCATACGGAAGTTCAGCCAGCCTGTTCGGTCCAGACAGCGCATGCACGCGTCCACCATCGGGTAGCCGGTGTGGCCGGTCGACCAGGCGGCGAAACGCTGATCGTCGAACTCGTCCTCGCGCAGGCCCTCGAAGGCGCGCGCCATGCACACACGTTCCAGTTCGGGCTCGTCCTCGAGCTTCTGGGTGAAGTGGCAGTGCCACCGGAGGCGCTTCTCGAACGACGCGATCGAGGTCAGCCACGGTCCATCGAGGCGCGCACCGGCGGCGCGCTCCGCCCGCAGCTCCGCGACGCGCTCGCGCGTCGTGTGATAGACGCGCCGCAACGAGAGGGTGCCCCACGCGAGGTGCGGCGAGATTCGGCTGCAGCCCGTCCAGCCTTGATTCGGCGTAGACATGTCCGTGCGGTAGTCCGCGCCGCGCTCCGTGAGGAACGACCGCAGGACACGCTGCGCCATGCGCTCGCCGCCGGGCTGGACGCCGTCGTACGGGAAGGGATCGTCCGGATCGCTGGAGACACTCCGCGCGGAGGGTTCGATGCCGAGGGCCGCGAGTCCGCGATCGTCGGGCGACGGCAGCTCGCCGTGGTCGAGGCCCGCGACCGCGGAGAGGCGCGTCGGGGCCTCCAGCGGCGCCCCTTGCATGAACTCGAGCCAGCGCCGCGCCCAGCCGTCGCGATCGGAGAGGCGCCGAATGACGCCGGATTGGCGCGGTTCGTGCCATTCGATCCCGCGCGAGCGGCACCATGCGGCGACCCGCAGGTCCCGCGCGTAGGTGATCCCGAGGCCGGTCTCCTGGTGACTCCACAGCGCGCTGATCCCTGCGCGACACGCGGTCTTGGTGCGCAGCTCGTCGTGGAGTGCGTCGAGGACCTCGGGCATGCGACCGCGGCGCACGGTGAGCTGCGCGCCGCGCGCTCGGAGCGCACCTGCGAGCTCGTGCAGCGCCTGCAACTGAAAGCGCACATGGCCCGCGTCGGTCTCGGGCGCGTCGAGCAGCTCGTCTTCGAAGACGTACAGCACGACCAATGGCCCGCTCTCCGCCGCCGCGACGAGGGGCAGGTGGTCGTCCAGGCGGAGGTCGCGCTTCAGCCAGACGACCTGGGCGCTCGGGTCGGGTGATGGCGTCATCGAGGCGGGGAATCGCCTCCCCGACGGGGTTGGATGCGGCTGCGTGGGCGCTGGCGCCCTCGGCGGTCGCGTCGCGCGCTTCGCCGGGCCTCGCGGGCGGCTATGCTGCGCCCCGTGGCCGAAGCAGAGATCCCCTGTCCGAGCTGCGGCGCGCCCATTCGTCAGCAGTTCTGTGCGGCGTGCGGCGAACGCAAGCTCGCGGCGGACGAACTCACGGTGCGGGCCCAGGTCGGGCAGGCGTTCACCGGCCTCTTCAGCGTCGACGGGCGCCTCGGACGCAGCCTTCGGGCGCTCGTGGGGCAGCCAGGGTTCCTCGCCGTCGAGTACTGCCGAGGGGCGCGTGTGCGCTACATGCGGCCGGTGCAGCTCCTCTTGGTCGCGAGCCTCGTGTACTTCTTCGCGCAGCCCTGGACCGGGTTCAACACGTTCCGCGCCACGTACGACCTGCAGGTCGAGCGCCAGGTGTACAGCGGGCACCTCGCGAACTTCATGCGCGACGCGCTGCCGGAGGACCCTACGGCGCGCCAGGCGTTCATCGCCCGCTTCGACGCGGCGGCGGGCAACTTGGCGCGGTCGCTCGTCTTCAGCCTCGTGCCCGTCACGGCGCTCGTCATGCACGCGCTCGGGCGGCGGAGAGGCCGGAGCTTCGTCGAGCACCTCGTGCTGGCGACCCACTACGTCTCGTTCCAGCTCCTGGTGCTCTACGTCGGAGCCCTCGGCGCGCTCGGCTGGCTGCAGCGCCTCGGTTGGATCGACTACGAGGACAACTTCGGCGGTCTCGGCTTGACGCTGCTGTCGGGTTTGTGGGTCGCACCGGCATGGCGTCGCTTCCACGGGGTCGGCTGGGGACGGGCGATCGTCGTAGGGGGGCTGGTCGCGCTGGCCAACTTGCCGATCGTGCTCGAGTATCGCTACCTGCTCTTCTGGCTCTCCTACCTCGCCGCGTGATCGGGCTTTCGGGATCCATGGCGCGGCGCGAACAGGGTCGGTCGGTGGTTGCCGCACCCGTGGCGCTTGGAGTGGAGCCAGGGCCCGTTCCCGTCCCATTGCAGCGCCTGCACTCGGTCTCACCGCCGGTGGATGAACACGAGGCGCGCGGTGCCGGGTCGCTGCGCCCAGGCACGAACGCCCTTTCGTAGGTGGGCCGCTCCGTCACCGCAGTACGTGCGAGCGCCGGCACCGACGCAACCGCTCACAGCGAAGACGTCGCGACGCGGAATCCCAGGGCAGCGGTTGCCTGAGCTCGATCCGTCGCCCTGCGCGTCGCGATGCGCGCCGCAACTCGATCGGTCTCGAACGCGCCGCCGACGACGACCCGTTGCTCGGGGTTCCACACGGGCGCGGCGCGCTCATGGCGCACAGCGCTCGGCAGCTCGTCTTCGAACGACTGCGGAGTGGATCGGCGATCCAAGCGGGCAGTTCCGGAAGCGCTTGGCCGTCATGGGGGCCCGAATGGTCTCCAACGGAGGGCGCGACAAGGAGGCCGAGCCCGCCCTCGTGCCCCCCGGCGAGCTCGCGGAGGTCGTCGCCGTCCATGCAGCCCGCCCGCTCAACGTCGCCAGTACGCGCGGTGATCGGCGGCGTAGCGCTCGAAGGTGATGGGCGAGCGTCCGGTGAGCCGCTGCACGGCGTCGGTAGTGCGCTCCGCGTAGCCGGCCTTGAAGTAGCCGAGGATGACGTTCAGGAATTCGGCGTACGGCTGCGGCAGGCCGGCACCGAGCAGGCCCTCGAGCATGGTCTCGGGTGTGATGTCCTCGTAGGTGATGGGCCGGTCGGCGGCTCGCGACAGGATGGCGGCCACCTGGTCGTGATCGAGCGCCTCGGCGCCGGTGAGGTCGAAGTCCGCACCGTCGTGCGCGTGGCTGTCCAGCAACGCGGCGGCCACGGCGGAGATATCTCGGGCGTCGATGAAGCTGCCCTTGGCGCGGCCAGTGGGCAGGAAGACCGTGCCGTGGTCGCGGATGCCGGCCAGCCAGAAGGTGTGGAAGTTCTGCATGAACCAGTTCGGGCGGATCACATTGAACGGCACGCCGCTGGCCTCGAGCTGGAGCTCCACGAGGCGCAGCGGCGCAGAGGGGTCGGCGTTGGCTCCCATGGCCGTCATCAGCACGACCTTGTCCAGGTTGCGGGCGCGGGCCTGCTCGACCAGCGGGCCGAGCAGCTCGTGCTGGTTCACGTGGCCGGGCGGGGCCAGCAGGAAGGCACGGTCCACTCCCTCGAAAGCGTGTGCCAGGCCGCGGTGGGTGAGCAGGTCGAGCTGCACCTGCTGGGGCGAAGTGGGCACTCGACTGGTGGCAAGGCGCAGGGTGTGGCCGGCGGCGGCCAAGCGAGAGGCGAGGTCGTTGCCGACGGTGCCGCTGGCACCGACGATGAGGGTGGTGGTCATGGTGGAGGTCGTTGACAGGGGCTGTCGATGCACGCAAGTTAGTTCGGAGCCTCTGTACCCTGAATGGCCTCGAGTTCATCTTGCATGTCTCCGGGTACAGAAATCGGCGGCCACGTGAGCGTCCCGTCATGGACCTCGTGAGCGACGTCCTTCGACAGGCTGGCCTGCAACGGCGGCTGCTCGACCTGCGCCACCTGCCGGCGACCACGGCGCTGCGTTTCCCCTGCGAGCGCAGCATGGACTTCCACGTCGTCACGCAGGGGCGGGTGTGGGTGCATGCGCTGGGAGCGGCCGAACCGCTGGCATGGACCGCCGGCGACGTCGCCTTCATGGCGCGCGGCTGTGTGCACGTGCTGGCCCCCGTGACCCACCCGTGCACGCCGCGGTCCTGGCCGCATGGTCGAAACGCCCCCGCCGTCGCGGGACGGTGCGGGCCGCGACTGCACCTGGTTGGCAGCCAGCGCAGAGGCCGGTGAGGGAGCTGCGCGCGGCGCTCGCGCCGCGTCAGCCGGAGAGTGATGCTTCGATTTCGGTCGAGTCCAGTCGGACATGTCTGGCTTGCCTTGCCCCGAGCTCTGTCGGGGGTTGAGCAAGCCGTGGGCTTCAACACGCGAAACAGGTCACCGGGCCAGCATGAATTCGGGGCGGAGCACGAGGTCAGGCCCTGCGGCCCGAACTCGGCCTTTCGGTCGCGGCCGCGGGCCAGGACCTGCCCGGGCAGCGCGGCCGCGTCGAGGAGGACCGCGTCGATGGTCGGACGGAGGCGTGCGTCTCCGGTCCGCACGGGGTCGACGTCCTCGAAAGGCAGGACACGTCCTCGAGCGCCGGCGAGCAGTTCGTCGCCGCGCGCGAGGTCCGCGTCGAGGGGCCCGCGCGGCAGGAAGCGCGAGGGCGCGAGCTTGGTCGCGGCGTCGTCCTGCTGATCGAAAAGGGCCGACGCAGTGGCGAGCCGCGCGGGGTCGGGCGCGTCTTGCGGCGGCGCGGCCGGGCGGGCGCAGAGCGGAGTGGCGCCGAGGAGCAGCGCGCCGAACGTGGAGAGGGGTCGATGTCGACGGTGCCGGCCCGCGCCCGACCGCTCGGACGCCGGCGACCGCCGCCGGGAACGGCGTGGCGGCGGGGCCGCGACTGCCACAAACCTGCGCGCGGGGCGAGGGAGCGCGGAATGCGCGCGGCGGCGCGAGGCCGTCGAGGCCGCGCGCCGCCGTCTTGTGTGCGCGCCGTTCACGGTCGGCGCGCCAGGTTCGTGGTACCCGGTTCGTGCAGGTTGTGCCCTCAGTCGCGAGCGCACATGCAGGACGCCTCGATCCTGACGTCCGCGCCCTGCCACGCCCGCCGGAACTCGGCCGCGACGCGGCGGCGTTCGGCCTCGGCGTCGCCCCGCGCGGCGAGGCAGCGCTCGAGGCCCTTGAGCGACCAGCCGTTGTTCGGGTGGCGCTCGAGGTCGTCCCGGTACACGGCCTCGGCCTCGGCCGACCGGCCCGCCTCGAAGAGCAGCGCCCCGAGCGGGTGCGCCGCGGGCATCATCCAGCCCCAGGGCTCGTCGTAGCGCAGGGTCTCGTCGAGGCGCACGCCTTCGCGCAGTGCGGCGAGGCCCTCCTCGACGCGGCCGGCGCGGTAGAGGACCTCCCCGTCCAGCACCGCGCGCCCCACGTCGAGCACCGCCGCGCAGGAGTTGTTGCCGACGAGGAACTCCGCGGGAACGGCCGCGGCGGCGACGCGGAAGGCCTGACGCTCCGCCTCGGCCTCCGCAGGCCGGTCGAGGTTCGCCAGCGCGATGCCGCGGGCGTAGCGCCAGAGCGCGCGCGAGTAGGGCAGGTGCGCCGGGGGCTCGGGCTCCGCCAGGATCGCGTCCCAGCGGCCGAAGCGCACGAGCACGTGCAGCGGGGTCGGCATGAACGCGTCGAGGAACTGCGGCATGGCCGCGACGAGCTCCGCGGGCAGCTCTTCGGTCAGGCGGCGCGCGGCATCCAGGGCGACCCGCTCGCGCCCGCCGAACATGGCCGCGTAGGCCAGGAAGTGGAAGTTGTGGGCCCGGTAGACCTCGTAGAAGCCGTCGCGGCCCGTGCGCGCCACCACGGCCAGGTCCGCGTCGATGCCGCGCTGGTTGGCGGCGGCGGCCTCGGCGTACCGCCCGGTGCGGATGTCCACGTGGCTCGGCATGTGGACGAGGTGTCCGGCCCACGGCACGCGCGTCCGCAGACGGTCCGCGGCCGGCAGCGCGCGGCCGGGCTCACGCGAGGCTTCGACCGCGTGGATGTAGAGGTGACAGCCCTGCGGGTGGTCGGGGTGCGCCGCCAGCAGCCGCTCCAGCACCGCGACGATCTCGCCCGTCCATGGCTTGGCGTCGCCTTCCTGCGTGTAGAGGTCCCAGGGGTGCAGGTCCATCAGCGACTCGGCGTAGAGCGCCGCGACGTCGGGGTCGTCGCCGTGCGCGCCGTAGACGGAGCGCATGGCGTCCGCGTACGCCTGGTCGAGCGCGGCTCGATCCGCGGGCGCGGGCCAGGCGTATCGTGCGACGAGGGCGCCGATGAGCGCGCGCTCGACGGCCGAGGCGCCGGCCGCGCGGGCGAGCGCCGCGTGGGCGTGTTCGTGGGCCTGGCGGGCGCCCTCCTCGCTCATCTCCATGTTGTTGATGTGCGGGCCCGCCGCGTAGGCGAGCCCCCAGTGCCCCATGGCGCACCCGGGGTCCGCGGCGAGCAGCTCCTGGAAGCAGCGCGTCGCCTCCGCGTGGTGGAACGCGAAGCACCACGTCAGGCCCTCGTCGAAGCGCGCCTGGGCGAGGGGGCTCGCGGAGGTCACGCGCAGGGTGGACGCGGGGGCGCGGTCGGCGACGGGGCTACGCGGGCCGACGCAGGCGCTGAGGAGCAGGGTCAGGGCGCCGAGGGCGGCGCGCCGCGTCGGGATCGTTCGGTGCATCGAGGGAGCGGGAGGTGAGAGGGTCGGGGTCGTCCTGGTCGGCGTCGGGCCGGGCGCGCGGCTGCCATGTTCCGGCGGAATCTCCGACCGCGCGAGCGGGATCCCGACGGAGTGGGGCCTGCGCCGAGGCGCGGCGGCGTCACCGGACGAGCCAGGGCGCCAGACCGAGCAACAGCGCGATGCCCGCGACGTCCGTGAGCGTCGTCAGGAAGATCGTCGACGGCAGGGCCGGGTCGGCCCGCAGCCTGCGCAGCGCGACCAGAACCAGCACGCCGAGGAACCCACTCAGCACGGACGCACCGGTCACGGCGCCCAGCACGGCGAGGCCGAGCGCTGTCGCCTTCGGGTGGCCCTGGGCGGCCGCGAAGGCCCACATCCCGAGCCCGGCCGTGAGGCCCACGAGGAGCCCGTTGGCGAGGCCGAGGCGCAGCTCCTTCTCGAGCGCGCGCTGCACGGCCTGGCCCTCGAAGCGGCCGAAGGTCTCGCTTCCGCCGTGGGGGCTCGGGGCTGTGTCGTGCACGACGTCGTGCGCCGCGACCCGTCGCGCAGCGTCGTGAACCGGGTCCTGCGTGCGCACGTCGAGACGTTCCT
>CAYOBN010000055.1:11088-32476 GCA_964402175.1 uncultured Planctomycetaceae bacterium | reverse complement strand
CTTCGTGGGTGATGGCGAGGGGCGCGAGCTCTTGCGGGTGGTGACCTGAGGTTGGAAGGGGGGGCGCGTCGTACCTGGTACCGGTCGACGTCGATGCCGTCAGAGGAGCGGGAGCACCTGCGCGCACTCCGCCGGCGGCTCCGGCCAGGTCACGATGTGCGCCGCGGTAAGCCACGCCGCGACCTCGTCCAGGCCGCTCATCTGGCGCAGCGCCGCGAGGTGGACGTCCGGCGGGAGGCCCTTGCGCCACGGGCCGGCCTGGGTCAAGCGGGCCAGGGACTTCGCGCGCTCGCTCACGAGGTCGCTCAGCGCCTCTTCGGTCACGGCGGGCATCGCTTCGAGCGGGGCCGCGATGCAGGTCGAATAGGCGCCGGATTCGCCGACTGGCGCCGAAGCGGCGGGTAGGCACGCGGAGAGCAAGAGCGAGCCGATTGTGCCGAGGCCGTGCAGCAAGTGCAGCTCGCCGTTGCACGGCACCAGGACCAGCGCGCCGGGCGGCACGCCGAGCGCCTCCACGATCGCGCGGCCCTGGCGCAGGGAGACCGTCGGAGCTGCGTTCGGGCGGAAGCGCGCCGGGGAGCCGTCGCGGCCCGCGTCCGTCAGGATGCGGTCGCCTTGATGGGCGATGATGGTCCGGTCGCGGCCGCCGAGCTCGATGCGGCGCGTATCGAACGTCTCGATGTGGCCGACGACGTCGCCGGTCAGGCGGTCGACGACCTCGCCGCTCGGGGACTCGTCGATGTTGCCGTGCAGCTCGCCGCGCTCGAAGCGGCGCTCGATCGGCTCGGAGGCGACGTAGCGGCCGGGGCCGGCGCGCTCCAAGAGGCCCGCGTCTAGCATCGCCGCGAAGAGCTTCTGGCTGAACCCAGGACCCAGCAGCGGCGCAATATCCGACGGAATCAAGTTGTCGATGTCCGCGGCTTCGATGTACGAGCCCTGGCACGCCATCGTCAGAGCTTGTTGCACGAAGACTGACGGCCGGAAGCCGTAGGGGCGCCCCGCCAAGCGGCCCTCTTTTGCCAGCGCCACGAGCGTCTGCAGGATATGTAGCTCCGCCGGATTCGTCGTGACGTAGCCGAAGCGCGTGGTGTCGCCGCGGCGGCCGCCGCGGCCGATACGCTGCAGGAGGCTCGGCACGTCGCTCGGGACGTCCGCGAGCAGCACATAGTCGACGCTGCCGATGTCGATGCCCATCTCGAGCGTCAAGGTCGCAAAGCAGACGCCCGATGGCGCGGCCAGGAAGTGGCGCTCGGTGCGCTCGCGCTGGACCTGGGCCAGGGAGCCGTGGTGCGCGAACACTGCAGCGCCGAAGCGCGTACGGTCCTTCAGCTTCGACGAGAGGGTCTCGACCTGATTGCGGCTCTTGCAGAAGACGAGCACCTTGCGGAGGCCGCCATCGGCGAGGGCGTTCAGGTGCTCGCGCAGCGCCTCCGGCGAGCGGTGGTCGAACGCCTTGCCCAGCAAGCGCCTGGCGCCCGGCACGATGACGCGAACGTGGTCGGGGCCCAAGTAACGCAGGGCCAGCGCCTCTGGGTCGTCGACCGTGGCGCTGACCGCGACCCGCTGCAGCCGATGCCGGCTCGCGCGTGCCAAGCGGTGCAGGAGCACCCGCAGGTGATCGCCGCGCGGCGTGCCGTCGAGGACGTGCACTTCGTCGATCACGATCAAGCGCACCTCGCGCAGGGCGGATATCCGCCGAGTCAAGAGCGAGTCCAGCGCCTCCGGCGTCAAGACCGTCACCGCGCACAGGCCGCCGCCGCTGCGCTCCTTGTGCTCGCCCGTATAACGCCCGAAGGTGACGTCGACGAGCGACATCGGGCCTTCCAAGCGCCGCTTCAAGTCGTTGGCCAGCGCCCGCGTCGGCGAGACGATCAGGACCGTCGCCGGCGCGTTGTCCGCCGCCGCGGCGCACTCGGCGGCGGGGGCGGCGTAGGCCTCGGTCTTGCCGCTGGCGGTCGCCGAGCACAGCAGCACGTCCTGGCCCGCGACGATCGGCGGGATCGCGCGCTGCTGGACCGTCGTCAGGCCCTGGAAGCGCGTGAACCAGGGGCCGAACGTGCGCGGGAGGTGGCTGCGGTCGACGGACATCAGCGCCGCGGCCGCCCAGGCAGCCGACCCATGCGCGCCGCGTCGAAGCAGAACACCGTCGCGCGCACGACGGCGCGGAAGCTGTCGTCGCCCGCGGCGATGGCGCGCTCGATCAGGCCGCGGATCGCCGCCAGATCGTCGGGGGCGAGCGCGAAGTCCGGGTACGCGCGCTGATAGAGCGCAGCGATGCGCGGCACCAGGGCCAGCACGTCGCGGCGCGACAGCGGCGCGAGGCGCAGGTCGTAGCGCGTCGAGAGCGTCGTCCGGCGGTAGCTCGCTTCGATATCGCCGAGCGGCGTCAGCGCGAACATCCCGACCAGCGGCAGCTCCTTCCGGAAGCGCAGGGGCAGCGCCCGGTGCACCTCCTGACCGCCGCGGTAGAGCGTCTCCGGGTCGAAGACGAGGTCCGTCGGCGCCATCAAGACCGCCGCGTAGTGGCGGAAGACGTCGAGCGCCATGAGGCGCTCCTGCGAGGGCAGCGCGTCGACGCGCTCGAACTCGTCGAAAAAGAGCGCCAAGCCGGTCAATCCAGCGTCCTTGCACCAGACCGCCAGCGTGCCGATGAGGTGCACGTACATACGCCCGTACGTGCGGAAGTCCGACAGCGTCAGCAAACGCGGACCGCGCCAGCCGAGGGTCGACAAGCACTGGTTCAGGAGGTCGATCGGGACGGGCTCGCCGCGGATGTAGTCCGCGAACTTCTCCGTCAACAGCGGCTCGGCGTGGCGCGCGATGAAGGTGTAAGGGGTGAGGAAGCGGCTGCTGGCTGCGCCATCAAACGTGTTGTGCGCGCTGCTCTCGATGAGCCGGTCGAGGATGTGCTCGATCCCGGGCAAGGCGTGGTCCTGCGTCCGGACATGTTCGGCGATGGCGCGGTAGAGGCGCAGCGGGTGCTGCAGGCCGTGTTCGGTCGGGTCCAGCGTCACCCGCGCGACGGCGTAGCCGCGCTCCAGCGCGAGCTGCTCCGCGGCCTCCAAGAGGTGCGTCTTGCCCGCGCCGTAGTCACCCCACACGACACGGCAACCCGTGCCGTCGCGCAACATCTGGTCGACGCCGGCGAGCTCCATGTCGCGCGCCACGGTGTACTCGCGCACGCCGCGCGCGGGCACGACGCCGAGGCGCAGCGCTTCGAGCGTCTGCCACGCGTCTTCGCGGTCCACGGGGTCGAGCACGGGCACCGGCGGGCCCGCGACGACGGAATCGTCCGCAGCCTTCGCGGGCTTCCCGCGCTGCGCGAGACGCGCGCGCGACGCAGGGGCTGGGCGCTGCGCGGCGGCCTCTTGCACCTGCGCCGGGGTCTCGTCGTCCAGCTCGCGCTCGGGCAACGTGCGCGGCAGATGGGGCGCGCGGTCGAACGCGACGACCAGGCGCCCCAGCACCAAGCGCGCTGTGACGGTGCCAGTGCCATGCAAAGCATGGCGGACTCGATCGCCGCGCCGGTGCACGGATCAGAACTCCATCTCGCCAGCGAGCGGCAGGAACGCGGCCTCGGCGTGCGCCCCGGCGAGCTGCTGCACATCGCGCTCGCTCAAGCTGTGCTCGCCGCCGCGGCGCTGCGTCTCCAAGTGGCTGACCGCGGCTTTGACGAAGGTGCGGCGCGTGCCGGACTCGAACTGCCGCGCCGCGAGCTCGCGCGCGAGGAGGCCCAGGTTCGACGCCTGCAGGCCCCGCTGCAGCGTCACGCCGTAAGCCCGCTCCGTCAGCTCGACGAGGCGCGCGCCGATCGCCGACAGGAGCTCCTCGGTCGGCAGCGGCAGGTGGTCCAAGTCGATCAGCGGTTGATTCGGGCTGAGCGCGGAGAACTCCATCGGACCCTTCAGGCGCTGCGCGAGCGCCGGATACTCGGGCACGATCGTGTCCATGAACTCCGGCGGCACGGCGTAACACCACACGACGCCGGGCAGCATCGACTGGCCGCAGTAGTCGATCATCTGCCGCAGGTTGTCGCCCATGGCCCGGCGACGCTTCACCGAGAGGCTCATGTTGCGGTCCATCTCGTCGAACATCAGCACGATGCCCGGCAAGCGCAGCGCCACGAGCGACTGGGCCAGGCTGCGCAGCCAGCGGAAGCCGACGGTGTCGCTGAACGCCTCGCGCAATTGCAGCGGCGCCAGCTCCGACGCGGGCAGCTCCTCGCCCAAGAGGTAATCGCCGACGAGCTGCGCGAGGTCCTCGTCGCTGTCGATGACCGCCTGCAGAAAGAGCCCGATCGCGCGCTGGTACGAGCGGCTCTCGATGTTCGCGCGGTGGAACTCACCCTTCACCCATTCGCCGAACGCAGCGGCGCCGACCTCGTCGATGCGGGCGTCGGCGAGCTGGCGCAGGAGCCGGTCGAGGCCCGGGTTCGGCGCGACATCGAAGTCCTCGACGGGCAGCTCGATGCGGCGCGCGACCTCGCGGTAGATGCTGGCCGGCTGGTCGAACGGGCACTCCTTCGGCGAGAGGCCCACGAGCGCGGTGCAGAACCCCTCGCGCCACGCGAGCTCGCGCAGGCAGTGCAGGAACTGCGACTTGCCGCCGCCGAACGGCGCCTGCACCAGCTTGAACGTCGAGTTCCGGCCCGAGCGCTTGATCGGGCGCAGGTACTCGTCGCGCAGCGTGTCGAGGATCCCCTCCGTCGCGACGTTGACAAACAGCGCGCCGCGCTCGGGCGGCTGGCCCACCGAGCCCATGCGGTCCAGGATGTGCCGCGCGAGGTCCGGCGGCGGGAGGTGGTCGTGCTGCTCCATATCAGGCGCGCGTGAAGTAGACGGTCAGCTTGTATTCACCCTGGCCGCGCTCGTCCTCGACGAACAAGGCGCGCTTCTTGTCGCTGGCGCTGGTGCCCGTGGCGACCCCGAGGTTCAGGCGCCACCCATCGTGCACCAGCAGCCCCGCGCGGCGGAGCTGCATCAGGTCGAACGCAAAATGGGGGCGCGAGTAGTCCACGAAGTTCTTGGCGGAAGGATCCTTCAGGAACTTCGCCGGTTGCACCTGCAGCGCCAAGAACGGCAGCAGCTCCGCGATCTCGACGCGCTCGCTGGCGCCGCCGAGGCCCGTCGCGCGGGCCGCCGCCCACGCGCTGCGGCAGGCTTCGAAGAAGCGGGGCGCGTCGAACTCGCGGGTCCAAAGGTCGCGGCGGTGTTCGACGAGCGCCACGATCGCCTTGGCCTCCGCCGCGGCGGTCTCGATCGCGAGGCGCGCGAACTGCAGGGTCGCGCGGCCTTTGTTGCGGTCGATCTCGACGCTGAAAGGCGGGATGCGCACGAGGACGGGCTCCTCGCGCTGCAAAACCGCGAGCTCCAGCCCGCGGACGGCGCAGGCCTCGCCGAGCTGGCGCGCGAGCTCGCGGCGCTGCACCTCCGCGCGGCGCTGGACCTCGGCCAGGACGCTGTCCAAGAGGGCGGCGCCGCGGCCGTCGGCCGCCAGCTTCCCGCGCACCTTCTGGGCCAGCTTGGGCAGCTTCGCGAGGTCCTCGTAGGCCTTCGGCTTGCTGAGCGGCGCAAGGGCGCGGGCGTCCTTGCGCAGGGCCTCGGCCTCGGCTTGCCAGCGCGCTAGCTCGCCTGCGACGAGCTCGGACGGCGGCTGCGCCGGGTCGGCCGCCGCCAGGGAACTGCCCTGCTCGGGTCCAGCGGTGGCGGCGACCTCGGACGGGGCTTCGGCGGCAGAAGGCTCGGTCATGGGTCGATGGTAGCGCGCCGGCGATCCCGCTGGGGGATTCAGCACATTCGGGGAACCCGGCTCCTACTCAGGCGTTTGAATCCACCTGGAGCCCAGTCGATGCCGAACTTCGTCCCCATCCTCGCCCTCGTCGGAATCCCCCTCGGCAGCCTCTCCGGCGCCCCTGCCAGCCCCGCGGTGCAGGAAGCCCCCGAGCCGTTCACCGAGGCCTTCGCGCTGGCCCTCGACCGCGCGGCGTTGCTCGCCGGGTCCCAGCTCGTGCCAGGCACCCCCGACGCGTACTTCTACACCGCGCTGCACCACCAGCAGCGCGGCGACTTGGACGCCGCCGAGCGCCTCCTGGACGAGTGGGCGGCGCGCCATCCCGGCGCCGCCGACGCGCCGCGCCAGCGCCAGCTCCGCGCGCGCCAAGCGCTCCTCCGCTTCGACACCGACCCCGCCGCGACCGAGGCGTTCCTGCGCGCGCAGTACGCGCTGGACCTCGACGCGGCCGCGCCGGAGCCCGAGGCCATCCTCCGCTTGCCCACCAGAGTGCAGCCCGCGTGGATCGCGGACGAGGCCTTCCTGCGCTCGGCCTTCGAGGCCCAGGGCGGCGTCGTGCGCCAGCTCACGGACGCGGGGCTGCACCTCGTCGCTGCGCGGGACCTGGACAAGGACCAGCGCGCAGCGCTCTTGCATCGGCGCCTCACACCGGGGTTCCCTGGGCTCGTCGGGTCGGTCCTGCGCGACCTGGCCGACGGCGCGCGGTTCGGCGAGCGCGCGGTCCACGCGCGCCTCCTCCTGGAGCAACTGGACGAGTGCCTGTCGCAGCGCCCCGAGCTGGCCGACGACACGGCGTTTGTGCAGGCCTACGTCCAGCGCCTCGCGCCGGGCGCGGACGAGGACCCCAAGGCACGCGGCACACGCACGGCGCACCTCGCGCGCTTGACGCGCTTCGTCGACCGTCTGCCGGGTAGCGCCGACGCGCTGCGCGCGCTCGTCCTGCATCACCGCCTGCAGCTGGACCTCGAGGACGGGCGCGTCGACCGCGATCTCCTGCGGGCATACCTGCGCTTGCCCTGGACCAGCGACCTGACCGAGCCCAAGCGCGAGCGCACCTTCGCGCTGAAGGATGACTACCGCACGGGGCTCCGGACGGCAACGAGCGGCGATGCGCTGGTCCGCGAGGCGCTGCAGGCGCTCTTCGCGCGCGCCGAGGGCCCCGAAGCCAGCGGCTTCATGCACTGGGTCGGGCCGCTGCGGCGCGAGGTCGTCGAGCAGCTCTTCCACGAAGCCCGGTTGGTGACCCAGGACGACCCCGAGGCGATCGCGCGCGCCGCAGCGGCGCTGGAGCCCGCGGCGCTGGAAGCGCTCCGTGCGCGCGTCGACTTGGAGTTCCCGCGCACACAGCGCAGCGAGTTCCGACGCGGCGAGCCGGTCGAGCTGACGGTACTGACCAAGAACGTCGATGAGCTGCTCGTGCGCCTCTACGAGCTCGACACCCTGGGCCACTTCAGCGCCGCGCGCGACGCAGGAGAGGCGCTGCGCGACTTGACTGAGGACCTCCCCCTGGACGGGCTGGTCGCACACAGCGAAAAAGTCCGCCGAATCGAGGCGTCGCCGCTGCGGCGCACCCACAACACCTTCCGCTTCGACGGGCTCGAGGCCCCGGGGGTGTACCTCGTCGAGTTCGTGGGCGGCGGCCGCGCTTGCCGCGCGCTCGTGCGCCTCGGCGGGCTCGTCGCGACGGCGCGGATCGGCGCAGCGGGGCACGTCTTGCGCATCTACGACGAAACCGGGGCGCCGGCGCCGGACAGCGCCGTCTGGGTCGACGGCCGCGAGTTCGCGGCCGATGCACAAGGCGACGTGCGTGTCCCGTTCACTTCGTCCCCAGGGCCGCGGACGGTGGTGCTGCGCTCCGGCGCGTTCGGCGCGCTGTACGAGGCGCAGCTCGTCGACGAGGTGTACGAGCTCGAGGTGCGCGCGCATGTGCCGCGTGAGCAGCTCCGCGCGGGCGAGCGCGCGACGCTGACCGTACGGCCCAGGTTGACCACGGCGGGGCACCCGGCGTCGCTGGCGCTTCTGGAAGTGCCGACGCTGCGCCTCACGTTGGGCGGCCAAGGCGGCGCCCAGTCTGTCGAAGAGGTGCGTAAGGTGACCTTGCGCGACGATGGCGCGCTCGTGCACGAGTTCACCGTGCCCGAAGGTCTGCACACCGTGCACGTCGCGCTGTCCGCGGAGGTCGACCGCGTCTCGCGCGACGGTCGTGTGCGGGTCAGCGGTGCCGCACCGGTGGTGCGGGTCGACGGGCAGGTCGATAGCGCCGTCGTCGAGGCCCCGCTGCTCCTGCCGACCCCCGAGGGTTACGTCCTGCAGGTCGTGGGGCGCAACGGCGAGCCCCTGGGCCGCGCCGAGCTGCACGTCGCTTTCCGGCCGCAGCGCTTCCAGCGCGAGCGCCGCCTGCGCCTCGCGACCGACGAGGCGGGTCGCGTCCAGCTCGGGCAGCTCGCGGGGATCGCGGCGCTCACCGTGACGCTCCGCGGCTGCGAGCCCTTCGAATACACCCTGGCGCCGCACGGCCCGTGGGCGCCGCCCGCACGCATCCACGCGCAAGCCGGCGCGGAGGTCACGCTCGCGCTGCCGCTCGCGCTCGACGAAGCGGACGCGCGCGCCGAGCTCTACGAGCGGCGCGGAGATGCCTGGGCTCGGGCTTCGAGCGCCGCGCTCGTCCGCGACGGCGGGCTCCTGCGGATCCAGGGGCTTGTCGCCGGCGACCATGACCTCGTGTTCCCGCACCTTGGCCACGAGGTGCGCATCGTCGTCACCGACGGCGTACGGCTCGATCGCTCGGCGCTGGCGAACTCGGGCGTGCGCCTCGTCGAGCTGAGCTCCGCGCGCCCGCTCGCGATCGCTGCGGCGACCCTCGACGCCGAGGGGCTGACCGTCAGGCTGCACCACGCGGATCCTTCCACGCGGGTGCACATCCATGTCAGCCGATTCGAGCCGTCGCAGCCTGCCGCGAATGCGCTCATGTATGCCGCGGGGCGGGGCAGCGCCCTCGCCGCGTGGCGCTGGGCGTCATCGGAGCTGGGCCGGTCCAAGGCGCTGAGCGACGAACACCGCTATGTCCTCGAGCGGCGGCGGGCGCCGCGCTTCCCGGGCAACATGTTGGCGCGTCCGGGGCTGCTGTTGAACCCGTGGGTCGTCGAACCGGACCTCGCGCACACGCTCGGCCTGGGCGGCGGCGCGGGGAGCGCCTTTGGCGGGCGCGCTGGCGGGGAGAAGAGCTCGAAGGCGGCGGGGCATGGCGGCCCGAGCGACGCGCCAGGGGCGCGCGACAACCGCTTCGTCGACCTCGGCTGGCTCGCGGGGGCGACGCCGGCGCTCATCGACCTCGTCCCCGACGCGGACGGCGTCGTCCGTGTCCCTGGGACCGCTTTGGGCAGCGGGCAGCTCATCGAGGTCGTCGCCGTGCGCGGCGCCGAGACGGCCGCGGCGCGGGTGGTGCGCGCCGAGGCGCCGCTCGCGCGGCGCGACCGGCGGCACCTCGCTGGGCTCGCGCCGACGGAGCACTTCGTGCGCGAGCGGCGCATCGTGCACTTGGAGCGCGGTGAGCGCCTCGCGCTCGCCGAAGGCGGCATCAACCAGGTCCGCACCGTCGCGTCGCTGCCGGACGCGTTCGAGCTGCTCGCGCGGAGTTGCACCTCGCATGAGCTCGGGCAGTTCCGTTTCCTCGCGCAGTGGGGAAGCCTGGCGCCTGGTGAGAAGCTCGCGAAGTACGCCGAGTTCGCGTGCCATGAGGTGGACCTCTTCCTGCAGCGCAAGGACCCCGAGTTCTTCGCGGCGGTGGTGCGGCCGTTCCTCGCCAACAAGCTGCACAAGGGGTTCATGGACGCCTACCTCGTGGGCGACGACCTGGGCCGCTTCGGCGAGCCCTGGGCGTTCCAGCGGCTGAACGCGCTGGAGCGCGCGCTCTACCTGCGTGCCGCCGGCGAAGACGCCGCGCGGCACCTGCGGACATCGCCGTGGATGCGCAGCTTCGGCGGCGCCGCGCTCGATCAGGCGCTGCGACGGGTCCTGGCGGAAGGCGCGCTCGTCGACGATGCGCCGGTCTGGCGAGGCGGCGGCGCGTGGAGCGACGCCGACGGCGCGCCGGGCTCCGTCGAGGGAGACCCCTACGCAGGCGAAGAGGAGAGCATCGAAGAAGAGGAGCTCGAAGACGACGACCAACCGGCGGAGGACGCGCCCTTCGAGGACCGCGCCTTCAACGACAGGCTGTCCGACGCGGAGGCGCTCCGCCGGGACGTCGCGGCGCGCAAGGGAGCGCAGCGCTTCGCCGAGGCGCTGGGCGCGACGCAGGAGTGGGCGGAGCGCGGTTACTGGGGGATACAGCCCGCAGCGGGCGGGGCGGCGGTCCTGCAGGCTTCGCCCTTCTGGGTCGACTTCGCAGCCAGCCCGGCCGCGGGACCGTTCCGCTCGGTGCACTTCCCGCTCGCCCAGCGGTCGCTGAACGAAGTTCTGCTGGCGCTGGCGGTGCTCGATCTGCCCTTCGCGAGCGACGCGCCGCCGATCGCGCGCGACGGCGCGACCCTCGTCGCCGAGCGCGCGTGTTACGTCATCGTCGACGAAGTGCGGCGTGCGCCGCTCCAGCGCGACGCAGCCTTGCTCGTCGGTGAGTCGGAGCGCGCCGTTTTCGGTGAGAGGCAGCCCGTCACAGCGGACAAGCCCTACGTCCGCGGTGTGGCATACCGGCGCCAGGTGGTCGTCACGAACGCCAGCGACGTGCCGCGCGAGGTCGACGTCCTGAGCGAGGTCCCCGTCGGGGCGCTGCCGCTCAAGCGCTCGCTCGCGCGCTCGGCGACCCACGCGGCGCTCGGCCCGTTCGAGAGCGCGGCCTTGGAGGTGTGGTTCTATTTCCCCGCTGCAGGCGCGTTCCCGGCGCTCCCAGCGCAGGTCATGTCCAGAGGCGCCCCGCGCGCGGTCGCCGCGCTGCGCCCCTGCGTCGTCCTCGAGCCGGACCTCACGGAAGACCCCGCGGCCTGGGCGACGGTCGCCGCGCGCGGCAGCGTGCAGGAGGTCCTGCAGAGGTTGAATGCGGACGACTTCGACCCGGAGCGCTCGCCGCTCGCGCTCCTCGCGTGGCGCATGAACGAGCGGTCCTCGTTCGACGCCGTGACCGCGGCGCTGCGCGCGCGTCGCATCCACAGCGACGCGCTGTGGCAGTACAGCGTCTTGCACCGGGACCCGCGCACTCTGCGCGAGTGGCTCGCCATGCAGAGCTCTCTGCGTGAGACCTACGGCGAGCACTTCGAGTGCGCGCTCCTGACCCTGGCGCCGACCGAGCGCGGTTGGTACACGCACCTCGAGTACTCGCCGCTCGTCCATGCGCGCGCGCACATGTTCGGCGGGCGCCGCGCTTTAACGAATGGCGCGCTCGCGCAGCAGTACGAGCGCTTCCTCAGCCAGCTCGTGTGGGCTGCGGCGCCGACGGCGGAGGACCGGCTGGAAGCTGCGTATCACCTCTTCTTGCAGGACCGGACCCCCGAGGCGCTGGCCCAGTTCGATGCGGTGGATCGGACCGAGGTCGCGACGGCCCTGCAGTACGACTACACGGCGGTCTACGCGGCGCTCTACCGGGCGGACCTGCAGCGCGCGCGCGCTCTTGCCGAGCCGCACGCCGCCCACCCCGTGGCGCACTGGCGCGCGCGCTTCACGGCGGCGCTGGCGCTGCTGGACGAGGTCGAGGGGCGCGGACAGGCGCGCCCCGAGACCGAAGCGGACGTTGCAGGGCGCGAGCGCAGCCTCGAGCTGGCTGTCGTCGGTGACGCCGTGCAGATCACCGCGGCGGGCCTCGCCGAGGTCGAGCTCAGCTATCGCCCGATGGACCTCGAGCTCGTCTTCTCGCGCACGCCGTTCCTCGAAGTGGCCTCCGACGCCTTCCGGTCCGTGCGCCCAGCGCAGACGGAGCGCGTCGCGCTCAACCGGGACGGTACAGCGAGCCGGGCGCTGCCCCCCGAGCTCCGCGGGCGCGACGTGTTCGTCGAGGTGCGCGGCGGCGGCTTCGTGCGCTCGGTGACCCACGTCTCCAGCGGCCTGCGGGTGCGCTCCTTCGAAGCCCTGGGCCAGCTCGAGGTCCGTGACGCCGCGACCGGCGCGCCGGTGTCGGCAGCCTATGTCAAGGTCTACAAGCGCACGGCGGGCGGCAAGGTGAGCTTCCACAAGGACGGCTACACTGACCTGCGCGGCCGCTTCGATTACGTCGCGGTCTCGGGCGCCAGCGACCGTGGCGTCGAGCGCTTCGCGCTCTTCGTGCAGCACGCGGCGCTCGGGGCCGAGACCCTGCAAGTGGCGCCGCCGCCGCGCTAAGATCGTCGCCCGTGGGGCTGGCCTGGCAGCAATCGGAAGCCCGGGCGCAGCGGCTGCGCCGTGTGGTGTTGACCGTCGCGGTTCTGGCGACGGTCATCGCGTTGTTCGCGGTCCACCACCGCGCGCGCAAGGGCCGCAACGCGCTCGTGAAGTGGACCTGGGCGCTGGACCACATCGAGCGCGGGGCGCCGATCTACGGCGCGGGCGAGGCCGCGCCGGGGCCCAGCGCCGAGGGCTATCCGACGCTGCCGTTCACGCTCGTGGTGCTGCGGCCGTTTCATGCGCTCGGGCAAGCCCTCGGGCCACGCTTCGGGCCACGCTTCGGGCCACGCTTTGGGGCGCTCGGCTGGGCGCTCTTCAGCGCGCTCCTCGCGTGGTGGCTCGTGGGCTCTGCCCTGAAGCTCGCCCGAGCCGACGGCGAGGGCTGGGACCCGCGGCTGGCGGCGCTCGTGCTGCTGATCGCCGGCCGTGTGCTGTACAGCGAACTGCAGCACGGGAACTTGAATCTGTTCGTGGCGGCGCTCTTCGCGCTCGGCGTCGCGGGGCTGGCGCGCGGCCGCGAGCTCGGCGCGGGGCTGGCGTTCGGCGCCGCGGCCGTCGCGAAGGTGACACCAGCGCTAGCGCTCGTCTGGCTCCTGTGCGCCCGCAGCGGGCGGGGGCTCTCTGGGTTCGGGCTCGGGGTGCTGCTGACAGCGGGGCTCATCCCAGCGCTCACCTTCGGCTTCGGCACCACGGTCGCGCTGACCGGTGAGTGGTGGCAGCAGATGGTGGCGCCGTACCTCGCGGGGCGCGAGCTGACGGTCATGCAATCGGCGCACATCAACCAGTCGCTGCTCGGCGTGCTTGCCCGGTGGTGCACCGACAGCGTGGCGATCGAAGCGCGCGCCGGGGTCCATCCCGAGGACGTGCGCGTCAACCTCTGCGCGCTCTCGGCGGGTTCGTTCCATGCCTTGCACCGCGGGCTCGCGCTGGGGGTCGTCCTGCTGGTGGCGCAGGCGGCAGCGCGCCACCGCGCGGCCCGCGGGCGCGCAGCGCTGGGGATCGGCGCTGCGGTCGCCCTGGCGATGCTGCTGCTCTCGGAGCGCAGTTGGAAGCACCACTTCGTGACGCTGCCGCTGCCGGTAGCGTTCTTGGGCTGGGCGGCGCTGGTCGAAGGGCGCAGGGCCGCGCGGGCGGCGCTCGTTGTGGCCGCCGCCGCCATCGTTCTGACTGGCGACGGCCTCCTCGGCGCGCGCGGCGCGGACTACGCCGAGGCCTACGGCAGCTACTTCTGGGCCGCGTGCGCGCTGTTCGCGGGGGTCCTGCGCGAGCTCGCGCGCCCGGGGAGGGTGGCGCCAGGCCAGGTAGGCGCCGGACCCCCGGCCGGTTAGCCTCGAGGGGCCATGCCACTTCGAAGCCTGCTGCCCCTCGCCCTCGTTGCCGCTCTGTCGACCCCCGCGCTCGCTGCGCAGCTCGGCGACCGCTTCTGCGGCTCAACGGTGAACTCCACCGGCCAAGTGGCCACGCTCGCGGCGAGCGGTGACTTGAATCCACAGGTCAACTCGCTGGTCCTCGAGGCAGCAGCGTTGCCCCAAGGCGCGCTCGGGTACGCGCTCTTGGGGACGGGGCGCGCGTCGGTGCCGATGACCGGGTTCGGTCAGGGGGTGCTGTGCCTCGGCGGCGCAATCGGGCGCTTGACGTCGACGGTCTTCACGGTCGGTTCGACGGGTTCGGTGTCCCGACCGATCGACCTCAGCCAGCTCTACGTCGGCACAGGCCCGCTCGTCGTCGACCGCGGCGACACCTTGCAGTTCCAGCTCTGGTTCCGTGATGTGACGACGACCGGCGGCGCGACCTCCAACTTCAGCGACGGCCTCGCGATCCACTTCGAGCCCGATCCGCCTTTCGACCTACGACCGATCCTGGTCGAGCGCACGCAGGCGGGCTTCGTAGTCGCGGATATCGACCTCGATGGCGTGCTGGACGTCGCCGTCCCATCGGACACTGGCGGAGGGCTGTCGGTTTATCCAGGACGCGGCGACGGGACGTTCGGACCGCAGGTTGTCTCCGCGGTGCCGGCGCCGGTCAGCGCCGCGAGCTTCGCTCACCTCGATGGTGACGGAGTGCTCGACGCGGTCTTCCTCCACTACAGCCCGACCGTCGGCCCCATGTTCGTGGCCCGCGGCTTGGGCGGGGGACGGTTCGAGCCAGCGGTCGCAGTTCCTGGGTCCGCGCCCACGGTCTCGGTCGCTGCGATCGACATGGACGGCGACGGGGACCGAGACCTCGTCACAGGTCAGAGCCCTTTCAGCGGCAGCGTGGCTTGGTTCCGCAACGACGGCTTCGGCGCGTTCACGACGCGGGTCGTCCTCAGTGGCGTGACCGGCGTAACGCGCGTCGCCGCCGGTGACATCGAAGGCGATGGCGATGTCGACCTCGTCTTCCTCGGGCATCGCCAAGCCCCGCCCTTCAACCCGCCGTACTTGAGCGTGCTGGAGAACCTCGGGGGAGGCCAGTTCGCGCCCCCCCGCGAGGGTCTGTCCGGTGAAGCAGCGCTCAACCTCGAATTGGTCGACATCGAGGGCGACCAGGTCAGTGAGGTCGTCACGGTCAACGTTCAGGGGACGATCGTGCTCCATCGGAACCTACTCGGGCCTGGGCCGATCACGGAATGGACCTACAGCGGCGCGCCGAACGCATTTGCGCTCTTCCACGGCGACTTCGACTCGGACGGTATCGTGGACTTCATCACGGCGAGCCACGCAACAGGCGCCTGCTTCCTGCATCGCGGGCTCGGCGGCGGAGCGGCGTTCGGCTACGAGCCGCTGATGCCCCTCGGATGCAGCGGAAACGACACGCGCATGCGAATGCAGCTGGGCGACGTGGATGGAGACGGCCTCTTGGATCGTCTGGTCGGCTTCGATAGAGCGCTCTACGTCCAACGGGGGAGCGGCCCGTTGACGTGGCATGGACCACGATGGACGGAGTTCGCTCTGCCAGGCACTGCTTCGCCCGGCTACGGTGCGCTGACGCTGACCGCCGCGCGGCTCGACCACGATGGGGCCACTGACGCGGTCTTCGTGCGCTCGGACACCGCGGGCGGTCCCTTTGCTTCAGGGCAGATCGCGCTGATCCGTGACATCGGCGCGCTCGGTGGTCCGACGATCGACGTCGTGCAGCCCATACCAGATCTGGCGGGGGCGCTCGTCGGCGATGTGAACGCGGACGGCATTGCGGATCTCATCGTGTTGCGACGGGGCGTGAACGAGGTCCTCACCCTGGCGAACGATGGTCAAGGGCGCCTCACGCAGATTGCGTCGCTCGCGCTCGGAGGGGCCCAAGAGCTCGAGCTGGCCGATTTCGCCGACTTCGACGGGGACGGGGACAGCGACGTTCTCATCTGGTATCTGGACCACATTCGGGTCTTGTGGCACGACGGGCATGGGGGATTCACCGCTCAGGCGCCGCAGTTCGTGTACGGGCTGCGGCAACCGACGAGCGCGGACTTCGACGGCGACGGCGATCGAGACCTCCTCGTTGAGGCGCGAGGTCCGACAGGCTCCGTCTGGCAGGTCCTGGCGAACGATGGCAGCGGGTCGTTCCAGGCCGCGGCGACCATCGGCCCTGCGGCCTCGGTCAGCTCCCTCGCGGCCTACGACCTCTCTAGTGACGGTCGCCCCGACCTCTTGGGGTTGAGCAGCACGAATGTCTACACTGCACTCAACCTCGGTGGGGGCGTCTTCGGTCCCCTGACCCATCTCTTCGAGGGCGGGACCGCAAGTGCCCGAGCGGAGATCGACTTCGAGGTCGACGGCGACCTCGATCTGATCTCGATCGACTACTGGACTGGCGCAATCAAGCTCCGCCTGCAGCGGGGCGACGGCACCTTCCGCGAGCCGGAGTCGTTCTTGGCTGGGTCCATCCTCGGCGTCGCCGCGGCTGGGGATTTCGACGCCGACGGGGATGTCGATCTCCTGCTCGTCGACCCTTACCGCGAGCTGCTCTTCTTCCATCCGAACGCCTGGAGGTGAGTCCGTGCTTCGTCGCCCTTTACTGTGGTCGGTGCTGGCCCTCGCGGGCGCGCGCGCGAGCGCGGCCCAGACGTACTTCATCGGGGTCGAACCGAACGAGACCAAGGCCCAAGCGACCCGGCTCAATGGGGTCCAGTCCGGCGACTCGATCGGAGTCCCGGTCTTCGAGCAGGACCCAGGGATCCTGCGCATTCGCCACGCCGCCAGCCCGCCGGCGATCCTGCGACACGAGCTGAGGCCATCTGGTCTCCTCCCTCTTGCGCGCATGGACGTGCTCGGTCGAGACGACGCCGGCGGTGTCGTCGACCCGACCTCGACGACCGCTCTGCAATCTGCAGGCGCCTACGGCGGTCCTGCGAATTACCTCTGTTGGTACGGCTTTGGGCGCTCCGAAGAGGTCTACATCGACCTTGTCGCGGGCGGGTTCCTGCCGGGTGAGGTGTATCGATGGAGCCGGCTGACCTCGACAGTGGTGATCGAAACGGACCTCGGCGTGCTCCAGGGCAGCGAGTTCACATTGAGCGCGTCTCGCGCCGGCGGCTTCGCTGACCTAGAGCTGCACCTCTTCGACGGCGAAGGCGCTCCGTTGCCCGAGGCCTCCAACGACGAGTCCGGCGCGCCGGGCGGTGAGCCGCGGCTCGCCTACACCCTCGCCCCAGGGGGGTACCTGATCGCAGTCGCGCGGCACGAGGCAGCGAGCCATCGACCCTTGCCCCCGACCGACCTGCGTACAACGAGCACCGTACTGGACTTCAAGGGGCCTTTCCTCACGCGGCAAGCCGAGACAGGCGACTGGGTCGACGTGCGCATCGAGGACGGGCAGGGGACTGCGGTGCTCGCGTCCGCGACCGTGCAGCGCCTGCTCCCCTACGAGGTGCTCTGGTTCTCCTTCGAGGTCAGAGGTGCTGCGACGGTCGGGACGTTTTGCGCGGCTGAGGCGGGCTCGGCCACATGCGCGTGCCTCGGCGCGGCGCCTGCGCGCAGCGGGATGGGGTGCTTGAACTCGTCGGGGCGCGGCGCGAGCGCTACGGGACGAGCGCTGGGCGCGGACTGGTTCTTCCTCGCGGAGGACCTGCCTCCGAGCGCGCTCGCTGTCGCGTTCGTGGCGACGACCCCGGCCCCGCCAGCGGTGGCATTCGGCGGGTTGTTCTGCCTCGGAGGCGGCGCTCTCCGCGTCGGGCAGGGCCAAGCCGACGCCGTCGGCGCGGTGTCCCTGGGAGGGTTCAATCCTGTCGCACGCGGCTTCTCCGTCGGGCAATCCCTCTACCTTCAGGTCGCTTACCGCGACACACTCGCACCCACGGGGTGCGCCGTGAACGCGACGGCCGGGTACCGCTTCTTTGCACGTTGACCGGGTCCGCGTGGATCGGCGGACTGAGAGCGGGTGGGCACTGCGCGTGTCGATGAGCGCCCGGCGCCGGCGCGGCCGTCAGCGCACGCGCAGCCCCGGGATCGCGCCCGGCCACGGCTCGAGCACGTAGAGGCCCGGGTGCTGGGCCTCGTCCTTGTGGCTTGCGGCGAGCACCATGCCCTCGGAGACGCCGAACTTCATCTTGCGCGGCGCGAGGTTCGCGACGAGGACCGTCAGCTTGCCGGTCAGGTCCTCGGGCCGATAGGCGCTGGCGATGCCGCTGAAGACGTTGCGGGTCCGGCCCTCGCCGACGTCGAGCGTCAGGCGCAGCAGTTTCGTGCTGCCTTCGACGCGCTCCGCTTGGACGATGCGCGCGAGGCGCAGGTCGACCTTGGTGAAGTCGTCGATCGTGATCTCGGGGGCGAGCGGCTCGCCGCCTGGCGGCGCTTGCGGCGAGGGCGCGGGCTCAGTTGCGACCTCTTGCTCGGCAAAGAGCTCCGCGAGCTTCTTCGGGTCGACCCGCTGCATCAGGTGCGCAAACGCGCCGATACGGTGGCCCGCGCCGAGGAGGCGGTCGGCATCGGCCCAGGTGAGCGGCGCGATCCCGAGGAATGCCTCCACGCGGCTCGCGACAGACGGCAGGACGGGCTTCAGGTACAGCGTCAGCAACCGGAACGCTTCGATGCAGACCGTGCACGTGCGGTGCAGGGCGCTATCCGCGCCCGCGGTCTTCGCCAGCTCCCACGGCTTGTGTTTGTCGATGTACTCGTTGACCCGGTCGGCGAGGCCCATGATCTCGCGCAGCGCCTTGGCGAACTCGCGGTCGTCGTAGGCCGCGCGGAGCTGCGGGGCGACGCTCTGCAGCAGGTCCAGGAGCGCGCGACCCTCCGCGTTGTCGGCCGAGGACAGCACGCCTTCGAAGCGCTTGGCGAGGAAGCCCGCGGAGCGGGACGCGATGTTGACGTACTTGCCGACGAGGTCCGCGTTGACCCGGTTCGTGAAGTCCTCGGCGTTGAAGTCGATGTCCTCGACGCGGGCGTTCAGCTTCGCGGCGATGTAGTAACGCAGCCATTCGGCGTCCAGGCCGAGCTCGAGGTAACGCAGCGGGTCGATGCCCGTGCCGCGGCTCTTGCTCATCTTCTCGCCGCGCACGGTGATGAAGCCGTGGACGTACACGCGGTCCGGCGTGCGGCGGCCCGAGAAGTGCAGCATCGCCGGCCAGAACAGCGTGTGGAAGTACACGATGTCCTTGCCGATGAAGTGGATCTGCTCGACGGAGGGGTCCTCCAGGAAGGCTTGGACGTCACGACCTTGCTGCGTGAACCACGCCTCCAGCGACGCGAGGTAACCGACCGGCGCATCCAGCCAGACGTAGAAGTACTGGTCCTCGGTGTCGGGGATGCGGATGCCGAAGTACGGCGCGTCGCGCGAGATGTCCCAGTCCGTCAGCGCGACGTTGCCGTCTGCATCCGGGGTGAACCACTCGCGGATCTTGTTCAGGACCTCGCTCTGCAACCGCTCCGGCGTCGACGTCCACTCCTGCAGGAACGCCACGCAGCGCGGGTTCGAGAGCTGGAAGAACTTGTGGGTCGTCTGCTTCACGACCGGCTTGGCGCCGGACAACGCCGAGTACGGCTCGATCAGCTCCGTGGGCGCGTAGACGGCGCCGCACGCCTCGCAGGAGTCCCCGTACTGGTCGGGGGTCTTGCAGCGCGGGCAGGTGCCCTTGATGAAGCGATCGGGCAGGAACATGCCCTTCACCGGGTCGAAGAACTGCTCGATCGTGCGCTCGATGATCAGGCCTTCGTCGCAGAGGCCGCGGTAGATGTCCTGGGCGAGGCGGTGGTTCTCTGGCGCGTCCGTCGAGTGCCAGTGGTCGAAAGCGATATGGAAGCCGTCGAGGTAGGGCTTGCGCCCGCGGGCGATGTTGGCGACGAATTCTTGCGGCGAGACGCCTGCTTTCTCGGCCGCGATCATGATGGGGGCGCCGTGGGCGTCGTCGGCGCACACGAAGTGCACTTCGTGGCCCTGCATCCGCTGCGAGCGCACCCAGATGTCCGCCTGGACGTACTCCATGACGTGCCCGACATGGAACGGCGCATTGGCGTAGGGCAGCGCGGTGGTGACAAACAGCTTGCGGCGCGGGGCGGTCATGGGGCGGAGAGTGTAACGGCCCAGCGCCGCAGGAGGCGGCTGACACAGCCCTTGCGCAGCCCTCACGGCGATCCGGCTGGCGGCTGGGGGGCTGGGCCGGTACAACCGTGGGCCCCGAATCCGCTCGCAACCCGAAGGATGACGATGATCAAGCTCTCTGCAGCCGGCATTGCCGGCGCCGTCCTGGCCCTCTCCGCTGCCGCTGCGCCCGACGAGGGCATGTGGCTCTTCAACAACCCGCCGGCGAAGCAGCTCGCCGAGCGCTACGGCTTCGAGGTCACGCCCGCGTGGCTCGAGCACGTGCAGAAGTCCGCCGTCCGCGTCTCGGTCGGCGGCTCCGGCTCGATCGTGTCCGCCGACGGCCTCGTGATGACGAACCACCACGTCGCGTCGGACCTCCTGGAGCGCTTGTCGTCGGCCGAGCGCGACCTGCTCGAGAAGGGCTTCTACGCGCCGACGCTCGCCGACGAGCTGCGCTGCCCGGACGTGCACTTGGACGTCCTCTGGACGATCGAAGACGTCACGGAGGCGGTCGAAGGCCCCGCGCGCGGCCTCGACGCCGCCGCTGCCGGCGCTGCGCGGCGCAAGGCGATGACGGCCCTGGAGGACGCCGCGAAGCAGAAGACAGGGCTGCACACCGAGGTCGTCACGCTGTACCAGGGCGGGCGTTACCACCTGTACTCCTACAAGCGCTTCGACGACGTCCGCCTCGTCTTCGCGCCCGAGAAGTCGATCGCCTTCTACGGCGGGGACAACGACAACTTCGAGTACCCCCGCTTCTGCCTGGACGTCACGTTCCTGCGCATCTACGAGGGCGGCAAGCCGTACCAACCCGAGCACTACCTGCGCTGGAGCGAGAGCGGCTCGGCGGACGGTGACCTCGTGTTCGTGGCCGGGCACCCGGGTAGCACGCAGCGGCTCAACACGGTCGCGCACCTCGAGTACCTACGCGACGTCGCCGTGCCGTCGGCGTTGCACCGCCTGATGCGCCTCGAAGTGTTGCTCAACATCTTCTCGGGCAAGAGCGCCGAGCACCGGCGCATCGCCGAAGGCGACCTCTTCAGCGTGCAGAACAGCCGCAAGGTCTACGTCGGTCGTATGGCGGGCCTGCTGGACCCCGCGGTGTTCGAGGCCAAGCGCGCGGAAGAGACGCGCCTGCGCGCGATCGTCGCGCGCAACCCCGAGTGGCAGGCGCAGTGGGGCAGCGCATGGGACGAGGTCGCCGCCGCCCAAGAGGCCGCGAAGGGCATCTCGAAGCGCTTCAACGCGATCGGCGGGGCGGGGATGAGCCTCGGCTCGGAGCTCGCGGCGTACGCGACGATGATCGTGCGCCTCGCGAGCGAGCTGCCGAAGCCCAGCGCCGAGCGCCTGCGCGAGTACGGCGATGCGGGCCTCGGGCAGCTCTACCAGCGGCTCTATTCGCCGGCGCCGCTGTACCCGGAGTTCGAGGTCATGCGCCTCGAGAGCGCGCTGTCGATGATGGCCGAGTCGCTCGGCGCGAACGACCCGATCGTGGTGACGGCCCTCGCGGGTAAGTCGCCGCGCGCGCGGGCGGAAGAGTGCGTGCTCGGTTCGCGCCTGATGGACATCGCCGAGCGCAAGCGGCTCGCCGAGGGCGGCATGGACATCTTGGCGGACTGCGGCGATCCACTGATCGGCTTGGCGCAAGCCCTCGATCCGCTCGCACGCGAGCTGCGCCAGCGCTACGAAGACGAAGTGCAGTCGGTCGAGCGCGCGGCGTACGCCAAGATCTCCGCGGCGCGCTTCGCGGTGTTCGGCG
>CAYOBN010000055.1:0-10988 GCA_964402175.1 uncultured Planctomycetaceae bacterium | reverse complement strand
CGTACCTGGTACCAGACGCACGCGCGCGCCAACCCGTACCTGGTACCGGACGCACTGGCCCAGGTGTACGGCGCCGAGCGCATCGTGAACGAGCTGCGCCGGAAGTGAGCGGTTGGTAGCGGGGACCGCGGGCGCGTGCCAGCGACGGAGAGTGCGTCTGGTACCAGGTACGACTTGGCGAGCGCGCGCCCGAGCGCTTGCGAGTGAGAGGGAGCGGCGCGCGCTCGCCAAGTCGTACCTGGTACCGGACGCACGCAACCGCGCCGAGGCTACACTCGCGTAAACAGCATCACGATCACCGGCGCGCCGGGTTCGTGCTCTAGCCGCCACTCGAAGACCGTTCCCTTCGGCTCCACGAGGCGCAAGCTGCCCTTCAGCTCCATCACCGGCTTCAACGCCGTCCCCAGCTTGACAGCGCTCTGGAACTTCAGCGTGAGCGTCCGCTTCACCGGGTCATAGAGCGTCGAATACGCGCTCCCTAGATCCCCCCCCGCGCCGCTCAGCTTGCAGCGCAGGAACTCCACCGCGCCCTCCCGTGCGCGGGACACCTCCGCGCGCTGGATGTCGTCGACCCGACGCTCGTCGACCGTCAGCACCACGCTCCACGCGCCGCGCACCTGGAGGCTCTTGTACTCCTCCAGCTCCGCCTCCGCGCGAGCGCGCTCCGCGTCCAGCGCCGTCACGAGCGGCTCGTCCGCGGCCGTCAATGCGCCCGCGCTCCGGGCGGCCGCGAGGCGCTTGAAGGCCGTGTCCCAGTCCTTGGCTTGCGCTGCCGCGAGGAGGCCCGCGCGCAGGACCTCGGGGCGCTGCGTGTCGCCCGGTTCGAGCGCCAAGTGGCGCCCGAGGCGCGCGTCGATGTCCTCCGTCGTGTAGGTGACCCGCTGCAGCGCGCCGCGCGAGACCGCCACGCGCTCGGCCCGCGACAGCCCCAGCAGCTCGCCGTGCGCCAGGGCCAAGTCCTCCAGCGCGGCGTCGGGGGGCGTCCGAACGAGCCCCGCGCGCACCGCGGCCGCGAGTCGGCCTTCGGCGAGCAGCGCCGGCAGGATGCCCGGATACGCCTCCGCCGCGCGCGCAGCGAAGCGCACGCCGCGCAAGAGCTCATGGCCCGGGAGCACACGCTCCTCGGACCAACGCGCGAGGGCCCGCCCCGTCGCTCCCTCGAGCTCGCGTGTGCGCGCCATGCGGTCGACGACAGGGTCCTCGCCTGCGCTGAGGGCCCGTGCGGCGAGCGCCTCGACGAGCGCCGCAGCCGCGCTCCAGTCGGCTTCCAAGGCGCGGCGTGTCAGGTCCAAGCGCTCGAAGGCAGCGGGCGCGGGCAGCGCGCTGCGGCGCAGCTCCCGCTGCACGACCTCGAACAGGGCGCTGCGTTCGACAAAGTCCAGGTCGACCGCGAGCGCGAGCTCGCGCCGCAGGACCTCCGGTTGCCGCTCGACCGCCCGTGCGACGCGGGCCTCGACCACCGCGCCGACGGTCGCGGGCCGCTCTCGACCGAGCCGCTGCAGCTCCTTCGCGAGGGTCGCCGCGCGCTCGGCTTCGGGTGCGCCATGGTCCGCTGTCGCCAGCGTCTCCGTCACGATGCGCCAGACATCGACGAGGGCCGCCTCGTCGACCCCTGCAGCGACGAGCGCCGTGATGCGCGCCGTGTCGCCTGCCGCCCAAGCCGCGGCGACGCGGCGGCGATCGACGAGGCCTGCGCAGGGTCCAGCGAGCGCGGCGCGCTGCGCCTGCGTCAAGCCCGGCTCCAAGAGGCGCTCGTGCGCGAGGTACAGGTCCAAGGCCGCCGGATCGGGCGCGCCCGGCGCGCGCTCGAAGCGCACGCGCGGGAAGACCTCGGCGAAGCGCCGACTGTGCCGCGCGCCGAGCGACGCGACAAACGCGAGCGGCGCCAGGTCGCCGGCCTCCGTCGCCGCCGACAGCGCGCCCTCGAGGGCGCGCGCCGCATCGCCGTCGTTCGGCGCGGCGCTGAGGAGCGCGTCGAACGTCCGTGCCGCCAGCAAGGTCCGCCCTGCCGTCGCGCCGCCGACCCCGTCGATCGCGACCGCGCGCGGCACACCGAGCGCGCCGGCGCGCTCGACGACCGCTGCGAGCTGCGCTGGGTCGTCCGCCGCCGCGAGCGCGCCCAGCGCGAGCGCGAGCGACTCCGCGCGCAACGCCGCGACACGGCCCGCGTCGGCCGGCACGGCCTCCAGCGCCGAGAGCGCCTGGCCGAGGCCAGCAGCCGGCGCCCCGCGCCACGCGGCATCCACGGCCGTACGCGCCGCAGCCAGCAAGCTGTCGTGCAGCGCAGGTGTCAACGCCTCCAGCCGCGCGAGCTCGCCGAGGCCGCGCTGGACGGCGCTCCAGTCGCCGGATTGCGCCGCGCTACCGAGGCGCGCGCGGGTGATGCCGAGCGGCTCGGCTTCGATGCCGAGGGTCACGGCGTGGCGGTCGAAGCGCTCGACCCCGCGCGAGTCCTCGGTGAGGCCGACGATGAAGGCTTGGCGCAGTCCCGCGTGCAAAGGCGCGAGGCGGCCATCGAGCAGCGCTGCGACCACGTGCTCGCGTTCGCGCTCGAGGGCGCGCGTCAGCCGCGGAGCGACACAGCCGGCGAGCGCCGCGCGCGCTGGCTCTGGCGCGCGCGCCGTCAGGCGCCGCAGCGGGCCGAGGTGGCGCTCCAGCGCGCTCGCGGTGTCCACACTCCCGACCGGCACGGCGAGCGCCGCGTCGAGGTTCGCGCCGAGGCCTTCGCTCAAGGCTGCTTCCACCGTCGGGCGCACGACAAACGCGCGCACGGGCTCGTACCCGAGGTCGAACGCCACCTCGAGGTGGGCCAGGGCGCGCTCCACCTCGACCGCGGGCACGGACGCGTCACCCGCGGTCGCGAGCAGCGCCCGGGTCCAACTGCCCCACGTCGTCGCGATCTCGACCGGCGAGCCGCCGTCCTTCAGGTGGTTCTCGAAGAGGTCTGCGACCGCAGTGCGCAGCTCGGCGCCGGGCAGCGGTGTGCTCCCGTCGGTCCGCCGTGCGACCAGGACATCGAGCGCGGTGCGCAGGTCCTGAGCAGCGAGCGCCGCAGACGGGAGCGGCGCAGCGAGAGGAGTCGAGAGGAGCGGAGCGGCGCCCCAGGCGAGCGCGAGAGCGAAGGTGAACATGGCCGGAGTCGGACCCGAATGGAGCAGGGCCCGCGCCATGAGGGTACGCATTCGGCGCCCGAGCCGCAGGGTCAAGCCGCCGCGGGCTGCGCGCTCGCGCGACGCCGGCCGGCGGCCGTCGTGAGGAGCGCCTCGCCGATGAGCTGCCCGACCCGCTCCGCGCCCTCTGGGGTGAAGTGCAGCTCGTCGTAGTAGGTCTCGAAGTCGGCCGGTAGAGCGCTCTGCAGCTCGCACGCGGCGGCGCCCTCCTCCGCGGCGACGCGCGCCGACACCCCGTCGACGGCGGCGAGCAAGCGATGCACGACCGAGAGCGAGTAGTATTCGGTGACGGCCTGTTCGTAAGGCCGCCCGCGTCCGAAGTTCCAGAGCCGCGCCGACTCTTCGGGGGTGCAAGCGCGCTGCAGCCACGGCTGCCGCGCGATGAGGACCTCGGCGCCGTGGGCGCGCGCCGTGTGGATGCACTGCCGCAGCCAGCGCTCGTAGTGTCGCAGCATCGGCGCCGGATCGGGGACGTCGTCGATCCAGCGCTCCGCCGCCGCGCGCATCTTGCGCAGCTTGACCAGTGCCTTGCCTGCGCGCTCGCGGACCTGCCGAGACGGGCGCAGGCGCGTCTTGAAGCGGCGGACACCTTCGCGCAGGGCGAGCCGCGACGGCGACCAACCGAAGGGGCCGAAGTCGTGCACGTCGAAGCAGCGCTCGGGCGCGACGCGCTCGTCGTGCACTTCGGGCGGGCAGCCGTTCTGCAGCCAGCCGACGACGTCACTGGCGCCGACCATCAGCACGACCATATCGACGTCACGCACGCGCCGCAGGGTCGCGCCGAGCATCCAGTCGATGGACTCGCAACGCACGAGGCTGCGCGCGATGTTGCCGACGTGGACGTGTTGCGCACCGAGCTCTCTGCTGCGCGCCGCGAGGGTGCGCTGCAGGACGCTCGGCCATTGGGTGTCCTGATCGAGGAAGAAACACTCCGCGGCGCTGCCCCCAGCGACCAGTACGCGGTACAGGCTCGTGCGGTCCGAGGGCAGCTCAGCGCCGCGCTCGCCGTCGGAGTTCACTACGGTGCGCGCGATTGGCTGGAGGCCCGGCAGCGCCTCGCGGTCGACCTCTTTGGTCTGGATCGAGTTGGGTTCGTACACCCAAGCCGCGCCGCGGCGCCTGTAGAACGCGCGCAGCGCGAGCTCGGAGCCGACGAGCGTCGAAGTCAGTCCAGCGGCAGCGATGAAGAGCGAGTCGAGCATCAACAGCGGTCCATCAGCGGGAGAAGCGCGCACGGAGCCGCGCAGAGAGGTCGAAGTCGGGATCGCCGCGCCATACGAACAGCACCTGGATCACCCCGAACAACGCGACGTAGAGCAGGCCCGATACGAGCAGCGGAAAGAACCCCGAGATCGGACGGAAGTGATCGGCAGCAGCGAGCAGGCCGGCCGCGACGCCCGCGCCCATGAGCGGCTGCAAGAACGTGCTCCAGGCCAGCGCGAGGCTCGAGCCGCCGATGGCCGCGGCGGCGATGCGGAACACGTACACGGCGAAGAGCACGTTGGGGATGGCCGTCCCGAGGGCGACACCGAGCAGCCCGTGGTCCTTGACCAGCGCGATACTGAGGCCGAGGTTGAGCACGCCCATCACGAGCAGCGCGAGGGCTGGCTTGACCTGGCGACCCATGCCCATGAGCAGCGGCAGCGCGACCCCGCGGACGGGCAGGAAGGCCAGGAAGGAGACCGCCAGGACCTGGAGCACCGTGCCCATCTCGGGGCGGTACTCGTGCTCGAGGTACCAGCTCAGGAACGCGGGGCCCAGCACGATCAGCCAGAGCCCGACGAGGAAGACGATGCAACTCGCGACCTTCGTCCACTTGCGCAGGATCGGAACGAGCTCTGCGGCGCGCCCCTGGGCCTCGAGCGTCGTCGCCATGGGCATCACGACCATGCCGATGGCGAGCACGATGTTGAGGAAGGGCTCGAAGACGAGGTTGCCGTACTCGTAGATCCCGACGGCGACCTGATCCATCGTGGCGCCGATCACGAGCGCGTCCAGCCGGAACGCCAGCAGCGCGCCGATGTTCAGCAGCATCGCAAACACGCTGAACGAGAAGATCGGCTTCAGCAGGGAGAGGTCGAGCCCGCGCAGCGAGAGCGAGACCCCGTGGTGACGACGCCGCGAGAGGAGCGCTGCGCCCACGAACTCGGCCGCCGCCACCGCGAGCTGCACGGTCGCCAGCATCGTCAGCGTCGCGCTGGCCCTGAGCAGTGCGACCGTCAGCACGAGGCGCAGCAGCAGCCCACCCGCCATCACCAAATTGCGGACGACGAAGTCCTGGTAGGCGGCGAACACCGCGTAGGGCAGCGTCAGCACGAAGCCCGTCGCGACCTGCAATGCCATCAACGCATAGGCGACCCGCGCGTCGTGACGCGCCGCGGGTTCGAGGGCCCACTCGGGGTTCGCCAGTAGCGCGTCGAAGCCGAAATAGCCCGCGCCCGATAGGCCGATCGCGGTGATGCCCATCAGCACCATCACCGCCGTGCACGTCGCGAGCACCCGGTTCGCCGTCTCCAGCTCGCCTTTGGCGACGTGCCCCGAGACGAAGCGCACGGTCGCCATGGGGACGCCGAGGACCAGGAGCTGCAGCGGCCCGAGCGCAGCGATCAGCGCCCCCCAGACCCCCCGCGGCCCGAGGCCGAGCTCAAGCACGATGAAGCGCGCGAGCACCAGGAAGACGAGGAGCTGGAGCCCGTTGAGGGCCCAGTTGGAGCCGATGTTCTTGAGCACGGGGGTGGCGCGGGGGCGCTCGGAGGGGATCGGCAGCGAGGGGCGCGTGGGCCGAGGTCGATCGGGGTTCGGACTGCGGACGTCCCTGGCCGGGACGGCGCGCTCAGTGTGCCGCGGTGAGGGGCGGGAAGGCCTCGCGCAGGAAGCCCGCGAGGGCCTCGTACCCGTCCTGGGACAGGTGCAGCTCGTCGACGGAGGCGGCCGCGGAGAGGCGCCCCGCGGCGTCGACGAGGGGCGCCCGGTGGGTCGGGACGAAGGTGTGCCCGCGGCGGGCGCTGAGCGCCGCAAGCGCCGCGTTGCAGGCGCTGACCCGCGCCGCCACGTCGGCGGACATCGTGCGGTCGGGCAGGACCCCGATCCAAGCGATCGGGGCCCCCGGCGCGCGGGCGGCGAGCGCGTCGAGCACGCGCTCGGCCTCGGCGGCGACCTCCTCGGCCGACCGCCCGAGCCGGCGGGCGTCGACGGAGCCGCCGTACACCACGAAGGCGCCGGGGTCCGGGGGCAGCCCCACGGCGAGGCGCGCGCAGAGCTCGGCCAGCGGCTCGTCGCCGATGCCCCGGTTCAGGGTGTGGAGCCCGGGGAACGCCTCGCGCAGCGGGAAGCGCTCGATCGTGGACGAGCCGAGGAACACGATGGCGCCCGGGGCCGCAGCGGGCTCGCTGCGGAAGAGCGCGAGGCGCGCGGCCCGGTGGGCGGCGCGCGCCTCAGCGTCGCGGACGGCGTGCGGCTTGACGAAGCCGCGCAGCCGCCAGCCGCCCGGCAGGACGTCGTGCCACGCCAGCGCGAGCGCCAGGAGCCCCAGGCCGGAGAGCGCAGCCGCGGCCGCGGCCAGCGCTCGCGTTCGGGCGCCGCCACGCCGGCTCGGAATCGGGGCACCCTCGGTCACCGGCGCAGGATAGCGCCGCAGGACGGCGAGACCGAGCGGTTAGACTCTTCCGCCGTGTCCCTCACCGACGCACAGAACCGCGCGAACGCGCGCGCTCAGATCGAGCTGCACAAGAAGCTCGCGCCGCGCTACGCCTACCGGTACTCGTTCGAGTTCAGCCGCCTGTTCCAGGAGGACTGGCACAGCGAGCTCATCCGGCGCGCCCCAGCGGGCGCGCGGCACGTGCTGGACATCGGGTGCGGCACAGGCTTCTTCCTGGCCGAGCTGCAGGCCCAGCACAAAGGGGCGATCGGCCTCGACATCAGCTTCGAGATGCTGCAGGTCAGCGAGCAATACGTGCCTGGCGCGCGGCTCGTCACGGCGGACGCGGAGCGCATGCCCTTCATCGGCGGCACGTTCGACGCCGTCTTCTGCAAAGGCAGCTTGCACCATACGCGCGACCACGTGCGCTTCCTGACGAACTGCCGCGAGCTGTGCAGCGCCGACGGCCGGCTCGTCATGAGCGAGCCCTGCAACGACAACCCGCTGATCCGCTTCGCGCGCTGGGTGCTCTACAAGAAGAGCGCGCACTTCGACGAAGGCGACGAGGGGTTCACCAAGCGCGGCATCATCGGCCTCTGCGAGCAGGCGGGCTTCGAGGTCCTCGAAGCGACCCGCTACGGGGTCTTTGCGTACGTCTTCGCCGGCTTCCCGGACCATCTCGGGGTCCTGCGCTTCGTGCCCGGCAATGCGTGGCTCACGCGCTTCTTCCTGCGGCTCGACCGCTGGATCTGCCGCATCCCCGGCCTAGCGCTGCTCGGGTTTCACATCATCATCGTCGCGCGCCCGCGCGGCGTGTGATGACGGGCCGATCGGGCCCTCCACGCGAGGGTCCGTCTGCCCCAGGGCGTGCGCCCCGCGTACGCCCACGAGCCGGTCCAGCCAGCGGTCGAGCAGCCTCGCCAGCGGGTCGTAGAGGAGGACAACCGCCAGGATCGGCGCGGCGATGACCCCGAAGATCGCGGCGGCGCCGTGGCGCCCTTCGGTGAAATGCGGGTCGACGACGAAGTACGCGCCGAGCGCCGCCAGCGCTGCCAGGCCGAACAGCACCAGCGGAGCCAAGGCGCTGCGCGAGAAGGTCCGCGCGCTCTGCGTTGTGCGCGCGCTCGGGCGGCGTCGGCGAACCCGGGTTGCGACCCAACTCCGCAAGAGCAGCCCGAACGCGACGATCAGCGCCGCAGCGAGCCCGAACACGGCCACGGCGACGCCGTGGAGCGACGCGCCCCACGCGAGGACCCCGCACGCCAGCGTCCCGCCGACGAGCCCCACGACGACGACGAGCGGCCAGGCGCTCTCGACGCCGCGTCGAAAGCCTGCCCGTCGGCCGCGGCGGTTGTCCCAGGGCGCTCCTCGCCCCGACCCGCTCGCATGGTGTCCGCTCGAGTCCGCGCTGTGGCGACCGTCGTCGGGGGGCGAATCTCCCCGGACTGCTTGGCGCTGGGCCATGCCGAGGATTGTGCTCGATTCCAACGCGCTTGCCGAGATGGCCGTGGTGCGAATGGCAAGAGAGGCCGCTCCGCGGGCCTTCGATGGCCCGAAGCTGGAGTCGAGGCTTGGGCGCGCTCTGCAGCCGTTGCTGCGTCCCACGGATGGGACATCACCCTCGGAAACTGTGGGGAACCCGATCGGACCCCGACAAGGTCGGCTTGACAGGTTGGGGAGTCTGAACGAAGCTCGCGGCAGCACTGCGATCGGCCGGCGCGGACTCCCCGCGCTCGCGCTCCTCGGTCGCCGGTTCCTCCGCCAAGAAGGGGACCTGACGATGGGACACACCATCACGTCCTGCCTGCCATCCTGTCTGCCATTCGGTCTGAGCGTCGCTGCGTCAGCGGCTGGGCCGGTGCACGCTCCGGTCCCGCCACCGTTCGAGAGCGAGCCGCCTCGGATTCCGTCGGTGAAGCCTGACCACCAGGGTCTGCACTTCGACGGCGCCTCGCGGCTGCCAGGCTTCACCAAAATCGAGTGCGCGTTCCACTTGGGCGGAGTGCGGATCGCGGAGCAGATCACAGACATCGGCGCCTTCGAGTACCGGATTTACGCGGCGGGAGTTTGAACATGGATGAGGCGATCGAGCAAGGCGCCGCCACGGTCGGCGCTGTGACGACCGACGCGACCGGCAGATGGCCGCGAGTTGGCTGGTTCTCGTTGCTGCTGTCGAGCGTGCTCTGCAGTTCGGCGGCGTCCCAGGTCATCCTGCGACAGCCGACGCAGATCCTCGACGATCCCCTGGCGGTGCACCAGGCGCGCGTGGGGTCCGTCGTTGCAGTGGACGGTGACGCCTTGCTCGTCGCCAACACACTCGGTGCACCGTTCAGTGCGGGGTACCTGATGAGCTACGCGCAGACTCAGAGCGGCTACGAGTTCGTCGAACGGGTCTCCCCGCAGGCCTGCTTCAGTGGACCTTCCAGTCCGCCTGTGACTTGGTCAGGAACGAATGGATGTGGGTTTCCGGCTTCGCTGCAGGTCGTCGACGATATCGCCGTTGCGATCTCTTACGGCGGTGACTTCCTGGGAGGATCGACGGCGCTGGGGCTGGTCCACGTCCTGCAGCGCGTGCAAGAGCGTTGGATTCCCGTGCAGTACCTGCGGGGTTTTGCAGACCCATCTGGCACTGCCACTGGCTATTGGAGCCTTGTCTGCTACGACGGGACGACCATCGCCGTGCGCATGTCGGTCTACGAAGTCCCAGGCGAGGTGCTACGGGGCGCCGTGGCGCTGTACGAGCGCAACGCCGCGGGCCTGTTCGAGCGTGTCGCAATCGTCCGGCCGGCGGCAACCTCGGGCGGTCCTCCGCCGGGTTCGAACTCGACCTGGGATACCGCGGGCATGATCGCGCTGCACAACGGCGTCCTCGCGCTGTCGGAGTGGCACCACACGGTCGAGCGCGTGCGGATCTACGAGCGCTTCGCCCCAGGCGACTGGCAGGAGACAGCGGTCATCGAGCGCACGCCGTTCGCCGGAGTCTTCTTCGGGCATCAACTGGCGCTCGACGGGGAGTCCGGCGTGCTCGCAATCAGCGAACACGCAGGCGAGGGACAAGTGTGGGTCTACGAGCGTGACACGGTGACTCGGCAGTGGGCACCCGCCGCGACGCTGGGGCTGGGACCGCTGGAGGGCTCGACGCTGCCGGGCCTCTCCGCGCTCTTCGGTTGGAGGGTGCGCGTGCGTGGGGACGTGGTCGCGGTCGGCGCGCCGCGCGGGTCGATCCAGGGCCAGTCGACCGGCACGGTCGAGGTCTACCGCCGCGGGCCGCAAGGCTGGGTGCGGGAGCGACGGGTGGCGCCGCCGGTAGCCCCCGGTCCGATTCCGCAGAGCTTCGGGCGCGCACTGGACCTTGCGGACGGACGGCTGCTCGTCGGTGCCGAGGGGTACGGGACGGGTCCCGGCAACTACACTGGCCGCGCGTACCTCTACCAGTTGACGGAGGGCACACTCGCTTGCGCAGGTCCCGGCAACACGGCCGATCTGCACGCGCTGTTCGACGACGAACGCGACGGTCGGATGCAGCTCTCGGCGTTCGGGCTGAACGGGGGCGGCCTCGGTTACTTCGTGGCCGGGCCAGCGAGCGGCGCGACACCCTTCGGGGCGAGCGAGCTGTGTGTGGGCGGCCCGCGCCGCATCTCGGGGCCGCTGGCCTTCCCCGCGACGGCGGACCGGGTGTACGCCCACGTGCAGCACCCCGACCCGACGTCGCCGACGAGCACGGCCTTCCAGTTCGTCTACCGCACGACGGGCTCGGCGACGACGCAGGCGTCGGTCGCGCGCATCGTGGATTGACTGCAGGTCGCAGCGACGCGCTGGATGGGGAGTCGGGTCCTGGAGCGAAAGCTCGCGGGCGCCGCAATCGGCGCCCGCGTCCCAACGGTGGGACGTCACCCTCGGTAACCGAGGGGAATCCGAGCGGAGCATGAATGGGAGGGCTTGACAGGCTGGGGAGTCTGAACGAGGCTAGACCCATCACGGCGACCGGCCGGTGCGGACTCCCCGCGCTGGCGCTCCTTGGCCGCCGGTTCCTCCGCCAAGAAGGGAACCTCACGATGGGATATTCCATCACGTCCTGCCTGCCTGCCTGATCGTCGCTGCGTGGGTCTCTGAACCCGCCGTGGCTCAAGTCGCGGAGCCGTTCGAGACGGAGCCGCAGTTGATCCGGTGGGTCAACCCAC
>CAYOBN010000054.1:0-33074 GCA_964402175.1 uncultured Planctomycetaceae bacterium | reverse complement strand
GCCGCCAAGTCGTACCTGGTACCGTTCGATTCCAGCCCAGTTCACGTACGCGATGCCAGTTCAGGTACGCGATGAAGGGCGCTTGCGGCGATCGAACTGCGGCCCGCCACCCGAGATCGACGGCAGGATCGAGGGCGGCTCCTCCGCGGCCGGCAGCTCATCCTTCGGCAGTTCGAGCGGCACGCGCAGCTTGAAGGTCGCTCCAGACCCGAGGCCCTCGCTCATCGTGCCGATCGATATGCCGAGCTCGCGGCACAGGTTCGCGGCGGTGTGCAGCCCTTCACCGGCAGCGCCAGCGCGCGTGGTGAACCCCGCAGTGAAGATCGAGTCGAGGTGCTCGGGCGCGATGCCAGCGCCGGTGTCGGTGATCTCGATCACGAGGCGTCCGTGACCCGCTTCGTACGCCGCGACTTCGAGGCGCTTGTGGGCCAGCGGCGCAGAGAGCAGCGAATCGAGCGCGTTCGTGAAGAGATGGGTCAGGATCGTGGTCAACTTCTGACGGTCGGTGACGGGCTGCGGGACAGCCTGCAGCTCGCGCACGATCTCGACCTCGCGCGCGCCGCCGTGTGAGAGGCACGCGATCTCGAGAGCTGCATCGATCGCCGCTTTGACGTCGACGGGCTCCGACACAGCGCCAGCGACCGTGTAACGGTCCAGCGAGCGCGCAAGCTGCACCACATGCCCGAGGCCGCGCTCGACTTGATCGAGCTCGACAGTACAGCGAGTCTGGAAGTCTTCGAGCGACGCCGTCATCGCGTCGAGGAAGCTCAAGAGGTGGCGTCCGTTCGGGTCCTCCGTGAGGTAGCTCCCGATATCGTGCTGGTGGTTGCGCAGCTCGTCGATCAGGAGCCGCAGGTCCCCGACTCCGGTGTGGCGCAGCTCTTCGGCGATGAAGTGCGCCGAGACGTTCACGCTCGTGAGCACGTTGCCCATGCTGTGGACGACACCTTTGGAGATGTCCGCCATGCCGACGTGGCGCGCGGAGTCTGCGAGCTCCTTGCGGGTCCGCTCCAACGTGCGCAGCATCTCGTTGAGCGCCTGTGCGAGGTCGCCGAATTCGTCGGTGCGAGCGAGGCGGATCTCCACACGACCGTGGTCCGTCCGTCCGATCCGCAGCGCATGTTGGCGCAGCGCATCGAGCGGCTCGACAACCGAAGCTCGCAGGAACCACCGCACGAGCAACGCCCCGCTGAGCGCTAGCACACCCATCCAAGCGAGTGTGTCGCCCAACCAAGCGCGCTGCAGGGAGCCCCCGAGCCGTTCGGCGCGCACGCGGGCGACATAGGTCGGTGCGCCGTCACAATCGACGAGTCGCAGGTAGATCGTCACCGCGTCGTCGGCGACATTGGACACGCGCTCGGCGCCGCGGAAGAGGCGCTCGAAGTGCGTGCGCTCATATTCACCGATGGCGCCGTCGAGCGCGGGCACGAGCTCGATATGGACCCCGAGTCGGCCCTGCCGTAGCCCGTCGATCGCGAGCGGTGCGAACTGCACGAGGCGATCCCCGACGGGCTCGAGGACGGTCGCTGCGAAGAAGCGCGGCCCGAGCGGCGTGCGCACGACGCCGCGCACACGCTTCGGCCGGGGGCTCGTGGCCCACTCTTCGACCCAAGCCCGGAGCGCTTCGGTGACGGCGCCGCCGGTGGCGAGCACGCTGCCATCGGGCGCCAGGAGGTACGACGGGACTGCGCTCGGCACGCTGCGCATGAGTCCGGGGCGGCCCTCTCGCTCGGCGATGCTCGCGAGCGCTGTGTGGGTGCGGTCGAGGTCATCCTGCGTCATCTCCAGCGCGCGCGTCAATTCCTCGACGATCGCCTGGGCATCCGCGCTGGCGTGAATGCGCGTCTGGCGCGCGAGGAGCCACGACTGCACCGACGCCGTCGCTGCGAGCGCGACGATCGCGCCCGCGGAGAAGACGACGGTCAGACGGGTCGAGAGACGCATGGCCGGTGCGGGGACCGAGGCGTCTCAGCGCCCGCAGGCGTCGCTGTCCGTGAACTCGAGGGCCCAGCCGCTGCGCTGACCCGCCAACGCCTGCGCGCGCACGAGCCGCGCGCGCCGGCGGCTCGGACCCGCTGTGTCGTGGAACTCCAGCACGAGCTCGAGAGACCCATCCAGTTCGACGAAGACCCCGCTCGGCGAGCGGTCGCGCAGGCGCCCCTCGGGCAGCTCCCCCGAGAGGGTCAAACGCACGCCCCCGGCGGCGGGGACACGGTCCGCGCTCCGCCGATCGAGGTCTTCGAGGCTCTGGGAAACGCGGTTGTCTTCGGGTCGCGGCATGTGATGGGACTCCCGGCTGGATGCATCGACCCCACCGCGCCCATGACTTGAATCGAAACGTACCGGAACGCTGGGCTTCACGCCGGTGTGTGTCGCTCACGGGGCAGATCCGGGGTATATCCCACGCTGCCCATGCTCACCCTCCCCCCCCACGCGGCCCTCGTCCAACGTGCGCTCGAGCTCCTCGGCGCGCGCCTCACCGGCAAGGCACAGGAGCTCGAGCTCGCCCTCGCCTGCCTCCTGGGCGGAGGCCACCTCCTGCTCGAAGACGTCCCGGGCACGGGCAAGACGACCCTCGCGCGCGCCCTCGCGGACCTCTTCGGCCTCTCGTTTGCGCGCGTGCAGTTCACGTCGGACCTCCTGCCCGGCGATGTCGTCGGTTATGCGATCCCGGACGGGCGCGGCGGCCTGACCGTGCGCGAAGGGCCGGTCTTCACGCAGGTCCTGCTGGCGGACGAGCTCAACCGGACGCCGCCGCGCACGCAGTCCGCGCTGCTCGAGGCGATGGCCGAAGGCGCGGTGACCCTCGAGGGCGCACGCCGCCCGCTGCCCGACCCGTTCTTCGTGGTCGCGACGCAGAACCCCGGGGCGTTCGAAGGCACCTATCCGCTGCCGGAGTCGCAGCTCGACCGGTTCCTCGTGCGCCTGCGCCTCGGTTATCCGAGCCTCGACGACGAGCGCACGCTGCTGCGCGCGCGCCGCGGTCCAGATCAACGTGCGACGACGTCCCGAGCGCTGGACACCGCCGCGGCGCTGCCCTCGACGGCGCTGACGGCGCTGCGCGCCGCCGTCGACGCGGTGCACGTCAGCGCGGAGGTCGAGGACTACCTCCTCACGATCGTGCACACCACCCGCGAGGCCCCGGAGTTCGCCCTCGGCGCGAGCCCGCGCGCGACGCTCGACTTCGACCGCTTTGCGCGGGCGCTGGCGGTGCTCGCGGGTCGGGATTTCTGCGCGCCGGACGACGTGCGCCGCGCGGCACTGCCGGTCCTCGCGCACCGGCTGGTGCTGGCGGAGCCCGAGCCCGCGCTGCTCGGCGCACCCGATCCCGCAGAGAGCCAACTGGCGCTGTTGCTCGAGCGCATCTCGCTGCGCGACTGAGGTGCGATGCAGCGCCCGCGCCGGATCCGCCTGCAGCTCCGCACCCGCGGCGCACTCGTGTGCGACGCGGCGTTCGTCGCTGTCGTGCTCGGCATCGCCGGCATCGACGCGGGGTGGCTCGCGGCGACGGCGCTCGGAGCGCTCGCCGTGACGGCGCTCGGTGCTGCGGCGCTCGCTGCGCGCGCGCTCGAGCCGTCGTTGCAGAGCCCGCTGCGTACGACCGCGGGACGCACACGCTGGACGCCCGTGGCGCTGCGCTCCAACCGATGCCGGAGCGCGTTCTGGCGCGTGCGCCTCGCGGCGCCAGGGCGCCTCGGGCTTGCGCCCTGGTCAGCTGTGCCGCGCGGCGCCACGGAGGTCGCAGCGGCCCTGATCGTCGCGCGGCGCGGTGCGGTCAGGGCCCTGGCCGCGGAGATCGAAGGGGTCGATCCGCTCGGTCTGTGCGCGGTGCGCCGCACGGTGCACGTCCCCGCGGAGGGCTGGGTGCTGCCGCGGCCCGCGCCGCGCGGGGCGTGGCTGCGGGCGGCGCTGCAAGCGCTCGCCGCGGGGACGGGTGAAGCCGCGCTGCACGCCGCGCGGGCGGGCGAAGTCGCGGGGCTCGAAGCGTGGCGTCCCGGCGCGCCGCTGCGCCGGCTGCACGCGGCGGCGAGCCTGCGCGCCGGCCAACCGCTGCAGCTCGCGTTCGCGGGCGGCTCTCGCGCGCCGGTGCACGTGGTGCTGCGCGCGGCGGAGAAGGGCAGCGGCGCAGCATTCGAAGCCGCGGTCTCGGTCGCGGCGACGCTCGTGACGAGCCTCGCCGCCGAGGGCCGCCACGTCGCGCTCAGCGTGCCCGCGACCGCGGCTGGAGCGCGCTCTGCGCGGGGCGCGGACGCAGCGCTCGGCGCGCTCGCGCGCGCGGTGCGCGGCGCCGCGAGCGGTGCGGAGCCCGAGCTCCCCGGGCAGAGGATCGAGGTCGCGCCCGAGGGTGAGCTCGCTGGTCCGAAGGCGCCGATCTGCCTCGAGTGTGCGGCCGACGGCGCGGTGTATGTGGTGCGGTCGCACGCGACCCGGCGCGCGGGGCGGGGCGGACGAGCGCTCGCCCCGGTACAAGCGGCGCCGCGGTCGCGGCGTTGGGTGCAGAGCGTGCGCACGCTGCTCGGTATCGCGCTCGTGGGGCTCGGGGTCGCGGCGGTGGCGCTCGCCATCGAACGGACACGCGGCCCCTTGGGGCTCGGCATCGCTGCTGGCGCCCTCTTGGGCGGAGCGCTGCTCGCGGCCCGCGCCACGGCGCGGGAGTTCGGTGACCGACCCGCGTTTGCGGCGCGGCGTGGGGCAGGCGTCGCGCTCGCGGCGCTCGCGCTGACCTTGGCGCTGCTGGGGCTCGGGGGTGCGGCGCGCAAACTGTCCGCGCGGAGCGACTCCGCGCCCGACCGTGGACAGGAAGGGGCGCAGGACGTCGCGGACCAGGGCTCGGCAGAGCCGAGACCCGGCGGGGGCGAGCGCAGCGGCGACGGCCCGAGCGACGCGGTTCGGGAGGTGCTCGACTTCAGTGCGCCGTCGCCGAGCTCGCTCGTCTCCGACGCCGAGGTGCTGCGGGTCGAAGCGGTGGAGCCCCCCGCGTCCGAGCCAGCGCTCTACCTGAAGCACCTCACCCTCGGTCGGCTCGAGCGGGCGGGGCTCACGAGCGTCGACACGCGGCCGCCGCGCGCGCGGCGCGACCGCGACGATGGGGTCGTCGACGGGTGGGTGACGCTGGCGACGCCGTCCGCGGACGCCCCCGCGCGGCGGATGTCGCTCACCGTGCGGCCCCTGACCCTCGGGACGCGGGCGTGGACCCTGCTGCCGGTGCCGACGCCAGCGTACGCGGTCTCCGTGGAGCCGGTGCGCTACGCGGAGGACGGACCTTCGGTGCTCGATCGCGCGGAGCGCGGGCGGGTGCTGCGCTACGACGTCCTCGCGGGTGCGCGGCAGCTCACGCGGCGCGACCTCGCAGCGCGGCGCGCGATCGGCGCCGAGGAGGACCTCGCCCTGCCGCCGGACTCGCCGGCCCTGCGGACGCTGCGCGCGCGGGCGCGGCGGCTCACACGCGGTGCGGAGAGTGACCTCGACAAGGTGCTCGCCGTCGTGCAGCACCTGCAGGGGTTCGAGTACGGGCTGGAGACGTCGGGTTTCCTCGGGGTCGAGGCGCTCGCTGCGTTCCTCGAGCGGGGCCGCGGGCACTGCACGGAGTGTGCGGCGACCGCGATGGTGTTGCTGCGGCAATCGGGGGTGCCCGCGCGCGTGGCGGTCGGTTTCCTCGCCCGTGCGGATGAAAGCGACACGGGTACGTTCACCGCGCGCGAGCGCGACGCTCATGCCTGGCTCGAAGTGCCCTTCGAGGGGGTCGGTTGGCTGACCTTCGACCCAACGCCGAGTGTCGGGCGGCACGGGGGCCTCGAGTCGGGCTGGTCGCCGCTCGCGGATGAGCCGCCCGCGGCCAGACAGGGCCAGGACTGGCTCGGCGCAGCATTCGTCGACGCGTTCGACGCTTGGCGTGTCGGTGACGTCGGCGTGGCGGAGCTCGCGGCCGCGGCCCTCGCGCGGCTCTGGCCGCTCTTGATCCTCGCTGCGGCGCTGGCGCTGTGGTCGACCCGATCGGGGCAGCGGCGCGACCCGCGCCGCACCGCGCGCGAGCGGACGCGCCCGGTCTCACGGCCAGCGGACCTGCACCAAGCGCTGTCGGTTCGGCTCGCTGCGCTCGGTGCGCCGCGGCCAGCGGAGCGGCCGCTCGCCGAGCACGCCGCCGGGCTGGCGACACAGGGCCGCGCCCCCGAGGTGTTGCCAAACCTGGTCCAAGCAGCCTATGCCGAGCGCTTCGGCCGTGGCCCGCAATCGCCCCAAGCCCCCGCCCTGTGGGAGGTTGCGACGAATCTCGAATTGGCGCAGCCCGGCGGACATAGCACGGTCGCGGATCCGCGGAGCGAATGAATCACTCTGTGAGGGTGCGCGTCCGGGCGCTTCTCCACGCCCGGGCCTCCTTCCCCCCACAGCCGACATGGTCAAGCTCTCTCTCCGAGCGCGGTTCCTGGCACCGTTCCTGCGCCCGCGCCTCTTCGCAGCGGCCTGCGCGCTCGCCCTCGCCAGCTCGGCCAGCGCGCAATGCGGCGGTCCCGACGACGCGTTCGAGGACAACGACACCTGCGCGACGGCGTTGCCCATCGCGCTGCCGTTCGTGCAGCAGGGACTGTGGGTCCACCGGTACGACCCGGACCTCTTCCTCGTGACGGTGCCCAGTGGCCGCGAGCTGAGCGCGCAAGCGACCTTCGTCGACGCCAACGGCGACGTGGACATCGTCCTGTACGAGCTCGGCGCGCCGTGCGGCGACCTCTGGACGAACCTGCGCAGCTCGCGCACGTTCACGAACACCGAGCGTGTGACCTGGTTCAACGACACGGGCGCACCGCGGCAGCTCGTGGTGCAGGTGGAGCTCTGGCGCGGCTCCGTGCCCCTGTGCAACCACTACAACCTCACGATCAGGGCCGAAGTACCGACCGGCGGATGCCATCCGATGGTGCACGATGACGCGCTGGAGCCGAACGATACGTGCGCGACAGCGGGTCCCCTACCGCTAGGAACGACGACGGGCCTCTGGGTCGGGCGCAACAACGACGACTTCTACCGGGTCACCGTGCCACCGCAGGCGACCCTCGACGCGCGGATCGACTTCGTCCACACGAGCGGCGACCTGGAGATGTTCCTCTACGGCGCGAGCGGTCCGTGCGGCGGCAGCTCGAACTCCGGCGAGCTCGCGCGCAGCATGAACGAGTCGAACCCGGAGCGCATCGTCTGGCAGAACACGTCGAACGCGCCGCGCGAGGTCATCGTCCACATCGAGATCGTCGAGTGGCAGTCTTGCAATCGCTACGACTTGACCGCGGGCTTCGGCGGCGCTGGCCTCGGCACGAACTACTGCACCGCGACGCCGAACGCGACGGGGCTGCGCGGGCGCATGTCCGCCAGGGGCAGCCTGGCGGTGGCGCAGAACAACTTGGTCCTGGAGGCATCGCAGCTTCCGCCGAACTCCGTGGCGGCGTTCATGTGCAGCCGCCAGCGGGGTCAAGTCCCGACCGCCGGCGGTGGCATCGGTGTGCTCTGCCTCGGGGGCGACATCGGGCGCTTCGACAACCCCGGTCTGCCTACGGGCAGCGCAGGCCGCGCCGAGCTCGCTGTGAACCTCGCAGCCCTGCCGCGGACGGGCGGCTTCGTCGCGGCGCTCGCGGGCGAGACCTGGTGCTTCCAGGCGTGGTACCGGGACCTGAGCGGGTCGCAGGTGACCTCGAACCTGACCGACGGGCTGGAACTGACGTTCCAATAAGAGCCCGAGGGGGTCCCGAAGAGGGAGCGGCGCCGGGCAGAGGCCGCCCCCTTCACTTCCGGTGCCAGTTGATCCGATGGCTGCGGTCGGCGCGTCCCCTGCGCAACCGACATGCCCACGTACCTCTCGACCCGCGCGGTGCCCAAAACACGGCGCGGTATCGCCCTCCTTGCGTTCGTTCCAGCGCTGGTCGTCCTGCTCGTCCTGATGATGGCGTTCGTCGGCGTGACCGTCGACGCGTCGCGCTGGACCGAACGCCGGATCGACCTGATGAGCGTCCGCACCGGGGCGGACACAGCGACCCGCCTCGCGGTGGAGTCCACCTGGACGGACTTCGAGCAGTCGACGGGGGGCGGCGCATCGGACCTGAACGACGTCCGAGCGTTCCTCGATGGGCTCGGCGTGCCGAATCAAGGCAATGTCGCGGTGCCGGGGGACATCGAGCTGCGGAATCGCCTCGGCCTGACCACGAACATCGACTGTGAGCTCGAACTCGATGGCACGGTGATCGAGAGCGTACGCGCACGGCGGATTGACGAGCTGCGCGCGACACGACTCGAGTTCTCGACGACCGCAGTCGCGCAGGAAGGCACGGCCGCTTTCGCGGCTGCCAATACACGGCACACGGTCCAGGACGTCTTCGTGATCGAAGCGCCGCCGTTCGAGGGCCTCGACTTCGTCCTCCTTGCCAACAACATCAACTGCATCATGTGCCACACCACGATCGACAACGTCGAGCGGGTGTACAACCAGGATGCGAGCAGGCGCGGCACCTTCCCGCGCGTCAAGACCGCTTCGATCGAGGCCTTCCACTTCCGTTCGAACCCGGAATCGACGATCGCTGGGACGCTCTACCTGGGCGGTGCGGCGCTCGACGACCACGGGGCGCCGATCACGGACTGGTCGTCGCTCTCGCTCGACGGATTCAGCTTCGATGTCAACGGGCGCCTGAACGAGAACGGCGCCGGAGCGCTGACCCAGATCAACCTCTCGGCGGGTGACCCATTGAACCCGCAGCCCTTGCAATCGCTCTACCTGGACTACTTTGCACATGAGAGTGACACGGCCCGGTACCAGGTCGACGGACCGATGCCGGACAGTTTCCCGCTGCCGTTCCCGGACGACGGGGGCTACGACCCTGTGAGCTTCGCTCCCACACCGGGGGGCGCGCAGAACCGGGTCGTCGACGACAACGAGTTCCTGTCGTCGATCCACGATGCGACGGGCAGGGTCTCGGGTGGCAACATCGCAGTGATCCCGCTCGGTACGCAGATCGATACAACAGCCGAGCTCACCGCGTTGCGCACGGGCACCGACTCGGTCGACCGCGTCGCCGCGGGCAACGTCTACATGCACGGGACCTTCGACAACCCGATCCGGCTCGACGGCACCTCCGTGATCTCGGGCGACCTCGTGCTGAGCGGGTACGTCGTCGGTACAGGCTCTCTGCGCGTACGCGGCAACATCTACGTCGCGGGTGATCTGCAGTATCGCGATGCCACGGGACCGGGCGGACGCTTCTACGGTCGCAGCGAGTCCGGTGAGTCGAACCTCCTGACGCTCACGGCGGGTCAGAACATCGTGATCGGCGACATGTACCACGCGCGCTGGGGCAGCGGTTCGCCTGCGAACGGACTGGAATCGGGCTCGTGGAACTTCACGATGGATGAGATCGCGATCTTCAACCGCATGGAGTGGATGAAGACGCAGCCGACTCTGCCGGGCCAGGGGTTCCAGCAGCAGACCGGCGTTCAGACCGTGCAGAACGAGCTGTTCGAGACGGTCCAGGTGCAAGTCGATCAGCCGGTCTACGGTTGGGTGGGCACCGGCACGTACACGACGGAGCCGACCTACGCCTGGCAGGGCACCGGGGTTTTCCAGACGGTGCCGATCTACGAGACCCAACAGACGGGCACCCAGCAGGTCCCGATCTACCAGACGGTTCATCACCCCGCGGACCCGCCGGAGCCTTATGGGTCGCCGTGGACCGAACAGGTGGTCGTCGGTTACACGACCGAGCCCGTGTTCACGCAGGTCCAGATCGGAACCCAGAGCATCGAGATCTTCGACTGGGTCCAGACCGGAACACACTCAGTCGAGGTCATGAACTGGGTCCAGACCGGAACGCAGTCGGTCACGCAGAGCGTCACGCAGCCTTTCTCCCCGCCGCAGTACGAGACGGTGCAGACGCCGATCTACGAGTGGGTGACCCCGCAGTATCCGAACCCACACTACCAGGGCCCGACCTACATCCCGCGCTACTACTCCTTCCGCGAGGGAGCGCCCGTGCCCATCTTCAACAAGGGCGGTTACTTCGACCCGGATTCGGAGATCTGGCACGCACCCGAGCACCCTGGGAGTTGGGACCCATCGCTCCTCACCTTCGCGGACCCGAATGACTCCTCCGACCCGCTCCTGTTCAACGGCAGCGGTCAGCCCAAGGCGGTCGTCTCGGCCCTCGCGCCGAGCGCTGGCTGGCTCTCCGACGAGCTGCTGCAGACGATCGTCAACGACAACTTCGCGGGCCGCGACCCGGCGGAGCCCGTCGCTGTGGACGCCTGGCTGTACAGCTCGAACAGCGTCTTCGGCGTGATCCCTCCGCGGAACAGCCCGGGTGTCTCAGGTCGGATGCGCGTCAACGGTGCGGTGATCGCGGCGGACATCGGCCTGCTTGCCCCCAATGGGCTCGAACTGAACTTCGACCGCCGCGGGCGATCGGAGATCGATGTGCGCTCGTCGCAGCGCCTCGCGATTCGGCGCCGACTCTGGGCGCCTGGCAATAACCAGCGGCACGGCGCTGTCAGCGCGACGCTGGTGAAGTGAGGTCAGTGTGAAATCTTTTCCTGACCGCTCGCACCTGTTCTGTGGCTGGACTCTGCCGCGTGCTCTCGATGCACGCACCCTTCCGATGATCCGAACCACCTCCCACCGGCCCGTTCCGAGCGCAGCCCGCGCGGGATCGGCCCTCTTCGCCGTCGTACCAGCGATTGTGCTGGTCATGGCGCTCCTCGTCGCATTTGCCGGCTCGGTCACGTCCCAGTCGAAGGTCTCGCTGCAGAGCGAGGCCATCGCGGGCGCGGAGAGCGCAGCACGGGCGGTCCTGTCGCTCGCGGTCGAGGATATTTGGTCGGACTTCGCCGCGGTGACGAACCCGAACACGGCACAACCCTGGGACTTCCAGATCTTCCTCGATGGCGCAGGGATCCCGGACCAGGGCGACGTCGCTGAGCCGATCGGAGTGGATATCACCCCCCGCTTGGCGTTGCCGCTCGATCCAAACGGCCGCCCGACCTTTGCAGGCGCGGTCGTCGAGGGCATGACCGCCTACCGCTTGGACGGCTGGGATTCGACAGCCCTCGTGCTCGAAGCGACCGTCGCTGTGAGCCGAGGTCTGGAAGGTTCGCACCAGACCATGCGGCACGCAGTACGCGAGATCTTCGCGATCGAGCGTCCGCAGTGGGAGGGCCTCGACTTCGCGCTCCTGGCACAGAACATCAACTGCATCCTGTGCCACACCGAGATCGACAACGTCGAGCGCTTCTACAACACGAACGCAGACCGCTTCGGCACCTTCGATCAGGTGAAGCTCGGCACGATCGACTCCCTGCACTTCCGCGACGATCCAGACTCCTGGATCGCGGGCAGTATCTACGTCGGCGGCGACGCGATGGAAGGTGACGGCAGCACGATCACGAACTGGTCGAAGTTCAACCTGAAGTCGCGCCTCTTCGATGAGGACGGCTTCTTGGTGCAGGACAAGTGGGGCGAAATGACTGCGACCAACATGCAGCGCCCGAATCCGAACGATCTCTCCAAGAAGCCGAACCTCTTCCTCGGCGCGGACGCCCACGACTACGACTCGTTCCTGCCACAAAGCTTCCCGTCGCCCTTCCCGGACAACGGGGGAGTCGACCCCGACACGAACACCGTTCTGAGCGAGCAGGCCGGCAACCGGATCATCGACGACGAGGAGTTCGCCCAGATCGTGGCGCGCTCCGAGGGCAGCGTCAGCGGCGGTCGCATCAGCGTGCTCGATCCGGCCACGAAGATCGATAGCCCCTCGGAGCTGAACGCGATGCGCAACGGCATGGGGCATCAGGTCGATGGCCTAGTCGATGGCAACGTCTACTTGTACGGTGAGAAGAACGACCCGTTGATCCTCGACGGCGAGGTCGCGATCGACGGCGATGTCGTCATCTCGGGGTACGTAGTCGGCAAGGGCACGATCCGCGCCCGCGGTAACGTCTTCATCCCGGCCGATCTCACGTTCCTCGACGGCGCTTCAGGCGGCGACCGTACCTACGGCAAAGCTGCGAACGGCTCGCCGAACACCCTCGCCATCGCCGCCGGTGGCAACGTCGTGGTCGGTGACTACTACCGCCCCGCCTGGGGTAAGGGAGCGCCGGCGACGGGTGGCAAAGACGGCTCGTTCAACTTCGTCATGGACGAGGTCGCGATCTTCAACCGGATGGAGTGGATCAAGACGCAGGCCACTCTGCCCGGCAAGACCGTGAAGGTCCAGATCGGAACGAAGACCGTCTGGAAGAACGAGCAGAAACAAGTCACCTACATGGAGACCGTCCCGGTCTTCAAATGGGTGAATACGGGCAAGCAGATTCAAGAGCCGGTCTACAAGAACGTCACCACCACGACCGGCAAGGCGCCCTATCAGACGACCACGACCACCAAGGTCTTGACGGGCTACAAGACGGTCGACGAAAAGGTGAAGGTCCAAACGGGGACCCAGACCGTCACGAAGACGAAGTGGGTCAATACTGGCAACAAGTACTCCGTGCAGGAGCCTGTCTACGAATGGCAGACCCCCCAGCACGCCAACCCGTACTACGCCGGTGACGACTACATGGCGCGCTACTACGCCTTCGACAAAGGCAAGACCGTCCCGATCTTCAACAAGGAGGGTTACTACGACCCGAACTCGGGCCACTGGATGAGCGAAGAGCGTGCCGCGAGCTGGAACGACAGCCGCCTCAGCTACGCGAATCCGACGAAACCGAACGACCCGTACTTCTACAAGGCGGACGGTACACCGAAGGCGATCCTCTCGACGCTCGCTCCGACCAACGGCTGGATCGACTCGACCCAGATGCAGAAGCTGATCGACCTGAACCTGAGCACGCGCGGGAACAAGAAGGACCCCTTCGAGATCAACGCGACGCTGTACAGTTCGAACTCGATCATGGGTGTCGTCGGCAACCTCGGCAGCGACAAGACCGACGGGAAGCTCCTGATCAACGGCGGCATGGTCGCCTCGGACATCGGGGTCCTCGCGGCCAACGGGACGCAGATCAACTTCGACCGCCGGGGTGCGGACCAGCTCACCATCACGACGGACGCTGGTCTCACGATCCGCCGCAGCGCAACGCTGCCGATGCCGAAGATGTGACCCGGTGGGGCGAAGGTGGTCTGGACCACCCGGATGGGTCCTTCGCCCACATCCACCGGCCAGAGCCGAACCACTCCGCGCTCAGCGCGGCACTTCACCCGCCATCGGCGGGACATCGCGGCGGCGGAACCACTCCGCCGCCGCGCCGTCGATGGGCACCCGTGCGTGCACGTAGAGGGCGCGGAAGCGTGGATCGAGGACCAAGTCCTGCTCCCATGGGTTGATCGCCAGCCGGCCCGTGTCCGGCTGCAGCACCGCGTTACCGAGGAGCACGTACTCGGGCGGATCGCGCAGCACGAGCTCCTTGTCGTGCCGATGGTGGCCCTTCAAGCGGATGCGCGCGAGGTCGGGCTCCGCCGCCAGCAAACCCGTGTGTGTGAGCCCGAGCAGGTCGACGAGTTCGAGGTCCGAGCGGTACCCGAACGCTCCGATCGGTGACAGCGCGACCCGCGCACCGGGCGCCGCGGCCTTGAAGTGCGCGCCGAGGACGAGCCAACGCGCTTCGAAGAACTCCCGGTCGAAGTGGACCTGCGCACGCTGCCACTGGCCGAGCTGCGGGGCGGCGACGCCGATGACCGCGCAGAAGCCCAGCAGAGGCACGCGCAGTGCACCGGCGGCCTCGCCGGCGAGCGCAAAGCCGAGCGGTAGGATCGGCACGACAAACCGCGCGAGCGGCATCCAGTCCCCCCCCACCGCGGCCACGTAGAGCGTGTGCAGGAGGACACCTGCTGCGAGGCCGCGCCAGGCAGCCGGAGCGCGACGTCGGACGAGCACCGCGAGCGCACCTGCAAGGACCACGACGAGCCCCGCATCGCGCGCTGCATCGAGCAAGTAGTGCGCGCCGTATTCGAGCTCGGCCGTGAGCGGCAAGCGCTTGACCGCGTGGGTCACGGGATCGAAGCGGCCGAAGAGCGCGAAGCGCGCCGCGCTCCATCCGGCGAGCGCCAAGAAGCCAGGTACGAGCGGGCCGAGCTGGCGCCGCTTCAGCCCCACCGCAAGGAACGGCAGCCATAGGAGCGCTGCCTCCTGGCGTAGCAGCGCCGCGACGGCCAGCCAGAGGCCCGCCGCCCAGGGTGCTCGCCCATCGCGCTCGGCGCGCACCCATGCCATCCCGAACGCCAGAAGCGCCGCCGCCAGCGGCACAGTGCCGAGGCCCGCGACCGCGTGGTACGCGAGGGCCGGCGACGCGGCGATCGCGAAACCCGGCCACGCGGCCAACCAGCGCGGGGCTCGGGACGCGCTCAGCACGCCGAGCTGTGCGCCAGTGGCTGCGGCGGCGGCGAGCGCGAGGCCGCCGAGCGCGCGCACGGCGCCGTCCCCCGCGAGCCCGAGCGCGTGCAGCGCGACCGCGACGGCGAGCCAGAGCGGCGAGGTGAACCCCTCTGCAGCTTCGCCGCCCGGATTGAACACGAAGCCGTGGCCCGCGAGGAGGTTCCGCGCGTAGCGCTGCACGATGTAGTCGTCGTCGACGGGGCCTGCGTGCCAGTACCAAGCCACGTAGAGGACCGCCAGCGCCGCGGCGCACATGGCCGGCCCGAGCGTCGCCCGCGGGCGCGCCGGGCTCGGGGCGATGGGTTCCTGGGACGGCCGCACAGCCGAGAGTCTCGGGTATCCGGTCCGAGACCTCAACGTTGTCTCGGCGGCGCAGGCCCGATCGAGGTGTCCACCCCGCGGTGCTCCGTCAGCGCTGCGGCGCAAACGCGACGGACAGCAGCCGGCCGCCGGTCTCCGACGTCAAGCGCTCCCACTTCCGCGCAGTCCCCCGGGGCGCGTCGACGAGGACGACGTCGTAGGTGACGGGGCGCAGGCGGCAACCCTGCAGGAGGAGCTCGATCGCGAGCGGGAGGTCCCACCGTCGCCCTCCGGTCGGCGCTCCGTCGGTCAGGAGCAGGATCCGGTCGACCTCGGGATCCGCGAGCGCGACCTCGATCGCGCCGAAGGCGTCGCCTTGACCGCGCATCGTCCAGCGGGCGAACGCTGTCTGCACGTCGCGCACCGTGCGTGCATCGACGGGCACGAGGCGCTCCTGCCACGGGTGGGGCGTGCCGGTGTACGGGATGACGTTGAAACGGGCGCCCTCCGGCAGCGCCTCGGCAAACGCGCGGAACTCGGGGTCGAGCAGCTCCTTGCGCGTGCGGCCATCGGCCTGCGTGTTCCAGAGCGACCCAGAGAAGTCGATCAACACCGCGAGCCGATCGCTGGCCGCGTCGAGGGTGGCGATACGCGCGATGCTGCGGTCAGGGGCGAGCTCTCGCTCGCGCGGCGCGACGAGCGGTCGGCCGTCCCAGTTCGCAGGGATCGAGTCCACCGTGGCTTTCCAAGCCGCCACGTTGTGGCCGTGTCGCCAGCCGGTAGTGCCGCGCAGCACATCGAGCACCCGCGGGCGCAGGCTCAGCCTTGGCTCGATCGCGAGTCGCTGGACGAGCTGTGCGAGCGCCCCGCGCGTCGGCGTTGCGCCGACCACTCGCAGCGCAACGGCACGGACGCGTGGATCGTCGTCGACCAGCGCGCGCTCTTGCCAGCGCGGCAGGTCGCTGACGCGGCACAGCGCTGCGACCTCTAGCGCTGCCGCGCGGACGGCCCCCTCTCGGTCGAGCGCGAGCTCGCGCGCGGCGCGCTCCGCTGCGTCGCTGTCGAGCGCCGCGAGGGTCAAGAGGGCCATCCCACGCACGACCTCCGAACGTCCGCGCGCGAGCTCCGCGGAGACCTCGCTGACGATGCGCCGCGGCTCGCCCGTCAGGAGGCCGCGCTGGGCGAGGCGCTCGATGCTCCAGAGGAGCTGCACCGTCACCTCGGGGGCGCGCCGATCGAAGTGGCGCGTCAGCGCGAGCCCATCACACGGCTGCTCGACTCGCCCGAGCGCCTCGGCGACGCGCACGCGCACCCAAGGGTCGCTATGGCCGAGCCCGAGGGTCCCGAGGAGCGCGCGCTGGCCCCCGTCGTCGAGCCATGCGGGGAGCGCGAGCTGCGCGGTGTCCGCGACCTGCCCATCGCGGTCGGCGAGGGCGCCTGCGACGAGCTCCCAAGCCTCGGGTGTGCCGAGCGCGACGAGCCCCCGCACGGCACGGCGACGGGCGTCCGGGAAACGAGCGCGCAGCTCGCGCTGGAGCTCGGGCAACGTCGGCGCCGCAGCCTTCGGTGCGGCGCGCTCGGCCTGCGCGAACGCTGGCGCGAAGGCGCCGACGAGCGCCGCGCACCACACTGAGAATCGGGGTCGCTGTCCTGCCATCGTGGGAGCGCCCGCGGTCGGCCCGATGCCGCCCGGCGGGGGTGGAGACGGGACCGCAGCAGGGGCCGCGCGGTGACAGGGCCAGGGCTCGGAATCCGGACCGGTGGGTTCAGCCCGAGCGCGGAATGTGCCGACGACCCGGGCGGGAGGCCTAGGATTGACACGCACCAGCATCGGGGTCACCGCGCTCGTCGGCGCGGCGGCACTGGCCGCGCTCGCGGTGCCCGGGCGGGGCCCTGCGCCGAGCGCGCCTGCGGCGCTCCCCCATCGCGCCGCGCCCGACACCCTCGTCGGGCTGCTCGACGCTGGCCCGGGGACGGATGACGGCTGGCTGCGCTCGCTCGCGCGCGCGGCGGGGTCGACGGAGGCGCTCGTGCGCGCCTTTGCAGCGCTGCAGCCGGAGGCCGACTCGGAGGTCGAGTACGGACGGACATGGGGTCCCCGACAGCGCGCGGCTCTCCTGGCGGCGCTGGGTCGGGAGCGCGGGACCGCGCTCTCCGGCGCCCTCGCCGCGACCGCGCGCGAAGGGCGCGCGACGGCGCTGGCGACCCTCGAGGTCTTCGGCGAACATAGCCGCGCCCAGGACATCGACGCCGCGGGCCTCGCGCTGCGGACCCTGCGACGGGGGACGGCGCGGCTGACTCCGACGGAGGCCCGCGCGGCGGGCCGGGCGCTCATGCGCTTCGTGGAGCGGGATGCGGGTCACCGCGGCGCGCTCCTGGAGCGACTGGGTGTGCTCGGCGACGATACGCTCACGTGCCTGACCAGCGCGCTCGCAGCGGAGCCCGAGCGCCGCGGCGAGGCGTTCGAGTTCGCGGCCTTGGCCCTGGCACAGCCGGAGGAACTCCGTCCGCGCGAGGCCCTCGAGGTCGTCACGTTGACCGCCCCGAGCGCTGCGCTCTTCGCGCGGCGCAGCGCGGCGGAGCTGACGCGACCGTTCCTCGGCTCCAAAGCGTCCGACGTCGTACACGCGGCGATCGCCGCGAGCGAAGCGCTCCATGATGTCGAGGCCTGTTCGGCGCTCGCGCCATTGTTGACCGCGGCGGATCAGACCGTCGCGGATGCCGCGCACAGGGCGCTCGCAGCGCTCGCGGGCCGCGATCATGGGCGTGATCCCGCACGTTGGAGCACGTGGATCGCGCAGGAGCGCGCTTGGCTCGCGGCGGCGCGGCAGCTCGTCGGGGTGCTGACCCGCGGCGCGCCGGAGCGCGCGATCGCAGCGCTGCGCGAGCTCGAAGGGCGCACGTTGTTCGTGTCCGAGCGCGCGGAGCTCGCGGCGTACGGGCTGGGTCACCCGTCGCCGGAGGTGCGGCTGGCGGCGATCGCAGCGCTCGCACCGCTGGTGTCCGAGAACAGCCTCGCGCCGCTGGCTGCGCGCAACGCGGAGGATGTGGATCCGCGCGTGCGGGCGGCGGCGAGGGAGGCGCTGTTGGGGCTGCGCTGAGGGCGTGTTCGAGCAGGAGCCCGCAGAGGCGAATGCCGGGCTGAGTTAGGAATCGAACGGTACCGAACCGAACGGTACCGGGTACGAGTTTGCGGCGAGGCGAGCGGCACCCGAGCAGACGCGCGCGGAGCGCGCGCCTGCTCGGGCGCCGCGCGCCTCGCCGCAAACTCGTACCTGGTACCGTTCGATTCCTAACTCAGCCCTTCGTCGCGTCCGTCATGACGCTGCGCGACTTCGAGGCGGCGTTGCCGGACGTGCCGGTCTTGTGGCCCGGGTCGACCCAAGAACGAATCGTGTCGGCGCCGCCGAAGAGCTTGCGGGTCACCTTGTGGTACGCGCCGAAGGCTTTGGCTTCGATGCGGCCGCGCTGGTACGAGCCGTCTTCCAAGCGGCGCTGCGCACGGCGCTCCCACCAGCCGATGCGGCCGCGCGCGAGGCCGTACGACAGGGTCGCGTAGTGCTGGTACATCATGCGCGCTTCCGCGACGCGCGGCGGGATGTTGCCCGGCCACGTCTCTTCGAGGTGGTACTCGCCGATCGAGCCCCACTCGGGGATCGTGGTCGGCCCCTTGTAACCGAGCGCGATCGACTCGTCCCACATCACCGTGCCCGGGATCGGGCGATACGGCCACACGTTCGGCCGCGCGAGCGGCGCGGCGTTGTGCAAGCGGCGGCACTGGTCGATGGTCGCCATCATCGACTCCTCGCTCTCGCCGGGGTAGCCGATGATGTAGGTGATCGAGCCCTGCACACCGCGGCGGTCCATCTCGACCGCGGCCGCGATGTTGTCGTCGCCTTTGATGGGCTTGCCGATGCGCTTCATCATCTCGTCCATGCCGGCTTCGGCGCCGATCTCGGCGACGTACATCCCCGACTCGGCCATCATGTCGAGCGTGTCGGGTTTGTACTTCAGGATCGAGTGGGTCTCGATGAACGCGTTCCAGCCGATGCGCAGGTTGCGGTTCAGGAGCCCCTCGGCGAACTCGCGGCTGCGCTTCTGCATCACGCCGAAGTTCGCGTCGTGGAAGCGGATGGAGTCGAAGCCCCAGCGCTCGTGCAGCTCTTGGATGTCGTCCAGCATCCGGTCCGCCGGCATCGGCTTCCAGCGCCGCATCGTGAGCTCCGGCGAGCAGCAGAAGCCGCACGGCTCGGGGCAACCGTAGCTCGAGAAGTACGTGATCCCGAAGTACGGCTTGCCGTAACCGATCCACGGCGGCGTCGGCAGGCGGAGCACATCGCGGGCCGAGTTCGCGCGCATCTGGTGCGCGCGGTAGGGCTCGGGATCGATCAGGTGCCACGGCACGTTCGGGATCTCGTCCCAGCCCGCGACCGAGCGGCGCGGCGTGCGGATGACCTGTCCATCGCGCTTGATCGCGATGCCCTCGAGGGTGTCGAGCGGCTCACCCGCATCGATCGCGCGCACGACGTCGCGGAAGATCAGCTCACCCTGCCCGATCACGACGCACTCGTAGAGGCCCGTGTCGAGCATCAGGTCCGGCTTGACGCTGGCGAACCAACCGCCGATGACCGCGGGCAGCTTCGGGTGCTTCGCTTTCACCCGCTGCATCGCGAGCCAGCCGTCGGTCACCATGTACCCCAGGATGCCCGTCGTCGCGACCATCAGCGCGCCTTCGCACTCCTGGGCGAGGCGCTCGTGGCCCTCCGTCCCGCGGTAGAGCGAGCCGTCGACGATGACGACGTCGTAGCCGTCCTGCAGCGGGAACGCCGCAATCGTCATCATCTCGAGCGGCAGCATGTCCTTGCTGGACTCGACGCCGAGGGTCTCGTCGACCTGCTTCGGCTGGTAGAGGACGATCTTTTTCTTGCGCTGGATCATGGTCGAGGACGGGGAGAGGGCCGTCGCACCGGCCGGCGGAGACCCGGCTGGTACATCGACATTCTAGACCGCCGAGCCGCCCCGAAACCGCGCGCCGCGTGGTCTCTCGATCAAGACGGCTCACTGGACGTCTGGATCCAGTGGCTCAGGAAGCGCCCGCCGCAGCGCGCCGCGCGGCGAAGTCCGCCGCCTGGAGCAGCGCCTCCGCCATGTTCGTGGGGTCCGCGCGCCCGCCCTCGGCCCCATCGAAGGGGCCCGCGATGTCGAACGCGGTCCCGTGCATCGGACTGAGGCGCAGGTACGGGAGGCCCGCGATCACCGTCACCCCGCGGTCCCCCGCGACGAGCTTCAGCGGGATGAAGGCCTGATCGTGGTACAGCGCGAGCACGCCGTCGTAGCGCCCCGCGCGCGCCTTCGCGAACACGGCGTCGGGAGACACCGGCCCAGCGACGTCGAGGCCGCGCGCGCGCGCCCGGACCACGGCCGGCGCGAAGAACTCCAGCTCCTCCATGCCGAGCAGGCCCCCTTCACCCGCATGGGGATTGAGCCCCGCGAGCGCGATGCGCGGCGCGGCGATGCCCAAGAGCCCACGCAGGGCTTCGTCGAAGAGCGCGAGGTGCTCCTCGAGCCCGCCGCCAGGCGCCGCCGCCGCGCACGCGCGCGCGAGCGCCTCGCTGAGCGGCATGTGGCGCGTCAAGAGCATCACCCGCAGCGCCCCCGCGATGCCGATCATCTCGTAGCGCGTCGCGCCGCACCACGACGCGAGCAGCTCCGTCTGGCCTTCGACCTTCGTGCCGGCCGCGTGCAGCGCCGCTTTGTTCACGGGCGCGGTGACGATGGCGTCGACGGCGCCGCGCAGCGCGAGCCCGTGCGCGACGGAGAGCGCCGCGACGGCCGCAGCTCCGCACTCCGCCTGGACCGCGCCGTACTCGAAGCGCTCGGGCCCCGCACAGTCGAGCCACGCCACCCCGGGCGCCGCAGCGAGCACGGGCCGCGCGAGCGCCGCGGGACCGATGACGGTGTAGGTCGCCGCGGCGCGGACCTCCGGCAGCGCCAGCGCTTTCGCGGTGACCTCGGGTCCGATGCCGGCGGGGTCTCCGACGGTGATCGCAAGGTGCGGGAGGGCTGACATCCTGGGCTCAGGGACGGAACGTGACCTCGAGGGCATCCGAGAAGTTGTACGCGGCGCCGCCGACGTCGCGGTACCAGAGCTGGAAGAGGCGCGTGTCGCCCGGTTGCACGGCGGCTGCGGGGCTGGGCGGCGCGCCGAGGTCGACGTCGAACTGCGCGCGCCCGTCGACGTCGGCCTGGACGACGCCGAGCCGCACGAAGCCCGCGCCGACGCACAACGTGCCGTTCCCAGCGGGCACACGCGCGAGGCCGCTCCCTTGGAAGACGAGCCCGAACGCGCTCGGCGGCGTGCCGAGCACATCGAGCGTCAGGTCATCGGCGGCGACGCTCGCGGAGCCGCGCCAACCCAAGCGCGCGCCCGGTTCGAAGGCGTTCGCGCTGGCTGTGCACACGGGCCGCGCATCCGCCGCGCCCGCGGGATAGACGAGCTGTACGATCGCCCGCGCGCTCGTCCCCTGGGGCGTCGTCACGGCGAAGCGCACAAGGTCGACCCCGCTCGCGTTGGGCAGAGGCGCGAAGATCCGCGCCGGGCCCGTCCCGCCGAGGAGGGTCGCCTGCAGCGGCGCGTCGGTAACGGCGAAGTCCGCCGCGGGGAGCGGTGCATCGAACGCCGCGGGCAGGTCGAGCACACACGGCGCGCCTTGCGCGAGCGCGCGCCGGTAGCCGTAGGCCACCGGCGCCGCGAGCGGGCCTTGCGGGGGCACAAGGTCCTGGACATCGAGCTGCACCGGCGAGCTCCACGCGCGTCGACCGTCGTCGAAGCGGGCTTCGGCCTGCAGGCGCACGGTGCCCGCGCCGAGGTTCTGCCCGTAGACGTGCGCGACCCCGCTCCCCTGCGCGAGCGCGGCGACGATCCGCGACCCCTGCCAGACGAGCACCTCATCGACGGTCCCACCTGCCGCCTGCAGCGTGAGCTCGAAGCGAGTGCCGAGGTCGCCGGTCGTAGCGTTCGGCGCGCACGCGACGGAGGCCCCCGTGTTGTCGACGGTGAGCGCTCCGCGCCACACCGCGTGGTGCCGCGCCGCCGTGTTGTCGGTGACCCGCACGCGCACGTCGTGCCAGCCGTCGGCCAGCGCCGTCGTATCGAGCGGCAGGCCGAACGGCCCCGGCCCCGCGAGCGGGCTGCGCGCGCGCCGCACGCCGTCGACGAAGAGCTCGAGCTCGCCGAGGTCCGTTCCGCCCGCCGGGTGCGGCGCCGCAGCCACCGTGAGCTGCAGCACCCCAGACGCAGGGCCCGTCGGCAAGCCGGTGACCGCGACCGTCGGGGCGAGCTGCCAGGGAGATGTGAGCGGGTCCCCCTGGAACAGCGGCTGGAAGGGCACGTTCGCCATGGAACGGAACCACGCCTCCCCCAGCGTCAAGCCGCGCCGATAGACGACGTGCAGCCGCGGATGCGGGAACTTCGTCGCGTAGTTGCACGGCTCTTCGACCGTGCCCGCCGTGCCGCTCGCACCTTTGGCGAGCCAGCGCGACATCTTCGTCTGCGACGCGACGTCGAACGTCGCGGCGAAGCTCGTCAGGTGGTCACAGAACGCGCCGGGCAGCAACGTGAACGCGCCGCCGTCGATGTCGGGTGTCGCCCAGCCCGTCATCACGCCGAGCACGTCGTGTCGGCCGAGGGGCAGCACGTCTTGCAAGTGCTCGGCTTGGCCGCCTGCGGCGAGCATCTGCGTCACCGCCGTCGGGTACACGGAGTGCCGCGGACCCGAGCGCAGCGGATCGGTCGTCTGCATGTAGTACGCCGTGCCGCTGGGAGACGTGCCATCCGCGAGCACGCTGCGATCGATCAGCGCCAAGAGCTCGGCTTTGCTGTTCCCCGCGGTCCCGAGCCAGCCGAGCGACGCGGGGATGTAGTACCGCACGGCGCTCGTCGAGGTGCTGGGAAGGCCGTTCAGCCACGCGAGCTCGCTGCGGAATCCCTCGGCTTGCCACGACCCGCGCGCGTAGTGGTTCTGCAGGTGGACCTGCGGCGTGCCCGGCCCGAGGGCGAGCGCTTCGTACGCATGGAGCCCGTACGCCGAGGGCAACGCAAACCGACTCACCGGAGAGCAACTGTCCGCGAAGAGCCCAGACGCGGGCACGAAGAACGAGCTGCTCGGCGCGAGCACAGCGAAGTCGACGGAGTCGGCGATGCCGCGCTGTTGGAGCTCGCCGAGGAAGCCGCGCAGTTGCGCGCCTGCGAGCGCCGCGTAGCTCGCGGCGTCGGGGTCCATGTAGAGCACGTTCGGCGCCGGCAGATCGCGCAGCGCCGCGTAATGGTTCGCGATGTGCAGCGCGTCCGGATCCCCTGGATCCACGATCAGCAGCGCGCGCTCTCCCCCGTGTTGCAGGGGCGCGGTGAGGGCCAGGCACAGGAGCGTGAACATGGCGTGACAGTACCACGCCCCTCACGCCGCAGCACGGCGCTCAGCGCGGAACGGTGGCGACGAATTCCTGCAAGGGGAAGCCTGGGAAGCGCTCGAGGAAGTGCTGCTCGGGCCCGCTGACGCCGCCGGACTTCGACGCGGCGACGAGCTCGAACACGAGCCGCTCGCCCTTGCTGTACGCGAGGTGGTCCACGACGAGCAGCGCCTGCGCGTACGCGCGCCCGATCGCCTGTTGGTCCTGCCACGCGGCGAGTGTCCCGCGCAGCGACTCGAGCGGAAAGAGCTCGTGCCCGCGCAGCCGTCCGCGCGCCAGCGCGACATCGAGCGTGCGCCCTTCACCGGGGCGCTCGATCCACTGCGCGAGGCCTTCGTTCAGCCAAGCCGGCGCCTGGCCGCCGCTGACGTAGTGGATGAACGCGTGCATGAGCTCGTGGCGCAGCACGGCGCGCAAACGGTCGCGCTCGTCGGTCAGCGACTCGACGGGCACGCGGATCGTGCCATCGAACACACCACCCGCCCAATCACCGAGCCCCGTGACCGCGCCGAACTCCGCGCGGTGGTAGAAGACGACGCGGATCTTCGCGCGGCCTTCGTCGACGGGGCGCTGCCCGAAGAGCTCGCCGAACTCGCCGTAATACGTGTCGAGGTCCGCGATGACCTCGTGCACGTTGTTCATGAGCTCGCGCCGCGTGCCGTCGAAGCTGACGGCGAAGTACGGGCTGGAGGTCGTCCAGAAGCCGTCTTCGGCTTCTTGGGCGCGCCGCCAGCGATCGCGCAGCGGCGTGAGCTCCGCGCGCCGCCCGTCGTCGCGCAGCGTCGCGAGCGCGCGCTCCAGCAGCGCGAGCGCCTCGGCGGGCTCACCCTCGAAGCGGGCCTTGGCGCGCCGGAAGAGCGCCTCGGCCAGGTTGTTGGCGTAGACGTCGACGTCGGGCTCCAGGAGCAGCGCGGCTTCGAAGCGCGCGATCGCCCCTTCGTGGTCTGCGGCTTCGAGGAGCTGGCACCCCTCTTCGTTCCAAGCGAGCGCGGGGTCCTCGCGCGGCGGCTGGGCGCCCGCGTCCGCGGTGTGCGCGGCCGCGCCCGCGGCGCTCCCTTCGGGCTGGCGCGGCGCAGGCGTCGGCGAGGCCGGCTCGGGCAGCTCGGGCGACAGCGCGCCGGAGGGCGCTGCGGGCCCCGAGGTGAGCCCCGGTGCGGGCCCTGCCGCGATCAGCCAGTGGCCGCCGAAGCCGAGCGCCCCGAGCCCGGCCACAGCGCCCGCGAGGGCCGCTGCCGGATGGAGGGACGGGCGCGCTGCGGGGCGGGGCATAGGGGCGTCGCCATGAGCCTACGCGAACGGCCCCGGCTCCTGTGGGGACGCCGGGGGCGGCGGGATCTTCCCGGAAGGGACTCCGGGCGCGGCGCCGACGCCGCGCGCGGCGAGCAGCGCCGGGAACCTGGCGTAGACCCGCGGGTAGCCGGTCTCCGCCTCGATCCGGCGCACCTCCGCGAGGAGGCGCTCGTGGGTCGCCTGCAGCGCCTCTTCGAAGGGCTGGTCGCAGAAGTACGTGCGGCAGCCGAGCGGCCGGCCCGCCCGCGCCGTGCAGCGGCCGCGCACGTGGTACGGGCAGCGGCCCTCGGCCTCCGGCGGCGGCGCCACCGGGTGGTGGGCGGCGGCGTAGTCGGCCTCGAGGGCCGTGGCGAAGAGCTCGTGGCCGGCGTCTTCGAAGCGGCAGCACACGCCGCGCGCGATGCACACCGGGCGCACCGCGGCGAGCAGCGCGTCGAGCTCGGCGTAGAGCGCGGTGAGGCGCGCGAAGGCCTCCGCGCGCTGCTCGGGCGTGGGCTCGACGCGGATGCCAGGACAGACCTCGGCGGCGCGGCGGAAACCGTCGCGGTCGCCGAGCACGCTCGGCCAGTACGGGAACGTCCGGCAGTGTTCGGGGCGGTCGGTGTAGACGCTGCACGTGTTGCTGCCCTCGAGCAGCGGACAACGGCCGTCGGCGCGCTCGCGCAGGGACTCGGCCAGCGCACCGGTCGCCGGGTGCGGGACCGTCCGGACGTGCTGGGCGCGGAAGGCCTCGACGCCGAGGCCGAGCCGCGCGGCGAGGCGCTCGACCTCACCCGGCGCGAGCCAGACGTGCCCGTTGCCGTGCGTGCAGCAATGCCCGCAGCGGTGACAGTCGAACGAGAACGGCACGACGCCGTCGAGTCCAGGATCGGGCATCGGGGTCAGCGCCTCGGGCGCCCGGGGCCCCGGCCGAGGCCGCGCACGGGTCCGCGCCCGCGCGGACGAGTGTCCGCGCGGAAGTCGAGGCTCGCGCGGCCTTCGATCTGGCCGCGGATGTCCTCGATCAGCTCCTCGTAGCACTGGTACCGGTGCTCGGCCTCCTTGGCCATCATCTTCTCGATGAAGTAGTGCGCGTGTGGCGAGAGCCCGCGGCTCTTGAGCTCCGGCGACGAGAGGCGCTCCATGACGTGCATGCGCAGGGTGTCCTCGCTGCAGTCCCCTTCGAACGGCAGCCGCCCGACGAGGAGCTGGAAGAGGGTGACCCCGAGCGAGTAGATGTCGCTGCGGACGTCCGCGCATGCGCCCCCTTCGGCCTGCTCGGGCGAGAGGTATTGGACCGTGCCGCGCGCCGCGTCGGCGGCGTCCTGGGTGTCGACGGCGACGCAGAACCCGAGGTCGATGAGCTTCACGCGCCCCGAGCTGCTGAGCATGATGTTCCCGGGTTTGACGTCGCGGTGCACGAGGCCCTCGGTGGCGAGGTACGCGAGCACCTCGGCGACCTCGAGGACGATCCGCAGCGCGCCCTCCTCTTCGAAGCGCTGGCCCGCATCCAAGAGCTCGAGCAACGTCTGGCCGTCGACGAGCTCCAGCCGCGCGAAGTAGGTCTCCCCCGCGCGGGCGGCGCCGTGTCCCGCGACGAGGCCCGGGTGCGACAGGCGCGTCAGCGTCTTCGCCTCGCGCACGAAGGCCTCGAGCTCGGCGCGCTTGCTGGCCATCTCGTGCCGCAGGACCTTCAGCGCGAGCATGCGCCCCGTCGCCGTCTCGCGGGCGCGGAACACGTCGGCGGTGCCGCCGGTCCCGATCCGACCCAGGAGCTCGTAACCTGGCAGCTCGGGCTCTTCTCCGCCGCGGGTGCGGCGCAGCTTGGCCACTTTGCGCGGGTCCCAACCGAGCTCACCGCTGAGCAGCGCATCGAGCGCCTCACCTTGGCGCAGACGCGGCACGAGCCGCTCCGCATCGGCCCGTTGCAGGTGTCCGCGGTGGACCAAGAGGGCCAGGAACTGGACGTCTTCGGCGGCGCTCATTTCGAGCATCGTAGTCCATTCGCGGGCCGTCTGCGCGGGCCCCCCTGAGCCAGTGCGGGACCTTCGGAGCGAAAGGTCACGAGCCGTCAAGTCGGCCCTCTGGCAGCGCCGAACCGAAGCGTACCGCGGGCGGCGTCCTCTCCGCCGGTCCCGACCTCTCCTCTCACCCCCCTCCATCGCCTTTGGCCGACCCCGCACACGAGCGCAGCGTCTGGCGCTACTTCGACCTCGCGGATTGCTTCGTGCAGATCCTGCTGGTGGACGAGAGCGCGCTCCAGCTCGCCGACCGCCCTGGGATCAACCGCGCCGGATACCGGCGCTTGGTGATCGACGCCTGCATGCCGGAGTTCCGCGGGGACGTGGAGGACGCCATCGAGCGCCTCTTCCCCGAGGACCCGCTGATGGTCGAGGACCTCCTCTACCAGCTCTGCATCGAGGTCAACCCGGCGCTCGACATCCACGAGGTCCGGCTCACGGTCGACCACTCGCGGCCCGGCCGGGCTGCCGCACAGTCGCCGTCGAACGACCGCCACGCGCCCGAGGTCGAAGCCGCCCTCGACCGCCTGCGGACCCGCGCCCTGACCGTCGAGCGCCGCCTCGCCGAGGAGGTCCTGGGCCAGGAGCGCGCGGTCGCCAGCGTCGCGCGCGCCGTCCGCGCTGCCGCGGCGGGGCTCGGCGAGCCCGGCCGGCCGCTCGCTTCGTTCCTGCTCACGGGCCGCACGGGCACGGGCAAGACCGAGCTCGCGCGCTGCCTCGCGCGGCACCTTTACGAGGGCGCGGACAACGGGCAGGAGAAGACCCTCGTGCGCATCGATTGCTCGGAGTTCGCGTTGGCGCACGAGTATTCGAAGCTGATCGGCTCGCCCCCGGGTTACGTCGGGCACGACGACGGCGGACAGCTCACCGATGCGGTCGCGAAGAACCCGGAGTGCGTGGTGCTCTTCGACGAAGTCGAGAAGGCCCACCCGAAGCTGCACAACCTGATGCTGCAGGTCCTCGAGGACGGCGCGCTCACGGACGGCAAGGGCCGCCGCGTCAGCTTCGCGCGCACGGTCGTCGTGATGACCTCGAACTGCGGCGCCGAAGACGTCGTCCAGGCATCGCGCGCCGTGGGCTTCGGCCGCGGCCGCTCGCTCAGCCGCGCGAGCCTCGGCGAGATCACGGAGGAGGCGCTGACGCGCACCTTCCCGCCCGAGTTCCTGGGCCGCATCGGCGAGGTCGTGCTCTTCGACGAGCTGACCCCCGCCGTCGTCGAGCGCATCGCCGCCAAGAAGCTCGGGGAGCTCGCGCGGCGCGCCACCGGGCGCGGCCTCGATGTGCGCTTCACGCCGGCGGTGGCACGTTGGCTCGCCGAGCGCGGCTACGCGCCCGAGTCCGGCGCCCGCGAGCTGCGCCGCATCGTCGCCCGCGAGCTCGAGCCGCGCCTGTCGGAGCTGCTGCTCGGTGCCCGCCCCGGCACGCCGCGCAGCGCGATCGTCCGGGTCAAGCAGGACGCGCTGGCGTTCGAGTTCGACGACCGCGCGGCGGCGTGAGGGCTCTGAGCAGGTTCCTGACGGAGCCTTGAGACAACCGAGCGGGCGCGCCGTTATGTTCGCGCCCATGCTGACCATCGCCCTCGCTCTCGCTGCCGCCCAGGTGGCCAACCCAGAGGCGCCCGATCGCGACCGGGCCGACTTCCGAACCAGCCGCGGCGGCGCCAAGGCGGTGCCGCTCACGGAAGAGGAAGAGGCCTTCCAGTTCGTCGTCTTCGGCGACCGCACCGGGGGCCCTGCGGAGGGCGTCTCCGTGCTCGCCGAGGCCGTCACCGAGGTCAACCTGCTCGGGCCGGACCTCGTGCTGACCGTCGGGGACCTCGTGCAGGGGTACAACCAGAAAGCCGACTGGATGGCGCAGATGCGCGAGTACCGCGGCATCATGGACGGCCTCGACTGCCGCTGGTTCCCGGTCGCAGGCAACCACGACGTGTACTGGCGCGGCGAAGGTCGGCCGCCGGAGGAGCACGAGGGCAACTACGAAGAGCACTTCGGCCCGCTCTGGTACGCGTTCCGGCACAAGACCGCGTGGTTCATCGTGCTCTACACGGACGAAGCGAACCCGGAGACGGGCGAGCGCAACTTCAACAAAGCCGAGTGTCAGCGGATGAGCCCCGAGCAGTTCGCGTGGCTCGCAGAGACGCTGGACTACACGCGCAGCGCCGAGCACGTCTTCCTCTTCTGCCACCACCCGCGCTGGACGGAGGGCAACTACGGCGACGATTGGCGCCGTGTGCACGAGCTGCTCGTTGCGGCGGGCAACGTGACCGCGGTCTTCGGCGGGCACATCCACCGGATGCGCTACGATCCGAAGGACGGGATCGAGTACTTCGCGCTGGCGACGGTCGGCGGCGCGCAGAGCGCGATCGTGCCCGAGGCGGGGTATCTGCACTGCTACGACGTCGTCACCGTGCGCAAGGGCGGCATCGACCGCGTGACGTATCCCGTGGGCAGCGGCTTCGATCCGCGCAGCATCACGGGGCACATCAGCAGTGACGCGCCGAAGCTCGCGCGCAGCGCGATCGCCCTGCACGAGCGCCCCGCGCTGCGCGCGGACGGGCACGTCGAAGGGCGGTGGCGCGTGCGCCTCGCGAACACGTCGTCGCGCCCGGCGGAGGTCACGCTGCGGCCGGAGGCGCGCGATGGGCGCTGGCAGTTCACGACGGCGGCGATCACCGCGACGCTGGCTCCGGCGGAGCAGCGCACGTTCGACCTCGGCGTCGTGCGCCGCGGGCCGCTCGACGGTGCGTTCGACGTGCCGGTGCTCGTGCTGGACCAGACCTACGTCGGCGAAGCGCGCTCGTTCGTGATCCCGACGCGCCGCGAGCTCTTGGACCTCGACACCACCGGGATCGACCTGACCGCGGCGCTCGGAACGCCTGAGACGGAGCGCGCGCTCTACCTCACGGCGGGCGGCTACGTCGCCGTGCCGAGCGCCTCGCTGGCGCTGCCGGACGGTCCGTTCACGCTGGAGACGTGGGTGCGCGCCGAGCGCTTTGCGAGCCGCCAGGGCGTCGTCGCCAAGACCGAGGGCTCGGAGTACGGGATCTTCGCCAGCAGCGGGCGGCCGCAGTTCAGCGTGCACCTCGCGGGCGAGTACGTGGAGGTCGAGGGCGGCGCCCTCGAAGCCGGCCGCTGGCACCACGTCGCGGGGGTCTTCGACGGCGCCGAGGTGCGCCTCTACGTGGACGGCCAGCTCAGCGCCCGCGCCGCGGGGAGCGGCGCGCGGACGCCGAACGAGCTGCCGCTCGTCATCGGCGGGGACGTCAGCCGGGACGGCGGGGCGAACTCGCTGCTCGAGGGCGCGCTCGACGAGGTGCGCCTGTCGCGCGGCGCCCGGTACACGGGCGAGCGCTTCACCCCGGCCCGGCGGCACACGGCCGACGGGGAGACGCTGCTCCTGCTCCAGAACGACGGCGCGCTCGGTCCGTGGGTGTTCGACAGCTCCCCCGCGCGCCAGCGGCTGACGCTGCGGAGCGGGGCGCGGGTGCAGTGAGCCCGGGGGGCGGGTCCCGGGTCCATTTCGCCCCCGGCGGTCGGCGGTGGGAACGGCTATCCTCTCCCCGCCGATGGACGCCACCTTCGCCCTCGCCGCCCTGCTCCTCGGGGCGGCGCCGCTCTCCCCGCCCGTTCAGGACGCCGCGGCGCCACCGGCCGCGGCTCTGCCCGACTTGCCCGAAGGGGCCGTCGCGGCGGCCGAGGGCCTCGCGCCGGTGACGCTCGTCGAGCTCGACGAGGTGCTCCTGTGGCGCCACGCCCGGACGCAGTCGGGGCGCTCGGCGCTGCGCCAGTTGCTCGAGGTGCGTGTGCTCGACGCGCTCGCCAAGGAGCGCAAGATCGAGGTGACGCAGGCCGAGCTCAACGCGCGCTTCGCGGAGCTCGACGCCGACGCGCGCGCTTCAGGTCAAGAGGGCGGCCTCGAGGCGTTCATCGACGAGAGCGGCGTGTCGCGCACGCAGTTCCGCGAGTTCCTGCGCCTCGCGATCGTGCACGAGCGCCTGACCCGCGCGGCGCTGGGCCTCGGGGCGAACGCTGCGGTCACCCCCGAACAACAGGAGACGTGGCTCGCTGGCGAGCTCGAGCGGCGCGGGTACACGGAAGAGCCCTTCCCCTACGCGGACGGGGTCGTCGCGCGCTCGGGTGATGTCGCGGTCCCGCGCGCGGACTACGTGGCGCACATGCGCGGTCAGATCGAGCCGGATGTGCTCGAGGAGACGGCGTACTTGATGCTGCTCGAGCGCGCGGTCCGCCGGCGCTTGCCCGACCTCTCGAACGAAGGCGTCGACAAGGCGGTCGAAGCGGAGCTCGCGCGGCGGCGCGTCGAGTCGAACGAGGACCCGCGCTACAAGGGGGTCACGTACGAACAGCTCCTGGAGGCCAAGGGCCTCTCGGTCGAGGCGCTGCGCCGGGACCCCGCGATCCGCGCTGCCGCGCTCGCGCACATGTTCGTGGACCGCGCCAACGACGAAGCGGGCCTGCGCGCGGTGTACGAAGCCGAGCGCACGTGGTTCGACGGTCTGTTCGGCGAGGGCGTCGAGGTCCGCGCGCTGATGCTCAACGCCACGGAGCGGCCGAACGAGCTCTTGCGCCGCACCTTCGAAGAGGCCGATGCCCGGCTGCGCGACTTGAAACGGCAGATCGAATCGCCGGCGGACTTCGAGCGCCTCGTCAAGGACCTCAGCGAGGACCGCGGCACCCGCGAGCGCGGCGGCATGTTGGGCCTCGTCACCCGCGGCAACCCGCAGGTGCCGAAGGCGCTCGTCGAGGTCGTCTTCGAGCACCTCGACGCGCGCCCCGGTGAAGACGTCTCGGGCGCGGTGCTGGGCCCGGTGCGCATCTCCGGCGGCAGCGTGCTCGCGCAGCTCGGTAACCGGCGACCGACCCCGACCTGGGACACGATGCGCGAGCACGTGCACCGCGAACTGCGCCGGCGCTTCCTCGAGGAGTGCCTCTCGCGCAAGGCCGTCCGGAGCCTCTTCCGCTGATCCCCCCAACATGCTCATCGGCGAAGTCATCGGCAGCGTCGTCGCGACGCGCAAGGACCCTGGGATCGGCGAGCGCAAGCTGCTCGTCGTGCAGATCCGGGACCACCAGAACAAACCCAAGGACCAGTACGTCGTGGCGATCGATGCCGTCGGCGCGGGACCTGGGGACATCGTGCTGTACGCCTCGGGTTCGAGCGCGCGCCAGACCGAATGGACGAAGGACAAACCCTGTGATGCGGTGGTCATGGCGATCATCGACTCGTGGGACCTCGGCGGCGAGAACGTCTACGAGAAGTGGTCGAGCTGAGGGTGCACGCATGTACCTCGCACGGGTGACCGGCCGCGTCGTCGCGACGATCCGCTACCGCGGGCTCGACGGCGTGAAGCTGCAGTGGATCCAGCCGCTCGACGAGCAGGGCGCGCCGGACGGGGCGCAGCTCGTCGCGTGCGCGGCGCTGGACGTCGGGCCGGGGGACCTCGTGCACTACGTCGACGGGCGCGAAGCGGCGCTGGCGCTGCCCGATGAGCACTTCGTGCCGGTCGATGCGACGATCACCGGGTATGTGGAGCAGGCCGACTCGCTCGGCCGCGACCTGGCCTTCGAAGGTGGTGCCTGATGTTCCTCGCCGATGTGATCGGAACGGTGGTGTCGCAGAGCGAGCAGATCCCGGCGCTCGCGGGCCGCACGCTGCTGCTCGTGCGCCCCGTGCGCCCGGACGGCACCCCGAGCGGCACGCGCCCGCGCATCGCGGTCGACTGCATCGGCGCGGGGGTGGGCGACCGTGTGCTCGTCATCGACGAAGGCAACTCGGGCCGCCAGATCCTGGGGGTCCCGAACGCGCCGATCAAGACGCTCGTCGTCGGTTACGTGGACGAAGTCGAAGTGCGCGGCAAGGTGGTGTACGAACCATGAGCACGAACCCGGCGTGGAGCGAAGAAGAGGCGCGCCTGAGGGCCGCGATCTGCCGTATCGGCGAGCTCTCCTACCAGCGCAACTACATCGTCGGCGCGGACGGGAACTTCTCGGCGCGGATGCAGGACGGCACGGTGCTGATCACGCCTACGGGCGCGATGAAGGGCTTCCTCGAGCCGCACCAGATCGCGAAGGTGGACATGCAGGGCCAGCCGGTCGACGGCGGGCCGCGGGCATCGAGCGAGGTCGGGATCCACTTGGTGGCGTACCGCCACCGCCCCGACGTGCGCGCGGTCTGCCACGCGCACCCGCCGCACGCGGTCGCCCTGACCATCGCGGGGATCGACCTCGAGACCCCGATCATCCCGGAGATCATCACGACGATCGGCGGCATCCCGACGGCGCCCTTCGGCACGCCGGGCACCCCGGAGCTCGCAGCGAGCATCGAGCACCTCGTGCGCTGCGCCGACGTGATGATGATGACGAACCACGGCTCGGTCACGCTCGGCACGAACCTGCTGGACGCGTACAAGAAGCTCGACATGCTCGAGCACACGGCGAAGATCCTGTGGCTCGCCCACGTCGCGAAAGGCGGGCTGGAACCGCTGCCGGCGGAAGCCGTGCGCAAGATGCTGGCGACGCGCAAGCCGCTCGGCATCACGACGCGCAACACGCTCGAGAACCAGTGCGGGCGTTGATGGCCTGGGTCTGGGGTTAGACGTAGGCGCGCA
>CAYOBN010000053.1:0-33539 GCA_964402175.1 uncultured Planctomycetaceae bacterium | reverse complement strand
TTGCGCACGATCCCGCCGTCGCCATCGACGATCATGAACGGCGGAACGTCGTGAGAGAGACGGCTGAGGCCACCCACGAACGCGTATTCGCCGATCGTGACGAAGTGCACGACCCCGACCATGCCAGAGATGTTCGCGTTCCGGCACACACGCACGTGGCCGGCGAGGCCGCTGCCGTTGGAGAGCACGATCTTGTCTTCGAGCTCGCAGTCGTGTGCGACGTGGCAGCACGCCATGATCAGGTTATCGGAGCCGATGCTCGTCAGACCACCGCCTTTGATCGTGCCTCGGTTGATCGACACGAACTCGCGAATCGTGTTGCGGTCACCGATGCGGGTCAGCGTCGGCTCGTCGCGGTACGAGAGGTCCTGTGGAGGTCCTCCGATGCTCGCTTGCCCAACGATGCGGTTGTCTTCGCCGATTGTGGTGTCCCCATCGATGACGACGAGTGGACCGATCCGGGTCCGGGCACCGATCTTGACCTTCGGTCCGATCACGGAGTACGGACCGACTACGACGTCGGGGCCCAGCTCGGCTCCCGGCGCGACCTGCGCAGACGGATGGATCTCGACGGCCATACCCTGCTACTCCTCGATCATGTTGAACATGAGAATGGCCTCGCAGACCACTCTACCGGCCACGGATCCCTGCCCGCGCACTTGGACGATCTCGCCCTTCGCGCGCAGCGTCTCGACTTCGAGGCGCAGCTGATCGCCGGGTGTCACCGCCCCGCGCAGCTTCACTTTATCGATCGACCACAGCACGGCGAGTTTGCCCGTGTAGTCGAGCTTGCGCAGCATCAACATGCCAGCGAGCTGCGCCATCGCCTCGAGCTGCAGCACCCCCGGCATGAGCGGTCGGTCGGGGAAGTGCCCCTGGAAGAAGGGCTCGTTGATCGTGACGTTCTTGATCCCGACGGCGCGCTTGTAGCCTTCGACCTCGATCACGCGATCGATCATGACAAACGGGTAGCGGTGCGGGAGCTGCGCGAGGATGCGCCGAATGTCCATCCCGGACTCGCGCTCGATCAGACCGCCTGCCTCGCGGGCCTGCATCCGCTCGATGAGTCGCCGCACGAGCTCTGCATTGGTCTTGTGCCCGGTGCGGGTGGCGATGACGTGTGCGGAGAGGTGTGCCCCGAGCAGCGAGAGGTCCCCGATCAAATCGAGGATCTTGTGCCGAACCGGCTCGTCGCTGAAACGGAGGGCAGTCTCTGGGTCCCCCAGCACAACTGTGTTCTCCCGCGTGGCGCCCTTCCCGAGGCCAGCGGCCTTTAGGGCTTCGACCTCCGAAGCCAAGCAGAAGGTCCGCGCCGGGGCGATCTCCTTCGTGAAGGTCTCGGGACTGACATCGATCTGGAAGGTCCCCGACTCGACACCAGGTTCGGCGAACGTCGCGACATACTGCAGTCGCAGCCCTTCACCCTCGACCGGCAGAGCGACGAGCGTCGAGTCGCCGTCGCGCACGAAGACAGGCTCATCGAGCTGGAACGTCTTCGCCTCGCTCTTCTGTTCGACGAGGCCCGCTTGGCGCAGAGCTTCGACCATCGGCAGCGCGCTGCCATCGAGCCCCGGGAACTCCGAGCCCGTCATCTCGACCCGCAGATTGTCGAGTCCGAGCCCACTGCAAGCCGCGAGGAAGTGCTCGACGGTCTCGACCTCAGCCGCGCCGCGGATCAGTCGTGTGCGCCGATCCTTGTGGCTCTGGTACGCGATCGTCGCGGGCACACTCGGAGCCTCGGGAAGATCGACGCGCACGAACTCGATGCCCGAATCCTGCGGTGCAGGCAAGACACGAGTCCGCACTTCGACGCCGGAGTGCAGCCCCATTCCGACGAATTCCACGGCCGTTCGGACCGTCCTCTGCCGTCGCGTCACTGCGCTTCTCCCTCTTCCGATGCTGTCGCGCCGAGGCGCTTCTCGAGCGCGCTCACTCGCCGACGCAACTCGGCCAGCCGCTCGAGCTCCTTGGTCTCGCGCATCGCTTGCAAACGCGGACGCGCGGGATAGCCGAACCAATCCGTACCTTTCGGGACATCCTGGATCACACCAGCGCCGGCGCCGATGCGGGCGCCGGGCCCGACTTCGAGGTGCCCTGCAACCCCGGCCTGACCAGCGACGATGACTCCCCGCCCGAGCCGCGTCGATCCAGCGATGCCGACCTGCGCGATGAGGAGACAGCCCTCACCCACGTCGACGTTGTGGCCGACGTGAACCAGATTGTCGAGCTTCGAGCCCGCACCGATCTTGGTCGGACCGAAACGTCCGCGGTCGATGGTGCAGTTCGCGCCGATCTCGACGTGCTCGCCGATGACGACCGTGCCGACCTGGGGCGTCTTCTCCCAGCCGCGCGCCGTCGGCCGGAACCCGAAGCCATCCGCGCCGATGACCGTACCCGCGTGCACGATGCAATGCGCGCCGAGCGTGCAGTGCGGATAGACGACAACGCCAGGGTGCAGCTCACAGCGGGCTCCGATCCGAACGCCCGCGCCGATGCTGACCCGCGCGTGCAGGGTCACCCCATCTGCGACGACGGCGCCTGGACCGACCTCGCAGAACGGTCCGATCGTGACGTCAGCTCCGAGCTCGGCCGTCGCATCGACGACAGCCGTGGGGTGCACGCCGGTGGGTCGCGCAGGGACGTCGGGAGCAAAGGCCAGCGCGATCGTGTTGAGCGCAGACTCGGGGTCGCGCACGACGAGCAGAGTCAGCCCCGCCGGTGCGGCGCTCTGGTCCTGGGGAGCCAGAACGACTCCACCGGCGCGTGTCGACGCGAGGTGAGCGCGATAGCGCGATTGGGTCAGAAAGCTCACTTCCTGTGGGCCAGCTTCATCGAGCCGTGCCGCGCCGAGCACGAGTCGCGAGCCGTCCCCCACGACGTCTGCTCCGCAGAGCGCGGCCAACTCCGAGAGGGTGCGCGGGGTCATCGCCGAAGGAGGGGGCCGGAAGTCACGTGGTCGGGGGCTGCCGAGGGGCTCGACAGCAGGCCGTCGCCCTCCTGTGCGGGCGACCTGCGGAGCGTGACGCTCGGGGGGCCTGATGTCAACCGCCGCGGAATCAGCGCGGTCGCGCGGCGCGGCAGAGTCGGGGGCGACTCTCGAGTGCAATGGACAGGGGCGCACACTCGCCAGAGGGCGGGCCCGGCCGCCGACCGCCAGAGCTCCGGCAAGGAGTCGCAGGGAGCTCGAGGGCAGCAATCAGCGCCCGAATGCGAGGCGGAACGAGAAGACCTGGCGCTCGTCGCGTTCGTCGGAGACCAGGGGCCAACCGAAATTGAACGTCACAGGGAACGGGTTCGTAAGGCCGAACTGGAAGCCTGCGGCGACTCGCAGCTCGTCTCCATCCGCCTCCCAGGCTTCCGGGTCGAGGATGGCGGCGTCGACGAAGAGGCCGCCGCGCAGGACCTCGAGCGTGCGCGCCGTTCCGGGCTGCGGCGTCGAGTAGAGCGGGAAGTGATACTCGAGGGTCGAGTAGACGTAGGTCTCGCCACCGATCGCGTAGTCACCTTCGTAGGGGCCGACGCCGCGGAAGCGGAAGCCGCGCATGCGCTGCGAGCCGCCGAGGAAGAAGCGCTCACCGTAGTTCACGGCGTCAGGCCCTCGACCGAAACCAGCGGCGATACCTCCGGCGAGGCCGAGGTGCCAGCCGGGGGCCGCGGTCAGGACGTCTTCGTCGAGGTGCTTGTACCAGTCCCAGGTCAGTTCGGACGTCCAGAGGTCCTCATCGCCGCCGAAGTCCTCGATGTACAGCGTGTTCGACCAGTTGACGGACCAACCGTCGCGCGGCGACATCCGGTTGTCGAGGTCATCGTAGGTGACAGAGCCCGTGACACCGATGTAGGCCGTAGCGCCTTCACTGCGTCGCAAGATCTCGGGCAGGACGTCGTTGTCGTCGAGGTTGCGCTGCTCGAGCTCTTGGAACTGGACGCCGAACGAAGCGCGCAGGTCACCGACGCCGAAGAAGCGCCCGAACGTCAGTCGCCCGCGCGTGCGTTCTTCGTCGTGGCTGCGGTAGCGACGCTCACGATTCAAGAGCTCGAGCGTCGCGGAGTACCGGTCGAAGTGCGTGCCGAAGATATCGGGGTGCGTGTACAGCAGCCGCCAATAGCTGATCTCGGAGCCAGGCGCGAGGTCGATCGAGAAGCGCTCGCCGTCCCCCGTGAACGCCTCCTTGCGATACACCTCGGAGAACACGCGCCAAGGCTCTGTCGGGCGATTCTGGAAGTCGAAGTTGCGCATCGACAGCGAGATCAGACCCACGAGGCCCTGGTCGCTCGCGACACCGCCCGAGAGGTTCGCGTCGATCGTCTGACCATCCCGCACGCGATAGACGACGTCTACCTCGTCGGGCTTGCCGTCGACGGGGATGAACACCACCTCGGGCTCGGGGTGCTGCGGGTCGCGCGGGTCCGAGAAGAACCCGAGGCCTCGGATACGCCGCACACCGCGCAGGATCGCGTTGAAATCCGCGAGTTCACCGGGGCGCTGTGTCAGCTCGCGACGGATGACTCGGTCGCGTGTCGCTTCATTGCCTTCGATCTCGATGCTGCGGACCACCAACGGTCGGCCCTGCTGCACGCGGTACTTGACGGAGACCGTCTGCCGCTCGACATCGAAGGTGTAGACGGGCTCATGGAAGCGCCAGCCGCCTGGATCCTGACGGTCGCCCGCCGCACGTTGGGGCGGCAGCTCGAAGAATTCGAGCTCGAGGTGACCCGCTTCCCCGTACCGGGAGCGCAGCGCGCGCTCGTCCTCGATCACCCGAGCGCGCTCGAGCGGGACACCAGGCGCGAGGTTCAGGAGTTTGCGCAGCTCGGGCTCCGGCAGCACGAGCGGGACTTCACGGAAGATCGACTCACCGTCGCTGTCCCGCTCGACTTCGACGCCGACGATCTCGACCTTCTCGACTCGGTATTGCGGACCCTCATCGACCAGGATGTAGACCTGGGCCTGCCGTCGATCCGGCGAGAAGTCGATGCGCTCGAGCTCCACACGCGCGTCGAGGTAGCCGCGGTCCCTGTAGACCTCGCGCATCGCGATGAGGTCGGAGCGCAGCACCTCTTCGTCGAACTTGCGGCCGAACCACGAGAACAACCCACGCCCCTTGGTGCCGAGCTTCGCGAGCGAGCGCAATCCGCCGCGCCAGAGCCAGAAGCCCGTGTCGGGGATCTCCTCGTTCCCGCGCACGTTCACGCTCGTGACACGGACCTTGGGTCCCTCGCGGATCTCGAAGATCACCTGGTCCCGGCGAGTGCCTTCACCGCCGATGACCGCCTCGACCTCGACGAAATGGAAACCCTGCCGGCGGTAGCCGCGCTCGATGCGCTCGACGACGTTCGGAGCCTCGTGGATGTAGAGCTCGGCGCGCACTTCGAGCTGAGCCCACTCACGCAGCGCGTCTTCGTCGTACGAGACGTTGCCGACGAACTGCGGATCCAGATCGACCGAGGGCTCGAGCACATCGATCAAGACGGCGACGCCGCCTTCGACCTCGGAGAGGTTCACGGAGTCCGCGCGGACGAGGATCCCGAAGTCCTGCCAGACACGGTCGACACCCGCCGCGAACCGCACGGGGCTGGGCACGATGGAGCCGACCGCGTACCCGAGCAGGCGCGCGATGCGCTCTGGGTCGTGCACGGAGAGCCCGCGGACCTCGACCCGACGCACGACGGGCAAGTCGGACGCACTCTCTTGGCCCGCCGCAGCGTCGGGGATGCGTGGCTCTTGTCCTGCCGCAGCGCCAGGGAGCAGGGGCGCAGCGAGCGACAGAAAGGTGGCGAGGAGCAGGGGAGGCAATGGACGCCGTTGGGATTCGGGTGGGGCGCGTGCGACGGCTCAGTCGGTCGTGCCAGCGGACTGGCCAACCGAGCTCGCCCGGCAGATCGAGCTCACATGATCGGCTCGGCCATGGAGGGTTCGCGGTTGGAGAACCGCAAGAGACTGCCTTGGAACTGCAGATCGATCGTACCGGTCGCCCCGTTGCGGTGCTTGACGACGAGGACCTGCGCTTTGCCCCGGTTCTCCTCGGTCGGGAAGTAGTACTCGGGCCGGTAGAGCATCATCACCACGTCAGCGTCCTGCTCGATCGAGCCGGACTCACGGAGGTCGGAGAGCTGCGGCCGCTTCTCCTCGCGCGACTCGACCGAGCGCGAGAGCTGTGCGAGCGTGATCACGGGCAGCTCGAGCTCGCGCGAGATCTCCTTCAAGGAACGCGAGATCACGCTGATCTCCTGCTGGCGGTTCTCCGCTTTCGCCGAGAGCAGCTGCAGGTAGTCGATGACGATCATGTCGAGGCCGTGCTCGGCCTTCACGCGCCGAGCGCGGCTGCGCAGCGCCAGGATCGAAAGACCGGGTGTGTCGTCGATCAACACCTTGGCGCGGGTCAACGCACCGGCGGCCTCCTGCAGGTCGGACCATTCGCGGTCCGCGAGCCGCCCGTTGCGCACGCGGTGGGCTTCGACGCCAGCCTTCGCACACAACATGCGCTGCACGATCTGCGCTTGTCCCATCTCCAGGCTGAAGAACAGCACGGTTGGGAAGCGCGCGAGCGCCTCGCAGTGGTGCGAGGCCGCATGGTCGATCAGGTTGAGCACGAACGCCGTCTTGCCCATCGCGGGGCGGGCCGCGATGACGGTCATCTCACCGGGGTTGAACCCGCCGAGCATGTCGTCGAGGTCGTAGAAGCCCGACGGGATACCGGTGTACTGCCCGCGCTTCTGTTGCGCTTCGATGTTGCGGAACACCTCATGGACGATGTCCTTGACGTGCGCCGCGCCGCGCAGATCGCGCGACTTCGCGATGCCGAAGATGCTCGCTTCGGACTCGTCGATCAGCTTCTGGACCGACTGCGGCTCCGGGGTGGTCACGTGGGCGTTCGTGATGATGCCCTCGGCGGCGCGGATGAGGCCGCGCAGCTTCGCCGTCTCGGTCACGAGCGTCGTGTGGTGCCTCAGGTGCGCGGCAGAGGAGACCGCGCCGAGGAGCTCCGCGATGTAGATCTCACCGCCGGCTTCGAGGAGCTTGTTCGTCGCGCGCAACGTCGCGACGAGGGTCACCGGGTCGACCCCCTGGCCCTGTTCGTCGAGCAGCGCCAGCGCCTCGAAGATCGCGCGGTGACGCTTGTCGTGGAAGTCGGCCGGCTTCAGCCGGTCCTGGACGTCGACCATGCGGTCGGCGTCGATCAAGAGCGCCGCCAGCACCGCCCGCTCGGCCGCATGGTCGTGCGGCACCAGCCGACCGCGCGCCGGCTGCGGGATCTCGAAGTCCTCGTCGATCACCATCGTGTGTCCCCTCGGGCGCGAGCATAACGACCCCGAGCCCGACTTGGCACCCGGGAGCTTGCCCTCAAATGCCGCTGGCCGCCCCACCACATGCGGTGGAACGGCCAGCGGATGGGGCCCGAGCCGAGCGGCAGCGCGGGCACCGGAGCGCTCACGCCATGTTGTCGGCTTCGCTCGGGACGTGCATCCGGCGCTCGCCCTCGGGCTCGAGGTCAGGCGTCTCGACGATCGGACGGCCTTCGCCTTCGACCTCGAGCACGATCTCGGCGAACTCGTCGTCGCGGACGTGGACGCGGACGCGGTGGGTGCCGACCGACTTGATCGGCGCTTCGAGGCGCACGTCCTTCTCGACGATCGTCGCGCCTGCGGCGCCGGCGAGAGCGACGATCTTCGCCGCGTTCACCGAGCCGTACAGGTTGCCGTTCGCATCCGACTTCATCGTCGTCTTCAGCGAGAGCGACTGGAGGCGCTCGATCAGAGCAGCGATCTCCTGGAGGCGCTGCTTCTCTTCCTCGCGGACGCGGGCCGCTCGGCGGGCGATCTGGCGCTTCGCGTCAGAGGTCGCCGGCACCGCGAGGCGCTTCGGGAACAGGAAGTTGCGGGCGTAACCCGGCCGCACCTTCACGACGTCCCCGACGAGCCCGAGGTTCTTCACGCTGCGTTGCAGCAGGACTTCGACATCAGCCACGGTTGGGGACTCCTCAGAGGACGAAGGGCAAGAGGCCGACGTGCCGAGCGCGCTTGATCGCTTGCTTCAGCTGGCGTTGGCACTGGTTGCAGAAGCCGCTGCGGCGCCGGGACAGGATCTGCCCCTGCGGCGTCAGGAACTTCTCGAGGTACTGGATGTTCTTGTAGTCGATCTTCGGGTCGTCACAGTTCGTGGCCCCGATGACCGCGCGGACTTTGCGTGCTGCTGCTGCCATGGATCAGTCCTCCTTCTCGTCGCCCAACATGAGCAGTTCTTCCTCGTCCACATCTTCGTCGACGAGCTCCGAGGTCGGTTCCTCGACGAGCTCGATCGCGTCATCCTCCGGCGGCGGCGGGACGACGAACTCGGCGGTCTCCTCGACCTTCGCCTGGTCGACCTCGCCCTCGGGCAGGCCGTCCACGGCGATCATGAGGTAACGCAGCACGCGCTCGTTCAGCTCGAGGTCGCGGCGGAACGCCGGGATGCGGTCCCCCGGCATCTCGAAGTAGGAGATGAAGAACGTCGCCCGGTTCTTCCGACGGATCGGATAGGCGAGGCGGCGCTCGTCCCAACGGCGGCACGCGTGGATCGTGGCGTCGTACTTCTTCAGCGTGTCGGTCACGACCGACTTCGCGCTTTCGTAGCCCTGCCGCACGACGTCGTTGTCGAGCAGGACCATCGCTTCGTACATCTGGCTCAAGTCTAAGGTCTCCTTGTCGGGGTCGACGTCGTGGTGGGCGAGGCAGGGGGCCTCACCGACCGAGGTTCCAGCGGCTGTGGAACCGCGTCATGACGTCCTCGAGCGTCTCGCCGGAGAGCCAGGCGAGGAGGGCGTCGGTCGCCTCCATGAAGGCGACGCCGTACTCCTCGCGCTCGCGCTCCGGGATGGGCTCCAGGACGTGACGCGCCGCGTCGGTTGCCGGACGGCCTACCCCCACCCGCAAGCGCGGGAAGCGGTCGGTGCCCAGCCGTTCGATGATGGATCGCACGCCGTTCTGCCCCCCCGACCCGCCGTGCGGACGGATGCGGAGGCGACCTGGCTCGAGGTCCATGTCGTCGTAGACGACCAGGATCCGGGCCGGGTCGAACACCCCCCGCGGCTCGCCCTCGGCCGCGGTGAGCTCCAGCTCACCGCGCTCCGCGAGCCAGCGCGCGACGGGCGCCAGCACCTCCCCCGACCGGTTCATGTAGGTCAGGGGCTTCAGCAGGAACGCGCTCGGCGAGCCGAGCCGCGCCCATTCGAAGCCCCTCGGCCCGGTGTAGCCGGCGAGGGTGTTCGGTGTCGCAAAGAGCACGCCCTGCCTGCGCGCCAGGGTGTCGAGGACGAGGAACCCGGCGTTGTGCCGTGTCCAGGCGTACTCGGGACCAGGGTTGCCGAGGCCGACGACCAAGCGGGTCGGAGGAGTCTCGGGCGCCATCGCAGGAGGTCGCCCCGCCCTGGCCGGAGCCGGAGCGGGGCGAAGAGGGTACCGCTGGGGGCGGCCGAAAACAAGCCCCGGGCGCGCGACGGCGGAGGGCGCCGCCCGCGGGGGTCAAGGGACATCCCCAGCGCTGGGGTTCACGCCGTCGGGGCGGCGCCTTCGGCCGGGGCGGGGGCCGCCTCGCCCTTCATCCCGGTGACGACGGCGACCTCGGTGTTCGGGTCGACCGCGAGCTCGACGCCCTCGGGGAGCGCGAGGTCCTTCGCGCGCACGTGGGTGCCCTCTGCCAGGCCGTCGACGCGCACCACGAGGTGGTCCGGGATCTTCGAGGGGATGCAGCGGATCATGATCTCATCCAGGATGTGCTGGACGACGCCGAGGGCCGTGCCCTCGAAGTGCAGCTCCACCTTGGAGTCGATCGCGACGCCGCGCGTGACCGGGCGGAACTCGACGTGGACCAGGCGGTCCCCCATCGAATCCCACTGCAGCGCGTTGACGACCGCGCTCTGGACCTGGCCATCGAACTCGAGGTCGAAGAGGTGCACGTGCTTGCGGCGGGCGGTCTCGAACTCGCGCGCGTCGAAGTGCAGGTCGACGTGCTCCTTGCCGTCTTTCGCCTGGATGCAGCCGACCATGCGGCCTTCGTGCCGCAGTTGGCGCGCGCTGCGGCTGCCGACCTTGTCGCGGCGCACGCAGGCGATTTTTGCGTCGTTCACGCTCATGTCCCGGTTCTTTCGTCGTTGTCGGGCCAGCGGGGCTGGTCCGGGGGCCTGGATGGTTCGCCGCCCGGCGGAGCGTCGCCGGGCGCACAGGAAAATCGAGGCGGAGAGTGTAACGACGGGCGAGGCGCCTGGGGAGGGGGTGCGCCGGGAATCGGGCCGCGCCCCCCCAACCCGCGGGTCACTGGAAGAGCGACGAAACCGATTGGGCCTGGTGGATGTTGCGGATCGTGTCCGCCAGGAGCCCTGCCACGCTGCAGACCCGCAGCTTCGAGGGGCGGTGGTCTCCGATCGGGATCGTGTCCGTCACGAGCACGGCGTCGACGGGCGCGGCCTCGAGGCGCTCGACCGCTGGCCCGCAGAAGGCCGCGTGCGAGACCGCGATCACGATGCGCTGGGCGCCGTGCTTCTTCAGTGCCACGGCCGCCTGGGTGATGGACCCCCCCGTCGAGATCAGGTCGTCCACGAGCACGCAGTTGCGCCCCTGGACGTCGCCGATGACGTGCTCGACGACCGTCTCGGCGCCCGACAAGCGGCGCTTGTCGACGATCGCCAGCTCGGCGTCGAGGCGCTTGGCGTACGCGCGAGCCATCTTCGTGCCGCCGACGTCGGGCGTCACGACGACGGGACGCTCGATACCCATCTGCTCGACCGCCTCGAGCAGCACGGGGCGCGCATAGAGGTGGTCCACCGGGATGTCGAAGAAGCCCTGGATCTGCGCAGCGTGCATGTCGAGCGTCACGATGCGCTCCGCCCCGGAGCTGACGAGGGTGTTGGCCACGACCTTCGCGCTAATCGGCACTCGCCCCTCGTCCTTGCGGTCCTTGCGCGCGTAGCCGTAGTAGGGCATCACCGCGGTGATGCGCCCTGCGCTCGCACGGCGCAGGGTGTCGAGCAGCAGAAGGAGCTCGACCCAGTTCTCGTTGACGGGTCGGCACGTCGGCTGCAACACGTACACGTCGCGGCCGCGCAGGTCGTCGTTGACCTTGATGTCGATCTCGCCATCGGGGAAACGCCCGACGTGGGCGTCCGCGAGGGGCAGCTCCAGCTTCTCCGCGATCGCGCGCGCGAGCGCCGGGTGGGCGTTGCCCGCGACGAGGGTGATGTCTCCGTTGAATCCAGCCACGTGTTCGCTCCGTCGGTCGGGGATGCGCGTCGGGTTATCGCTGTGGTGAAGAGGAGCTCACTCGGTGCGCTTGTTCAGACGGCGCGCCGGTAGACCGACCCAGGTCTCCCCCTCCGCCATGCGCGCGGAGCGAGTGATGACCGCTCCCGCGCCCGTGGTGGCGCCGGCGGGCACGTCATTCGGCGCGACGATGATCGAGCCGCTGCCCACGAAGGCGCCAGCGCCGACGGTGGACTTGTGCTTCGCGCGTCCGTCGTAGTTGGCGAAGATCGTCCCCGCGCCGATGTTGGCCTTCGCGCCGATCGTCGCATCTCCGATGTACGCGAGATGATTGGCCTTGGCGCCCGGGCCGAGCGTCGATTTCTTGACCTCGGTGAAGTTGCCGACCTTGGCGCCCTCTTCGAGGACCGTGCCCTCGCGCAAGTGGGCGAAAGGACCGACGTGGGCTCCAGCAGCGATGCGCACGCCGCTGCGGATGACCGTGCAGGGCAGGATCTCGGCGCCGACGCCGATCTCGACGCCGTGGTCGATATAGGTCGTCGTGGGATCCTCGATCCTGACGCCATTCTCCAAATGGCGCTCGAGGATGCGCATCTGCACGACCCAGCGCGCCTCAGCGAGCTGCGCGAGGCTATTGACACCCGCCGCTTCCTCGACGTCGTCGAGCACGACGGGCACGACCGCACGCCCGGCGTCGCGCGCCATGCCCGCGAGGTCCGTGATGTAGAACTCCTTCTGCGCGTTGTTGTTGCGCAGCCCAGCGAGGTCACCGCCCTGCATATTGCCGAGCGGCCCACGCGCGAAGCAGTACACACCGAGGTTCACCTCGTCGATGAGTCGCTCCTCCAGCGAAGCGTCCTTCTGCTCGACGATGCGCACGAACGCGCCGTCGTCGTCGCGCACGACGCGGCCGTAGCCGAACGGGTCATCGACGAGCGCCGTCAAGAACGCCGTGGACTCCGCGCCGTTGGCGATCTGCTCCTGCACGAGCGCCGCGAGGCTCTCCGTGCGCAGCAGGGGCATGTCACCGTACGTCACGAGCACCCGCGGCGCGTCACCGAGGGCCTGTGAAGCGACCTGCAGCGCGTGACCGGTCCCGAGCTGCGGCGACTGCAGCACGCAGTGCAGCAGCGCTTCCCCGCCGAGGGCCGCCAGTTCGCGCCGCGCTTCGCTCTCGACATCCGCGGCTCCGTGCCCGACGACGAGCACGATGCGCTCGGGCGCGAGGCCGTGCACGGCTTCGAGCACCCAGCCGAGCATCGTGCGCCCGCAGAGCTCGTGCAGCACCTTGGGGCGCTCGCTCTTCATACGGGTGCCCTTGCCTGCGGCGAGGACGACGACAGCCGTCCCGGACGGCGCGCTCGGAGCGGGGTGCGGAGACGACATGGGAGCGATTGCGGAGCAGGGCGCCCGGCGCCCGAGCGCGCCGCCGCTGACGGAGCGACGCGCGGCGTCCGGAGCCGACGGCGGGAGGCTAACGGCGCGCGGCGACAGGGGTCAACCGCCGACCCTTGCATCTCTGGCCGGAGACGGCGCGCGGGAGGGGGCGCCTGGCTCTCCGGGCATCGGCGCGGCAGCGCGCGCTGGTTCGACCTGCGCGGCGGAGGACCGCACGCAACTTCGTAGCGTGTGCACCTCGGCCCTACCATCGAGGCCCGTGGGCAGCGCGTCGCAGCCTTGAGGTGGTCTCGGGGAGAACCGGGGCCAAAGGGACCGCGCCCAACGGAGCGGTCTCGGGCAGCGCGCGACGCTACGCTCTTCAGCCGACCTCTCCACCATGACCGCAACGCCCCAATCCGAGGACCCCGGCCCGCCCCGCGGCCTCGCGGCGCTGCGCGCCCGCGGCCAGCTCGTGACCTCCCATACCGTGGGCTGGCTCGCCGATCGCTGGGTCCCGCCCTTTCTGCGTGCGCCGCTCTACCGCACCTACGGCGCGCTCACCGGCGCCGACCTCGGGGAGATGCGCGGCACTCCCCGCGACTACCCGAGCCTCAGCGCCTTCTTCGTCCGACGCCTGCGCGACGGAGCCCGCAGCTTCGACCCCGATCCGCGGGTGCTACCTTCGCCGGTCGATGCGGCGGTTCAAGCCGCCTCGCCCGTCGTCGCCGGGCAGGTGATCGAAGCCAAGGGACGCAAGTACGCGCTGCGTGAGCTCCTCGCGGGCGTCGGCGAGGACGTGCCCCTCGAAGGTGGCCACCAATTCACGCTCTACCTGGGCCCGAAGGACTACCACCGCATCCACGCCCCATTCGACGCCCGGCTCGTCGAAGCCCGTCACGTGCCCGGCCGCCGCTGGAGCGTACAGCCGAAGGTGCTCGCGCAGCGCAAAGTCCTGGCGGTCAACGAGCGCGTCGTCCTGCGTCTGGAACACGCTGGCGGCACATCGTTCATGGTGCTCGTCGGAGCGCTCATCGTCGGCCGTATTCGTGTGGTCGGCATCACGGACTTCCATAACGGCCCGCTCGCTCAGCCGTTGCATTTCGCGCGCGGTGACGAGCTCGGGCGCTTCGAGATGGGCTCGACGGTGGTCCTGATCACGCCGCCGGGAGCCCTCGTTCCTGAGAGCACGGCACCCGAAGGCGCAGTCGTGCGGCTCGGCGGCCGACTCGCGGAGTGGCGCCAGTGATCGTGCGCGATCGAGAGCGCGCAGCGCGCCTCGTTACGCTGCTCGGGGCGATCGTCGCCTTCGACCGCGACGCTCTCGTCGCGCTGCGTCGCGCGGCGCCGCCGGGCGAACCCGACGCAGGCTGGCGCGAGGTGCTCCTGATGGCGCACCTCTTCTGCGGCGTGCCGCGCACGCTGTCTGCGCTCGAAGTGCTCGCAGGCGCAGGCGGGCTCGGAGCGCCGACTGACGCGGAGCTCGTCGACCCCACGCCCGATTCGGAAGCGGAGAGCGCGCTCTCCGCTCGATCTGCAACCGAGCGCGGCGCGGAGCTCTTCGACCGAATCTACGGCAGCGGCGCCGACGCCGTTCGGTCCGCGCTCCGTGCGTACCACCCGACGCTTGCGACGTGGATCGCAGAGCACGCGTACGGGCGTGTGCTCTCGCGGCCGGGGCTCGACGCCGCGACGCGCGAACTCTGCGCCGTAGCCGCCCTCGCGATCACAGCCCACGAGCGGCAGCTCGCAGGCCACGCGCGCGGGGCCGTGCGCTGCGGCGCGGCGCGAGAGGAGGTCGCGGCTGCGCTCACGCTCGTCGAGCGCTGGACACCGCCTTCGTTCCGCCAGCGAGCACGCGACCTCGCGGCGGAGTTCGCACGCTAAGCCGCGGAACCCCGTTCAAGCTGCGCCGCTCGCACGCGCGAACGACATCTGCACGCGCTGATGGATCGCATTGCCGAGCTCACTGATCGGCAGGAACTCGACCGGTAATCTGCGGCGCTCGAGCTCTCCCGGCATCCCGAAGACGACACACGTCGCACGGTCCTGCGCCATCAGCCGCGCGCCTGCTGCGGAGAGCGCCGGAGCGCCCTCGCCACCGTCGTCCCCCATCCCCGTCAACACGACGGCGAGCGTCCGAGCACCCGTCACGGCAGCAGCGCTGCGGAACAGGACATCCACGGATGGGCGACAGAAGTTCTCGGGCGGCGCCTGCGTCAAGCGAGTGACGAGCCTCTGCCCCTCGCGGAACACTTCGAGGTGTCGGTCGCCTTGCGCGATCACGACGAGGCCGCCGCGCAGCTCCTCTCCGCCCTGGGCTTCGATCACCTCGTGAGCGGTCTCGTGATCGAGCCGCTGCGCGAGGCGCTGGGTGAAGAGCGGCGGCATGTGCTGAACGATCAAGACCGGGACCTGCAGCGGGGGCAGCGCCCCGAGCAGCGTCGCGAGCGCGACGGGCCCGCCCGTCGAGCAGCCGATCACGACGAGCTCGATCGGCCCCGAGCTGGAGGGCACACCCGATCGCGGCCGTATCCCTGTCGCGCCGAGGCCGCTGGCAGGCCGCGGCAGCGCGCCGGAAGCGCGCGCGGAAAGGGGCGCGGGAGGCTCCGCAGTCCGTGGGGCCTCCGCTGCAGTGCGGAACGTGCCGCGGCTCACGTCGCGCGCGCGGGTCTGCTCGCCCGTCGCATCGACCTCTGTCGAAGTCGCAGTATCCGCACCCTCGCTCGGGGCGCTCTTGACAGCGTTTGTGATAGGAATCGCGCTCCCCAAGCCTTGCGGTGCAGCCGCGGTGCTGCCCGAGGAGTTCGGGCGGCAGCCGTGCATGCGAATGCGCTCGATCAGCTCGGTCCGCACCTGCGCGGAGCCAGCATCGCGGTCGCTCGCCCTCGGTTTGCGCGCGAAGTCGCGCGCACCGAGTGTGAGCGCTTCCAGCGTCAGATCCGCAGCCCGTGCCGTCTCGGCGGTGAACATCACCACTGGGAGCTCAGGGCGGGCCGTACGCAGCACCTGCAGCACGCCCAGCCCATCGAGAACGGGCATCTCGACGTCCAGTACGAGGAGATCGATCTCGAGACCATTCAGCGTCTCGAGCGCCTCCCGACCGTCGCTCGCCTGCGCGACGACCTCGAGGTCCGGCTCGCGATCGATGAGGTGCGCAACCATCTTGCGGACGACACCCGAGTCATCGACCAACATCACACGCAAAGGGCTCGATCGGTCCATCGTCTCACAGGAGGGGCAGAGGGCTGGGAGCGAAGTTGCGGGGCATTGTGCACGGCCTCAGGAGAGCTGAATCGCGCGCTCTGTATCGATGACGTGCAGGAGTTGGCCTTCGAGCTTGTAGACGCCAGTGACGAGCCCGGCGGTGCGCTCCGCGCCGTGCTCCGGTACGAGCTCGAAGGCATCGCTCGCGACTTCGACAACGTCTCCGATCTCGTCGAAGAGCAGGCTTACACCACCGGCTTCGGACTGGAGGACCACGTTCATCGGTCGTTTCTCCTCCGGTAGCGCAGGCAGACCGAGCCGAACGCACATGTCGATCGCTGTGACGATCTGACCGCGCAGGTTGATCAGGCCCTTCGCGTCCCGCGGAGCGAGCGGGATGCGCGTCATGCGCTGGTAGCGGAGCACCTCTTGCACGAGGCCGACCTCGACACCGCAGAGGAGCTCCGCGAGACGAAACGTACAGAACTGTTTCTCGTCGGACATGGATCTCAGGCGGCGAGTGAAAGGTGGCGGGATTCGCGGTGTGCGAGCACACCCGCAGTACGGACGATCGCGTCGATGTCGAGCAGCTCCGTCACTCGTCCCGCGAGGACCGCGGACCCGAGGACGCCGGGGCGCGCCCCTGCGGGATCGATCTCGAGCGCGATGTCCACGACATCGTCGACTCGCTGCATCACGAGGCCGATCGAACGATCTTCGACCGAGTGCACGAGCGTCGGCAGCGAAGCTTCACCCTCTCCGCGCGAGCCGTTGCCGAACGGCACCGAGAGATGGAGCAAAGACATGAGCTCGCCGCGATACTGCACGACATCTATGGCGCCGCGGCGCTCGATCTCCGTGCGCGGGAGCTTCTCGAGTCGCGCGACGGAATCGAGCTCCACCGCCATCTGAACGTCTGGAGAGACGCTGAAGACCAAGTAACTCTGCGTCGGAGCTGACTTGGCGACGTCATCGCTCTCGCCGCCGCGACCGGTACGATCCTGGAGCTCACCGCGCAAGCCAGCTCGCTCTGCAACGCCAGCGACATCGAGGATCGGCGCCACGGAGCCGTCCCCCATGACCGTCGCGCCGGCGAAGACGTCGATGCTATCGAGCTGAACACCCAGCGGTTTGACGACGATCTCGGAGCTGTCCTGGACCTCGTCGACGACGAGCCCGAAGAGCCTCCCGTCACATTGAAGGACGACGATGTTGATCGCGCGCTTCGACTGACGCGCTCGTGGCTCCTGCTCCAAGACCTCGCACAGGTCGACCAGCGGGAGGAGCCGGCCGCGTAGGCGATATACGGGCGCGCCGTGGACGCGCTCGATGTCACGCTCGGCGCGCTCCGAGTCGAGCCGGACGAGCTCGAGCAAGCTGGCCTGCGGGATCGCGAAACGATCGCCGTCGCTCGCGATGATCAGCGCAGGCACGATGGCGAGCGTGAGCGGAATGCGCACGTGGACGGTCGTGCCACGACCGAGCGCGGACTGGAGCTCGACGCTGCCGCCGATCTTCTCGATGTTCGTGCGCACGACGTCCATGCCGACGCCGCGGTCGGAGAGGTTCGTGACCTTCTCCGCCGTCGAGAGTCCGGGCAGGAAGATCAAATTTGCAGCTTCTTTGTCCCCCATGCGCAGGGCACGGTCAGGTGTCACGAGGCCTCACTCGAGCGCTTTGGCGCGGATGCGCTCCGCATCGAGCCCCTTGCCATCGTCGACGATCTCGATGATGACCTGACCGCCTTCGTGGAACGGAGTGTCCCTTCTTCAGGCTTGCCAGCGGCTGTACGCGTAGCGGGAGCTTCGATGCCGTGATCGATCGAGTTCCGCACCAGGTGAGTGAGCGGATCGCCGATCGCCTCCAGCAGCGTCTTGTCCAGCTCTGTCTCGACCCCCTCCATGACGAGGCGCACGCGCTTGCCGAGCGACTGCGCCAGATCGCGGACGATCCGCGGGAACTTGCCCCACACGTTGCCGACTGGCTGCATGCGCGTCTTCATCACGCCTTCCTGCAGCTCCATCGTGATGAGGTCGAGTCGCTGGGTGGCAGCGCTCAACGTCGAGAGATCGCCGGAGCCAACGGTCTGAAGGAGCTGGTTGCGGGACAACACGAGCTCCCCGACGAGGTTCATCAGCTGGTCGAGAACGGAGACCTCCACACGGATGGCCGATCCAGTCGCGCGGCTCTTCTTGGCGCCGCCGCCGCTGCGAGCGCCATCGCTTGCTTCGTCCACCTCTCGCTGTGCTGCGGCCTCCGGCTGGGGCTCGGCGCCTGCTGCTGCGACCTCCTTCGAGGCCTCGACTACGGGCTCGGGATGCGCCTCGATCAGGGGCTTCGCCGTCGAAGCCGGGACGGCGGACAGCGTCGGCTCTCCACCCTCGCGGAGTCGGTCGAGCTGCGCGATCAGGGCCGTGCAATCGCGGCCTCCTTCGCTCCCATCGCGCTCGATCTGATCGAGGATCGAGCGCACGACGTCAGCCATCGCGAGCAGCGCGTCGGCGATGGACTCCGACATCGCGAGCTCTCCGTCACGCAGCTTCGAGAGGAGGTTCTCACCTGAGTGCGTGACCTTCTCCAGGACCTGGAAGCCGAGGAACCCGCAGCTCCCCTTGATCGAGTGAATGGTGCGGAAGATCCCTGCGATCCGGTCCTTGTCGTCCGGCGTGCTCTCGAGGGCCACGAGCCCCTCGTCCAGGCGGTCGAGGTTCTCACGGCTCTCGACGAGGAATTCGCCGATGAACTCGTCCATGTCGCTCATGTGGGGCTCTCCAGGGGGTGCCTGATGGGCCGCCGGGGAGGAGAGGACGGGGCAGGGTCTGGGCCCGTTGCGGGACAGGACGCGCGGAGCGCGTCACGGGGACGCAGGGCCGCCGTGGAGATCGACCCCGACGGTGCCCCGCTCGAGGGAGATCCAGTACGCGTTCAGCGCCGCAGCTCGCGCCGCCCCACGAGCTCGACCGACTCGAGCGTGGCGGCCTCTCGGGAGCGCACGACGAGCGTCGGCGTGCCGACGGCGGGCGGGCTGTACTGGGTCGATACAGCGAGGCGCTGCCCGTCGACCTCCAGGTGTCCCAGCCGTCCGCCGCTGAGGCGGACCTTGACGATCACGTCGAAGCTGCGGCCCTTTCCGAGGCTCGTCAGTGGAGCCGTGCTGAAACCCGGCACCTCGACGCTCTCGGCCGACTGCGCGACGCGTTCGACGAGCGTCCAGAGGTCGCCTGTACCGAACCAAGCGCGCGCCTGGCCGCCGACCTCGCGCAGCACGAGGTGGTAGCCCGCGAACGTGATCGCAAACAACGCCCCACGTGCAGGCACAGCGTCGACCCGAAGCGTCAGCCGAACACGCAGCTCCTGGCTCGAGTCGAGTCGCAATGGCGAGACCAGCGCCAAAGTCGGAGCGGTGTCCGCCGCTAGGAAGCGTGCGTCGTCGACAAGCGCGTCGGACAGCACGAGCCCCGCGCCGGAAGCGCGCCAACTGCCGAGCTTCCACGCAGCCCGATGCTCGGGTGTCGCGAGGTCGAAGACGAGGCGCGCGCGTTGACTGACTGCATCCAGGTTCGGAACGCCATACGCTGCTTCGAACGACTCATCGCGTGTGTTGCGCTCGACCGCTGCCGTCGCGGTCTCCGCTGGCGCCGTCGGCGACTCGCCGAGGGCCCGGTCCGCGCGCGCGTCGAGCGCACTTGCGAGAGCGTCGTCGAGCGTCCCGGGGAGCGCACGCAATGCTGCCCGAGCCTCGGAAGGACGCCCTTCTGCCAATAGGAACGCTGCGACGGCTACTTGTTTGTTGGTGGGAGCTGCCAAAGCTGCGACGCCCCCACGTCCCGCGAGAGCGAGTCCGACGATCTCGTCTGTTCCCAGCGCGATGCGATCCTCCCGCGCGCCGATGCCGGGCGCGGAGCGCCGCAGGGCGCAGCGCAGGCGCTGCGCCTTGAGCTTGAGCTCGAACCCGTCGCTCAGGATGCTCGCCGCATCAGCTGCGAGCTCGCCCTCGCGCTGGATTCGATCGTCGAACGTCAGCGCGATGCGATTCCCGGTGCGCGCGGCAAGCGCGCCTCCGGCGGCGCGCAGGAGGCTCTCCAAGAGCTCGGCCTCGTGCAATCGCTGCGCCATCACACCGTGCGTGGAGCTCCGCCACGGCTCTGCGAGCAGCGCGCGCCAAAGCTCGACCTCCTGGTCGTAATGCCGCAAGGATCGCAAGAGGTCGGCGCGCCCCGTGTGGCGCTCGAGCTCGATGAACGCCAACTCGTCACGCAGCGTCTCCGCCTCGCTCTCGAGGTCTTCGATGGCGAGCTCGAGGCGCTTCTGTACGGGGCGATACCAGTCTTCGGGGACCCGCTCGGGGTCGATCCCCAGGCGCTCGCGCTCGCGCTCGAAGGCATCCCGAAGCCGCGCACCGTGCGCGACCTGCAGCGTCTCCGGCAGCGTTTCGAACCAACGATCGCGCTCGTCATCGATGAAACGCCGCAGCGACCCGAGCGCATCGTTCGCGGAGCGCAGGACCGTTGCACGGTCGCGATTAGCGAGGTGAGCGACGGATTCGACCACCATACGCCGCTCATCCTCGCTCAGACCGCGCAGGTCCACACGCTCTGCGAGTCGCTCCAACCAGGCCGCAGAATTGCCGGGTTCGAGCAAGCGCCAGGGTGTGCGCCAGTCCCGTCGCTCGAGCTCCGTCGCGACCGCAGCACCCAAGGTCTCGGGGTAGGCAGCGACCGCGTCGCGCCGAGCCCGTTCGAGCGCATCACGGCGCCCGTCCGCGACCCGCGAGCTGCGCTCGCGAGCCCACGCCTCGAGGTCGAAGCGAGTGCTGCCTGGCGGTACACCGAGCACGCCGTCGAAACCAGTCGCTGCCTGGACCTCGCGCTCCAGCTCCACCTCGACGATCCGCGCGGCGGCGGTGAAGTCTCGCTTCTCGAGCTCCGTCACGAAGCGCTCGTCGAGCGCGCGCAGTAACGCGACGACGCGAGTGTCGAGCTCGAACTTGATCGCGCTGATGAGGGCGCTCTTCTCCAGCTGGGCTTCGGCCGGCAGCCCGAACAGCGTCGGCGCTTCGAGCTCTGCAAGCGCAGCCGCCGGGCTCAGCGAGCCTGACCGGAACGTGTCGCGGACGCGGACGAGCTCGGGCCAGTCTTCCACCCTGGTGATCCGTCGCTCGGCTGTCGGCGGCTCCCAGGGGCGCGCGGCGACGAACCAAGTCGTCGCGACGAGTCCGATGACACTGAGCCCAGCAAGCACCGGGGCGAGCCACGCCGGCCTGCGACTACGGAACGGATCGACGGTGTCCGCCTGCACGTCGGGGCGACGGCGCTCGCGCAGCAGTTCGATGTCCGCGACGAGCTCCCAAGGCTCCTGGTAACGACGCTCTGGATCGCGCGTGAGGCACTTGCCGAGCATCAGTGCGAAGCCCTTCGACAAGTCCGGCGCAAACTCACGCGGGTCGGGGACAGCCTCGTGCAGGACGCCGGAGAGGATCTCGGCGACGCTGTTGCCTTCGAACGGCGGTCGACCCGTGACCGAGTGATACATGGTCGCGCCGAGCGACCAGAGGTCGCTCCGGGTATCGGCACGGCGCGGGTCGCGGGCCTGTTCGGGGCTGACGTAGTGCGGTGTGCCGAGGGTGCCGCCGACGCGAGTGACCGCCGGATCATCCGGTGACATCGCAAGGCCCAGGTCGACGAGTCGCGCGCGGCCCCGGCGATCGATCAGGATGTTCGCCGGTTTGATGTCGCGGTGAACCACGCCGACCTCGTGAGAGTGCTGCAGCGCATCGCACAGCGGGCTGAACAGCCGCAGGCACTCGCGCTCACTCATAGGTCCCCGGGTTGCGAGGCGGCGCTGCAGCGAGACGCCTTCGACCAACTCCATCGCGTACCACCAGCGCCCTCCGATCTCGCCCATGTCGATGGCCGAGATGATGCTCGGGTGCGCGAGCCGCGCCGCAAGGCGCGCTTCCCGCTGCAGGCGCAGGATCGCGCGGCGGTCGGGGACGAGCTCTGGATGCAGGACCTTCAGCGCGACTTGGCGCTCGACCGCGAGCTGCGTCGCGCGGTACACGATGCCCGTCGCACCACGTCCGAGCACGGCGTGGAGCTTGTATCCTGCGATACGCGGCAACGCAGGCCGCTCGTCCGCAGGCGGATGTTCGTCCCAGCCGGCCGCCGCCTGCGTAACGGGCTCCTCTGCGTCTCCTTGATTCGGCGTCATCGCCAGACCTCAGGAGCGCTCACTCTGCTCGATTCCCCGCGCGTTCGGCACATCATCGTCTTCGTCGAAGGCGTCACCCTCCGCGCGTCGATCGACGAGTCCATAGCGCTGCAGCTTGCGCTGCAACGCAAAGCGACTGAGGCCGAGGGCCTCTGCGGCGCGGCTCTTGTTGTTGCCGGCTTGCGCCAGGGCCGCTTCGATCGAGCGTCGCTCCAGCTCTGCGACCGCGCCGCGGATATCGCCCTGCTCCAGGACATCCGCTGTGCGCTTGATCGCACCCTCTTTGGTGCGCCCCTCCTGTACGACCTCCGAGAGGTGCTCCAGGCGGACCTCGTCCTTGGCGAGGACCACGATGCGGCGCATCTCGTTCTCGAGCTCACGCACGTTGCCGGGCCAGTCATGGGAGACGAGCGCCGCCATCACCTCGTGGGGCAGGCGCGGCACCGCGCGACCTGCTTCGCGTGCCGCACGCGCCAGAAGGTGCTCCGCAAGGAGCGGGATATCGTCGCGCCGTTCGCGCAGGGCAGGCAACTGCACCGCGAGGACGGCGATGCGATAGTAGAGGTCCTCGCGGAACGTCCCCTCGCGCACCATCTCGGAGAGGTCGCGGTGACTCGCAGTCAAGACGCGCACGTCCACCTTGACGATGCGGTCGGAGCCGAGCACTCGGAACTCCCCTTCCTGCAGGACCCGCAGCAGCTTCGTCTGCATCGCGGGGCTCATATCGCCGATCTCGTCGAGGAACAGGGTTCCACCGTCGGCTTGCTCCAGGAGGCCCTTCTTGTTCTTGTACGCGCCCGTGAACGCGCCGCGCACGTGGCCGAAGAGCTCCGACTCCAGCAAGGTGTCGGGCAGCGCCGCGCAGTTCTCGCTGACGAACACCTTCTCCTTGCGCGGCCCGTTGAAGTGGATGGCGCGCGCGATCAGCTCCTTGCCCGTACCGCTCTCGCCGTGGATCAGCACCGGCAGCTCGGACTCGACGATGCGGTCGAGCTGCTGGAAGATGCGGTGCATCGCGTCCGAGGCACCGATGAGGTTGCTGTAGTCGTAGCGGCCGCGCTCGCGGTCGAGCGCGCGGCGCACGACAGCGAGCTCGCTGCCTTGATCGCGCACCTTGCGCCCGAGCTCCGCATTCAGGGCCTCGATCTGGCGCCGTGACGCCTCCAAGCGCGCATTGCGCTCGCGCAGCTCCGCGACGAGCCTAGCGTTGTTGACGGCGATCGACGCTTGTCCCGCGAAGAGCTCGAGGAGCTCCAGGTCGTACTCGCCGAAGGCCCCGTATTGCAGGCGATTGTCGATGTAGAGCACACCCTCGGTCCGGCCCCCCGATCGAATCGGCAGACACATGACCGAACGGAGGCGCAAGTCCTCGACGCTCGCCATCCCATCGAAGCGGTCATCCTGCGAGGCGTCGAGCGAGAGCACACCCTTGCCCTCCTGCACGACCTTACGCGCGATCCCGAGCGACAGCCTCGTACGCGGCACGACGATGTCCGTGTGGTCGAACGAGCGCGCGACGCTGACGGTCATCTTCGCGACGTCGATCGGCGCCTTGGGGTCTTCCTCGCGGCGGTGATCGTGCAGCAGCACGAAGCCGCGTTCGCCGCCGACGAGCGAGACCGCGGAGTCGACGATCTGGCGCAGCAGCGGCAAGAGCTCGACCTCGCGGGTCAGCTCGCGCGTGATCTTGGCGAAGACGCGCAGGTTCTCGCGCTCGCGTCGGGCCTCCCCCGTGAGGGTGCGCAGCCCCATCCCGTCACCTTCGGCCCCAGAGGCGCTCGTGAGCTCCGGCGGCTCGGGGGGCGGCACGGTGTCGAGCGCCTCGAGGACGATCCGCACCCCGCCGATCTCGACCCGGTCGCCCGGGGCGAGGAGCCGCCGGGTGATCTTCTCCCCGTTCACGAGGGTCCCGTTCGCGGAGCCGAGATCGAGGACCCAGGCTTCGCCGCCCCGCTCCTCGATCCGACTGTGGTGCCGCGAGACGAGCTTGCTCTCGAGGCGAATGTCGTTGTCGAGGGCGCGGCCGATCGTGACGACGGGCTGGTCGAGCACGAGCTCGGCGCGCACGCCGTCTTCCGTGACGGTGAGCTTCATCCGGGGGCAGACCGTGCGGGTTCGCACGGCATCGGGGGGTAACTCTACAGAGCGTGCGGAAACCGCACAGCGAACGCCCGAATCGCGCACATCTCTCTAAACCGGCACGGGGCGGGCACTTGCGCGCGCAGCAGAGCCGGTGCAAGCTGCCCGGCATGGCCGCCGACCCCCCGCCCACCGCCCGCCGCTGGTTCGAAGAGGGCCTGCGCTTCGCCTGCTCGGCCTGCGGGAACTGCTGCCGGCACCACGGCGAGTACGCCTACGTCTATCTGCGGCGGCCGGAGGCCCGGTCCATGGCGGCCCACCTCGGGCTCGGCCTCGAGGACTTCCTGGAGCGCTATTGCCAGCGCGAAGGCCACCTCTTCGCGCTCCGCATGGACGACCCCGCCTGCCCGTTCCTGGGCGCCGACGGGCGCTGCGGCGTGTATCCCGTGCGGCCGGTTCAGTGCCGGACCTGGCCGTTCTGGGAGGAGACCCTCGACGACGAGGCCAAGTGGCACGGGGAGGTGCGCGCCACCTGCCCCGGCATCGGCTCGGGGCCGCTGCACAGCGCCGACGAGGTCGAGCAGATCGCGGCCGCCAACGAAGCCTGGTACGACGGCGAGGTCACCCGCTGGTCCGGGCCGGAGCCGCGGGGGTGAACTGCACCAAAGTGCGACATCGTCCTGTCTAGATCCGATCAAGTTCCCAGGCGAGGCCCCACGCGGACCTCGGATCGGTCAGGATGGAGGCCTCTCCGGTCCCCCTCGAGGTCCGCCGTCGGTGTACGGCTGCCCTCGCGTTGCGACCTCTCCGAACGCTCCGTTGATCGAACCCACTCTCTCCATGCAGTCCCTCTTCCGCCTCGCGACGGGCGCCGCGTTGATCAGCGGCACGTTCGCCCAGGGCCTCCCCTCCCCGACGCTCGTCCTCATCAACGAGATCCGCATCGACCAGCCCGGCGCAGACAACGACGAGTACTTCGAGCTGCTCGGCTCGCCGCCAGGCGCGACGCTCGACGGCCTCACGTACCTCGTGATCGGCGACGGCACGGGTGGTTCAGGCGTGATCGAGGCGGTGCTGCCGCTCACGGGCCAGGTCCTCGGCGCCAACGGGCTCTTCCTCGCCGCAGAGCCCACGTTCACGTTCCCGGTGCCGTACTTCAACGCGGGCACAGCGCTGAACTTCGAGAACTCGGACAACGTCACGCACCTGCTCGTCGAGGGCTTCATCGGCGCCCTCGGCGACGACCTTGACACGGACGATGACGGTGTGCTCGAGACGACGCCGTGGACGACTGTTCGCGATGCGGTCGGGCTCGTGGCGACGCCGACTTCGGGCGACCGCTTTTACGGCGCCGCCCTCGGTGGGGTCGACGTCGGCCCCGACGGCACCTTCGTGCCGGGCCACGTCTACCGCTGCCTGACGAGCCTCACCGATGTCCGCATCGGCGAGTTCGATCCGACTGCGGGGCTCGACACGCCCGGAGCATTCAACACGCCCTGCATCGTCGTCACGTCGAACTTCTGCAACCCGGGCAGCCCGAACTCCTTCAGCCCGACCGGCGGCACGATGAGCCGCACGGGCACCGGCTCGCTCGGCGTGAACGACAACAGCCTCGTCTGCTCGAACGTGCCGAACTTCTTCGGCGTGTTCGTCCAGGCCTCGGGCGCCGGCGCTCCGATCACCTCTCCGATCGGTGGCCAGTTCTGCGTGAACGCGAACATCGTGCGCCTCAACCAGATCGTCGCGCCGGTGAACAACGTGGCGACACTCGCGCTCGACTTCACCGACTCGACGCTCGCGGAGTTCGGCACCCTCGTCGGCTCCACGGTGTACTACCAGTACTTCCACCGCGACACGATCTTCTCGGGCGGGGGCAACTGGTCGAACGGCATCGCGATCACCTGGGCGAACTGAGCCCTCGTCGATCACACGCGAGCGCCGGGGCCCGGTGCAGGTGATGCCTGCACCGGGCCTCGGTCCCATTTCGCCCGCGCCCTCAGCGCCCCTGGTACCGCGGCGCGCGCTTCTCGGCGAACGCCGCGAGCGCCTCCAGGCGATCCGACGTCGGGATCACGCGCGCATAACACTCGGCTTCGATGGCGAGGCCGCGCTCGATCTCGACCTCGGTGCCCTGGTCGATCGCCGCTTTGGCGGCGCGCACGGCGACGGGACCGTTCCCTGCGATCTGCTGCGCGAGCGCGGTCGCGACCGCCGCCAGCTCGGCGCGGGGCGCGACGCGGTTGACGAGGCCGATGCGCTCGGCTTCGTCCGCGCCGAGCTTGCGCCCCGTCAGAACGAGGTCCTTCGCGCGGCTCGTCCCGATCAGGCGCGGCAGGCGCTGCGTCCCGCCGGCGCCGGGGATGATCGCGAGCGTCGTCTCCGTCAGCCCGAACTGAGCGTCGGCGGCGGCGACCCGCAGGTCACACGCGAGCATGAGCTCCGTGCCCCCACCGAACGCCACACCGTTCACGACGGCGATCGTCGGCTGGGGCAGCGCCGCGACGTCGTCCATCAACCCGCGGATGTTGCGGACGAAGTCCGGGACGCGCTCGGTCGGCATCGTGCGCCGCTCCTTGAGGTCCGCGCCGGCACAGAAGGCGCGCTCGCCCGCCCCCGTCAGGAGCACCGCGCGCACCGACAGGTCCTGCGCGAGCTCCTCCAGCACGAGCCGAAAGCGCCGCAGCGTCGGGAACGAGAGGCAGTTCATGACCTCCGGCCGTTCGATCGTGAGGTGCACGAGGTCGCCGTCACGGCGAACGGAGACGAGCTCGGGCTGGTCGGGGACGTCGGACGGGAACTGGTCGAGGACGCTCGGCAAAGGGCTCTCCAGGGCGCGAGGTGGTCGTTGTGGCCGGCGCCGGGCCCCGCGGGAGCGGTGCCGCGCGACGCGCCGGGCGAGACATGATAGGTTCCCCGCCGATCATGCGAGTCACCACCCTCCTCTCCCTCCTTGCCCTCCCCGCCGCCTGGTTCCTGCAAGACGACAAGCTGGGTTACCAGGACACCCCGCTGCTGCCCGGCACCGCCTGGCACGTGCACGACGGCCTGCGCCCCCAGCCGACCGTCGTCAGCCCCGGGGCGACCGCGAGCGCGCCGCCCTCCGACGCGGTCGTGCTCTTCGATGGGACCTCGACCGACGCATGGAACGGAGGCCCCTGGACCCTCGAAGACGGCGCGATGGTCGTCAACGGCAAGGGTTCGATCCGCACCAAGCAGCGCTTCGGCGACTGCCAACTGCACCTCGAGTGGCGCGCGCCGAAGCCCGAGGGCAACGGCCAGGGGCGCGGCAACTCGGGCGTGTTCTTCTTCGACCGCTACGAGGTGCAGATCCTCGACTGCTACGAGAACCGCACCTACCCCGACGGCATGACCGCGGCGCTCTACGGCCAGCAGCCGCCGATGGTGAACGCGTGCCGCGCGCCGGGCGAGTGGCAGACCTACGACATCGCGTTCCGCGCCCCGCGCTTCGATGCCGACGGCCAGCTCGTCTCGCCGGCGCTCGTCACGGTGTTCCACAACGGCGTGCTCGTCCACCACGCGGAGGCGCTGCTCGGCGCGACGCGGCACCGCGACGTCGCCGCCTATGGGCCGCACGATCCGAAGGGCCCGATCGGGATCCAGGACCACGGCAACCCGATCGCGTTCCGCAACATCTGGGTGCGCGAGGTCGAGCGCGCTCAGTAGACCGCACCCTCGCGGGTCTCGGGGTCGGCGAAACGCGGCACGTGGCGCTGGATGCGCGCGGCACGCCGGAGCGTCGCGCGCAGCCAACGTGGGCGGGCGCCCGGCGCGACGCCGAGGGCTGCGCAATAGCGCTCGAAGAAGAGACACTGCGCCGCCGCGTCGATCCCCGGGGTCGACGCGAGCGCGCCAAGGTCCTTCTGAAACCAACGCACGCGCGCCGGCCAGCGCTGGCGCCGCGCACGCGCGAGGTCGAGGAGCACGAGCCTCTCCGAGCCTTCTGCGATCACCACGTGCTCGAGATAGAGGTCTTGGTGGTACCACCCCGCGCGGTGCAGCCCCGCGACGAGCGCGGCGAGCTCCGGCGCCCAGGCGAGCGCCTCGTCCGGCACGCGCGCGAGGCGCTGGCGGAGGCTCTCGCGGTGCGGCACGAGGGCCATCACGACCGCGGCGCGGGCGAGCGCGCCCCCGGCGGGGGCGACCCAGCCCATGGGGCGAGGTACGGGGACCCCAGAGCCGCTGAGGGCCGCGAGGACGGCGTGTTCGCGCTCGGCGAGAGCACCCGGGAGGGTTCCAGCGCGGCCCAGCAGAGGCCCAACCAAGCGCCCTGCGCGGCCGACGAAACGCTTCACGACGTAGCGGCCCCCGTCCGGGCCGGTCCATGTGAACGTGGTGCGGCCCGGAAGCGAGCGCAGGGGCGCCGCCGGCGGCGCCTCGAGGAGCGCTCCGAGGAGCTCGGGCGTCGGCGCCTGGAGCCACGGAGGCCCCTCACCGCGGAGCGTCGGGGGACCTGGCTGAGGGCGCGCCATCGGGCGCCCATGGGAACCTGCGCGGGCTCGGGGAGCAACCGCCGGGCTGGGCCCGGGCTCCTTCCCACAGCGCAGGCTCCTCGAGCCCTCGCCGGCCGCGACCGCCGCTGATTTTGGGTGCTAGGGGTTCCGGGCGCCCCCTGCGCTCGTTCGAATAAGGGATCGCACGCGCCGCGCGGTGCCGTGGGTCCCCCCGACCCGCGGCTTCGCCGTCGCCGCGCGCGACCGACGCCGACCTCCGGCCCGGTCCCCCTGACCCCCTCGCGCCCGAAGGACCCGCCGCCACGCCGGCGGTCCGCGCACCATGTCCACCGGAACCGCCCACGCCTCCAAAGCGCTGCAGGATGAGCTGAACCCCTTCCTCTCGATGGCCAAGGGGTTCGAGACGGCCGCCGACCACCTCGGGCTCGATGGCGGGATCCGCGATGTGCTGCGGATGCCCGACCGGGAGATGACCGTCAACGTGCCGGTCCAGATGGACGACGGGCGCGTCAAGGTCTTCACGGGCTACCGGGTGCAGCACAACACGCTGCGCGGTCCCGCGAAGGGCGGCATCCGCTTCGACCGCGAGGTCAACATCGACGAGGTCCGCGCGCTCGCCGCTTGGATGACATGGAAGTGCTCCGTCGTCAACGTGCCGTTCGGCGGCGGCAAGGGCGGGGTGATCTGCGACCCGCGCGAGATGTCGCGCAGCGAGCTCGAGCGCCTCACACGCGCCTACACGGTCGCGATCATGGACATCCTGGGTCCGGATCGCGACGTGCCGGCGCCGGACATGAACACGAACGAGCAGACGATGGCGTGGATCATGGACACGTACTCCATGCACGCGCGGCGCACGACGACGGCCGTCGTCACGGGTAAGCCGCTCAACATCGGAGGCAGCAAAGGCCGCCGCGAAGCCACCGGCCGCGGCGTGATGATCTGCTCCAACGAGGCGCTCAAGATGGCGGGCCTGCGCCCGGAGGACACCCGCGTCGTCGTGCAGGGCGCGGGCAACGTCGGCGGCCTCGGTGCTCTGCTGATGTACCGCGAGGGATACCGGATCGTGTCGCTCAGCGACATGTACGGTTTCATCTACAACCCGAAGGGGCTCGACGTACCGGCGGTGCTCGCGCACCTCGGCAGCAAGAAGCGCCTCGAAGGCTACCCGGAGGCCGACTACCAAACGGCGGTGTCCGGTCCCTCGCCCCAGCTCGAGCTCGACTGCGAACTGCTCGTGCCGGCCGCGACGGAGAACCAGATCACGAGCCTCAACGCCGAGCGCATCAAAGCGCGGGTCATCATCGAGGGCGCCAACGGCCCGACGACTGGGGTCGCGTCCGACATCCTCGATAGCCGCGGGATCATCTGCGTGCCGGACATCCTCGCCAACGCGGGCGGTGTGACGGTGTCGTACTTCGAGTGGGTCCAGGACCGCATGGGTTACTTCTGGACCGAGGAGATCGTGAACTCGCGCCTCGAGCAGATCATGGTGCAGTCGTTCAGCGCCGTTCGCGCGACAGCCGAGCGCTACAGCGTGTCGCTGCGCACCGGCGCGTACATCCTCTCGATCGACCGCGTCGCTTCGGTGTACCGGATGCGCGGCATCTCCTCCTGAGGTCGCGCGCCATGCACTCCACGAGCCGCGAATCGACGGGCAGCCTCCCGAGCGTACCGACGCTCGACGACGCGAGCCCCTTCAAGACGATGATGGCGAGCTTCGACGAAGCCGCCCTGAAGCTAGGCCTCGGCCAGCAGGAGTACCTGCTCCTGCGCAAACCGGATCGCGAGATCGCCGTCTCGGTGCCCGTGCGCCTGGACGACGGGTCCTTCCGCGTCCTCGACGGGTATCGGATCCAGCACAACATGGGCCTCGGTCCGTTCATCGGACCGCTGCGCCTCGCCGCGGACCTGCGCCTCGACGAGCTGCGCGCCCTCGCGGCGTGGATGACATGGAAGTGCGCGCTGCTGGGTGTCCCCTTCGGCGGCGCTGCAGGCGGGATCACCGTAGATCGCGCGGCGGTCTCACGCGCTGAGCTCGAGCGCATCGTGCGGCGCTGGACGGCGTCGCTCGTCGGGGACATCGGCGGTGAGCGCGATGTGCTCGCGCCGGAGATGGCCTCGGACGAAGACGTGATGGCGTGGGCGCTCGACACACTCTCCGCCCACGAGCGCTGCACCGCGAACCCGGCGGTGACGGGCAAACCCGAGGCGCTCGGCGGCAGCGCCGGTCACCACGATGCGGTCGCGCAGGGGTTGCGCGTGATCCTGCGCCTCGCCGCTGCACGGCGCGGCCTCGACCCGGCGCGCCTCGACGTCGTGATCCAGGGCGCCGGTGTCGTCGGGGGGAACCTGGCCAGGATCCTGCACGCCGAGGGTCACCGCGTCCTGGGGCTCTCGGATGTGCAGTCCTCGCTGTACAGCCCGGATGGGCTCGATGTGCCCGCGCTCCTCGCCTACCGGAACGAACACGGCCACCTCCCCGCGTCGGTCCCCGGTGCGAAGTCGCTCGACCCGGCGCGGTTCCTGGAACAACCGTGCCACGTGCTGGCCCCGTGTGCGGTGGCCAACGCGATCCACCAGGAGAACGCCGAGCGCATCCAGGCGGCCCTCGTCCTGGAGGGCGCCCACGGACCGACGACCCCGGCCGCGGACGACGTCCTCGAGCGGCGCGGGATCCCCGTCGTGCCGGACATCCTCGCAAACGGCGGCAACGTCGTCGTCTCCTACTTCGAGTGGGTGCAGAACCGCACCGGCTTCAAGTGGCTCGGCGACGTCGTCGACGCGCGCCTCCGACGCATGCTGCGCGAAGCCTGGGAGGCTGTCAGCCTCGTCCAGCAAGAGCACGACTGCTCGCTGCGGATGGCGGCGCAACTCCTCGCCGTGAAGCGCGTGGCCGATGCCGACCGCGCGCGCGGTCTCTACGCCTGACGTCCGAGCAAAACCGGGGCACCCGCCGTTGCCCGCGCGAGCCGCGCGCGGGCCAAGGCGGGTGCCCCTTCTGCACGTCTCCCCCGCTGTGACGGGGTCAGGCGCGAGGCCCGAGCGCAGAGCCCGGGCCTCCATCGCTCACGGGAACCACACGCGCACGCCGTTCGTGAAGTTCGACGTCGGCAGGTTGAGGCCGACGATCACGTCACGGTGCCAGAACTGGAAGTACCAGGCTTCGCCCGCGCCGACCGCGACGTTGACGCCCGACGGGGTCGGGATCTGGTCCAGGTTCACGCTCTCGAGCAGCGAGCCGGCGGCGCCGGTGTTCAGGATGTTGCCACCGACGACGCGCCCGATGTTGCCACCGAGGCAGATGTTGCCCGTGCTGTTGCCCGGGTTCGCGACGAAGCCCTGGGTCAGCGAAGCCAAGCTGAACGCGAAGGCGTTCGTCGGGAGGTTCGCCCCCGCGAGCTCCATCGTGCGCGCGTTCATGTCGATGTTCTGCGCGGTGATCGTGCCCGCGACGCCGGTCGAGTTCATGACCGCGTTGCAGTAGTTCGTCACGACCGGAACGGGGTTGCCACCGACCGGACCGCAGACCGACACGTTCGGGTCGGGCTCGCTGCCCGGACGGAACAGCGTGATCGTCGCCGACTTCACTTCGGGAGCGTTCGTCGACTCGAACCAGAAGCTGTACATCGTGCCCCAGCGGATCGCGTTGGCGTTGGGGTTCGTCGCGAAGCTGTCCGTGGTGAACTGGATGCGGTCGCCCAGGTTCTGGATGGTCCAGGGGGTGTTGTCGTACGGCTCACCCGAGTGCGAGCGCGGCCAGGACATGCCCTCGTTGAGGATGGTCGCGCCGGCCCCGATCGGGATCGTCAGGCGGCAGGCGCTGCGGTGGCTGTTCAGGTTGAACACCACGTACTCGTAGCGGAACGTGCCGCCCTGGCCCTGGTAGCAGTTGCTGGCGACCCAGAAGCGCCCTTCGCCGGGGACGTCGACGATCTGCACGTCGACGGTCGGGTCCTGGGCCTTCCACGCCATGACCGCCGGCTGCATGCGCACGGTCGCGCCCGTCGTCGAGAGCGTGAAGGAACCGCTCGACTGGGTGCCGGGGCGGTTCAGGCGGCGCCACGACACGTTGTTGAGGCCGTTTCCAGCCGCCGCATCGTCGGGAGCGACGTACTGCGCCTCACCGAAGTAGAGCGCGTTCGGGAAGTTGGCCGGGTCGACATCGTCGCGCAGGACCTGGGCGCGCTTGTAAGCGGCGTTGCCCGTCTGCCCTTGGGTGCCGAACGGGTAGAGGAACGCGCCGGTGAACGCGTTGACCTCCGAGCGCGGGCCGAGGCCGGACTGCGAGCCGTTCAGGCTGGAGCCGTACGGGTCGGAGCAGCCGACGCCGAGGCGCGAGCCGGTGCCCGACGACTGGCACGCGCAGCAGAGGTTCTGCTGGAGCGCGGTGAAGCCGTGCTTCAGCCAGCTCTGACCGATCTGCTGGAAGCGCCCCTCGTTCAGGCGGTAGATGTTCTGCCCGATGACCGGGTGCTGCGTGTTGTTGGCGATCCAGAGGAGCTGGGCGTTGCCGATGTTGCAGGACGTCGTCCCGAGGGCGTAGCCGCTGAAGCCGCTCGCGGTCCCGTAGGTCGCGCAGCCACTGACGTCGCCGACGATGACGTCAGCGCCCGAGGTCGGGTTCGCACACTGGGCGGCGGCCCGATCGACCGTGCCGAGGAAGCCGAGCGCGAGGCCCAGCGAGAGGGTGAGGAAGTTGTTGCGCTGCATGGGATTCAAGCCCGAGCTGCGCCGCGATGGCGGGCACTGCACGGGGTGGGTGTCTGGAGAGGACTTCCTCCCGAAGGTACCTGGTTCCTCGGGATCCGGAACGGGTCTCACAAAAGGATCACACAACGAGCGTCCCGAGGCCCCCTGACCCGCGCCAGGGGACACGAGAAGAGGGGTGGGGGGGGGGGGGGGGGGGCCCCCCCCCCCCCCCCCCCAGGGGGGGCCCCCCCCCCCCCCCCCCCCCCCCCC
>CAYOBN010000052.1:0-34982 GCA_964402175.1 uncultured Planctomycetaceae bacterium | reverse complement strand
GCCTTCGGGGACGCACCCCATCGCAGCCGTGACCGCGTCCCCGTTACGGCACGAACCCGATCGAGAGCCCGTCTGCGAAGTTCGTCGTGGTCGCCGGGTTCATGTCGCGGTACCAGTACGTGAAGTGCCACAGATCCCCCGGCGCGACCCCGATCAGGCCCGCCGGCGTGGGGAGCTGCAGCAGGTCGATCGGCAATTGCACCGCGCCCAGCGTGCCCGAGTTGCGCACTTGTCCAGGCCCGACGAAGCGCCCGATCAGGCCGAAGAGGCACAGCGTGCCCTGGCCCGCCGCGGGGTTCGACACGGAGCCGCGTACCGAGCTGACGAGGAAGTATCCCCACGAGGATTGCGGCAGGCCGCTCACCGCCAGGGTCACGCTGTTCAACGACACTTGGTTCGAGCCGGCGGCCGAGATCCGCGCCGGTGCGCCGGTCGAGTTCGGGCTCGGCGTGCAGTACGTGGCGCCGAGCTGACCCGGCGTCGTCGCCAGGAAACTCTGCGTGACCGAGCCACCGGTGTTGCCCCGCGCGTCGCGGGCAACGACCTCGTAGCTGACTAGCCCGACGAGCGCGCCCGGGAGCTCGCCCCGGTAGATCTGCCCGCCCGACCAACGCATCGGGAGCACGGTGGTCCCTCCGCCGTCGACGGTGTAGCGCAGCGCCACCGACAGCGACGCCGCGGCGGCCATCGGGCCGTTGTCGAGCACCGCGGCGTGGATCACCGTCGGCGCGGGGCCTTGCGTCCGGTGCGGCGCGACCTCGACCCGGACGACCCGCGGCGCTCGGGTGTCGGGAACGTCGAACTGGTTCTCGAAGTAGACGTGGGCCGAGCTGAACGCCCCCGCCATGAGGAGGTCGTCGTCTCCGTCGCCGTCCAAGTCGCCCGCGCGAACGCCGCTGCTGAACGACGGCGTGTTGGCGAGGTCCACCGACCGGTCGGTCAGTACGGGCGCGTCTGCCGCCAGCGTGTCGTTGCGGAACAGCGTGTCGAACGTCAGCCCCTTCGAGTAGTTGGCGGCCGTGACGTCGAGGTCTCCGTCGCCGTCGTAGTCGAACAACGCGCAGTCATCGTCGTCGTCCTCCGAGCCCGGCACAGCGACCCGCGAGCCGAAGACGCCGCTGCCGAAGTTCGTCAGCGTCACGTCGAAGCGCTGGCTGCCGACGTTGTGCCAATTGACTCCGTAGAGGTCGAGGTCGCCGTCGCCGTCGAGGTCGCCGAACTCCTGGGCGTAGTGCGCGCCGCCGCTCGTCGGCGTCGTCGGGAACGCCGCGCCCGTGACGTCGCGGAACCCGAATGCGCTCCCGCCCACCTCCGGCGCGAGGCCCGAGCCAAAGCGGCGGTTGGCATACAGGCGCGGCCCGTCGGCGAGGTCACCGACGAGGATGTCCACGTCGAAGTCTCCGTCCACGTCCGCGACGTCGACGTCCGCCGATCTCGAGACGACGTCACATTCGGACCCGTCGCTCATCGACGTGTCCGGTGTATGGACTCCCTCGCACCAGAGGCCCGGGGCGCCCGTCGGAAGGACCGCGGCGGGGAGGACGAACGCCGTGGGGTTGTGCTCTTGGAAGCGCCCTTGACCGTCGTTCAGGAACACCCTCGTCGGCACACCGACGAGCAGGTCCCCGTTCGCTGCATAAACGAGGTCGAGGTCGCCGTCGTCGTCGAAGTCACCGAACGCGGCGTCGGCGCCCATGCCAGGGAACAGCCCCGATGGGAGCAGCACCGACGGCGGGAACGAGCTCCCCTGGGCGCCGACGAACAGCCACCGCGCGGCCGTTTCGTCGACGAAGTACCCGGCCGTGCCGCCTTGGATCCCGCCTTGATTGATCCACCACGAGCTCGGCTGGATCAGGGAGAGGTTGACCACCAGCAGGTCCACGTCCCCGTCCCCGTCGATATCCGCCGGCTCGATCCCACGGGTCGCGTCCGACATCGTCGGCAGCCGCTGCGCGCTCTCGTCGACGAACCGTCCGGTCACACCGCCCTGCGCGCCCCCCTGGTTGATCCACAGAAGGTTCTGCGCCCCGCCGACGGAGCTCCCGTTCCGCCCGATCACGATGTCGAGGTCACCGTCCCCCTCGACGTCGACGAGGGCGACGCACTCCCCGTTCTCACCGGGGCTCTGGGACGCCGGGAGATCCACCGTGTTCCGAACGAACTGGGCGGGGGCGCCGGGCGCCAGCAGTGCAGCGAGGGGCAAGGCCCAGCGGAGCGCCGGGCTGCGCAGAGGAGGGGGGGGTGTCATGGCTGAAGGAGAGGACCCCGGGGCGCTCCGGACGTCACACACTCGAGACGCGGACCGAATCCGCCGCCCGCGGGGGGGGCGGCCGAGGGCTGGTGGAGCGGCGCGCGTATGCATATCTCGGTGCGCAGACGCCATGGCAGGGCCGTGAGCGTCGTACGCTTCGACCCGTTTGGCGCGCGGATCGCTACCGCGACCCACGACCCTCGTGTTGCTGCGTGCGTCGCCCCGATTCTGGACGAGGTCGAAGCAGCTCGTGCGCACCCGTCACGCCGGCGTGCCCCATGTTCGCATGGAACCAGGGCGACGCGCGCTCTCACTCCGGGAGGTGGCAGCGCGGAGGTCGCACTCCTTTCCAACGGCGCTCGGAGCATACGGGCTGGGCCACACGCAAGGAGCGACTCGTGACGGGCTGGGGAAGGGCGGCCCGGGCCTGCGGCGCGATCCTGTTGCAGCCGCGAGGTCACTCCTCCTTCGGCCGCGCGAAGCCGCGCCCGTATTCGTTCGACGGGTCGCGCCAGATCGCGTGCACGTGCTGGGGGTCCCCTGCGCCGCGTCCCTGGGGCGCGAACTCGATGAAGACGCCCGGACCCTGCACGCGATAGGAGGCGACCGCGCCTTCCTCCGTCGGGCCGAACCACGCGAAGTGCGTCGCGTCGAGGTGGCGCTCGATGCGCTTGAGCGCCTCGCCGGCGTCCTCGTCGTTCAATAACCCGACCCGTGCCGCGATGAGCGCGCGCAACAGCGCTCGCTGCGTTGCGTCGAGCTGTGCGCCGGCAATCCCGACGGGGGCCGGAAGGTTGCGCGCGGCGTCGGGCTCCTCGCGGCCCGGACCCCAGGACAGGTCGACCTTCTGTTCGCCCTGCACAGAGGCCGCGCGCTGGTCCTCGTCCAGCGCAGCGAGCAGCTTGCGTGCTGCGGCGGTCTCTTTCGCCATGAGCTCGACCTTACGACCGTCGCGCTCGTAGCGCATCGGTTGCCCGCCGGTCAACGAGGGCGCGAGCGTGATCCGTTCGCCCACGACCGTCGCGTTCAATGCGAGGTGGTGTCCGCCGAACTGGAAACCCCAGGGCCTCTCGAGCGACGGAGCGCCGAGGAACGCGACATAGAACTCGGCTGCGCCGAAGCTCAGGTTCCCGCCGCTGCCCTGTTCCGCCAACACCTGGTCTCCGGTGACGTTGTCGACGACCTCGCGGTACCCGTCTTGGCTGAGCAGCGCGCGCAGCACCGTGTGTACGGCCGCCTGCTCCTCGCTGTCGAGGTCGCCCATACGCGCGCCCCGGCGCGCGACGATGCCCGTGGGCAGGTTCGACCAGCGGGCCCGTTGCTCTTCGTCGTCATAGCGCTGCAAGAGCGCGCGGCGCTCGTCGTCTTCGAGCAGCGCGATCAAGGCGTCCGCAGCCGCGACGAGCCGCGCCGTGACGCCGTCCGCGCGCGCGGGCACGAAGGGCAGCGGCGCTCCCGCTTGCCCCGCGAGGGGCCCCTGTCGGTCCAGCGACTTCGCCGGAGCGGGCGTCAAGAACGTGGCGCAAACGAGCGCCACGGCGAGCGGAGAGCAGAGCGCAGCGCTGCGGACGAGGTCGACCATGGCCGTGAAGCTAGCGCCCTCGAGCGGGGTGGGACGCTTGGAACCGGCGATTCGGGGCGCGGCCCCCGACGCGGTAGCCAGCCCAGCGTCGCGACGCAGCGGCCCCGCTCCAGGGCCAGACGCACACGCCGGATCCCCCGGGCGACGGCCCCAGCGCGCTCCAGGGGCGACCCCCGACCCCTTGCGTCCAGTGGGTCCAGCCCAGCCTTGACACGCTACCGGCGGGGTGTTCTCCTCCGCCCCGAGGTCCTGTCCGCCCGCCCGCCCTGCGCCCTGCCTACCCGTGAAGTGCCCCCGCTGTGGCAAGGACGACGACAAGGTCGTCGATTCCCGCTCCTCCGCCGAGGGCGCGGTCATCCGCCGGCGCCGCGAGTGCCTCGGGTGCGCCATGCGCTTCACGACCTACGAGCGGGTCGAGGAGAGCCCGCTGCGGGTCATCAAGAAGAACGGCGAGCGCGTCGCCTTCGACCGCGAGAAGATCCTGGCCGGCATGGTCCGGGCCTGCGAGAAGCTGCCCGTGCCCGTCACCGCGATCGAAGACGCGGCGGCGCGGGTCGAGGCCCGCTGCCAGGCGGACTTCGACCGCGAGGTGCCCAGCGCCGTGATCGGCTCCGCCGTGATGGAGGAGCTGCGCCGGCTGCACCACGTCGCCTACGTGCGCTTCGCGAGCGTGTACCGCGAATTCAAGGACGTGCAGCAGTTCATGCACGAGCTGCAGACGATCCTGGCGAGCCAGCAGGCCGAGGCCAAGCGCGCACCGGAGGCCCGCGAGTGACCCAGCGCGGCGAGCCGCGCCCGGACCAGGGCTCCTCGGGCGCGGTCGCGGATGCCGCGCCGCGCTGGGAGGGCCCGGTGGGTCCGGGCCTCGTGCGCGACGAAGACGGCCGCACCCAGGCCTTCGATCGCGCGCGCATCGCGACGGCCGTGCGCCGCGCGCAGGCCGACGCCGGCGATGACGACCCGGGCTTCGCGGAGGAGGTCGCCGCGATCGTCGCGCTCGCCCTCGCGCGCGGCGACGTGCCGGGGGCGCGCGGCGGCGTCCGCAGCGAGGTCCCGCAGGAGCTCGTCGGAGAGCTCGTCGAGCGCGCGCTCGTCGAGCTCGGTCGCGCGCCCGTGGCGCGCGCGTTCATCGTCGCGCGCGCGCGCCGTCAGGCGGCCCGCGAAGCGCTGCGCGCCGAGCCCGCGCGGCCTACGGGCGGGCGCTTGCCCGACGTGCGCGGCGCGGCCGGTACCGAGCCGTGGAACCCGGCCCGCATCGTCGCCGCGCTCGTCGAAGAGGCGGGCCTGCCGCGCGAGCGCGCGCACGAAGTCGCGGAGCGCGTCGAAGCGCGCGTCGCGGGCGCCGGGCTGCGGCGCCTCTCGACGGGCCTCGTGCGCGAGCTCGTCAGCAACGAGCTGCTCGCGCTGGGCCTCGACCGCGCGCTGCGCGCCCACGAGGCGCTCGGAGTGCCGCGCTTCGACCTGAAGCGCCTCTTCCAGGACCATCGCGCGCGGCGGCTCGGCGCGGACGCCGACACCGATGCGCACTCGCCCGCGCCCCCGCCGCCGTCGTTCGAGGACCGCGTGGCGGGCGAGGTGCTGCGCCGGAGCGCGCTCGAGGACCTGCTCGGCGACGCCGTCGCCGAGCGGCATCGGACGGGGGATCACCACCTCGTCGACCTCGACCGGCCGCACCGCGTCCTGTGGCGCGCGCTGCCAGCGGAGCTCCTGTTGCGCCGCGAGCCGTCGCCGTCCGCGGCGTACGAGGTCGCGCTCGACGCGGCGACGCTCGCGTCCGAGTGTGCCCACGGGTTGGTGCTCGAAGAGCTCGCGAAGGTGCTGGCGCCGGCCCCGCGCGCGGCGCGCGGCGACGGTCCCCTGCGCGAGGTGCTGCTGGCCCTCGCCGCCGCGGCCGCCGGCGCCCGGCGGCACATCGACCTGGCGCGCCCGTCGGGCCAGAACGCGCTGGGCTCGCGCGCCGGCGCGGTCGTGGCCCGGCTCGTGCAGGCCCTCGATGGCCTCGCGCGCGACGGCCTCGCTGCCCCGCGCCTCTTCCTCGCGCTCGACGAGGTCGAAGCCGCCCTCGCGGAGGCGCCGGCTGCGGTCTCCGCCCGCGACGGTGGGCGCGAGGGGCTCGAGGAGGCGCTCGAGCGCTTGCTCGCGGCGGGCCGCATCGTGCCCGTGTGGCACGGGGCCGAGGGCCACTTCGCTGCGCCGGGGGTCGTGCGACGCCCGAAGGACCGCGCGCCGCTCGCCCTCGGCGCCGCCGTCGCGCTGAACCTGCCGCGGCTCGCGCGGCGTGCGGGCCCGTGGCGCGAGGAGTCCTTGCTGGCCCTCGTCGCCGACGCCGCGCGGCTCGCCGTCGAGGGCCTCGTGCGCCTCGACCAGTACCAGCGCGAAGTGCGCCGTGTGCACGGCGAGCCGGTGCGCGAGCGCGCGGTCTACGGGGTCGTGCCCGTGGGCCTCGACGAAGCGCTGCGCATCCTCGGGGACGGGGCGGTGCGCCCGGCCCAGGGCGCGCGCGTGCTCGGGCTGCTCGCCGATGCGGCCGCGCGCTTCGCGGCGCCCCACGGCCTCGTCGCGCGGGTCACCGCGCTGCCGCTGCCCGAGGTCGCCGCGCGCTTCGCGGAGCTCGACGCGGGCGCGAAACGGGCCGCGCAGCCGCGGCTCTTCAGCGACCTGCCGCGGCCGGAGGACGAGCGCACGGTGCGCTACGGCAGCGGCTTCGACCTGCCTTCGCTCGCGGAGGGGGTCGCCGCGGGCGCCGGCGGGGGGCTCTCCGCCGGGTCCGCCGGTACCTCGGGGCTCGCAGCCGCGGCCACGGCCTTCGGGCGCGACCTCGGCGAGCTCCTCGGCACGCTGCCCTCGGGCGCCCTGCAGCCGTTTGCGGCCGCGGCGCGCTCGGGCCTGCCGCGCCTCGCGGCCTGGCGCAGCTTCGAAGAGCGACGAACGGCGCTCGACACTGGACCCAAGGGGGGGCCGACAGGCACCCTGTACTGACCGCGCGAGCGGAACCCGCCCTCCATGCGTCTCCAGCGTCTCGAGCTCTTCGGCTTCAAGTCGTTCGCCGACCGGACAGTGATCGACTTCGGGTCGAACTCACTGACCGGCATCGTCGGTCCGAACGGCTGTGGCAAGAGCAACGTCGTCGACGCCGTGCGTTGGGTGCTCGGCGAGACGCGCCCGACGTCGATGCGCGGCTCGGGGATGACCGACGTCATCTTCAAGGGCTCGGCGAGCCGCCCGCCGCTCGGTGTCGCGGAGGTCACGATCGTCCTCGCCAACGAAGGCGACGAGCTGCCGAACCGCGGCCCCGAGGTCGCGATCACACGGCGCCTGTTCAAGGACGGCGACAGCGAGTACCTGATCGACAGCGAGAAGGTCCGCCTCAAGGACGTCAAAGACCTGCTCTTCGATACCGGCCTCGGGAGCCGCGGGTATTCCGTGCTCGAGCAGGGCCGCATCGACGCGGTGCTCTCGGCGAACCCGATGCAGCGGCGCGCGATCTTCGAAGAGGCCGCCGGCATCTCGCGGTATCGCCAGCGGCGGCACGAAGCCGAGCTGCGCCTGAAGCGCGTGGACCAGGACGTCGCGCGCGTCGACGACGTGCTGAACGAGCTGCGCAGCCGCGTGCGCTCGCTCAGGATCCAAGCGGGCAAAGCCGAGCGCTACGTCGCCGCGAAAGAGGAGTGGACACGCGAGCGGCGCCGCTACCTCGCGCATCGTTTGGCGCGCTTCGACGCCGACATCGAGCGCCTCACGCCGCGCATCAGCGAGGCCGAAGCGGCCCTCGCTGGGCTGCGCCAGCGCCGCGCGCACTGCGAGCGCGACATCGAACAGTCGGAGCGCCAGCGCTCCGAGGTCGTCGCCGCGTTGGACCGCACACAGAGCCGGCTCGGGGCCGTCGCCGGCGACCTGCGCGCGCTGTCGGAGCGGCAGAGCCAACTCGCGATGCGCGTCGCGTCGTGGCGCGCCAGCGCGCGCGAAGAGGCGCAGCGCGGCGAAGCGCTCGCGGCGCAGCTCCTCGAGCGGCGCGAAGAGCACGCGGCGTTCCAAGAGGCGCTCGACAGCGTGCGCGACCGCGCGGCCGAAGCCGAGTCGCGCGCGCTGGCGCTCGCCGCGCAGGCGCGCGAGCTCGCCGCCAGCTACAAGGACGTGCGCGGCGCCGTGCAGCGCCAGAACGAAGTGGTGCTCGCGCGGCTGCACGAGAAGTCCGCAGCGCAGAACCGCGCCGTGCACCTCGCCGAAGCCCTGCCCGCCGCGCGCGACCGCGCGGCCCGAGCGGCGGAGCGCGGCGCGGCGCTTGCTTCGGCCTCGGCCGCGAGCGCCCTGGAGGTCGACGCCGCGAAGGCGCGCCTCGACGCGGCCGACGGCGGCCGCGCGGACGCCGAGGGGCGCCTCGCTGCAGCGGAGTCGGCGCTGACCGCCTGCGGTGAGCGCACCCGTGCGACCGAGGGCGAGCGCACCGCGCGCGAGGTCGAGCGCGCCGCCGCCCTGAGCCGCGTCGAAGCGCTGCGCGACCGCGACCGCGAGCTCGACGACCTCTCCGCCGGGGCGCGCAAGGTGCTCGAAGCCGTCGCCGCAGGCGACGGGCCGTGCCGCAAGGACGAGCTCCTGGGCCTCGTCGCCGACCACCTGCACATCGACACGCGCCTCGCGCGGGCGCTCGACGCGGTGCTCGGCGAGCGCGCCCACGCCCTCGTCGCCCGCGACGCGCACGTCGCGCGGCGCATCGTCGATTGGTGCGCCGAGCGCAAGCTGGGCCAGGTCGCGGTCGTCATCCCGCCGGGCATCGGCGCGCCGGACTGCCCGCCGCCGTCGGACTACGCGCTCTTCGCGCAGTACGGAGCGGGCGTCGAAGGTCGCCTCGGCGAGCTCGTGCGCGTCGCGCCCGAGCTGCGGCCGTTGACGCGCGCGCTCCTGTGCGATGTCGTCATCGTCTCGACGCTCGACCTCGCGTTGGAGCTCGTCGGGCTCGAGCCGGGCTGGCGCTTTGCGACGCCGCGCGGCGAGGTCGTCGACGCCGCCGGATTCGTCGGCGGCCACCGCGACGTCGCGCAGGGGTTCATCGGGCGCCGCGCCAGCGCGCTCGACCTCGAAGCGCGCGCCGAGGACCTCGCGCGCGAGGTCGAAGCCCTCGATGGGCGCCTGGCCGAGCTCGCGCAGGAGCGCACCGACCTCGTCGCAGCGCGCGCTGCGCGCCGCACGGAGTTCGACGCTGCGACGCGCGAGCGCGCGGAGGCGGATTCGGCCCACCGCACCGCGATCCACCGCGCGAAGGACCTCGCCGCTGCGCACGCCGCGCACGCCCGCGAAGTGCAGGGCGTCGAAGCGGAGGTGCAGCGCATCGAGGGTGACCTCGAAGCCGCCCACGCAGCCGCGGAGGCCGCGGAAGAGGCGCTCGCGATCGAGACCGAACGGCTCGAGACGATGGAAGACGGGCGGCGACGCCTCGAAGCCGAGCGCGAGGACCTCAGCCGCGAAGAGAGCCGCGCCCAAGTCGAACACGCGGGCGCGCGCTCCGAGCTCGGCTCGCTCGAGCAGCGCCTCGCGGGCCATGCGCGCTTGATCCAGGAGACCGAGGGCGAGATCCAGCGCGCCGCCGAGCGCGCCGCGGCCCATGGGAAGAGCGCGGAGGACGGCGAAGCCGAGCGGCAAGCGCTGACCGAGGAGACCGAAGAGCTCGTCGAACGCCGCGCGGAGCTCGAGGGCGAGCTCGAAGAGCTGCGCGAGCGCGAGCGCGGCGGCGCGGCGCGGGTGCAGGAGCTGCGCCGTGCGGCCGAAGAGGTGCAGGGTGAGCTCGACGAGCGCGCCGACGTGCTCGGGACGGAGCGCCTCGAGCTGCAGCGCACCGAGCTCGCGCGCACCGAGCTGCTCGGGCGGGCGCACGAAGAGCTCGCGCTCGATGCGCTGGCTCTGAAGACCGACTTCGTGGCGGACGAGGCCTTGGCCGAGGACAGCGCCCTGCGCGCGCTCGAGCGGCATGTCGTCGAGCTGAAGTCGCAGCTCGACAAGCTGGGCCCGGTCAACGTCGAAGCGGTGCAGGAGCTCGAAGAGGTCGGCGGACGCCTCGAGCACCTCGAAGCCCAGGCCAAGGACCTCGCCGACGCGCGCAAGGGCCTCCTCGAGACGATCAAGACGATCGACGAAGAGAGCCGCCGCATGTTCCTCGAGACGTTCGAGGAGGTGCGCACCAACTTCCAGCGCATCTTCCGCCAGCTCTTCGGCGGCGGCAAAGCCGACATGCAACTCGCCGAGGGCGAAGACGTCCTCGAAGCCGGCGTCGACATCCTCGCGCGCCCTCCGGGCCGCGAGCTCTTGCCCATCGGCCTCCTGTCCGGTGGACAGCGCACGATGACGGCGCTCGCCCTGCTGTTCGCCGTGTTCGAAGCGCGCCCGAGCCCCTTCTGCGTGCTCGACGAAGTCGACGCGGCGCTCGACGACGCCAACGTCGACCGCTTCCTCGGGATGCTCGACGGTTTCCGCTCGACGACGCAGTTCATCGTCGTGACGCACAACAAGGGCACGATGAGCGCGTGCCAAGCGCTCTACGGCGTCACGATGCAGATCAAGGGTGTCTCGCGCTTCGTCGCCGTCGAACTCGGCGAAGTCGACGAGCTGGCGCCGGGAGCGACGGGTAAAGCCCGCGAGCTCCTACCGCCTGACGGAGAGGAGGAAGGGGAACCGAGAGGCCCTTTCGCCCGTGACCGGGGCGTCGAGCGTGACCGCGAGAGCGGCGAACCGGTGAAGATGTTGGAGCCCGCCGCGAAGCCGGTGGCGGCCACGGTCGAGGACCCGGTGACCTGACCCGGAGGCTCCGAGCGGGCTCACCAGCCCAGCAACTCGCGCCACGCCTCAGGCACCAAGCCGAGCGGTGCGAGGTAACCGATGCTGCCGCCCGCGTTGCCGTCGTTCACGCTGGAGACGGCGATGCCGACGAGGCGCCCCTCTCCGTTCAAGAACGGACCGCCGGAGATGCCGGCGTGAACGGCCGCATCGGTCTTCAGCAGCACTCCCTCTGCCTCGCGTGAGTATCCGGCGCAGAGGCCGCCCGTCATCGTCAACGAGACCATCGACGCGGTGCCACCCGAGCCGGGATACCCGAAGCCCACGATGCGCTCGCCGAGACGCGGCGATTGCGCGGCGGGCTGGACCCAAGCGATCGTGGGGTCTCCGCCGACGCGCTCCGCGAGCGGTCGTCCCAGCAGATCGCCGCCGATCCGGATCAGGGCGAGGTCGAGGTCCTCGCGGTATGCGACGAGCTCTGCGCCGAACGTGGGCCAAGGCGGCTCCATCGGGTCATGGGTGAACCCCACAGCCAGCGGCGGACGCGGGCGATCGCCGTCGAACAACGGCTTCACTGGCACCTCGGACCCCGCGACGACGTGCGCACAAGTGAGCACGAGCCCATCGGCGGAGACGACCACTCCAGAGCCCGAGCTCACCGGCCCGAACACCACGACCGTCGCGCGCGCCGCGGTATCGAACGGCGCCACTGCGAGCGGCGCATCCACCGCAGGCAGCCGCGGCGCCGGGCACAGGTCTCGCTTCGGCAGACGTCGCGGCGGATCCACCGCCTGCACGAGCACTTGCACCGGTAGCAGCGCGGCGCGGTCCAGCTCGGGGTAACCCACGATCCTCAGCGCCACCCGGCGCTGATCTGCAGGAATGCCACACACAAAGCGCTCGTAGCCGAAGAGGCCCGAGCTCCAACCGTAGGGCTCGGCCCAAGGTCCGTAACGCCCCGCCGGTAGGACTTCGATGTCGACATCGGCCTGCGAACACTCCGCCTCGAACAACCACGTGCGCTCTCCGGCATCGCCCTCCGCCGCCGGAAGCGGGACCTCGACCACGGCCGTCAGTCCATGGTCCCGCGCCAGCTCGACGCTGAGGGGCACACCGACCGCGCCGGTGTACATCCGCGGCTTCTGCACGGTGGCCGTCACCGTCGTCGTGCCATCCTCGCCGCCAGCGGCCACCACGAGGATGTGACAGACCCCTGACTGCAGGGCGACCGCATCCCGGTCCGACACGAGCAGCTCCTCTTCGCGCCACGTGTCCTCCGAGGCCAAGTCGAAGTCACCCGTCTCCAGCTCCGGCTGCCGCCCGAACGCAAGGAAGACCCGCACGTCGTGGCTCGACCCCGCCGTCCGCAGATGCAACCCCGAAGCATCCATCGGGATGTCCACCCGTGCCCGTGCGAAGCCCTTGTTGTACGAGAGCGGCGCAGCGACCCCGGACTCGAGCCGAACGGCCGTTTGCGAGAGCGCGACGAGGAGCAGTGCGGGCATCATTGCGTTCGCAGGGTAACGGCTGAGCCCGAACCCGTATGCTCGTACGCAGCCATGGAGCCCGTCAAAATTCGCCCCGCCGTTGCCTCCGACCTCGAGCCGATCGTCGCCTTCCAACGCGCCATGGCGCGCGAGACCGAAGGCAAGGACCTGGACGCGGACCGCGTCACTCGGGGGGTGCGCGCCGCGCTCACTCCCACCGACGGCAAGGACCGCGGAACGTACCTCGTCGCCGAAGTGTCAGGGAGGGTCGTGGCGTCCTTGCTCGTCACGTACGAGTGGTCGGACTGGCGCGACGGTTGGTTCTGGTGGATCCAGAGCGTCTACGTGCGACCCGAGGACCGCGGCCGCGGGATCTACCGCGCGCTCTACACCGAGGTCCTGCATCGGGCGCGGAGCGGGGGCGGGGTCTGTGGTGTGCGGCTCTACGTCGAGACGGAGAACCAGCGCGCGCAGGCGGTGTACGAGAAGCTGGGGATGGTGAGGGCGCACTACCACATGTACGAGGTGGACTTCGTGCTCTGAGTCCGGCGTAGAAGGCGGCGTGTGCGCCAGAGCGAAGGGTAGGGGGCCAGTCCCGGCGCCGGGACGGGGCGATCCGTGCATCGGCCCGCGCCCGCCTCGGGCCGGGAGCGGGTGGGCCTGGCGTTTCCACGGGATACGGATGTGTGGGGTAGCATGCGGGGGAGCCCGCGGCGGATTTCGGCCGCTGTTCGCCTGTCCAGCCAGATCTGCGCTCCACGTGCGGAGCGCCCTCCTCGCCATCGAAGTCCCATGACGCCGCTCCCGTGCCGACGTATTGCGATACCCCTCCGGGCCCTGCTCGCGTCCTGCGCGGTCACGTTGGGGGCCGCGGGCGCGCAGGTCGGCACGAACTACTGCACACCTGCACCGAACTCGACGGGGGCGACGGCGTCGATCTCGGCTTCGGGCAGCGCATCGGTGACGCTCAACGATCTGACGCTCTCCAGCGCGAACTTGCCGCTGAACGCGGCCGCCTATTTCCTCTGCAGCCGTCTCCACGGCTTCGTGGCCAACCCCGGCGGCAGCGCGGGGAACCTCTGCCTCGGGGGGGCGATCGGCCGTAGGGTCGGCGGATCGATCCCGAATGCGGGGGCCACGGGGACCGTGAGCGTGCTCGCTGACCTCACCGCGCTGCCGCAGCCGAGCGGCGCTGTGGTGGTGCTGGCGGGCGAGACTTGGAACTTCCAGTGCTGGTACCGCGACTTGGCGGCGAGCGGCGGCGCGACGTCGAACTTCAGCGACGGGCTCGAAGTGCTGTTCACGGGCGGCGGCGGCGGGACTCCGATCCCCGAGCTGGTCCAGGTTCCGGCCGGCTCGTTCCTGATGGGATCGAGCGCTCCGCCGACCGCGCCGTACTTCAACAGCTCTGCCCAACAGCCGGTGCACGGGGTCAACATCAGCTATCCGTTCTCGATCGGCCGCTACGAGGTCACCCAAGCCGAGTACGCCGCGCTGATGGGCTCGAACCCTTCGTTCTTCGTCGGCCCGTCACGTCCGGTCGAGTCGGTGACGTGGTTCCATGCGCAGGCATACTGCGCGGCCCTCACTGCGCACCAAGCCAGCGTCGTGCCTCCGGGCTACGAATACCGCCTGCCGACGGAGGCCGAATGGGAGTACGCCTGCCGCGCAGGCACGTCAGGCGAGTTCCACTTCGGCGCCGGCCTCTTCTGCAACCAAGCTCGCTTCTGGTACTCGCAGCACTCGGGCTCTTCCTGCGGGTTGACGAGCCTGAGCGGGACCGCGAACGTCGGCAGCTACGCGCCCAACACGTTCGGACTGCACGACATGCACGGGAACGTCTGGGAATGGTGCCTGGACTCATTCGGTCCCTACACCTCGATGACGGTCACGAACCCGTTTGTGACCGGTGGGGTGTTCCGTGTCTTCCGCGGCGGCAGTTGGGACTTCGATTCCCAGGACTGCCGCTCCGCGTTCCGCAACGCCTTCGACCCCGGGATCGCGACGATCAGCCTGGGGTTCCGGGTGGTGCTCGCTCCGATCCTCGTGCCTTGATCCCTGAGGGGCCGCGCTCACGCGCGCTCCGGTTCACGGCCAGCGGGCGCGACCGCGGCTCCGCGACGGAGGAGGCCCAGCAGCAGGGGCACACCGAGCGCGGCTTGGCTCAAAGTCACCCCGCGCACCGCGAGGGCGAGGGTCAGAGCGAGCGCTGAGGTCACACCCTGCTCGCCGAGCAGCATCACGTACATGCCCTCGGCCACGCCCCAGCCCGCGGGCGAGATCGGCACGGCTTGCACCGTCTCGACGACGGGGATCGTGAGGAAGAACCGCAGAGTGTCGACGCCGAGTCCCAGCGAGCGCCCGAGGGTGGCGACGCCGACGATCAGGAGCGAGTGGCTGAGGAACGAGAGCGCCGCTGCCAGCGCGAGCGCGCCGGGGCGCTCTGCGTAACGGCGCAGCGTCTCGTGCAGCGCGCCGAGCGCTCGCGCGAGCGCCGTCGAGCCGGCGCCGGGCTGCACACGGCGCGCGACGACGAGCGCCGCGATCACTGCGAGCAACAGCGCCGCGAGCCCCGCGCCGAAGACACGCGCGAGGCGGCCGACCTCGCCGCCGACGAGCAACATCGCCGCGGTGCCGATGGTCAAGAGCGCTGCGAGGCCGACGACGCGGTCCGCGACGATCGCGAGCACCGCGCCCGCGCGCGAGCCGAGGTCGCGCGGCACACCCGCGTCGCGGGTCACGAGCGCGCCTTTGATCACATCCCCGCCGACGGAACCGAGCAGCACCTGGCTCGCCGCGAGCCCCGCGAGGTTCAAACGCAGCGCCCCGAGCGGCGACACGGCGAGGCCGAGGGCCCGCAGCAGGACCGTCCAGCGCACCGACGCGGCGACCGTGCCGCCGAACGCCAGGAGGCACGCGGCGACGAACGCCAGCGGATCGAGCGCGCGGAGGCAGGAGCGCAGGCCGGGCTCGGTGCGCGTCGCGCCGCTGGCGTCTGCGACGAGCTGGTCCTCGAACGGGACCGTGCGCGCGATCAGCGCGAGGAGGCCGAGGCCGACGGCGACTCGCAGGGCGGTGAACAGGTGGGCGCGCGACATACGGCGGAGGGGCTCGTTCAAGGTCTACCCGGTCGCAGACGGATTCCGCGCCGGATTCCGCGAAGGGATCGCGCGCGCTGCGCCAAGGAGGAGCACCATGCAGCCCCTCATGTCCCTCCTCGCGGCGCTCGCGCCCGCGCTCCAGTCCGAGACCGTGACCCTCGTGCCCCGCACCGACGCCGGGGCGACGCTGACCCGCACCTTCACGCAGTCCTCCGCGACGACCGGCGGGGACCTCACCGTCGATATGGACGGGCAGCCCGTGCCCGCGGAGTTCCTGCCCGACTTGTCGCTGGAGGCCGCCGAGCGCCGCTCCGTGACGCTCGTCGACCGCCACACCGAGCGCGGCGTCGTCCGCGAGTTCCAGACGCTCGAAGTGAGCTCGCACACCGTCCTCGACATGGGCGGTTACATGGGCCAAGGCGAGACCGAGTACGACGCCACCGCCGACAGCCCGCTCGCGGGCCGCAGCGCGCGCTTCGGCAGCGACGGCGCGGTGTTCCTCGATGCCGAAGGCAAGGACGCAGCGGCGACGGCGAGCGACTCGGCGCTGCTCGCGGGGCTGACCCGAGGGGCGGACCTCGCCGCGTGGTGGCCCGGTCGGGAGGTCGCTGTCGGCGAGGCCTGGCAGGGGCCCGCCGCGGCGCTTTTGGAGCTCAGCGCGCCCTCCGGAGACCTCGCGTGGCGCTGGTCGAGCCCGGACGCAGAGCGCCGCGCCGACCGGCGGGCCCTCGACGGCGAGGTGACGCTGACCCTGCGCGCCGTGCGCGAGGTCGATGGCCGTACTTTGGCGGAGGTGGCGGTCGAAGGGCGGCTCGAGCGCACCGAGAGTGTCGCCACCGACCTGAGAGACGTCCCCGTCGCCGACGGCACGGCCACCGAGACACGCACGGCCCAGCTCGAGCTGCGCGGGACATTGACGCTGGACGTCAAAGGCGGCCACCTCAGCGCCGCGGAGCTGACGGCCGAGGTCGAAGAGACCGTCGCGACGGTCAAGGACCCGGGCCAGCCTGGGCCGGAATACCGCTCGACGCTGACGTTCCGCGGCACAGAGACGTACACCGTGGCCGTCGCGCGCTGAGCCCGTCTGGGCCCGCGGGGGGGGGGTGCTATAATCCTCCCGCGCCCCTCCCCGCGGGCGTCCATCCCAGAGGCCCCACGGCCGATCGGAGTGCACCCATGCGAACCCTTCACCTGCTGCCGCTGCTCGCGCCTGCCCTCCTGTGGGCCGCGACGCTCGCGCCGGCCCCGCCCGACGCTGTCGGCTCGCCCTTGCCGGCGGTCGCGCTCGAGGGCTTCACCCAAACCAAAGCCGCGTCGCTCGAGGACTACTCGGGCCGCGCGATCCTCATCGAGTTCTTCGCGTACTGGTGAGGCCCGTGCGTCAGCCAGGTCGCGCACCTGAACGAGCTGCAAGCGAAGTTCGGTGAGCGCGGCCTGAGCGTCGTTGGCGTGACCAGCGAGAGCCCGAGCCAGACCGAGCCGTGGGTTGCAAAACACGGCATGAAGTACGCGTACGCCTACGACAAGGGCAGCGCCCTGTTCCGCGGCGTCGGCGCGTCGGGTTACCCGAGCGCCGTGCTCGTCGATGCCAAAGGCACGATCGTGTACGCCGGGCACCCCGGCAGCATCAATGACTCCGTGATCGAAGGGGCGCTCGACGGAGCGCTCGCGACCCCGATCTTCGAGTGGCCGAAAGAGCTCGGCGGTGTCGCGAAGCTCATCCGCAAGGGTGACCTCGGCGGCGCGGTCACGGAGCTCGCGAAGCTCGGCGAGGCCCACGCGGATGTCGCGAAGGCCGTGCAGGGCATGGTCACTGGCCGCGTCGCGGCGCTCGAAAAAGCGCGCGATGCGGGCGACTGGCTCGCCGTCGAGAGCAACGGCAAGGCGCTACTGAAGGGCCTCGGTAAGCTCGAAGAAGCGGCGAAGGTGAAGGAGATCCTGGACGCCCTCGACAAGGACAAGGACGCGCAGGAGATCCTGAAAGCCCAGCAGAAGATCGAGAAGATCTTCGCGGGCGAGATCAAGAAGAACCAGTTCGACAAGGTGAAGAAGGACCTGGACAAGATCCGCGAGGACCTGCCCGGGACCGCCGCCGCGCGCGATGCGCTCGCGGGCCTCGAGAAACTGAAGGCGCTGCGGGCCCGCTGAACGGCCTGTCATCCGCGCGCCCGGCGGTGGGGTTCCCACCGCCGGGCGCGCGCGTTTATGCTCCGCCAGAGCTCCTACAGGACCTGGAACCAACCATGCAGACCGAAGGCCGTCGCGAGAGCGACAACATCGACGATCGCCGCGCAGCTGGCTCGCGCGGCAAGAAAGCCGCGGTCGGCGGCGGGCTCGGCGTGCTCGTGATCGCGGTGCTCGCGGTGCTGATGGGCGGCGACCCGAGCCAGCTCCTGCAGCTCCTCGGCGGGCAGCTCCTGCAAGGCGGTGGCGCCGCGAGCGCGCCGAGTGCGCCGTATCAAGAGAGCGCCGCAGAGGCGGAGCTCGCACGCTTCACGCGCGTGGTGTTGGCCGACACCGAGGATGTCTGGAACGAGCTCTTCCGGACGGCGTTGCGGCAGGCGTACCAGGAACCCACGCTCGTGCTCTTCCGCGACCAGGTCGAGAGCGCCTGTGGTTACCAGAGCGCGGCGGTCGGGCCGTTCTATTGTCCCGCCGACCAACAGGTCTACATCGACCTGTCCTTCTTCGAAGAGCTCGCGCGCGGCCTCGGCGCAGCCGGTGACTTTGCGCAGGCCTACGTGATCGCGCACGAAGTCGGTCACCACGTGCAGAAGCTCTTGGGGTTCTCCGAGAAGGTGAACCGCGAGCGCGCGCGAGTCTCGGACACCGAAGGCAACCGCCTCTCCGTGCGCCTCGAGCTGCAGGCCGATTTCCTCGCTGGGGTGTGGGCGCACCACACGCAGAAGCAGAAGCGTGTCCTGGATGCCGGCGATCTCGAAGAGGCGTTGAACGCCGCGAAGCAGATCGGCGACGACACGCTGCAGAAGCGCGCCCAGGGCCGCGTCGCGCCGGACCTCTTCACCCACGGCACCTCGGCGCAGCGCATCAAGTGGTTCCGGCGCGGCTTCGACACCGGGGACGTGTCGCTCCTGCAGGAGCTCTTCGAGCTGCCTTACGAGCGGCTCTGAGGTGAGCTCTAGGAGTCTGCGCCACAGACTTCGGTCCACATGGCGTCGCCCCTGCGCGCCGAAAGGACCACCACCCTGCGGCCCGACCTCTGTGGCGCAGGCCCCTCGCGCATCGGGTTGGCGCCCATTCGAGGAGGTCAGCCGCGGCCCGCACGCAGGGCCGCCCCGACCGCCGCGCGGACCTCGGCGGTGTCGGCGCTGAACCGCACCACGACGGCCTCGGGCCCGACGCATCCGGCGCTGCTGCCGTCATCGACGGTGAAGTGCACGCCGGCCTCGACGAGGGCCGTCAGGACGTCCTGGGCCTCGGCGGGGGAGAGCGCGAGGAAGGGACCGCGGGGGTCGTGTTGGAGCGGCATGGCGTTCGGTCGCGCTTCGGGACAGGCTGCAGAGCGTATCGCGATGGGGCGTTCTGCGCGCGTCGGCGGGGCCCGGGTCCAGGGAGCGCTGCGCGGAACCCGATCCCACCTGGAGAACGTCTCCCCGTGGGGCATCGCGACTCCCGCCCCTGTGGTCCCTGTATGCACCACCCCCTCCCTACCGCGTTTGCGACCCTCGTCGCAGTGTTCACCTCCGCCTGCGGTGACAGCCCCAGCGGGCCCGACCGGCAGATGCTCGTCACGCAACTGCGCGCGACCTTACGCGACGCGGGGGTCACGGTCCCCGCGGCGCCGACCGCGGTGCCCGATGAGCTGTTCGACCTGGGCCAGGCGCTCTACTTCGACAAGCTCTTGTCGGGCAACCAGGATGTGGCGTGCTCGACCTGTCACCTCGCGCAGGTGGCGACGGTCGATGGCCGCACGTTGCCGCTCGGGGTCGGTGGCAGCGGCGTCGGGTCGAGTCGCATCAACGGGGACCTCGTGCCGCGCAACGCGCCGCAGGTGCTCAACGCGCACCTCCTGGACACGCTGTTCTGGGACGGGCGCCTCGGCGAGGTGCCCGGGACGGGCCTCGTGACACCCGCCGGCGCGGCGCTGACGCCGGAGCTGCGCGCGGTCTTCAGCCCGGGTCTCGAAGTGCTCGCGGCCCAGGCTATGTTCCCGATCACATCGCGCGCCGAGATGCGCGGGCAGGTGGGGGAGAGCGAGCTCGGCGACCTCGCCGACAACGACTTCACGGGCATTTGGCAGGCGGTCGTCGATCGCGTCGTCGCGGTCCCCGCCTATGTCGTGCTGATTCAAGCTGCGTATCCAGGGCTCGCGACGAACGAGGTCACGATGGCGCACTTGGCGAACGCCATCGCGGGCTTCGAGACGCGGGCGTTCGGGCTCGCAGACAGCCCGCTGACGCGCTTCCTGGGCGGGGACGACCTCGCGTTGTCCCTCGATCAACTGCGCGGCGGCATGCAGTTCTTCGGCGCCGCGGGCTGCGGCGCGTGTCACAGCGGTCCGGCCTTCACCGACGAGCGCTTCCACAACGTCGGCATGCCGCAGTTCGGGCCCGGCAAAGGCGACGGCCTCGGCGGTGACGACGACTTCGGGCGTAACCGCGTGAGCGGCGATCCCGCGGACCTCTACGCGTTCCGCACGCCGACGCTGTTGAACATCGAGCTCACGGGGCCCTACGGCCACGTCGGACAGTTCCGCACGTTGACCGACATGGTGCAGCACTTCCGCGACGTGCGCACGAGCCTGACGCGCTACGACATCATGGACCACGTGACGGAGCCCGGCATCGTCGGCACCGTCGTCGGCAACCAGACCGACGTCCTCGCGGGGCTGAGCTCCCTCGTGGACGGCCCGCGCACGTTCGAGGTCGGCGCGGTGGTCGCGTTCTTGCAAGCGCTGACTGCGGACAGCGCCCGCGACCTGTCGGGGGTCGTACCGGGTTCGGTGCCGAGCGGCCTCACGATCGACTGAGCGGAGCGCGACCGGAAAAGCTTTCCGGCGCCCACTGTGCGGGATTTTCCGTGCGCGCTCACGGAATCCCTCGGGCGTCCGACACCTCTGGCACGGCGCGGCGGTCCCCTCCGTCGTCCCCGCACCCAGAGACCCACTCGGACATCGGCACCGTGAGCACCATGAGCGCGCCCCAACACCTCCTCGTCCGCGAGGCCGAGCTCCTGCACCGCCTGGCCCTCGCTGTCGGCTCCGCCGACTCGCTGGAGGACGTGGCGCAGCACGGCATCCAAGCAGCCGAGCGCGCGCTGCCGGGCCGCGGGGTGCAGCTCCAGCTCTGGTGTGACGCTGCGCCCGGGGGCTCGATCGAGGCCCACGCCGGCCCCGAGATGTCGCCGCGATTGCACCGCCAGCCGCTGGCCAGCGGCGGGCAGACGCTCGGTGAGCTCGTCGTCGACGCGGGCGTTGTCCAGACCGGCGACACCAGCGCCGAGCTCGGCGTCGACGGACGGCGCGTCGTGACGATGATCGCGATCACCGTCGCGTCGGCGGCCGCGCGCGTCGTGCGGCAGAGCGAGCGCGACGCGGCGCAGGGCGCAGCGGTGCTCGCGCTCGCGACGCTCGCCGAGAAGCGCGACAACGAGACCGGGCGCCATCTGCGCCGGGTCGCCACCTTCAGCCGCGTGCTCGCCGAGGCCCTGCGCGAGCTCGGCCACTTCTCGGAGACGCTGACCCCGACCTGGATCGGCGACCTCGAGCGCTCTGCGCCGCTGCACGACGTCGGTAAGGTCGGCATCCCGGACGCGGTGCTGCTGAAACCCGGCAAGCTCTCCGACGCCGAGTGGGCCCTGATGAAGACCCACACGACGATCGGGGCCGCGACGATCGAAGAGGTGATGGCGCAGACGCCGAACCCTGGGTTCCTGGCGATGGGCCGCGACATCGCGCTCTCCCACCACGAGAAGTGGGATGGCAGCGGCTACCCCGAGGGCCGCGCGGGCGAGGACATCCCGCTGGCCGCGCGCATCCTCGCTCTGGCCGACGTCTACGACGCCTTGACCTCCGAGCGGCCCTACAAAGAAGCGTGGAGCCACAGCCAAGCCGTCGACTGGATCAAGGGTCAGGCGGGCCGGCACTTCGACGCGCGGATCGTCGCGGCCTTCCTGCGACGTGTCGACACCTTCGACCGCGTCCGGCGCGAGCTCGCGGACCTGCGCCCGGCGCTCGTCGCGCGCCAGTCGGCTTGAGCGCCTTGGGCCGGGTCGCCTCGCGCTATCCTCAGGGGCGTGGCGGACTGGCGGCGCACGTACTGGGTGGTCTGGGCCGCCAACCTGATCACGTCGATCGGGATGATGAGCTTCCTGCCCTTCTTCCCGAGCCTCCTCGAGGAGCTCGGGGTCGAGGGTGAAGGGCGCGTCGCGCTCTGGGCCGGGCTCTGTTTCGCGGCCGCGCCGCTGACGGCGACCTTCTCCGCGCCGCTCTGGGGCGCGGTGGGCGATCGCTTCGGCCGCAAGCTCATGGTGTGCCGCTCGATGGTCGCGATCGCGCTGTTCGTGGGCGCGATGGGGCTCGCGACGGCACCGTGGCAGCTCTTGGCGCTGCGCCTCGCGCAGGGCCTCTTCTCAGGCTTCATCCCGCCGAGCATCACGCTCGTCAGCGTCCTCGCGCCCGCCGACCAGCAGGGCCGCATCGCAGGCAACCTGACGACGTCGCTCGCGATCGGAGCGCTCCTCGGGCCGCTGCTCGGCGGACTCGCTGCGACGACGCTCGGTTCGCACCAGCGCGTGTTCTTCCTCGTCGCGGCGCTCGCGGCGTGTGCGACGTTGCTCGTCGCGTTCGGAGCGCGCGAAGACCGCGCGACGTGGCGCCAGGGGGCTGCGCCGGTCGGGCTGCGCGCGGTCCTGCGCGCGGCGTTCGGGGACCTGCGCGAGGTCGCGCGGAACCCCGAGCTGCGCTCGGTGGCGCTGCTGGTCTTCGCGATGCAGTTCGGCCTCGGCGCGGTGAACCCCGTCATGGAGCTGCACGTGCGCGAGCTGTTCCACGGGGTGTCGCTCGATGGTTCGTTGCTCGAGCGCGCGACGGAGTGGTCCGGCGCGGAGGGCCTCACCGCCCGCGACCGCGTCCTCGCGTTTGCGACGAGCCTCGCCTTCGGGGTCATGGCGATCGCGAGCCTCGTCACGCTCGGCCCATGGGGCCGCCATGGGGACCGCATCGGTCACCGCCGCGCGCTCGTGCAGTGCGGTGTCGTGTGTGTCGCCTCGCTCGCGCTGCAGGCGGTCGCGCCGCTCTTCGCGGTGCTGCTGCTGGGCCGGGCCGCGATGGGGGTGGGGATGTCCGGCATCGGCCCCCTCGCTTTCGGCCTCGCCGCGGGCGAAGCCAGCGCCGACCGCCGCGGCGGCGCGTTCGGCGCGGTGTTCTCCGCGCGCACGTTTGCGGTCGCGGTCGGCGGCATCGTCGGTGGCGCGGCGTACGCGTACATCGGCGTCGGGGGGCTCTTCTGGGCCTCCGCGGCGCTCGTTGCGGCTGCGCTGGCGCGGTTTGCGTACTTGGCGCGCTGACCGCGCGTGCGGTCGTGCTCCTTCCATGGCCGCAGGGCGGGAATGCAACAGATGGGTTCGTCCGCCCGGTCAGCCTCAGCGCTGTGCGGGCGGACGTTCAGTCGTCGCTGCGCTTCACCTTCGCGACCAGGTCGTACGCCGTCATGAACCACTGGGCCGCGAACCCGAGGTTCATCAGGATGCCACCGAAGATCACGCCCGCCGCCGCGTCCGGGTTCAGCTTCGTAATCCACCAGTGCGCGACGTCCCACACGACTCCGAAGAACGGCAGGACCACGAGCGCGGCCTTCGTGCGCTCGGCGAAGCGCGTCTGCACGAACATCCAGCTCATGATGAAGAGCAGCATCGGGATACCCAAGAGGTGCACGTGGGTCTGGCGCGCGAGCTTCTTGACGCTCATCCCCATGCCCGACTTCGCGAACTCCGCCACGTCGGTGTAACCCGTCAGCGGCGGGAAGTAGCCTCCCTCCGGCTCGTGACACGTCTTGCAGTTGTTCTCGATGATGTCCGCGACCGGGCCCGCGTAGCCCGCTTCCGTGGCGCCGGCTTCGAGCCAGGCTTTGATCGTCTCGAACTCCTCGGGGGTCACGGTCGAGGCCATGGACCCGCGCAGGGACGAGAGCAGCGGCGACTCGTTCGGGATGCCGTGGTACGTGTTGGCCACGCTCTGGACGATGCCATGGCCCTCCAAGCGGTGCGGGCGCACCTCCTGGGCGTAGAGGTAGATCAGCGCCAGGAGGTACCCGAGGCCGAAGGTCAGGAGCAACGTGCCGTGGAAGACACGCTGCGAGAGCGGCGCCAGCCGCAGGCTCATGGGGGATTGCTGCATGGAAGTGTGCGCTCAGCGTCGCTGGTGCATGGCCTCGACCGACCACTGTTGGCCCTCGCCGTGGCAGATCGCGCACGACTCCGCGCCAGAGGGAGCGGTGTTCGCCGCGATGTGTGCCTGGGCCGCCGCGCCGTCGTGGCACGATCCGCAGACGAGGGTCCAGGGTTGGCCCGGCTCGACCTGCGCCGTGGGGTGATCGAGGCTCTGCGGGACCTGCCACGCCGAGCTCCCTTCGCCGTGGCACGTCGCGCACGCTTTGGCGCCGTCGGGCATCGCCGGGAAAAGGATGTGCTCGAACGTGAGTGACGAGAAGTTGTTGGGGTAAGCGCTCGAGCTGAATCCGTTGACGACATAGCTCGACGCATTCTCGAGCGCCGCGCCCATGTGGACCTTGTGGATCAGCTCCTTGAAGCCGATGTTCACGCCGTCCGTCGCCGGCGCGTTCGCAGCGACGTAACGGGGGCGATCACCGGCGCCCGCGACGCCGTGGCAGGCGACACACGAGTCCATTCCGATGCGGCCGCGGCCGTGGAACGTGATCGCCACGTGGCACGCGTAGCAGTTGTCGATGCTCGTGATGGGTTCGTAGGGCTCCAGATCCGTCGCGTTCCCGACGAGGAACTCGATGGCTCGGCCTTCGAAGCGCTCGCGGTAGCTGTTGGTCTCACCTTGCACCGACACGTTGAGGTCCCGCCGACCCCAGACCGTGAAGCGGTACGTGCCGTCGACGATCGGTTTGCCGGTCCAGCTCCCGACCGACTCATCGAGGTCCGGCCCACCGTTCAGCGTGACGGGGTAGACCGCGGGCATGACGAACTCGGTCGAGTAGGTGACGAGCACCGCCCCACCCGTGCTGAAGTCGATGAGCTCTTCGATCGCACCTGTCGCCGGGACGACGTTGAAGTCCGTACCGGCCACGCGGGAAGCGAGCGTGACCTCGCGCACCTGGGTGCCCGCCGCGCGCGCGATCGAAGGGCCAGAGGGGTACGCGGTACCCGTCGGCGAGCCGAACCACAGGCGGTTCCCTTCGACGAACTGGATCCGCAGGTACTCCGCGTCCGGCGCCCCGTCCGCGATCACCACGAAGTCGTTGCGCGCAAATCCCGTCGCGTCGGCGACATCGACGTAGTTGATCGGCCCTTCGATCGCAGCGCTGAGCGTCGAGAGACCCGCGCCGAAGCCCGTCACGACGTTGACCTCCGTCAACGCGCCCGTGACGTTCAAGTGCGGCGTGCGCGCCGTCGTGAAGGTCTGCAGGCCCGCGGCATCCGTCCCGACGAGCTCGAACGAGACGCGTGTGGGCAGCGGGATCGTGTACGGCTGCGGGCCCGAGAGGAGGCCCAGCGGAATGCCCGTCGACTCCAGCATCTGGAGGTTGGTCGTGGGGCCGATCAGCGTCGCGTTGAGCTGGTTGAGCGCGCTGGGATTCACATCGTTGCCTGCGTCATCGCGCAGGAAGAACGTCAGCGTCAGCTTTTCTCCGACGTCGATCGTACCGTCGCCGTTGTTGACGCCAGCTTCGTTGACGGACACGAGCTCGAGGTTCGCGCCGACCGCTTGGGCCGGATCCAGCAACGGGTGCAGGTGTCCGTCGCGCACCGCGAGGCTCGAACCGGCTTCGGGGTGGCACGTCCGGCACGAAGCATCCGTCGGCTCCGCAGGCATCGTCTCGCCGTTGGCGATGTACGGGTGCTCGAAGACCCAGTCGTCGTGGCACGAGGTGCAGCTCGTGCGCGACGGCTGCGTGTAGGCGAGGTGCCCCTGCGCGGGCGCTTCGATCGGGCCCGCGCCATCGGGGTCGCCGTGGCACAGGTTGCAGCTCGTCACGCCGCGCCGGATCTGGTCCTCCTGGGCCCGCTGACCCGAGGTCAGCGCGGTGTACCCGAGGTCGCGCGGCATCGGTTCGTCGAAGTTCGGCCAGGCTGGGAACGAGATCTCGGAGTAGTCATGGACCTGGTTGCCGAAGCCCACGAGCTGGTAGGGGACCGGGGTCGCCGTGTAGTCGCGCGCGCCCGTCACATCGGTCGTGACCCCGTTCACCGACGGCAGGTGGCTGCCGTTGTGGATCCGGTGGATCATGACCTTGAAGTCGATCGACGCCCCCGGGGTCGGGAAGAGGGACGACGGGCGGTCCTCCGAGCCGCTGGTGTGACAGAGGAGGCACAAGGTGGTCGCGCGCCGCAAGCCGCCGTGGAAACGCAGGCTGTCGTGGCACGCGTTGCAGTTCTCGCTCGTGACGAGCTCACGCGGCTCGAGGGTCGCCGTCGGTCCCAGCAGGAAGTCGAACGTTGCGTCGCCGCCATCGCGCTCGTTGACGCCGTTGATGGTGTAGTTCCAGCCGAAGTAGATGCCGACGGTGTAGGTGCCGTCCAGCAGGGCCTCACCGGTCAGCTCACCCGACTCCGGCCCGAGGTCCGGCGAGTCGTTGAGCGGCGCGAGGTAGGTGGCCGGAATCGGGTTCGCGAACGTGTAGGTGTACGTCCCGTCGCCGTTCTGCACCGAGCCCGCTGCCAGGTTCGTCACCTCGGCCAGCACCCGCTGGTAGTTGAACGTCGGCCCCGAAACGAGGGCGCGCGCGGTGTTCATCTCGGCGATGTCCCACGTGTCGCCGTTCGACTGTTCCAGCTCGAAGGTGAAGCTCAGGCGATCTCCGACGCGGAAGGCGCCTCCGGCGAGCGAGCCGCCGCTGACACCGACGATGCGCGCGACGATGCCCGGCAGCGGGTCGTCCCGGTCCAGGTTCCGGCTGGGCGCGGGCCCGTTGCCGGGGGCGCCCGGGGCGCCGTTGCTTCCGTCGCGGCCGTCATCGCCGGAGCAGCCCGCGACGGTGAGGGCGAAACACAGCCCCAGCGCGGCGCGGAGCGCGTTCCAGGGCAGGGTGCGGCCCGCGGGCCGCGTGAGGGTTCCAGGTCGCGTGGGTGACATGGTGAGTTCGGCGGAGCGAGGAGGAGGGACCGATCAGCGGTGGCACGCGGCGCAGTTGCTGCCGTCGTCGACGTGGGGGAGCGGAGCGCCCACGCCGTGGCACAGGCGGCAGTTCGCGCCGGGCACATGGTCCGGCGGCTGGGGAGCGGCGAGCCGGTGGCTCGGGGTGTCCTTGTGGCACGTGTAGCAGCCTTCGCCCGCGAGCGGCAGGTGGCAGCCCACGCAGTGGTGGTTCACCGGCGACCCGAACGCACCGTGGTGCGAGATCGGGCGCGCCGTCTGGTGGCAGGCGTTGCACGAGTCCGCGCGGTGGCACACGAAGCAGCTCTCGCGGTCGAGGTCGGCCAGGATGCCGTGTCCCCGCAGGCGGAAGTGCTCGTCGTGGCTCGCCGGCTGCATCGTCTGGTGACACTCCGTGCAGCTCGACTGCGTGTGGCAGAGCGCACAGTCGGACTCCGTCGGCGGGTGCGGATCGCGCGAGAACTCGCCGTGCAAGCGCATCCAAGCATTGCCTGGCCCCGTCGGTGCGCCCGGCGCACCGTGGGTCCCAGGGCGCCAGTGGATGTCGACCTCGGTATGGCACACCGCGCACGTGTCCTGCCGCCCTTCGGCTTCGTGACACTTCACGCAGCTCGCCATGGTGAGCGCGTCGTCCGCATCGAGGCCGTCGCTCTCGTCCATCCCGACGTGGCACGCGAGGCAGTTGTCGCCGAGCAGCGCCGCATGGCTCGTATGGTCGAAGATCACTTCGTCCTTGAAGCGCGGCAACACTCGGCGCGGCGTCGGCGCTGCATCGGGACCCGCGGCGGGGTCCACGACGAAGAACGCTGCGGCGCGTTTGTGCTCGGGCTGCTCCTCGTCGAGCGAATCGTGGCACAGCGCACACTGCGCGAGGTCGACCGGAAGTGGGCGGCTGTCGCCCTCTTCCGTCATGTGACACATCGCACAGTCGAGTCCCTGGTCGATCACGTGCACACGGTGCGAGAAACGCGGCGTCGTATCGCGGCCGCCGAAGAACGCCACCGCGGCGCAGCCGAGCAGCGTCAAACCAGCCAGGACGGCTCCGACGGCCGACCGGCGGCCCAAGGGATGGATCAGAATCGCCATCGCAGCGTCACCCTCACGGTGTGGAACTCGCCGAACTCGGTGTCTTGGAACGCGTAGGACGTGTCGAACGACAGGTCTTCCGCACGGTCGAGCGTCCACGAGGCGAACCACGTGCGCACGTCTTCACGTTCGGTGCCGAGCACGAGGTCGACCTCGTACGCAGCGTAGTAGGTGCCCACCGAGACGTCCGCGCGGGGCCCTACCGGCGCCGTGACCGTCGCACCCAGCGACTGCACGTCGCGCGCATCGCTCTGCCAATCGTCGCCGGTCACTGCGACGGTCGTGCCAGCCCCCAAGAGGCCATCGGCCGACACCGTCACGTGCAGGCGGCGCACGTCCCGGTTGAAGCGCCCCTCGTCGTCTTCGTCATCGACGTCGCGCGCGTCGATCCCGCCCTCGAGGCGCCAACGCTCACCGAGCATCGTCCAGCCCAAGAGCCCCGCGCGGCGGAACGGGAACCAGTCGAACAGCGTCTCGCTGAACGTATCGAACTCGAGCGGATTGGCGCTCTGCGTCTCGAAGAGCTCGTAGTACGTGCCGCGCACGGAGCTGCGTCCATCGGCGCTCGTCCACGTCGCGTCGGCGTCCAGGTCGCGTGCGTCGCTCCCGAGCGTCGTGAACGCCGCCGCCGCGCGCCACGCGCGGTCGAAGCGGTGGCGCACCGAGAGGCCGAAGAGGTCGTCTTCGAACGCGCCCAGCGCTCGCTCGTCCTCTGCGTGGATGTAGTCGAGGCGCACGCTGCCGCCGCGCCACGGGCGCCCCTCGGCCCAGAGGCCGAACAGTCGATCCCCGTCGTTCGACGACTCGAACTGGTGGGTGCTCGCGCCGCCGTACGCGCCGAGGACGACGTCGGCATCGCCGAGGGGGCGCGATTCGACGCGCACGCCGTCCCACACGAGGAAGACCGGCGTCGCGGCTTCGCTCTGCCGGCCGAAGCGCACGAGCGCGATGTCCTCGTCCTCCGAGCGCCACGCCGCCCACGCGTCGTACACGCGCCCGACGACGCTGCCGTCGTTGCGGTCGTCCAAGCCGTCGAACGCGTCCCCGTCGTCGCCGTCGACGTCGGCATGCAGGCGCCCGACGAAGCGCGCGGACCAGGGCGTGCGCCGCGTCGCACCGCGCAGGCCGCCCTCGGGGTCGCCGACATCCGCGCTGACAAACGCCCACAGGTCGACGTCCGTCGCGCCCTGGGTGCGGCGGGCGATGGCCCTGGTGGTGAAGGTGCCGTGAACGAGCGGTTGGGATTGCCCCGCAGGGCCAGCGCCAGCGTCGGTGCTCGCCTCGCTCGACCCGGCCAGCGCGTGTGGGGGACCGACGCGCTCGCGCGACGCCGACCCACCGACCGCAGCGCACGCGCCGAGGGCCAATAGGGTCAGCGACGAAGCCGACAGTTCGGCCACCGCGCGGCAGGGCGCGGCGGCGTTCGGAGTGCGGAGCCGCATTGGGGGGGATCCGTTGGGGCGCGGGGGGAGGACACAGGCCCGTGGAGAGCCCGCGTGATCTCACGATCCCTATCGCCCGCACTGGGTGCACTACGCCGGAGGTCGTACTCGGGCGGGGAATGGGGCGCAGAGACGCGCGGTAGTGCGCTCGCTACGGTCTCGTGTCGTTGGCGCCCGGCGCTGACTCCCAGGAACCCACATTCGCACCATGAACGCTGCACTCCGTTCACGCGCTCTCCTCGCGCTCGTCGCTGTCGTGGCCCTCGGCGCCTTCGTCTCCGAGGGCCGCCCCGCCGCCCCCGAACCCCTCGGCCTCAACCTGCAAGGCAAGGTCAACCGCTACATCGGTGCACAGAAGTGCAAGACCTGCCACGACAAGGACGAGACGGGCAACCAGCACAAGCAGTGGCTGGAGTCCAAACACGCCAAAGCCTTCGCGGGCCTCGCGACGGAGCGCGCGCTCGCGATCGCCAAGGAGAAGGGCCTCGGCGATCCGCAGAAAGAGGCCGCCTGCATCAAGTGCCACCAGACCGGCCACGGCCTGCCCGAAGCCCACATCATGAAGGGCTTCGACTTCACGATCGGCGTGCAGTGCGAGACCTGCCACGGCCCCGGTGAGCAGCACATGCTCGCCCGCATGAAGGCCGCCCGCAACAAGGTCGAGGGGTACCCGGAGATCCCTGCAGGCGAGATCGTCACGCTGCCCACGGGTGAGAGCTGCAAGGTCTGTCACAACCCGGAGAGCCCGACCTTCCAGCCGTTCTGCAAACACGAGCGCATGACGGAGGTCGCGCACTGGAACCCGAAGAAGCCGCGGACGGACGAAGAGAAGAAGGGGTACCCGTGTGACTGTGACGAGGACTGTGTCTGCAAGAAGGACCAGCCGGATCACAAGTGTCGGTCGGTGAAGTGAGGGGGGCCCGGAGCCAACGGAGAGCGCGGGGATGGACGAGCTTCTTCTCTCGCTCTCTCTCTTGGATCAGGGCGGTGGGACAGTGACACGGTGCTTGGGCCGGTGGGCGCTGAACCAAGGAGCTCGTAGGTCAGCGCATTGAAACGGCGGATATTTGGACGGACATGTCATCCACTGCGTCCGCTCCTCTCGCCGAGGCTGGGCGATCGAAACAACGACCTCCCGTCATGGTCATAAGCCTTCGCTGCATATGCGCCGATTCAAAGGCCATGAGCCGCGGCTCTCTTCACGAGTCTGTTCTCCGACGTTCTTTACTGCGGGCACAAAACCCCGCGGCGAATAAACGACACACGTTCCATGTTCGAGCCAACGCGCGCGTGCACTCGCTCGAGGCTTGCCATGAATTCGAAGTTGAAACCTAGGGTCTGGAGGTTCGCGCCTGAAGCCACCGAGAAGCTCGTGCGAGGGCCCTTCGGCTTCATGCGCAGGGGCGGCGCGCGTAAGGGTGCGGGGCGGAAGGCAGCGAAGCGGAACGGCAAGCGGCTCCTCAGTACGCATACCAAGCGTGAGCGCTTCAGCAAGAGCTGACCGCTGCTCGTCACGATGAACCTCGACGACGGGCTTCCGTCGCTGCGCGGCGAGGTGCTCGGCGCCGCGGTCCTGCGGGCGATCGAAGCGGGTAACCAGCGGGCGGACTTCCGTGTGGTGCACCTGTGTCCGCTCTCGAACCACATCCACCTGATCTGCGAAGCGGACGGCGCGGAGGCCCTCGCGAGCGCGATGAAGGGGCTCGGCGGCCGCATCGCGAAGGCGGCGAACGGGTTGCTCGGCCGAAGGGGCCGCGTGATCGGCGAGCGCTAGGACGTGCAGATCCTGAAGTCCCCACAGCGCGTCCGCAACGCGATGGAGTACGTCCTGTGCAACGGAGAGAAGCACGGCGTGTTCGACCCATCGCGGGGCGCTGGGGGCGTGCCGCAGGTGGATCCTTGGTCGAGCGCGGCGTGGTTCCCGCATTGGGCGCACCGCGAACTGTGCCTCCCGGCGCTCGGGTGCGGGGCCGGGGTCGTGCACGCGCCGCAGACGTACTTGCTCCGGACGGCGTTCTGCGGGGAGGGGCGTTCGTACTGGAGCGAGGCGGTTGGACTGGGGCTACCGCAGCGCTCGCGAGAGAGGGGCCTGTGGGGCCCCGCCGCGAGGTCGCGGGAGAGGCCCGATGGGAGCGCGCGGCTGGGGCCGGGACGAGGGAGCGCTGCGGGCCGGCCGGCGCTGAGGGGAGCCGCGGACGGGGCCAGCGCCGAGCGCTGAGATCGTCAGCCGCGGGGGAGCTCGGCCCTCGGGGCCTCCGGCCGAATCCGTGCGCCGACGGTGGTCGCCCGAAGCGGAACGCGGCGAGTCGCTATCCTCATCGGTCATGGCCGATCCATACCCGGCTGACGCGGGGGCCGACCTCTTGCTCGTCGACAACGACGCGACGATCGCGGAGCTCGTCGCGTGGGTGCTGCAGCGCGCGGGGCACCGCGTGCGCACGGCGCACAGCTTCGTGGCGGCGCGGGCGCTGCTCGCGGCGGCGCGGCCGGACCTCGTGTTGTCCGACGTGGACCTCGGGGCCGAGTCGGCGCTGGTCGAGCTGCCGCGGCTCGCGGCGCAGGGGCTCTTGCCCGCGACGCTCGTCGTGTCGGGGTACCTGGACGAGGACAAACGCGCGCTGCTCGGTCGGCTGCCGATGGTGGTCGGGTTCCTCGACAAGCCGTTCGATCCGCGCGAGCTGGCGGCGAGGGTGGGGGCGGCGCTCGAGCTCGCGGCGGCGCGGGGGCTGGTGGGCCGAGGGGCTCCCGGCGCGGCCGCGGGTGCGCTCGGGGTCTCCGAGCCGCCTCCGAGCGGCATTCCGGAGGGGGACAGCTCCGCAGACGAAGACGACGGTTGGGTCGAGATCGGCGGCGCGCCGTGACGCGGCTCGCGTGGCGCACGGCGGGGGAGTCCCATGGGCCCGCGCTGGTCGGTGTGCTCGAGGGGTTGCCCGCGGGGCTCGCGCTGTCCCTCGAGGAGGTCGACGCCGAGCTCGCGCGGCGGCAAGGCGGCTACGGCCGCGGCGGGCGCATGCGCATCGAAGAGGACCGGGTGGAGCTCATCTCGGGCACGAAGGGCGGCGTGACCCTCGGCGGGCCGCTCGCGTTCCTCGTGCGCAACAAGGACGCGGTGCTGGATCGGCTGCCCGTGCCGACGAACCCGCGGCCGGGACATGCGGACCTCGCGGGGTGCCAGAAGTTCGGCCACCGGGACCCGCGCGCGGTGCTCGAGCGCGCGAGCGCGCGCGAGACGGCGGCGCGGGTGGCACTCGGAGCATTTGCGCGGCAGCTATTGGCGGCGTTCGGGATCGAGGTCTTCGCGGACGTCATCGCGCTCGGCGGCCACACGGTCGATGCCGCGGCGCGCGCGGAGGCGCTGGCGCTGTCCGCCGACGAGCGGCGCGCGCGGCGCGCGGCGTCGGACTTCTACACGCTGACCCCCGAGCTCGACGGCGCGCTGCGCGCCGAGGTGGACGCCGCGAAGGCGGCCCACGACAGCCTCGGCGGCGTGTTCGAGGTGCGGGCGTACGGGCTGCCGCCCGGGCTCGGCAGCATGGCGAGCGGCGCCGAGCGCCTCACCGCGCGGCTCGGGGCGGCGCTCTTCTCGATCCCCGCGATCAAGGGCGTGGAGTTCGGCCTCGGCTTCGCCGTCGCTGCGCGACCCGGCAGCCAGGCCCACGACCCGATCGTCCCGGCGCCGCCCGGGGCCGCGACGCCCTTCGCGCGCAGCTCGAATCACGCGGGCGGCTTGGAGGGGGGGATGACCACGGGCGAGCCGATCGTCGTGCGCGCGGCGATGAAGCCGATCCCGTCCCTCCGGCAGGGCCTGCCCTCGGTCGACCTGCACACGGGCGAGGCCGTGCGCGCCACCTATCAGCGCTCCGACGTCACCTCGGTGCCCGCCGCTTCGGTCGTGGGGGAGGCGGTCGTCGCGCTGGCGTTGGCGGAGGCCTTCCTCGACAAGTACGGCGGCGACTCGCTCGAGCAGGTCGCCGCGGCCGTGGCCTTCCACCGGCGCCAACTCGCGTGCGAGGACCTGCCCGGCCGCGCGCGGTCCGCCGGCCCGGAGCCGGCGTGAGCGGGGCGCGGAAAAAAACTTGGACCAGCACCTTGACACCCCGGCGCGCATCCGTACCCTTCTTGCTCCGCTCGACGTCCGACGTTGGGCCGCGCAGGGTGACACCTGCCCGGTTCACACCGAGGGTCGCTGGGTGGGTCACCTGACACCGCAGCGGTGTCCGGCGGGCCTCGCAGGCCCGGCGGAGGCCGCGGCGGCCGGCCAAGGCGAAGCCACCCGGCTCCGTCACGGTCCTTGCCAGTGTGGCTCAATTGGCAGAGCAGCTGATTTGTAATCAGCAGGTTGCGGGTTCGAGTCCCGCCGCTGGCTCCACCGACCCGGCGCCCCCCGCAAGGGGGTCGCGCGCTGCTCCCTGGAAACGAGAACAACGATCCGAAAGGACGACGCGGGAGCGTCGGCCGCGGCGCGGACCCGAGTGGATCGGGACCTGCGACGTGTCGTCGATGCGTCTGCACCCGTCGCCGAGCGATCGCACGCTGTGCCGCGCCGTCTGGCGGGGTGCCCCTGGTTGAACGGTTCCTGAGTGAGCCGTGTCGTCCGTGGGGGACCTGCGCGAGGGGGGCGCGCTGACCAGGAGGGGGAGTTCCCGAGTGGCCAAAGGGGTCAGACTGTAAATCTGATGGCTCTGCCTTCGAAGGTTCGAATCCTTCTTCCCCCACCACCCTGGCCCCCTGAGAGGCTCCCCGGGCACCATCCCGAGGGACCCGCCCTCCCTAGCGCCGCGTGCAGGTTCTCGCGCCATGGGTACGCCGCTGCGGCGTGGAAGAGCCAGGCCTGAGAGTGCGCCCCCACGGGCTACGTCCAGGCTTCGGCGGGCGTAGTTCAATGGTAGAACGGCAGCCTTCCAAGCTGCACACGCGGGTTCGATTCCCGCCGCCCGCTCCACCACCCGCTCTCCCCTCGGACCGCGATCCGGACTGTGGACCCCGCGAGGGGGCCGCGGCCCGAACGGGCTGCTGCTGTAGCTCAGTGGTAGAGCACTTCCTTGGTAAGGAAGAGGCCACGGGTTCAAGTCCCGTCAGCAGCTCCATCCCGCCGCCCCCCCTCGCCCGGCACTGCGCTGCGGGGCCGCACCGGATCGACGTTCTCCCCCCAACCCGTACACCAAGAACCACCCAGCGCACGCGCGCTGGGGGCAGCCGGCTCGGAGCTGGCTGCGAACCCAACCCCAAGCAACATTCCCGTCCCGGCCCCCGCCGGGGCTCTAGAGGACAGGAACCTCCACCAGCGATGGCCAAGGAAGTCTTCGAAAGGAAGAAGGACCACGTCAACGTCGGCACGATCGGTCACGTCGACCACGGCAAGACGACCCTGACGTCGGTCATCTGTCAGCACCAGGCGCAGCTCGGCCTCGCCAAGGCACGGCGCTTCGACGAGATCGACAAAGCGCCGGAGGAGAAGGCGCGCGGCATCACGATCTCGACGGCCCACGTCGAGTACGAGACCGCGAAGCGTCACTACGCGCACGTCGACTGCCCTGGTCACGCCGACTACGTCAAGAACATGATCACGGGTGCCGCCCAGATGGACGGCGCGATCCTGGTCGTGTCGGCCGCTGACGGCCCGATGCCGCAGACGCGCGAGCACATCCTTCTGGCCCGCCAGGTCGGCGTTCCCTACATCGTGGTGTTCCTGAACAAGTGCGACGTCGTCGAAGACGAAGAGCTGTTGGACCTCGTCGAGATGGAAGTGCGCGAGCTTCTGTCGAAGTACCAGTTCCCCGGCGACGACACGCCGATCGTTCGCGGTGCTGCGATCAAGGCCCTCAATGGTGAAAAGGGTCCGCTGGCAGATGAGGCGATCATCAAGCTTTACGAGGCACTCGACACGTACATCCCGCTTCCGGATCGTCCAAAGGATCAGCCGTTCCTGATGCCGATCGAAGACGTGTTCTCGATCTCGGGCCGCG
>CAYOBN010000051.1:19392-36712 GCA_964402175.1 uncultured Planctomycetaceae bacterium | reverse complement strand
AGCGCGCGGGCAGACGCCGGCCGCGCGCCGCTAACTCGTACCTGGTACCGTTCGATCCGAAGTTGGAGCTCGCTGCGAACTCTCCCGCAGCGAGAGCCCTTCAGCGGCTGTTCTCCCCGGGCACCAACGCCAAGTTGATCACGCGCGGCAGCTCCGCCAGCGCTGCGTAGTGGGGGAACGCCGCGACATGGGCCGCAGTGCCACGCACCCGGCCCAGGGCGGTCGCGCTGCGCAGGTCCGCTTGGTCCTGGATCGGTTGCTGCGAGCCGTAGAGGCGCGTGACCGTCGCCTGGGGAGGGAGCTGCCACGACAACAGGACCCCGTTGGTGTCGGGCGTCGCCGTCAAAGCCGTGATCTGCTGGGCCTCGACCGTCTCGCGCAGGATCCGGAAGAGGCCAAGGGCTGCAGCGAGGGAGCCCTGGCCGCCGCCCGCGGGCAAGTCGGTGACCAGGACCGCAGAGAGGCCGCGCCGACGGTCGAGCCAGAGGAAGCTACCGAAAGCGCCGGCGCCTACGACCTCTTCGACGTGTTGCGTGACGGGATGCTCGGCGAGCACCCAATCACCGAAACCGTAGTCCGGATCGACTCCGTAGGGATAATCGGGGTGGGTCGCGGGGAACGGCGTCCGGAACACGGGCAGCCCGCGTGTACCGTTGGTGAAGAGCTGCTCGACCGCGGCCTCCGAGAGCACACGGGCGGTCCCTGACGTGCCGCCGTCGAGGACCATGCGCGCAAAGCGCATCAAGTCCTCGGGTGAGCTGCGCAACCCGCCCGCAATGGCGGGGTTCGGATCGAAGTAGAGGTAGTCGCTGCGGGTCATCCCACACGGACCGAAGATGCGCGACGTGGCGATGTCGCCCCACGGGATCCCGAGGCGCAGCTCGCAGACGTACCCCGTGCACTGCATGCCCGAGCCCTCGTAACCGAGCTGGCTCCCTGGCGGGAACGCCAACGTCGCGGTCGCCCCGATGCGCCGCACGGACTGGGCCAGATGGAACAGCGGCAGCCACTCGAACGGCTGGGGGGACTCGATGCCCGAGCGCATGGCAAAACAGTCGAGCAGCGTGGGCTGGCCGAGGCCCGGTGTGTTGAACCCCGGCACCGTCGGCGCGAGGGTCGCGCCGAGGGTCTCGCCGACACTCAATCGGCCCTCGTCTTGCAGCGCCAGCACCACCGCCGCCGAGATCGTCTTCGTGAGCGACGCCATGCGCACTTGCGTGCTCGGTGTGAGCTGCCCAGCTTGATAACGGAACACCTCATGGCGCCCCTGTTGTACGAGGACCACGACGTTGCCGAGCAGGTTCGGCAGCTCCGCGTCCAGCAATGCCGTTGCGGCGGAGAGGTCGTAGGGGCGCGGGCCCTGCGCGAGGGCCGCCAGGGTCAGGGTCAGCGTCGTAAGCATGGTGCGATTGCGCCTGGCTTGGGGGCGTATCCGAGGTCATCCCCGAGACACCGTCGGCGCTCGCGCGCGACGCCGCCCTGGGCCTGAACCCACCTTCGCGAGCCGAGTTCCGTAGGCCCCCCGATTCGCCGCGTCCCGACCGGCGGATCGATCCGTGTCGGGACACTTTCTGTACTTCTGGAGCAAGGGCGCTTCGGGTCAGGGGCGGCGACCTCACGCACCGAAGCACAAGCTCGGCGCACCGTACAGTACCGCTTGTGGAGCCCACGGATCCGGACGCCCAGGCTGAGCTCGAAGCCTGGACCGAGCGCGCCTTCGCCGACCTCGAAGCCGCGGGCGGTGACCCCGAGCGCCTCGGCGAGCCCTCCCGCACCATCGTCGTGATCACCGCGTGCCAGGGTGTCATCGACAACGGCGGACTGCGCTTCTTCTTCGAGAACGACTGGCCAGGTTTGCCGCCTTACCGCAGCATCGCCGACACGTACCGGCGCATCGGCGCCACCGGAACGGCCGAGGCCGTCGAGGCGGCGACCGGGCTGTTCCCGTTCCCGCAACCAGAGACCGACTGCGAGCGCCGCCGCGCCGCCCTGGCTGGCCCGGTCGGGGCGGAGATCGACGCTCTGACGCCCTCGGACGACGACATCTGGATGCTGCTCGCACAGCACCTGCGCACCGTGCGCCGTGAGCATTCCAACGGCGAGGCGTAGTGGTCCGAGGGATCCGATCCTTGGTCTTCGGGGCCGCGTCGGCGCTCTGGTCGCCCTGACATCCGCGACGGTTCGTGCCGCGCGCGCAGTCAAGGCGGGGGGGACCCTGCCTGGGTCACGCATCGAACGGTACCAGGTACGGTCTGACGAGCGCGCAGGGAGGTCAAGGCGAGACCGAGAGCGCGAGGCGCGCGCTCGTCAGACCGTACCAGGTACCGTTCGATGGGGCGGTGGGGGGTTAGAACGCGACGCGTTCGCCGGGTTGCGTGTTGAAGCTGCGGACTTCGCCCGTGCCGATGCGCAGGCGCAGGGGGCCGCCGCGGGTTGCGTGGACCTCGCCGTGGGGGCCGTTCTGGGGGTCCCACGTCACGTCGATCTCGAAGCCGCCGCGCGCGCGCAGGCCGGTGGCGCGGCCGCGGGGCCAGGCGCTCGGCAGGGCGGGGAGGATGTGCACCGTGCCTGCGTGGCTCTGCACCAGCATCTCCGCGACGCCGGCCGCGCCGCCGAAGTTGCCGTCGATCTGGAACGGCGGGTGATCGTCGAAGAGGTTCGGCAGCGTCGATTTCGCGAGCAGCAACGTGAGGTGACGGTGCGCGGCATCGCCGTCGCCGAGGCGCGCCATGAACTGGATCAGCCACGCGCGGCTCCAACCCGTGTGGCCGCCGCCGCTCGCGAGGCGTGCGTCGATCGAGCGCCTCGCCGCGGCCGCGAGCTCGGGGGTGTGCTCCGGCGTGATCTCGCGCCCTGGGTGCAGGCCGAAGAGGTGGCTCATGTGGCGGTGGCCGGGCTCGGCTTCTGCGTGGGGCTCGGCCCACTCGAGCACGCGGCCGTCGGGGCCGATGCGCGTCGGAGCGAGGCGCGGCAGCGCGCTGCGCACCGCGGCGACCAGCGCGCCGTCCTCCCCGCCCTCACGCTCGTCGATCCCGAGCGCCGCAGCGACCTCGAGCACGTTCAGGAAGAGGTCGCGCACGATCATGTGGTCCATCGTGTTGCCCATCGCGACGTCCGCACGCTGGCCATCGGGCAAGATGTACGTGTTCTCGGGTGAGCTCGATGGACCGCTGACGAGCTCGCCCGTCACAGGGTGGGGGACCAGGTAATCGAGGAAGAAACGCGCCGCACCCGCGAGCGCAGGGAACGCGCGCGTGCGCGCGAACTCCAAGTCGCCGCCGTACACGAAGTGCTCGTAGTGGTGGCGCGTCAACCAGGCTCCGCCGAAGGGCCACAGGCCCCACACCGTGTTGCCGATCGGCGCGGTGAAACCGTGGGCGTCCGTCGTGTGGTGCGCGACCCAACCGCGCGCGCCGTAGACCTCGCGCGCGGTGACCGCGCCGTTCGGTCGGAGGCGATCCACCAGGTCGAAGAGCGGCGCGTGGCACTCGGCGAGGTTCAGCACCTCCGCCGGCCAGTAGTTCATCTGGAGGTTGATGTTGATGTGGTAGTCCGCGTTCCACGGCGCCACGAGGTGCTCGCTCCAGAGCCCTTGCAGGTTCGCTGGCGCCGTCCCCGGCCGGGATGCACCCAGCAGCAGGTACCGCCCGTACTGCGTGTAGAGCGCGGCGAGCCCCGGGTCGCTCGCGCCCGCGCGCACCGCCGCGAGGCGCTCGTCGGTCGGCAACAGCGCTGCCCCGGGGTCTCCGCCGAGGTCCAGCGTCACGCGCGCGAAGAGCGCTGCGTGGTCCCGCACGTGGCGCTCGCGGAGCGCCGCGCTGTCCGCCCGGGCGAGGTGCTGCGCTGCGCGCGCGAGCTCAGCCGGCGGATCGGCGTCCCCGCCGTAGAGGTCCGTGCGCGCCGCGACGAAGACCGTCAGCCCGTCCGCGCCGCGCACCTGCAGGCGTTCGCCGTCACAGCTCACTGCGGCGCCGCTGCCGTCTGCGCGGAGCCACGCGCGCCCCGCAAACCGCGCGCCGCCCTGGCCCTCGTCGGCGGCGGCGCGGCCCGTGAGGCCCAGCGCAAACACCCCGTGCTCCGGGTCCGGGCCGCTCGCCTCCACTCGCGCGGCGTCGCCCGGCCGCGTCCAGCGCACGTCGAGGTCGAGCGCCCCAGGTCGGTCCACCCCGAAGCGCACCACGATGACGTCGTCGACCGCGCTCGCAAACACCTCGCGGGTGAACGTCGTCGTACCGACGCGATAGCGCACCGTCGCGATCGCCGAAGCGAGGTCGAGGCAGCGCCGGTACCCCTCCGCCTCACCCGCGTGCTGGACATCGAACCAGAGGTCGCCGAGGGTCTCGTACGACACGTGTTTCTCCGGCCCCATCAGCGTCCGCTGGGCGAGGGCTTGCCCGGCCTGCACCTCACCTGCGACGAGCAGGCGGCGCACCTCGGCCAGGTGCTCGCGCGCGCCCCTGCGGTCGCGGGGGATCGGCGCGCCGGCCCAGAGGGAGTCTTCGTTGAGCTGCAAGCGCTCTCCGCCGACGCCCCCGAAGACCATGGCGCCCAGCCGGCCGTTGCCGACGGGCAGCGCCTCCGTCCAGCGCGCGGCCGGGGCGGTGTACCAGAGGCAGAGCTCTGGCGCCGAGGAGGGACCGCTGGCCTGGGTGAAGGGGACCGGGGCGACCGCCAACAGCAGGGAGAGCGCGTGCATGGATGCCATGCTACGCCGCCGCCCGCGCTATCCTCGCGCCCCCATGAGCCCCGAGTCCCAGACGGAACCCGAAGAGGGCCCCGCGGCCGGCAGCGCCCCCGCCGACGGCGTGAAGCTCGACCTCGAGCTCCTCTCGATCGGGCTGTTCGCGCTGCTCCTGTACCTCGTCTGCGAAGCGGTGGACCTCGCGTTTGTCGGGTTCGACGTGCTGCACGACGCGGTCGGAGCGCTCTTGCTGCTCTTCTCCGCGCGCTGCTTCCACCAGCGGGCCGTGCTGGCGTACCGTGGGCCGCGCTGGTCGGTGTGGACCGCGGCCGCGGCGCGGGTGCTCGGGGTGGTGTTGACCCTCCCCGTCGTGGCTTCGATCGTGCCCGCACCGCTGGAGGGCGCGGTGGCGCTCGTGCACCTCGCGGCGCTCGTCGCCGTCGCCCTGACCGTGCGCGCGATCTGTGTCGGGCGCGGGCTCGCGTCGAGCACCCGCTGGCGCCGCGTCGCGCTGTTGTTCGCGCTCGTCCTCTGGCTGCCCGCGGCCGCGGGGGTGTTCTTCGGCCGCTGGCCCGCGATCGGTTTGCCGCTGCGCTTCCAGGACGCCGACGACGTCATCGGCGCGGGCGCGAACATCGTGCTCTACGTCGCGAGCCTGCTCGTCTTGCTCGACGCGTCGCTGGCGACGATCACGACGATCCGGAGCGCGCGGCGTCGGGTGTGACGCCCCGCCTCCGTCACGCGGTCAGCCGCGTGTCGCGCCCGACCACCCGCCGGACGAGCTCCGCCCAGTGGAAGGGTTCACCCGCCCCGATCGGACGCGCGGCGCCCGCGCGCTCTTCGGCGATCCAGCGCGCGAGGCGTGCCGCGTCGGCCGCGTAGGGGCGGCGCTCGAAGCTGCGCAGCGCGACGGGCCCGAGCGGGCCGCCGCGGGCGCGCAAGAGCTCCAGGCCGGCGAGGTCCAGGGCCTCGAACCAGCCGCGGTCCACGGTGGCGAGCCAGCGCTCGGCGTCTCCGAGGAGGCGCACCGGCTCGGACACGGCCGGCCCGAACATCTGCCCCAGCTTGGCCGCCGCGACCCGCGGGTCATCCGCAGCGTCGGCGGCCTGGTGCAGGAGCGCCGCGAGCACGAGCGCGTCGGGGGCGCCGGCGGCCCGCGCGCGCAGCGCAGCGCCGACGGCCAGAGCCGAGCGCGGATCCGCGATCTGGCGCGCCACCTGCTCGATCAGCGGCGCAGCGGGGTCCAACGGGTGTTCCTTCATCTCCACGTCCTCTCTAGTCCTCTTTCGGCGCGCGTTCTACGCGCCGGACCACGGAGGAGGATCAAGTGCGAGTGAAGCCTCGTCCGGACGGACTTCGGACTTCGGACGTCGGGGTCGCTCCGCTCCGGGAGGCCGCGGAGCGCACAGCCGACCCCGCGGCGCGCGCGGACGGAGCTGCCCGCAGACACCCAGGCGGGGCGCGCCCGCTCGCGCCCCGTGCGCGCGGGCCCACCCAAGCGCGCGAGGCCGCAGGGTGCGGCCTCGCAGCGAAGTCAGGCGGGGGAGAAGCCCGAGGACAGGCCGCCTTCGACCTCGGGGGTGCCGCCGGTGTTGTGCGGCGCCGGCGTCGCCGTCGGGCGCGGGCGGCGCTCTTCCGGGGCCGGGGGGGCTTCGGGGCGCAGGGTGCTCGGGTCCGCGCCGTCGATGAGGCGTCGGATCTCGTCGCGGTCCAGCGTCTCGTACTTCAGCATCGCGTCGGTGAGGCGGCGGATGGCGGCCCCGTTCTCGCCCACGACCTTCTTCGCGAGCGCGTAGGCCTCGCGCAGGATGCGGCCGATCTCCTCGTCGATCTCGCGCGCGGTCTCCTCGGAGTGCCACTTGCCGCTCATGAGCTCGGTGCCGAGGAAGTCGGAGCCCTGGCGCTCGGCGTAGTTGATCGGGCCGATCGCTTCGCTCATGCCGAGCTCCGTGACCATCGCGCGGGCCAGCTCGGTCGCGCGACGGATGTCGTCCGACGCTCCGGCCGAGATGTCGCCGCAGTAGAGCTCCTCGGCCACCCGGCCGCCGAACAGCATCGCGAGGCGCCCGAGGAGGCGCTTCTTCTGCGTGTGGTAGCTCTCCTTCTCGGGCAGCATGAAGGTCGCGCCGAGGGCGCGCCCGCGCGGCACGATGGTGACCTTGTGGGGCACCTCGACGTCGTCGAGGCGGTCCGCGACGATCGTGTGGCCGGCCTCGTGGATCGCGGTGATCTCGAGGTCCTCTTTCTCGATGTTGCGCGAGATCTTCTTGCGCCCGTAGCGCACCTTGGCGGTCGCTTCTTCGAGGTGCGGCATCTCGATCTCGTCCTTCTTGTCGAGCACCGCCATGATCGCCGCTTCGTTGACGATGGCCGCGAGGTCGGCGCCGGAGTAACCCGGGGTCGCTTTCGCCAGCTCGAGGCTGTCGACCTTCGGGGACTTCTTCACCTTCTTCAGGTGCACCTCGAGGATCTGCTGCCGGCCTTCGAGGTCGGGCAGGTCGATCGTGACCTCACGGTCGAAGCGGCCCGGGCGCAGCAGCGCGGGATCGAGCACGTCCGGCCGGTTCGTCGCCGCGACGACGATGATGCCCTCGTCCGTCGAGAAGCCGTCCATCTCGACGAGGATCGCGTTCAGCGTCTGCTCGCGCTCGTCGTGGCCGCCGCCCATGCCGCTGCCACGGCGCCGGCCGACGGCGTCGATCTCGTCCAGGAAAATGATGCAGGGCGAGTTCTCGCGCGCTTGTTTGAAGAGGTCGCGCACGCGGCTTGCGCCGACACCGACGAACATCTCGACGAAGTCGGAGCCGCTGATCGAGAAGAACGGCACCTCGGCTTCACCCGCGATCGCTTTGGCGAGCAGCGTCTTGCCGCAGCCCGGCGAGCCGACCAGCAGCACACCGCGCGGGATGCGTCCGCCGATGCGCGTGAAGCGCCCGGGGTTCTTGAGGAACTCGACCACCTCGCGCACCTCGGCTTTCGCCTCCTGCGCGCCGGCGACGTCTTCGAACGTGACGCCGGTGTGGTTCTCCTTGGTGTACATCTGCGCGCGGCTGCGGCCGAAACTCATCACACCCGCGCCCGAGCCCTGGTTGCGCATCTGGCGCATGAAGAGCAGGAACACGGCGAAGATGAGGATCCACGGACCCCAGAGGATCAGCACGCTCGCGAGTGAGCTCTCCGCCGGCCCGTGTGTGCTGCCGTCCGCGAGGTCGAAGGAGAAGCGCCGGAACGGCACGTTCGCGCCTTCGAGCAGCGCGAGCGTCGCGCGGTAGGTGTCGTCGGTCGAGTCGCTGAAGTCGACGCGGAACGCGACCTGCCCCGGCTGCCGCGGCAGGTGGCTCGGCGCGTCGAGCGAGCTCCACTCGCTCCACCGGCTGCTGCCGAGCGCTGTGCCGAACACGTAGAGCTGGTCGCGCTGCGGCGCGGGGCCCTGCGGGACCTCGACGGCCGCCGGCGCTTCGGTGTCCTCGTTCGAACGCGCGCCCGGTGCGTCGACGCGCGGCGCGGGGCGCGGCTCGAGCTGCGTCACCTGCCAGGCCTCGGCCGGCTCGAACAGCGTGCCTTCGATGGCGCCCTTGAGCGCCGCCGGACGGATGGTCTGGTAGCGCGCGCGCGCCTTGATCTCGCGCCACTCCTCGGCGTGCAGCGCGACGTTCGGGAACTTCGCCCTGAAGCGCTCGCCCCCGACGCGGATGCCGACGACCTCGGACGAGCCCTTCGTCTCGTAGCGCTGGACGTTGCCCGAGACCAGCTGGTTGTAGAACTGGTCTTGGGTCCACTCCGTCGTGCCCGTCAGGTGCTGGCCACCGAACGCGAGGAGCACGACCACGAGGACCGTGAGCGTGAGGAGGAACGAGCCGAACGGCCGCGGCTTCTTGGCGCGGTCGGTCGAGCTCTTGTCCGATGGGGTCTGAGGCTCGGGCATGGGTGACGTATCGGCCCGGTCGGCCCGAAGCTCCAGGGGAGATCCGGGGTCGAGCCTCTCCGGGCAATGGTAGTGCCCTGGGGGGCGCGCGCCCCAGGGCTTCGGGTCGAATCGCAGGCGCGGCGCGGCGGGGGCCCCGCCGGCAGCTCAGGGGCCGGCAGGGGAGCCTGCTGCAGGGCCGACTGCAGGCCCGACTGCGGGGCTCCCGCCGAGGTCCGGCGCGAGGAGCGGCGCGAGCGGCTCGGGCTCCTCATCGGGCCGCGCGAGCAGGAGCAGCAGCACGCGCTCCGCGGCGACGCGCAGCGCCCGGCTCCGCGCGTCCACCTCCGCATCGGCGAGGTCGAGCGTCGTGCCCACGGGCACGAGGGCGTCCGCGCGCCGCACCGTGCGGCGCGCGCGGGGGTCGTACAGCTCGGCTTCGATCCGCACGACTTCCCGCGACTCCAGCACCTGGTTGCCACGGCTGCGGATGCCCGGCTGCCGATCGGCCTCCAGGATGCGTCCACGGACGACGAGGGCGGCGGCTTCGGGCGCGACGAGGCGAGTGTCCGCCCAGCGCCGCGCGGCGGTGCCGAGCGCCACGTGCAGCTCGCGCTCGAGGTTCGGCTGGCGCGTCTCGTTGTCGAAGATCTCGAAGCCGAGGCGATCGACCGGCGCGCCGCCGAAGCCGTGCGGCTTCAGGCCCACGGTGTAGCCGCAGCCCGCGAGCCACGCGAGAGCGAGGGCCGCGGCCAGGCGCAGCGCAGGGCCCCTCACGAGCCGCCTCGCTCGCCGAAGATGTCGCCGCGGGGCTCGCGCGGGAGGTCGGTGGCGCCGTCGCCTTCGACTTGCACCGGCGCCGGGATGGCGACGGCCTTCGCGAGCAGCTCCTCCGCTTCGGCGACCTGCTCGGGATTGCCGGCGAGGCGCGCCTCACCCTCCGCCCGCAGCGCGTGGAAGCGCACCCCCGGCGCCGAGCCCGTCGTCAGGTAGAAACGCGCCACCGTCAAGTCGTTGTCGGCGAGCCGTTGGCGCGCGTCGACGAGGTGCCGCTCGACCTCCGCGCTCAGCGGGTGGCCGGGGTGGCTCCCGAGCCAGCGCACGAGCTCGTCGCGCGCTTGCAGGAGCGTGTCGCGCGCCACATCCGGGCGGCGCAGCGACGCGAGGCGCAAGCGCGGGATGTCGGCTTCGCTCTCGATGCGGAACGGCGAATCCGGCGCCCACAGGACGAGCTCCTGGTGTTTGGCGATCGCGTCGCTCCAGAGGCGTCGGCTCTCGTAGATCTCGGCGAGCCGCGCGAGCGCGTCGTCTGCCTCCGGGTGGCTCGGGTATTCCAGGGCCAAGTACTCGAGCACCTGCGGCGCGAGCGAGCGATAGCGGAAGAACAGCAGGTAGCGGCGGCGGTCGTCGGCGAGCGAGAAACCGACCTGCGCGAGCAGGTTCCCGGCCGCGTCCCGTTGGGTGTGGGTCGGATAACGGCGATCCAGCGCGCGGATCAGCTTGAACGCTGCCATGCGCTCGCCGTCGGCGAACTCGAGCTCGGCCGCGCGCACACCGGCCGACGCGGCGAAGCGCATCGGCAGCTCGCTCTCGATCAGGTCCTTGAGGATGTCCGGATCGTCCGCGCGCCGCGTCAGGTCGTCGGCGGCCTGCTCCAGGGCGGTCTGCACACGCCGCGAGGTCTCCCGGTCGACGAGCGGCGTCACGCGCGCGGAGCGCAGCTCCGACACGGCCTTCTCGAGGTCCCGCACGGGCGCTTCGTCGCCGCGCGCGAGGGTCGCCTCGGCGGCGGCGAGGGCGACCGGCACGCGCTCCAGCGGCAGCGGCTTGGCGCCCTTGAGGCCGTCCCCCGACGCACACGCGGCGAGGGCGAGGGTCAGCGCGGCAGCGGCCCGGCGGCGGCCGGCTGCGGGCAGGGTGGTGGTCGTCTGGCTCAAGGCTGGGTCCCGGTGCGTCGGTTCCGGTCGGGCGCGGCGAGCAGCGTGCGGTGGCTCTTCGGTCGCGCTTCGAGATGGTAGTCGAGGAAGCGCCCGATGAAGTCACGCGCGCGCAGCACGAGCGGCGCGGGGGGCGGCGCGGCGACCAGCGCGGGGAACGGACCCGTCGCCGCGCGCGCCGCGAGCGCGAGCACGTCGCGGGGCAGCGAACCGACGCGCCGACCGCTCTGCCGGGCCTCGGCCGCGTGCGCGAGGCACAGCACACCGCCGGCCCCGGCCGAGAAGGGCAACCGCCCCGGCGCGGCCTCGTCCCCGGTTCTCCCGCAGACCGCGCACGCGCCGAGCTCCGGCGCGAGGCCCGCGATCCCGAGGAAGGCCGCTTCGAAGGCCAGCACCGTGAGCTCCGGCGGCGCCCCCGCTTCCAAGCGGTCCAGCGTCAGGCTGAGCAGGTCGAACAGCTCGGGCTCGGGCGCGCCGGGGCGCGCCGCGAGGTCCACGAGCTCGAGCGCCGTCGTCGCGGCGCGCCACGCGGCGACGTCCTCGGGGATGCGCCGGCGCCGGACGTGCAGCTCACCTGCGGCGAGGGTGCCGAGCTCCTGGTCCGGCTGCGCGAGCCATTCCAGGGTCAGGGTGTCGACGAGGTCCAGCACGTACGCAAAGCGCGAGCTCGGGCGCTCCGCACCCTTCGCCATGAGGTGCACCCGACCCGCGCGCCGCGCGAGGCCGTGCACGACGAGCGACGACTCGCCGAACGGCGTGCGCCGCAGCAGGAGGACCTCGTCGCGGAGGCGCTTCGGTCGGGGGCGCGGGGGCATGGCCTCGGTGGCACCGTCTGGGGGGCAGTCTGCGGCGGGCTGGACCGGGGTCAAGCCGCGCGGCGCACGAGCACCTTCAGGACCCGCCGGTCGCTCGCTTCGAGCACTTCGAACGCGACGTCGTCGTGCACGAAGCCCTCGCCGGGCTGCGGGAACCGGCCGAGCTCCGCGAGCACGAAGCCGCCGAGCGTCTCGAAGTCGGCCTCTTCGGGCAGATCGAGCCCGAGCTCTTCGTTCACCTCGGAGACGTGCAGCGTCGCTTCGACCTCGAACGCGCCGTCGTCGCGCCGACGGATGGGGGACACGTTGTCCTCCTCGTCTTCGTCGGGGACTTCGCCGACGAGCTCCGCGATCACGTTGGCCAGCGTGACGATGCCCGCGGTCCCGCCGTATTCGTCGACGACGATCGCCATCTTCTGCTTCTTCGCGCGGAACTCCGCGAGCAGCTCCGTCATCCGCTTCGTCTCGGGCACCAGCATCGGCGGCCGTAGCACTTGCTGGATCGGCGTCGTGTCGAGGCGGTCCTCGGCGACGGCCTTCGCGACCTCGAGCGCCGCGAGCGTACCGATGACCGTGTCGATCGTCCCGGCGTAGACCGGAATGCGCGAATAACCCGATTCCGCGAAGACCGCGAGCGCCTCGCGCAGGGTCGCGGTCACCGGCACCGCGGCGAGCTCCGTGCGCGGCGTCATCACTTCGGCGGCGTCGACGTCGCGGAACTCCATCACGTTCGCCAGCAGCTCGCGTGTGTGCTCTTCGAGCGCTCCGCCGAGCTCTTCGCTCTCGACCATCGCGCGGAAACCCTCGACGAGCTGGCGCGACTCGGGGTTCGACACACGCACGCCGAAGCCGCGCAGCAGCGCGCGCCGCACGAGCTCGAGGGCGCGCGCGACGAGCTCGACCGGGCGCTGCAGGAGGGCGAACGTCGGCAGCCAAGCGGCGACGATATGCTCCTTGTAGGTGCGCGCGAGCGACGTCGGCAGCCACTCACCGACGAGCAGTACGAGCGGCACCGCGGTCGCGATCGCGACCGTGACGTCTGCGCCCGTCGGCCGCTCCGCGCCCGCGACGAGGGCGACCGTGAGCACGACGAAGACGACTTGGAAGGCGATCTCCAAGAGGTTCGCGCTCGACGCGTACACGTCGCTCTGCGCGAGCAGCCGCTCGAGGCGCGCGCGGCGCGGACCTTCGGGCGCACGTTTCAGGACCTCCGAGGGCACGGCGCGCAGGAGGCTCGTGCGCATCGCCACCGAGGCGGCGGCGAGGCCGAGCACCAGCGCTGCGGCGGCCAGGATGCCGCCGGGTGAGTCGAGCACGACCGCGACGATCGCGTCTGCGGCGGGCAGGGGCTCGGGACTTGGGGGCAGGGCGGGGTCCGCGAGAGGTGGGAGCGTCATGGCGTCGTCGGTCGGTCCCCCCGGCAGGGGAATCCGGTTGGATCCGACCCTGCGGGGCTGGGCGAGAGGATACCGCGCCCGGCCCCGGCCGCCCAAGGGGGGGCGTCTCGTAGGACGCTGATGGTGCGATGGGTTGTAGATAGGCGGTATTGAGTGCCTCGCGGCGCGGCCGCTTGAATCGCACGTCTCAGAATTCGACATTGCGTCGCGTCCATGGACACCGCCGACGACCCCAGCCTGCAGGTCGAGCTCACCCGCGCCGTCCGCCGCTGGGCGCGGCCGACGACGCCGGAGGAGCTCGCGGCCCGCGGCGTCGAACGGGTGCACTCCGTGAGCCTGTCGCGGGTCGCCGCGCTGCTGGAGAAAGCCGTCAACCGGACACTGATCCGCCGCACGCTCGAAGGGGCGCCCGAGGACGCGCTCTCGCTCTCTTCGGCGGCGCGCGAGGAGTTCGTGCGCCTCGCGCGCGGCCAGTCGAGCTCCGACACGACGTGGGTCCAGGAGCGGGCGACCGGGGCGCTCGCCCGGCTGCGCGTCGAGCTCGCGCGGCGCCGCGAGGCCCTCGCGCGCGATGCCAAGGTCAACCACACGGTGCACGACCTGCGCGAAGCCGCCGCCGTCGAGGAGCGCCTGCGCGCGCTCTTTGCGCGGCACGCCGCAGCGCAGCCGATCCCGGTCGCGCTCGAGCGCGAGGTGCTCGCGGTCGTGGCCGCGGCCTTCGACGAGGTCCAGGGCCGCGCGCGCGATGCGCGGCAGCGTGAGCACCGACGTGAGCTCGACCTCCTCGAGCGCCGCGTCGCGAAGCTGCAGGCGTTGCTCGCCGAGTCGGAGGCCGAGCTCGCGCGCGCGCGCACCCCGGGCGAGGCCGGGCTCGCTTCGGTCTACGACCGCGTCCAAGGCCTCGCGTCCGCCGATCCGCAGCGCGAGCGCAAAGGCGCGTTGATGGCGGCGCTCTTCGCGGCGAACCTGGAGCTCAACGCGCGAAGATCGGAAGCTGACTTTCCGGCAGCGACAGCACCAAGCAGTTCGTCGCCGTCGCGTAGCTCGTCCCGTAACGCGCCGTGATCTTGCGGCCCGAGGAATAACGCACGTCCTCCCACGCGCCGTCTGCGCGCTGCGCCGCGAGGAGGCGCGGGAACTCGTCCTCCGCCCAGCGCGCGAAGACGGCGCGGTTCGGGTTCTGCCACAGCGCTTGGGAGAGGTAGAAGCGCTCGTAGAAGGGGAACGCCGGCTCCGCGCTGAGGTCGCCGCGCGCGCGATCGACCTCGCGCGCCGCGAGCTTGCGCCAGATGTAGTCGTAGCCGTCCTGCACGATCGGGCCGTCGTACACACCGGTCGCGTGCAGCGTCGACAGCGCCGCGGCGGTCAACGCGACCGAGGTCTCGGGATCGACGAGGCTGTAACGGAACCCGCCGAAGTCGCGCGGCAAGGCCCCATCGGCGCCGCGCTCGCGGTGCTGCGAGCGCTCGAGGTACTTCACCGCGCGCTGGATGACCCCCGCATCGACGTGCACCCCCGCGTTGCGCGCGGCGCGCAGCGCCTGTACGAGCGACACCGTGACCGAACCTTCGTGCGAGGCCGTGCGCACGGGCTCGTAGTACCACCCGCCTTCGGCGCCTTGGCTCTGTTCGATGCGGCGCACGGCGAGGATCAGCGTCTCCAGCACGCGCCGGCCGAGCGGCTCCTCCGGCGTCGTCGTGAACGCCTCGGCCAGCGCGAGCGCAGCGAGGCCTTGCCCGTGCATGCGCGAGATGCGGTCCTGCTGGTCGTTGATGTAGCCAGGGTGCTCGTCGCCGTCGCGCTCGGTGGAGGCCAGCAAGTACTCGATCGCGCGAGTCACCTGCACTTGGTGGGGGCCGCGGTTCGTCGTGCTGCCCCCCGACATCCACGCCAGCGCGGCCATCGAGGTCACCGCGATGTGGGCGCGGTCGCCGCTCGGGTCGGCGCCGAGGGCCACCGCACCGGTCGCCGGAAGCTGCTGGCGCGCGAGGTGGTCGAGCCCGCGTCGCACCGCGTCTTCGATCGCGGTGTCGACCGCGGGCAGGGTGACGGTCGAGCGCGGTCCAGCCGCACCGTCGCCGCGCTCCTGCGTCCCCGCGTGGTCGCGCGCGGCGTCGCCCGCATTGCGCACAAAGTGCGCCGCCGCGGCCAGCGACGTCGCGGACAGCGCCGTGCAGAGGGCGAGACGCAGCACGGGAGGGGCCTCAGCGCGGCGCGCGCGTCGAGAGCTTCTTGTGGTACGCGTCGATCCAATCGCGGTACTGCGGCGGCACGTCGGCGCCGACACCGTTGCGGAAGACCTTGCGCACGTGCACGGGCAGGTCGCCCCATTGGCCGCCGTCTTCCGCGCCGCTCGGCAGCCCCTGTTCGGCGCCGGGGGGCGGGCCGCCCTGCTCTTGCGGCGTCGTGCTGGGGTCGTCGCGGTTGCTGCGCGGGTCCTCGCCGGGCTGCGGCTCGGGCTGCTGCTGCTCCTGCTCGCCGCCGGGGCGCGGCGCGCGCTCGCCCTGCATCTGCTGGCTGTTCTCGGGGCTCTGGCCCTGCTGGGGCTGCTGGCCGCCGGCCTGCGGCGGTTGCTGGGAGTTGCCGCCCGAGCTCGATTGCTGCTGCTGTTGCTGCTGGCTCTGCTCGCGCGCGATCTCGAGCACACGGTCGATCTCCTGCAGGAGCTCGCGGCCGTGGCCCTGGGTCGCTTCGATCAGCGCGCCGATGCCGGCGCCGCCCGCGCCAGCGGGCGGCCGCTCCGCCGCGCGGATGAGCTCGTCGATGCCGGAGCCGCCGAGGCCCTTCAGCGCCTCGGTGTCCCCCGCGCCCGCCTGGCCGAGCAGCTCGCTCATACGGACGAGGCGTTTCTCGACCTTCTTGAAGAGCTCTTCGAGCTCCTGGCGCGGGTTCGAACCGCCGAGCTCCGGCGGCAGCTCCTGCGCGCTCGCTCCACCGGCCAAGGCGACGCTCGCGCAGATTGCGAGCCACCGACGTCGGACGCCGCGGAATGTGGTGTCGTGTTGCATGGGAGGTACGCGGGGGCGATCAGTTGCCGTCGGGATCGGGCAGGCCGAGGTTCTGGCGGAAGCCCTTGAAGAGCTCCGCGATGCGCCGGTGTTGGGCCGCGAGGCGCTCCAGGTCCTCGCGCACGAGCCCGTCCGGTTGCGCGCCGGGCTCACGCAGCTCCGGGTAGAGCTCCAAGAGGAACTCGACCCGCTCGAGGAGGTCGACCTCGAGCTGCCGCAGGAGCTTCAGCTCCGCGACGTTCGGCACCAGCGGCTCCTTCTGGGGCTGCTGGTCTTGCTGTTGTTGCTGCTGCTGTTGCTGCTCTTGTTGCTGTTCGTCCTGGCGCCGTTGCAGCTCCTCGCGCAGCGCGTCCTGCAGCCAGACGAGGCCCGTTTCGACGTCCTGTTGCAGCGCTTGCACGCGCTCGCCCGTCGCAAAGCCGCCAGCTTCGGACAGTGAGCGCGCGATCGCAGCCAGGTCCTTCTCCGCGCTGCGCAGCACCTCGGCGAAGACGAGCGCTGCCTCCGCTTCGATCGCCGTCGCGATCTCACCCGCGCGCGTGCCGAGGGTCTCCTCTTCGCGCGCGATGTTGCGCAGGCGGATGCGATCGGAGCGCGACGGGCGGTTGCGACCCGCGAGGCTCGCGTCGATCTCCTCGGTCAAGCGCCGCTGTTCGCGGTGCGCGGTGACCATCTCTTCGAGCTCCTCCGCGATGCGGAACAGCAGCTCTTCCTGGCGCAGGTCCTGGTACTTCTGCTCTTCCTCCGCCAAGTCCTGCAGCGCCTCGCGGATCTGCTGCTCGGTGCGCTCCGTCTGCTCCTCGGCGCGGTCGAGGTCACCGGACTCCAGCGCCTCTTCCGCCGCCGCCGCGGACTCTGCGGGTTGGTTCAGGTCGGGCTGGGGGAGGGGCGAGTTGCGCTCCTCATTGCGCTTCGCGAGCGCGAGCAAGCGCTCGCGGATCTCGCGCTGGCGCTGCGCGAGCTCTTCGGCGCGCGCGCGGTCCTCGGGAGTCTGTGGGCTCGCGCCGGTCTCCGATCGCCGGGCGGCTTCCTGGAGCGCTTGCTGCGCCTCGCGCTGCGCGCGGGCCGCTTCGCTCGCGGCGTCGGGGCGCGGCAGGGACTCCGCGGCGCGCTGCATCGCCGCCTCCGCGCGCTCGAGGGCCGCTTGGACCTCGCGCGCGGCTTCGGTGTCGAGGCCCGCTTGCGATGCCTGGCGCTGCGCCTCGGCGGCGCGCTCGCGCAGGGCCGCTTGGGCCTCCGCCGCGGCGGCGCGCTCGGCGGCGTCGTTCGGACCGCCCTCTTCCGCAGCGGCGCGCTGCAGGGCCTCGCGCGCGGCTTCGAGCGCTTCGCGGGCCGCTTCGGCCGCGGCCTCGGCGGTGGCTTGTGCTTCTTGGGCGGCTTGTTGCTGCTGCTGCTGCTGCTGCTGCTGCTGCGACCCGGACTGCTGCTGCGACCCGGACTGCTGCTGCGACCCGGACTGCTGTTGCGACCCGGACTGCTGCTGCGATCCGGACTGCTGCTGCGATCCGGACTGCTGCTGCGATCCGGACTGCTGCTGCGACCCGGACTGCTGCTGCGACCCGGACTGCTGCTGCGACC